>JAJRVL010000005.1 GCA_024277355.1 archaeon
AGGACAATGTAGACATTGAGGAATTTTTAAACAATCTTGATGTAGAAGAAGAAACAATGGTTGAAGATGCAGATGCTTATGTTAAACCAGTTTCTTTATTAAACGATGAAGATACAACTATGGCAATAGATGAATTAAGAAAAGGAAACATTCTTTTGTTGAATATTGGAGACATGTCAAAAAGAAATGCAATTAAATTAAGGGAAATGGTTAAGAGCATTAAAGGCGTTGTAGACGAAATTAACGGGGACATTGCAAGAATTTCAACTGAAAGAATTTTAGTTACTCCGTCAAAAGTTAAAATTATTAAAAGAAAAGAATAGTTCTTTTATATGAAATTAAAAGAAAAATCCTTTCCTTTATCTTTTTCTTTACAAGAAACAACAGATTTTATTAAAGATACAATTCAGCAAAAAAACTGGGAAAACTTTGAAGTAATTGAAGTAAAATTAGTTTTTGTGCCTTTTTATTTTTTTTCTTTTGAAGGATTTTTTGAAGAAGAAGGAAAAGTTTCTGAAACAGTAAATGGAAAAACAGCCTTAAATGGAATGACATCTGAATTAGAGGAAGTTTCTGTTCCAGAAGAAAGTGAATTAACTGATGAAATAAAAGAAATTCCATCTAATATTCCTTTTACTGAATTAAAATTTGAGTTAACTGAAAAAGTAGAACAGATTATTCAAATTAAAGTTGCAGCAAACTTAAAGACAGCAAAAGATAATGTAATAATTCATTCAATGAAAAAAGTTTTGTTTCCAGTCTGGGTAATTGATTTTGCAGTTGGAGAACAAACCTTCCAGTTTAAGGTTTCTGGAACAGACGGGCAGGTTATTTCAGAAGAAGAAATTCCTGAAAGAGAATTAGGTTTCTGGGAAATTACTTATGAAACATTAAATGAACTGCAGTCTCCTGATGCTTGGGTAAAATATACTACTTCAATTATTTCTGATACAACAAATTTTGTTGCAGAAAACACAACAAGGAACCTAATTGAAAATTTTATGAATAACACTCGTTTCCAGATTTTTGTTTTATTAATAATTTTAATTTTAGTTGTATTGTGGAATTACGGAGTAATTTAATTTACAAATATTCATACAAAGATTTCTGCTGAACTTTATCATTTTTGAATACAGAATTAATTTCTTTTTCTGCTAACTCAATTCTCTGCTTTAAGTAATCACTTAATTCATATTCATTAATCATATTTTTTGCTATATTAAGATATTTTTTAACTGAACCTTCAGATATTGTAAGAATTAATTTTCCTTTGCATTTTTTGCAGTTTCCTGTTAATGGAACTCTTCGGTATTTTGAACCACAGGAAGTACAACGAAAATTCTGTTTAGAAAAAGCTCTTGTATTTCCAATTATGTCAGGAACAAAATGAGACACAATAACTCTTTCTAATGCATCTTTTTCTTCTACTGCTTTAATTTTATGCTGTAATTTTGCTTGTCTTCTTATTTTGTCTTCCATGGTTTTTAATTGAACATACATTGATTGTTTTGGTCCTTCATCAAATTGTTCTGTGTCATGAGTAAACATTAAACCTGAATATTGTCCTGTTTTTCCTAATTTATTTTTTGTTATAGGAACAATATCTAAATTTGATTCAGAATAATCTAATGTTTTATAATAAAATTCCAAAGGATACTTTGAAACTGTTTCCATTTCATACACTTCGTTGTCTATTTCAGAAGGGTTTAATATTGTAGTAAAAACTAATGGAGCATCCATTCTTCCGCCTCTTGAACTAGGCAGATAATGTTCAGAAAAATTAAGTAATGCATCCATTAACAATACAATTGAATCCTGATCTCCGTCGCAGTTTCTTCTCTTACATGCAACAAAATAAGGATGGCTCCACCCAACTCTTGCTTTGCTGTAACCTAAAATTCTCCCTACAATTGCAGCTGAAGTGTGAGGAGCTAAACCAATAACTATTTCTCCAATTAATTCTTCTTTTGTTTTAACATTATAAAATGCTTTTAATCCATAAAATTTTTCCAGTAATTCATCAATAAACGCAGTAACTTTCAACAGCCAGGTCCCTGCATTTTCATTTACTATTATGTCTTGCGGGAAAATTTCTATTGTTTGTTTTTCTGAAGTAATTTCTTTCCCATAAATGTCTTTTGCATAACCTAATTCTTTTACTTTTTCAATGCTTAAATTAAGTTCTTTTGGAGTAAAATGAGTTATTGGTGCATTAAGCAATTCAAATCTTGATGTTGCATCTCTGAAAATATGGACATTATGTTTTGCTCTTAAAATTGCTTTTTCTATTGGTTCCGGCTCTTTCAAGTCTGAAATTAATCCTTTTACTCCTTTAACTAATTCAGGCATTCTGACATTTAATTTTTTTAATCCTGAATTCACTGTTTCTTCTAAATTAATTTCTCTTTCTTCTGATTTAATCATTTTTCCTTTGCATTGCTTGCATTGAATTTCATTTTCTTTTCCTATCCAGGAACATTTAATGCATTTGCTTACTCTTAAAGTATGCATATTGCATTTATTGCAGCTGGAAAAAGGAATTATTCTGGTGCATTTAGGACAACGAAATAAAGCTAAGTCAGTCTTTAATTTTTTGTTTGCAGCATTTAATGCAGTTATTGCTTTATTTATGCTTCTGGTATTGCTTCCGTAATTTCCTATTGGAAATAATCCATGCGGGTTTCCTTTCATTTCTCTTTCTTTAGCTTGTTCTGGTCTTCCCATTCTTGCTCCAACAAATGAAGCGCCTTTATCTTTTATTTTTATTCCTGAAAATTCTGTTAATAAATCCAAAACATTTTTTTCTTTTAGTTCTTCTTCAATTAATTCTTTTGGACTCAATGCACCTAAAGTTTTAAGCAAAGGATAAGCAGAATTTTCTATTATTATTTTGTTGTTTTTAATTAAATGAGGCAAACCAATTTTTTCCATTAATTCTTTTGTTTCATTTGTTAACTCAAATTTCGCGCCAATAATTTTATCTTTTTCAAATACTTTTTCTGCTTTTCTTGCCTGTTTCATTAATTTAATTATTTCTTCTGTGTTTAATGCAGTGTAATAATGCAAATATTTTGGATGCAATGGAACATCTAACTGCATACTTAATTCAACAGCCATAAAGCAGTCAATTTTATTTATGTCTGAAATTTCATTTTCTTTTATTCCTTCAATTTTTTTTTCTTTTAAAGCTTTATTTAATTCTAATTCAAACCATTCTTCAACAAAAGAACTTGGAATTAATGGGTGAGAAGTTTTTCTAAAATCACCCACAGTTACTAAAATATCTCCTAAAAACAAAATTTTTTCTATTTGAGGTTTTATTTTTTTTGCTTGTTCAACTGAATTAGGTTTAATTACATCTCCATTTTTTAGTTTAACTATTGGTCCTTCAATTGTCTCACAAGGAAACAATTGTGCGGCTTTTCCTGGCCGTTCAATCCTTATATGTGTGCCTACTGCAATAAATTCATCTAATACAACCATTGTTGCAGGATTAATCCCTTTAGCCATTATTCCAGTGTTTCTTCCTCTTCCATATCTTAACCTAAATCCGCCGTATTTCATTGGATAAGCAAGCAAAGGCCTTCCTGCAGCTAATCTGTCTAAATACTTATAGTTTGGTTTTATTTCTGTTTTTGTTTCAGAACTTTTTTTTACTTTAATTATTTTTTCCAGCCAACTCCAGTCTAATTCCAGTTTTTTTGCCCAGTCCATTATTTTCATTGCTTTTAATGCAACTCCTTCAGTTATAACTAAACCCATTCCTCCTCTGATTCTGTTGGAAGGAATTCTTTCTATGTCTCTGTGAACTGAAACTTCTTTTTCTTCTGTCGGCACTCCATTAATACAAACTGGACATCCCCTTACAATAGTTCTTATTTCATCTTCTGTTATAGTGTATTGTCTTGAAAAAATTTCTGTTTGATAAATCATTATTTCTTCAACATATCTTTCAACTTCTTCTTTTGTTGGATTATATCTGTCTAATTCAAGCAATTTTCTTGCATAATCTCCTAAAATTAAAGGCAATACAGTAGAAGAACCTCCTGCTGCTCTAATCGGTCCTGCAAAATAAATGTCAATATATTTTGTTCCATCAGGATTTTTGTTTATTTCAACTTTAGGAACTCCATCTAATGGTGCGACAACAACTCCTTCGGTTTCAATTACTAAACAGGTTTTTATTGCCTGTTCAACTCTTTTTGCTTCATCTGGAATTTCGCACCATTTTTGTTCAATTATTTCTTTGCATATTTTAAATATTATTTTTAGTCTGTCTCCTTTTAGTTCTTCAACTAATTCTCTGTATCTTTTAGCTACTCCTTTTGGGCCTATAATGCTTTCTGCTCTTTCAGCTAAATCTAACACTGGAACACATTCAACTTTATCACTTAAATCTAATCCTTTTTCTCTTGCTTTTCTTGCAAGTTCATATCTTTCTTTTACTTTTTCAGTAAGCAATTCAAAGTAATTTTGTATTTCAGGGATTGCTTTTAGTTCTTTCATTTTTATTCACTTTCTTTTTCAGTTATTTTTTCTTCTTTATAGAAATCTTTTTCAAATATTTTTCCTGTTTTTAATTCAACCATTATTGCAATTCCAGGAGTAGGAATATGTCCTTGCTGAACTTGGAAATCAGTTCTTGCCTGAAAAGTTCCGCAACTAATTATTCTTGTTCCTCTATACATTGCAAAAGAATTATTATGCAAGTCTCCGCCTAAATAAATATCAGGAATTTCTTTGATTACCATATAATTATTTTTTTCAGGAATATAAGGTCTTTTTAACCCATAAACAGGCATTAAATCTCTTTTTTTAATTAATTCTTCTATTGCTTTAGCTTGATTACTATAACTTAAAAAACTTACACTTGAATATAAGTCGTGCAATGCAGGACCATGATAAAACAATACTTTTAATCCTTCTATTTCAGCCCATCCAGGAGAACTTAAAAAATGAAAGTTTTTTTTGTCATATAATTCTTTTACAAATTCTTTTGGAATAGCAGGCTGAGGGTCAGCATATCTTACTGCATCATGCTGTCCTGGAATAATAAATACTTCAATATAATCAGGTATTTGTTTTACTAATTCAACAAATTTTTCATACTGCTTTCTTATGTCTTTAATGCTTAATTCTTTGAATTGAGATGGATAAACTCCAATTCCATCAACATTATCTCCTAAAATACATAAATATTTAATTTTGTTTATTATTTCTTTTTCTTTTTCATTTTCAGTGTTTCCTTTAAGCCATGAAACAAATTTTTGAAATGAATCCTCTAAAAACAATTTGCTTCCAACATGCAAATCTGAAATACATGCTATAAACACATCTCTTTCGCTTCCTTTAAATCCTCTTACAGGCAGTTCAGGAAAAATTACTTCTTTGATTATTACCATTGATTCATTTCCTTTTACTGCTTTTAATCCAATTACATTATCTAAAAGAATTCTTTCGCTTTCTTTCATTAATTTTATGTCATCTTTAAGGATTATTCCAATGCAGTCTCCTTCTAAGTCTTCTAATTTAAATGCAATATGCCCGTTTTTGGTTTTCCATTTTTCAGCCACCATTACAATTAATTCAACTTCGTTGTTTTTTGAAACAGTTTTTAGTTTGCTTAAAGGTTTATTCTGCATTCCTCTTTCTTTAAGCATTTTTTCTATTGAAAAAAATTTATCTCTGAAGAATTCAACAAAATCTTTTATTTTTCCTTCAGAACAAGACTGATTAGTTACATTTAATTCTTCTAAAATTCTGTAATTGCTTTCTATTTCTTCTGCTTTAGGAGAAAAATTTTTTACTTTAATTTCTTCTTTTTTTTCCTGTGGAAGTTTAGTTGACTCTAAAACAATTTTTTCTTCAATTATTTTTTTTGTTATTACAAAAACGTCTTTTTTCAGTATTTCTTCAATAATTGTTTTGTAGTTAATTTCTTGTTCTATAATTAAGTTAACCGCAGAATATTCTATTACTGCGTTTTTTTCTGATACAAAATCAATTATTTCTTTTTTTTCAGGCATCTAATTACTTTGTTTTTTCTTTTAAGTTTTCTAATTCACTTATTATTGTCCAGATTTCTGTTCTTGCGTGCTGAGGCATATTAATATCTTTGCTTATGTCGTCCAGCATATAAATTGCAGAACTGACATTTACGCCTAATTCTTCTGTTTTTTCTATTTTAATTTTTGCTTCTTCTACGACTTTTCTGATGTTTCTTGGAACAGAAGTGTCATGAGCTAATGCATCCATTAATTCAGATAGATAACTTGTGTCTGTTTCTTTTTTTTTCATGTAAAACACTCCTAAAAATAGTTTAGCTTATGAATTACATTTGAAGGGAAATTAATTTAAAGTCAATTTCCTGTAAAACCAAAAACCAAACAATTAAAAATTAAATAATCCTTTCTTATAAAATGAAGAAATTAGTTTTATTTTTGTTTTTTTTGATTGTGTCTGTTTCAACAGTTTTTGCTTATCCTGAATGTTTAGATATATCGGCTTTACAGATTAATGCTCCTGCTGATGATTATACTTTAGCTCAGGGAAGTGAATTTGAATTTTCAATAACTATAACTTCTACTGATCCTTTTGGGCCAGGATACTGCACTACTAATGCAACTTTTGAGCATGACCAAAGAATTGGTTCTTTTATCAGAATAAAAGATCCTTTATTTGATCCGGGAAACAATGATTTAAACACTGTTTATTCAAGTTTAATTGCTGTTGATGTTAATTCTGTTGCTTATGGTTATGCAACAATTTTTGTTCAATGCAATACAGCAGGAGATTATCAATTAAGATTTTCAGTTACAGGCGGAGGAGGAGTACAAAGCACTCCAGTTACAATCCATTGCCTGTCATCTAACACGCCTCCAAACGGAAATTTCATTAAACCGTCTTCTCCTTCTTTTGTTTACGGGTATTCTTACAGAGTTGAATGGGATGCATTTGATGCTGAAGGAGATTCTTTAAGTTATGATATTGAATGGAATGGCCCTACAAGTGGAACAGATACTACAACAAATAAATATTATGATTTAACAGGCTTATCTTTAGGAGATTATACTTTTGATGTAAATATAAGTGACGGAGTTAATCCTGAAGTTAAAATTTCAAGCAGTACTTTAACAGTAAAAAAACCATTAAACACTCTTTCAGTTTCAGGTTTAAGCATTACTCCTGAAGTAATTTATGGAGATGAAGCATTAGATGTAAATTTAACTTTAAGAAACAACTCATCAAATGAAGTTGACATTAATGTTTTGTTTTACAATGATGATTTCCTTCCAAATCCTGCTCCAAGCAGAGTAATAAATATTGCGCCTTATTCTAAAGCAGATTTTTCAGTTCATCAGGATTTTTCTTCTAATAATATTGGTGCAGGAGACTATAATGTAAGAATTTATGCAGAAGAATTTTTTTCAGGAACTTCAAATCCAACAGGAAATGTTCTGACTTCTTTTGCAAATTTCACGGTTTTAGCAGACAAAAAATCTGTTGCTTTGCCTGAAACAAACTTTTTCTTTGTTTTATTGATTGCTTTGACTGTAATAGGAATAATAAACAGAAAATAACTTGCCATTAATTTAATTACTTTTATTTCAAGTGTTTTTTTAAGTAAAAAACTAAGTCATTTTTTCAATTACTTTTTCTTTTAAGTTTTTGTCTTCTTTTTCTGTAATAATTAATTCAAATTCAGAAAATATTTTTTCTCCGTTTTCTGCCTGTTCTTCTGATGCAAGATCTTTTTTATTTAATGCAACAACAATTTTTTTTCCTAATCTTTTTATTTCTTCAAGTAAATTTTTCTGTTCTTCCAAAGAATAACTTGCTTCGCTTAAATCAACTACAAATAAAATTATTCCTTCTAAATTTTTTAATGCATTAATTGCTTTTTTTTCAATTAAATTTCTTTCTTCTTCTTTTCTGTCTAATAATCCAGGCGTGTCAATTACCTGCATTTCTTTGTATTTGTCAGTAAAATAACCTAATTCGATTTTTTTTGTTGTAAAAGGATATGCTGCAATTTCAGGTTTGCTTCCTGTAATTCTTTCCAAAAGAGTTGTTTTGCCTGAATTAGGAAAACCAGCGACAATAATTGAAGGAATTATTTTTATTTCAGGAATTTCCCTTAATTTTCTTCCTGTTTCATTTAATTTTTCAACACTTCTTACAACATCTTTTTTCAAAGACATCATTCTTCCATAAAAGACTTTTCTTGTTTTTTCAGGGTTGTCGCTTTTTCTCATTGAAGATAAATTCTTTTTTTTCAGGTTTTTCATTACAGTGTTAAGTTTGTATAAATAACCCAATTCTTTTTTGAATTCTTTTATTTCAATTAAAGCACTTAAAGCTTCTTTTTGGAATTGGTTTAATTGAGATATAACCGGAAAAGAAGTTATGTAGACTTCTAATTTGTTTGTAATATATTCTCCCATTAAATTTATTTTTGCTTTTTCTTTTGAATAAATTAATCTTTTTTTGTTTCTTATTCCTGAAATTTTATTTGATTCTTTTCTTGCATAACCCATTGCATTTTCAAATAAATTCTCCGCGTCAAGGAATTTTGGTTTAGGCATCTTCATTTTCTTCATTTTTTTCACTTTTTTTTCTGTCTTTTATTAATTTGCATTAAGTGCATTTTTTAACCAAACCCTTTTGCTTATGAATTTGTTTTTATTCTTTTCTTTTACTAATTTTATTTCTTATTGGTGTTTTAATGAAATTATTCTCTGGTAATTATAAATTGTATTTAATTGTGCCTTTTATACTTACATTACTTTTTGCGTTTATTGTTGGAGTTTCTCCTGGAGTAAAACAGGGAATTGACTTAAAAGGCGGAACACAAATTATTATTCGTTCTAATGTTGCTGTTGATTCAGCTGAATTAAAATTATTGCTTGAAGAAGAATTTGAATTCATTGATTTAACTGTTAATTCAATTTCCTCTCCTACAAGCAAAGGAGTTAATATTCAATTTGCAGGAGAAAATACTTTAATTAAAGCAAAAAAAGAATTAGATTTAGCTAAAGACTTATTTGATTCTAATCCTTCTCAATCTGAAATTCATGCATTAAATTCAATTTCATTGTCTTCTAAATTTTCTGAAATAAAAGATGAAGAATTAAAAGGAAAGGATTTAATTGAAAAAGCAGATGTAGTTTATTCCAAAGCAAAAGATGATTTTATTGAAAAAATTAAATCTATTACTGCAATTAATTTTTCTTTGAATTCAGATTTCTTTTTTTCTACTAAAGAAGTTCCTCCTGTTTTAGGAAAAACTTTTTGGGATAATGCATTGTTTGTCAGTATTATTGCTTTTATTGGAATAATTATTGTTATCTTTTTCTTTTTCCGTGAATTTGTTCCTTCAATTGCAGTTATTTTTGCAGGATTTTTTGATGTATTGACTGCTTTAGCTTTAATGTCTTTAACAGGAATTGCTTTAGGATTAAATTCTATTCCTGCTTTGCTTTTATTAGTTGGTTATAGTGTTGACACAGACATTCTTCTTACAACCCGTTTACTTAAAAGAAAAGATAAAACTCCAAGAGAAAGAGCAATTGATTCAATGAAAACAGGATTAACTATGACTTTTACTACTATTGCTGCTGTTTGTGTAATGTTAATTATGTCTTATTTTTATCAGATTGAAGTAATGTTTAATATTGCTGCAGTAATTTTATTTGGTTTAATTGGAGACTTAATTGTTACATGGATGATGAATGCTCCAATATTATTATGGTATGTTGAAAGGAAGCGAAAAGCATGAGAGACTTATTTAGAAACTGGAAAGTAGTTTTATTGGTTGTATTTTTATTTTTAGCATTACTTTCACTTTCATTTAACGGCTTAAAATATGGCATTGACTTTAATGGAGGAACACAATTTCAGATTCACTTAGCAAAACCTTTAGAAAATTCAGCTGAAATCGCTCAAGTTACTTCAATTATTTCTCATAGATTAGACTGGACCGGCTTAAAGGATACTAAAGTTACTGCTTGGGGTAATGAATTTATTATTGCTCAAGTAGCTGAAACTTCTCCTGAACAAGTTGAAAGAATTGAATTATTATTAAAAAAACAAGGAAGATTTGAAGCAACATTAAATGGAAAAACAATTTTTTCTGGTTCAGATATTTTGCATATTTTTAAGGATACATCTAAAGGTTATGGAATAATTAAACAAGGAGAGTCTTTTGAATGGCGTTTGCCTTTTTTGTTAAGTGAAGAAGCAGGACAAAGATTTACTGAAATGACTTTTCATCAATGCACTATTTCTGGTTTTGATGCTTCTCAAGGAAAAACTTATGATTGTGAAAAAACTTATTTTTTCATTGACCGTCCTTCAGCAGTAATTTTAATGCCTTCTTTAATGCATTCAAAAAACAAAGATTTATTATTGACTGGAAATTTAACTGAAAATATTCCTCAAGGAACAGACATAGATGAATTACTTTTAAATGCACAGACTCCATTAATTTTAACTGATTCAAATTTATCTGATTCAGATAAAAATGAATTAATGAATTATTCTAAGACTTTTGAAAATGTAATTATTCCTTCAAATACTTTTTCTGAACAATTTTTGCTTGACTTAAATGCTTTTGGATTTAAAGTAACTGAACTGGAACAAGAAAAAAATATTCCTTGGATTTGGAATGCTGTCGGCGTAAGAGAAGTTATTTCTTTAAGTGAAGACATAACAAACATGAATCCTTATATTGAAGATGTAAAAGATGCAAAAAGATATTCTGAATTAGTTATCAGAGGTTTTGGTTCAGATGAACAAGATGCATTAACTAAACTTTCAAATTTAGCTATTTTGCTTGAATCAGGTTCTCTTCCTATTGGTGTAGAATCAATTGGAAAAGAAACAATTTCTCCTAATTTAGGAGAAGAATTTTTGTTTGTTGTTGCTTTAATGGGAATAATTTCTTTGATTGTAGTTATGTTAGTTTTATTTATCCGATACAAAGAACCAAGATTAATTATTCCTATTGGGTTTACTATTTTTTCTGAAGTAGTTTTAATTTTAGGTTTTGCTTCTTTTATTAAATGGAATTTAGATTTAGCATCTCTTGCAGGAATTGTTGCTGCAGTTGGAACTGGAGTTGACCATCAGATTATTATTTCAGATGAATTATTAAGAAAAGAAGCAGATTATGAAACCTCTTTTGTTAACAGGGTTAAAAGAGCTTTTTTCATTATTTTTGCTGCTGCTGCCACTTCTTTGGTTACAATGGCTCCAATAATTTTATTTGGTTTTGGTTTAGGAAAACTTGTAGGTTTTGCAATAACTACTATTTCAGGAGTATTAATTGGTGTTTTTATTACAAGACCTGCTTTTGGAGAAATAGCAAAATACTTGTTAACTAAATCAAAGTAATCTTTTTTAATTACAAAAAACACTATTTGTTTAATGAAACCCAAAAAAAGACCTGTAATAAAGCCAAGAAAAAGACTTTCAGTAAAAAAACAATTAGAGTCAACTAAAGGATTAACTAAAAGAGAATTAGTTTGGGCAAAACAAAAAAGAAAAAAACTAAAACAAGTTAAATCAACTGGAAACAAAAAACAAGCATTAATTCAATTAAAAGATTTTCCCAAGTCCCATTTTTTTATTCATCAACATCTTCCAGTTGAAAAAAGAATTTATTCTACTGGATTGCCTAGTGCAGGAGATATTGCATTCTTATCTGCTTTAATGCGAAAAGGAAAAGCAAAAACTGGTGTTTTAGCTTCAACTAATAATAAAGGAAAAATAACAGGTTATACTTTTTTTAAATTAAATAAACCTTTATCAAAAATAGACACTAATTTTTTGTCAATGATTATTGATAATGTTTTTGAAAAAGAAGTTAATGCAAGAACTTTAATTGATTACAGTAAAACTCTTAAATCTGTCTTAAAAAAAGGAGGATATATTTTAACTCAAAAAACTGTTGCTATTCAGGGTTATAAATTTAACAAATCAGTAGGTTCTTTTGTAAAAACAAGAAAAACTAAATCAAAGTAACTCGTTGAATTCTTCTACTTTAGCTATCTTTTTTGTAAAGTAATACCATAACATGACAATAAATAATGCAGTAGCCATCCATGAAATTTCATGTACAATTGAAATCAAATGAACTCCATAATTAATTCCTACCCATAACACAAAATAAATTCTGATTAAATTTAATACAAACATTATTGCTGATGCAGCCAAAAAAATCTTGATTTTTTGTTTGATTTCTGGTTTGCTTAAAGAAAAAATTATTGCAGCAATAATGCTAATACTTACTAATCCAGTACAAGAAGGATTAATTAATATTTTTTGGGTTTCAATAAACATTAAGTTTCCTTCAACCGGAAGATTAAATGCATTTGCCTGAATTAATGCAATCCATTTCTGAATAAAAGTTGTTGGAATAGTCCAAACTAAAAAATGCAAAACAGAAAAAATTAAAGTAAATTTAATTAAAAATAAAAGTGTTTTTTTGTTTCCTTCAATGAATTTATGCATTTTACCACGGAACCTTTTTTATTTTAAGTTTAAATGCAAGAAAATTACTTGCTTTATGTGCAATTAACGTAATAAAACAAATTAACAAAAACATTTCAGCTGAAACAGAATAAATTAAGCTTCCAAATAATATTACTCCGACAACAAAATCTAATTGGTCTAAAAGTAATATTGGCTTGCCTGTTGTAATGTCAAATCTTCTTTTAACAAAACTTGCAGCCACATCTCCCATTATTGCTCCAAAAGAAAGAAGTATTCCATAAAAAACATACTGAGGAATTATTGGAACATTTCCTTGAAAATAAAAATCTAAAATTAAAACTGAAATTATTCCTGAAATAACTCCAAAAAAAGTTCCTTTAATTGATTTTCCTTTTCCAAACAAAGGTTTTTCATCAAAAAAATTCAAGTTAAAATCCATTTGTGTTTTTCCTGCAAAAAGCATTGCAGAAGAATTAGCAACATATAATGGAATTAAAATTAAAATTATTTCAATTAAAAAAGAATAACTCATTTCTTCGCCTTTTTTTTATTAAGTGTGTTTGGTTATTTAATATTTATTACTGTTTTTTGTTTAAATAGTTTTCTTAACTCAATCCTTTTTTATTTTTAACATGTGTTAATTGTTTTATGAATAAAATTTTTATTGCAGTAATTTTAGGATTAATTTTTTTAGTGTTATTAGCTTTAAGTTTTTCTGCTTTGTTTTCTGGATTAAATGAAGAAATAGCAGTAATTCCAATTAAAGGAGAAATCTCTTCTTCTGGAGATAGTTTTTCTTCTTCTATGAGTTCAACTGAAATCGCAGAAAAAATAAAGCAAGCTGATTCAAATCCATTAATTAAAGCAATTTTTTTAGATATTGATTCCGGAGGAGGAAGTGTTGTTGCAACAAAAGAAATAGTTTATGCTGTAAGAGAAACAGAAAAACCAATTACTGCATATATTGGAGAAATAGGTGCGTCAGGAGCTTATTATATTGCAGCATCTTCAGATTTAATTATTGCAGATGAAGATTCTATAACAGGAAGTATTGGGGTAATAAGTGTTTCAGCTAATGTTACTGGTTTATTAGAAAAACTGGGAATTAAAGTTACTGTTTTAAAAGAAGGAGAATTCAAAGATATTGGTTCTCCATTTAAAGAATTAAATGAAAAAGAAAAAGAAATTTTAAATGAATTAATTTCTGAAGTAGCAGTAAACTTCAAAAAAGATATTTTAGATTTCAGAAAAGAAAAAATGCAGGAAGAAAAATTTAATCAAATAGCTGATGGAAGAATTCTTTCAGGAAGAAAAGCAAAAGAAATAGGTTTAATTGATTTTACTGGAAGTAAAAGTTTTGCAATAAAAAAAACAGCTGAATTAGCAGGCATTAAAGGAAAACCTTCATTAAAGTATTTTAAAAAAGAACAATCTGATTTATTTTCTTTGTTTTCTAAAATGGGTTATTCTTTTGGTTCTGGTTTTGTTTCTTCACTTAAGGCATCTAATTCTAATTTCCAGTTATATGCAAAATAATTAAATACTTCTATTCCGTGTTTTTTTTATGAAGCCAAAACCAAGAAAACTTTCTTCTGCAATGCTTGCTAAAAGAAAAAAAACTGATGTTTCTGAAAGCAGATTAAATGCAATAAAAAAAATGGCTAAACCAAGAAAAAAAAGAGTTATAGTTCATTTAGGAAATGTAGGTTCAGGAAAAACCAAAGTAGGAACCATTAAAATAAATCATTTTCCTGCACAAAAAACTTTTGCTTATGCTAAAAAGTTTCCAAATTTTAAGTTTATTGGAATTGATGCCTTGCATTTAGGGCTTTATATGCAAATAAAACCAAAAAATATGAATCAAATTAAAGCAGGATTTAAAGGAGGTTTAGGTAAATTAAAGGATAATTCAGTTGATTTAATTTCTTCTGAAATGGCTTTAGGTTATTATGGCTCAAAATTTAAGGGAGTAAATAAATCTCAAAAAGGAAATTACAGGGAATACACAAAAAAAGTTACAGAAAGAGCTTACAAAAAACTTAAATCAGGAGGAAAATTATTGATTGCATTAGACTCTGATATAATTGCGTCTGTGTTTGACTCTCTGGTTTCTGTAGGATTTAAGCCTGAAAATATTAAAGCAAAATTAATGACAAAAAAAGAAAGCCAAAGAACTTATTGGCTTGAAAATTATAAAAAAGAACATCAAGGAATTATATTTTATCAGTTAAGTGCAGTAAAATAATTTAACCTGCAATTATAACTGAAATTATTACTGCAATTGAAGTTGCAATAAAATTAACTAAAGTGTTTGAAAGTTTTCCTTTTCTTTCAAATAAAGCCCCTAAAATGCTGTCAGCAAAACTTCCAATTAATCCTGCGAATAAAATTATTCCTGCAAAAAACACGCTTGAATATAATGCATAATACATTAATGCAATTAATCCTGCTCCAATAAAAGCTGAAATACTTCCTAAAACGGTTATTCCTCCGTCTGTTCCTGTTTCAACTTCCTGAAAATTAGTTATAAGCAAAGGTTTTTTTTTAGATAACATGCCTATTTCTGAACTCATTGTATCAGCTAAAGCAGCTGAAATTACAGCAAAAAACCCTAAAGGAAAATTTAATCCTAAAGCAATCACTGCAGCTAAAGAATTTCCTAAAACGTTTCCTGTTGTTCTTGTTTCATGTTTTTCTTTTCTTTTTTTTGCTCCATATTTAGTGCTTAATTCTCCTATTATAAGAAAATAAGTCATAAACAAAAAAGCAGTTAATCCGCCAACTGAAGTCATTAACCCAAAAAAAATAGTAATTAATCCAATTAAGATTCCAATTATTATTCCTTTTTTGTCAAAACTTTTTTTTCTTAATGACGTAAAAGAAAATAATGCAAAAACTAGTATTATTATAATTATTTCAGGAAAGCTTAACACTTTTATTTCCCTTCAATTAACTTTGTTTTGATGACTTCAACTCTTTTGATTAAGCCGACTTTTTTTGCGTCATTCTGGATTTTTATTGCAATGTTTCCAAAAATCATTTCATTTACAAAATCATCAAAGTCTCTTTTTTTTGAAGCATAAGCAATTTTTTCAAGCATTATTTTTCTTATTGCTGTTTCTTTTATTTTTGGAAGTTTTCTAAATGAAACTACGACTGTTTTTACTCTTGCTTTTTGTCCTTCTTTTAAATTAACTATCTGGTTTGTTTCCATTTTGCTTGTTCTTCTTCTAATAATTCTTTTAATGAAATTAGTGTTTATTTCATGCCCTATTAATTTAGTGTAAGCTTTTAATCCCTGAACATTAAATATTTTAAAATATAAAGTTACATGCTGTTTTTTTGGATTTCCTGTTAATTCTCTTGCATTTAAGTTAATTACTCTGTTTTCAAGTGTTTCTGGTTTTTCTGCAACTGTTTCTCCAATTTCTTTTTGGTCAAACATTTTTGGTGCAAAAATAGTAAACCATTTTTTTTTCTTCCATTTATCAGTTGTTCTTCTTGAATCAGTTCTTTTTGGTTTTATTTTTTGTTTTTTTTCTTCTTTTTTTGCCATAATTATCCCTATTTGATTTCCTGAATTATTTTTTCTCCTTGTTCAAGCATTTTTTTTTAAGTCTTTTCCTTTTGTTTCTTTAGAAAAATTTTTTGATGAAATTTTCATAGTATAATCCACAATTATTTCACCATTAATTCTGCTTCTTTTTCAGTGTATCTCCATTTTTCTGGAATTCTGTCTTTTTTTGAATAATATTTTGTTAGTCTTCTAATTTTAGATACAGTTAATTGATATCCTCTTTTAGCTGTTTTATCATGATTGTTTTCTTTCATATGCTTTTTTTCTTTAACTGATTTTCTGATTAAATTAAGCAGGTCTCTTGGAAAGTCTTGTTTTAATCCTTCAGTGTCATCAATTATTTTCTGAATTTTTAGTTTTGTTGCTGATCTAACTGATGGAACTGCATAAACATCTCTTAAAGTTATTCCTATTTCTGAAGCAGTATGTCCTTTATGGGTTAATTCAATTATTTTTTCTTTTATTTCTTTTGCACTTAATCCAGTCCATTCAGGATTGTCTTTTTTTATCGGCCTTTTTGATTTGCTTTTTCCTTTGCTTCTTCCATGCATTTTTGCCAAATTAATCTACCCCTTTTAATAAAGTCATTTAATATGTGTGTAAAATGAATTCAAAAAATAGCATTAAATTAATGCTTAGTAATATTATTTCTGAAACATTAGGTTTTTATAGGTTTTTAAGGGCTACAAATACCTTTTCCTTTTCTCAACTTCCTCAATTCTTTTCAGTACTTCTTTTCCTTTACTGCTTTTTAAGTATCCTTGTTCAATCCAGTTCCATTTTTGTTCTTTTTCAGGATAACTAGACAAAAAAGTTTTCTTAAATCCTAATAAATCAACTGCAAAATCTTCTATTTTATGTGAATTAAATCCTAATCCAAAATCAATGAAAAAAATTTTTCTTTTTTTAATTAAAATATTATTTGAAGTTAAGTCTCCGTGAACAATTGAATTTAAATGAAGCAGTGAAATTTGTTTTCCGATTTCAATAAATTCTTTTTTTTCCATTGAATTAATTTTTTCTTTTATTTTTTTTGCGTTAAGCCATTCCATTAAAATTGAATTTTTGTTGTAGTCAATTCTGTAAATTATTGGCGTTCTTATTCCGGCTATTTTTGCTTTGTGAAGTAAATTTACTTCAGCTTTTATTCTTTCTTTTCTTATTTTTTCATCTAATTTTTTTTCTCTGTATTTTTTTGGGATTCTTTCTTTTTCAACAGCTTTTTTTCCATTAAACTCAACTAAAAAAGTTTTTGCTTCTGCTCCTTCAAAAATAAGTTTTTTCATATAAACAAGTATTTAAAAAAAAGATTTTAACATCTTTGTTTTGTTTGTTCTTTTAATTCACTGAAAGAAATTATTGCAGAAGAAGTAGTATCTAATGCATTTTCATTAAATTCAGTTGTTTTTGAAGCAAACAAAGAATAATTTGAAATATAATTTTGAATTGAATCTCTTGCAGAAGAAGCTGAAGTTCTGATTGAATCAATTAAGTCAATTTGATCTAAACAATTGCTTGTCTGCTGTAATTCAGCTAAATTTAACTGCATTAAAATTAATTCTTTTCTTGTTTTAATTAAAGCTCTTAAGGCTTTAACTGAATCATTCTGTCTTTTTTCATTTAATTCTGTTTCAAAATCAACTAATTCAGCATTATATTCAGCTAATTTCTGGTGTTCTGTTGGAACAATTCCTATTTTAACAAATTTTTCATCCATTGCATTAATTCTTTTTATTCCTTCATCAAAAGAAACTGTGTTGAAAACCTGTTCAACAAAAACAAAGTAAAGCATAATTACTGCTACAAGCAACACCAATAATAATTTACTTTTTGTATTCATTTTAATTCACTTTATTTTTTTATTATTGTTTTTTCTTCTTATTAAACTTTCTTATTTCCTGTATTTTTACAATAAAATTTGCAATAATGCTTGAAATCATATGGCTTAAAAGCAGTAAATAAACTGTTTCTTTTTCAAATAAACTAATTAAATAAATTGTTTCTGTAATAAAATAAAGTACACTAAAAATTAATGCAGTCAATAAAATTTTTTTCTTTGTGAATTTAATATAATGAAATATTGGTATTTCTTCAACTAAAGAAAGCCCTAAAGGAACACTCATTATAATAATTAAAAAAAAAGTATAACCCCATCCAGTTAAAACCAAAAAAACAAAAGGAATTCCTAAAATAAATGTAATCTGCTTAAACCTCTGCTTTAATTTTTCAGGGCTTTTTTTATTCCATTTAACATAATTTTCTGTTAAAGAAGCAAAAACAGTCATTGAAGTAATCATTAAAATAAAATAAATTCTTGAATGAATTGAATCAAAAAAAGGACTTTCTTTTATTAATAATAAATAGCTGAATAATACAATTAATCCTAATAAAATAAAACTAATCTTAAATTCTTGCCTGATTTTTTTTGAAACCATAGCTAATACAAAAGAACTTTATTCTATTTATGTTTGTGTTTTAGTTTTTTTAAAGCTATTTAAACACTTTTTTGAATTTTTTGAAAAAACCATTGTCTTCTTTTTCTTCTTGTTTTATTTCTTCAAACAATTCTTTTTGTTTTCTTGAAAGCTTTTCAGGAGTTCTTACAATTACTTTAATGTATTCATCTCCAAAACCGCCTCTTTCAATGTCTTTAATTCCTTTTCCTTTTAATCTAAAAATAGTTCCAGTCTGGGTTCCTGCAGGAATCTTTAATTTTCCTTTTTCTTTTAATGTTGGAATTTCAATTTCTCCTCCTAAAGCTGCAGTTGAAAAATTAATTGGAACTTCTCCATAAATATCTGTCTGGTCTCTTTTGAAAAATTTATGCGGTTCAATAAAAATAATTACATATAAGTCTCCGTTTCCTGCGCCTCTTTCTCCTGCATTTCCTTCTCCTTGTAATCTTAAATAAGCTCCATTTTGGATTCCTTCAGGAATTCTTACTTCAATTTTTCTTTTTTTCTTTATTCTTCCTGTTCCATGGCATTTACTGCATGGGTTTTTTACTGTTTTTCCTTCTCCTCCACATTTTCTGCAGGTTGTTTTTGTAGTAAAAGTTCCAAAAGGCGTTCTTTGGGCATGAGTCTGCATTCCTGTTCCATTACATTGACTACAGTCAATTAAACCATCTTTTTCTTCTGAACCTGTTCCATTGCATTTATCACAGGCTTCAATTCTTTCTATTTCAATTTCTTTTTTTATTCCAAATACTGCTTCTTCAAATCCAATATTTAAATCAAACCTTAAATCAACTCCTTTTCTTGGACCTCTTTTTTTTCCTCTTCCTCCAAAAATATTTCCAAAACCAAAACTTGAAAACAAGTCATCAAAATCCATATTAGAAAAATCAAATCCTCCTGTTCCTTGTCCTCCAAATCCCTGAAAGCCTTCAGCTGCGTGCCCAAACTGATCATAATTAGATTTTTTTTGTTCATCGCTTAAAACAGAATAAGCTTCTAATATTTCTTTGAATTTTTCTTCAGCATGTTCTTCTTTAGATATATCTGGATGAAATTTTTTTGCCATTTTTTTGTAAGCAGATTTAATTTCGTCAGCTGAAGCTCCTTTATTCAACCCTAAAATTTCATAGTAATCTCTTTTTGTGGTCATAAACTTTCACACTAAGTTTGCACTTATGCTGAAAAATAAAGAAGAAAGAAAAGAAATTTAAGTTAATTGAATTAATTAACTTTTTTCTTTTAAATTATTTTTTTACTTTTTATCTTCTTTTTTGTCTTTTTCAACTTTATAGTCTGCGTCAACAACTTTTTCGTCTTTTGATTTATCTTTGTTTTCTGTCTGGTTTGTGCCTGTATTTCCTTGAGTTTCTGTTTGTCCTTTAGCCTGTTGCTCTTGTGCTGCTTTTTGGTATAATTCAGTTGAAGCTTCCTGAAATAATTTATTTACTTCATCTAATTTTGTTTTGATTGCTGTAACATCTTTTTGTTCTGGTTCCATTAATTTTTTTAGTTCAGCTGTTTTGTCTTTTATTCCCTGAATTTTTTTTGCATCAACTTTTCCTTCCATTTCTTTCAAAGTTTTTTCTGTTTGATATACAACTGCGTCTGCCTGGTTTATTATGTCAATTTCTTCTTTTTTCTTTTTGTCTGTTTCAGCAAATTGTTCTGCTTCTTTTTTCATTTTTTCAATGTCTTCTTCTTTTAATTTTTCTGAAGCAACAATTGAAATTTTCTGGCTTTTTCCTGTTCCCATATCTTTTGCTGTTACATGCACTATTCCGTTTGCATCAATATCAAAGGTAACTTCAATTTGAGGTATTCCACGAGGTGCCGGAGGGATTCCAATTAACTGAAATCTTCCTAAAGTTTTGTTATCTGAAGCCATTGCTCTTTCTCCCTGCAATACATGAATATCAACTGCTGTTTGATTTTCTGCTGCAGTAGAAAAAATCTGGCTTTTTTTTGTTGGAATAGTTGTATTTCTTTCAATTAATTTAGTAAAAACACTTCCTAAAGTTTCAATTCCTAAACTTAATGGAGTTACATCTAAAAGCAAAATATCTTTTACTTCTCCTGATAAAACTCCTGCCTGAATTGCTGCACCCATTGCAACACATTCCATTGGGTCAACGCCTCTTTCAACTTTTTTTCCAACAATTTTTTCTACAAATTCATGGACTATAGGCATTCTTGTCGGGCCTCCAACTAAAACAACTCTGTGAATGTCATTTGGAGTTAATTTTGCGTCAGCTAAAGCCTGATTAACAGGCTTTTCACATTTTTCAACAATTGGTTTAACTAATTCTTCAATTTTAGCTCTGTTTAATTTCATTACTAAATGTTTTGGTCCTTCTTTTGTTGCAGTAATATAAGGCAGATTAATTTCGGTTTCAATTACATTAGATAATTCAATTTTTGCTTTTTCTGCTGATTCATTTAATCTCTGCAAAGCCATTTTATCTTGAGTTAAATCTACTCCGTCTGTTTTCTTGAATTCAGCTATAATAAAATCAGTTAACACTTTATCCATGTCTCTTCCGCCTAATTGAGTGTTTCCTGAAGTTGACTTAACTTCAAATACTCCGTCGCCGAAATCCATTATAGTTACATCTAATGTTCCTCCGCCAAAATCAAAAACCAAAATTTTCTGGTCTTTTTCTTTTTTATCTAAACCATAAGCTAAGGATGCGGCTGTTGGTTCATTAACTATTCTGATTACATCTAATCCTGCAATTTTTCCTGCGTCTTTTGTTGCCTGTCTTTGATTGTCATCAAAGTAAGCCGGAACTGTAATCACTGCTTTTTCTACTTTTTCTCCTAAAAAGCTTTCTGCATCTTTTTTTATTTTCTGCAAAATAAAAGCTGAAATCTGCTGAGGAGTGTATTCTTTTCCATAAACTTTAAATTTTTCTGTTGTTCCCATTTTTCTTTTTGCACCGGTAATTGTTCCTTCTGGATTGCTTATTGCTTGTCTTTTTGCTGGTTCTCCAACTAACATTTGCCCGTCTTTAGTAAAAGCTACAATTGAAGGAAATGCTTTTCCATATAAACTTGCTCCTTCAGCTGAAGAAATTATTTTTGGTTTTCCTCCTTCTAATACTGCTGCTGCAGAATTTGAAGTTCCTAAATCTATTCCGATTATCTTACTCATTTTATCACCTTTTTTTAATTAGCATAAATTTGCTTTCTTAATCTCTTTTCTTCTTCATTTAAGTTTGGTTTAGCTTTATCTGGGATTTCTTCTGGAAACTCCTCAAAATCTTCTGGGCCAAATTCTTCATTCAATTTTTTTTCATTCATTTTTTTCACTCTCTATTGAATTAATTTTAACTTTTGAATGCCTTAACACTTTGTCATTTAACATAAATCCTTTTTGAAATTCCTCTAAAATAATTTCATCTTGTTTTTCTGAATTATTTTCTTTTAGTAAGCATTCATGGAATTCCGGATTAAATTTTTTTCCAAGTGAATTAATTTCTTTTAAACCATATTTTTCTAAAACTTCAGTTAATTGTTTTTTAATTAATTCAAGTCCTTTAATTGTTTCTGGATTCCCGTTTTTTTCAGCAGAATCAATTGAATCAAGTATTGGAAGCAAGGATTTAATTAATTCAGCATTACTAAATTCAGCAAAATGTTTTCTGTCTTTTTCTTCTCTTTTCTTAAAATTTTCAAATTCTGCCTGAATTCTTTTAACTAATTCAGTTAATTCTTCTATTTTAGCTTGTTTTAAGTCTTTATTTGCTGTTTCTTCTTTTTCTTTTCTTTCTTTTTTTATGTGTTTATGTCCAATCAAATTAATCACTGTCTAAAAAGTTTTGACTATGACTAAACTCTTTAGTCAAAATATTTTTAAATGTTTTGTTGGACTTTTATTTTATGGAAGAAAATGAAAGAAAACTAATTGCATTTAATCATAGATTTCAGTTAACAGGAAAAATTCATATTCCTGCTGCTACTAAGCATAGATTTCAGGTTATAATAAGAAAAGTTGAACAGCCTTTTTCAACGCAAGCAGATGAAGAATTTAATTGGTTGTTAGAGTGTTTAGGCTTTTTTGAGCCTATAGATAAAGGAAAAACAGCTGCTTTAGTGTTTAAGGAATTAGTTAAAGCCACTGAGAGTGGAAGATTATTAACTTCAACTGAATTAGCTGAAAGAGTCGGTATGAGCAGAGGAGCAGTAATTAATCATTTAAATAATCTTCAAAGATCTGGCCTTGTATTAAAGGAAGGAAGCAGATATATGTCCAGAAGCAAGTCAATGTTTCGCATGATTAAAGAATTACAGGATGAAATTAATTTAGTTTTTAAAAGAATGGAACAAACTGCAAAGGAATTAGACCAAGAAATGGGCTTGTTTTTAAAGGATTAAACTCTTTTAAATTTTGACTGAAAATGCCTTAAGATTGGACTTTCAAATTCAAATTTTAATCCTTTGATTTTGTCTTTTCTTTCCTTTATGTTTTTCATTGCTTCAATAATATAATCCATATGTTCTTTCAGATAAACTCTTCTTGGAATAGTCAACCTCATTAAATCCATTTCAGGCATTTTATCTTTTCCTGTTTTTGGATCTCTTCCAGCTAATAATGTTCCTATTTCTACTGCTCTAATTCCTGCTTCAATATAAAGTTCAGTGCAAAGTGTATGTGAAGGAAATTGTTCTTGCGGAATATGAGCCAAAAATTTTTTGCCGTCAACAAAAACTGCATGACCTCCAATTGGTTTCATTATTGGAATTCCAATTTTATTTAATTCTTCTCCTAAATATTTAACTTGTCCAATTCTGTATTTTAAATAGTCTTCTTGTATTCCTTCTTTTAATCCAACTGCAATTGCTTCTAAATCTCTTCCGGCTAATCCTCCATAAGTTGGAAAACCTTCAAATAAAATTCCAAAAGGAATGCTTTTTTCATAAAGTTCTTTTTCTTTAAATGCAATTAATCCGCCAATATTAACTATTGCATCTTTTTTTGCGCTCATTGTGCATCCATCAGCATAAGAAAACATTTCTAAAACAATTTCTGAAATTGATTTATTTTCAAAACCTTTTTCTCTTTGTTTAATGAAAAAAGCATTTTCTGCAAATCTTGCTGCATCAATAAAAAAATAAACTTCAAACTTTTTGCATAACTCGCTTGTTTTTTTTATGTTTTCCATTGAAACCGGCTGGCCTCCTCCGGAATTACAAGTAATTGTATGCAGAACATAACCTATATTTCCTTTATTTTTTTATAAAACTTCTTCTAATTTTTTTAAATCAATATTTCCTTTAAATGGAAGTTCTTTTTCACAGTCAAATGCTTCTTTTATTACACAATTAACAGGAATTCCTTTTTTGTGCTCAATATGGGCTGTTGTTGTGTCAAAATGAATGTTTCCAGGAATTATGTTTCCTTCTTTTATTAAAACTGCATCTAATATGTGTTCTGCTGCTCTTCCCTGATGTACAGGCAGAACAAAATCAAATCCAATTACATCTTTAACTGAATTTTTAAAGTTATCAAAACTTTTTGCTCCGGCATAACTTTCATCTGCTTTAATCATTGCAGACCATTGCTCCTGAGACATTGCATTTGTTCCTGAATCAGTTAATAAATCAATAAAAATTTCATTTGATTTAAGCAAAAAAATATTTAAGCCTGCTTTTTCTATTGCTTTAATTCTTTTTTCTTTTGAAATTAGTTTTATTGGTTCAATGCTTTTAATTTTAAAATTCGGAATAATATAATTCAATTTTTCACAACCCTGCTTTTTTTTAAACATTTAAGAATAGGAAAATCTTAAAAAAACATCTAAACAGAAAATAGTTTGTTTTTACTTGAGAGTGGTTAAATGACTAAAGTGTTGGGAATTGTTTTATTGGTTTTTGGAGTAGTTGCGTTTTTTTCTTCTGTGGGAATGATTGAATGGAGTTTATTGAATGAACAGGCGTTTGTTTTCAATGCAATTCCTGTTTTATTGTTTTCTTTTGCAGTATTCCATTTATTCAAATAAATGCTGAATACAGGGTATATTCTTTTATTTTAGTTAATCCTTTTTTATTTAATGAATTATAGTATTATTTTTTTTCCAGGCATGATTTTTCATGAATTAAGTCATTTAATTGCGTGCCTGCTTGTTGGCGTAAAAGTAAAAAAAGTGAAATTTTTTGGTTTAAGTGAAGCTTATGTTGTGCATGAAAAAGCTAATGCACTGAAATCAGTGATTATTACTTTAGCTCCTTTTATTTTAGGAAATGCAATTGCATTTTATTTTTTGTCTTTTTCTTTCAGGCTTTTGTTTTTTTCTGATATTTCAGGATTCTTTTTTTTATGGCTTGGATTAAGTTTTTTGTATTATTGTTTTCCTTCAGATCATGATGCTTCAAATACTTTTAATGCATTTAAGGAATTTTATTCAAATAATTTAGTTAAAGGAAATTTAATAGTCAAATTACTTTTGGTTATTTCAATTCCTTTTGTTTTTTTTCCTTTGTTTATTATTTTAGGATTATTAATTTTATTTAATTTTTCGCGTTTAATAAGACTTTTTTGGGTTGTTTTTATTTTTGCTTTAGTTTTTAATGAACCAATTGCATTTGAAATCCTTGATTTTTTTGCTTTTTTGTTTAATGGAATAGGAACATTTTTATTTGGCTAAACCTAATTTTATAATATATGATTAAAGAAAAGATTTCAAAAGAAAAAACAGAATTGATAAATAAAAAAAACAGGCTTAAAGCAGATTTTGCTGAAGCAAAACAAGATACAAGGCTTTTTGCTATTTTATTTATTGAGTTTGCTTTGTCAATGGCAGTAGTATTAAGCATTTATCTTTATCTGGATCCGGAAACAAATCTTGTTCCTTTTCCTTTAAATATTATTTCTTTTGCTTTTCTTATGATTTTGATGTATTTTGTTTTTAACAAAACAAAAGAATTCAGAGAAGAAAGAAAATTGCGTTAATTAATCTTCTTCCCAGCCCTGTGAGTCTTCATCTGCTTCTTCAAAGGTTTCAACTACTGTGAATTTTTTGCCTTTTTTTGCAACAAAGACTTCTATTCCGCATGAAGGGCATTCAACTGAATCTCCTTCTTCATTTAATTCTACATCCAAATCAAAATTGTTTTGGCATTTAGGACATTGTACTTTCATTTTTTCACCTTAAAAAACTAAAATAATTCTAAAAAAATATTATTTTAAATATTTGTTTTTTGGTTATTTAGATAAAAATAGAAGAAAAAGGGAAACCCCTTTTTCTTTTCAAATTTGTTTATTTTATTTTGATGAAAGTTTGTTTTTCTTAATATATACCCAAATTGCTTTGGTCATTTCACTTGGAGTGATTTTTCCTGAGCCAAATACTTTCTCCACTGTGTCTGTTCTTCCTTTAAAAGAAATTGTGTATCCACCAAAAGGTTTTTTTGCTACCATATTTTTTTCCTCCTAAAAATTAAAATTATAAAAGTAATTAAAATTAAGTCAATTCTGTATTTAAACCCATACACTTCTTTAGAGGGGGAAAAGAAAAGATTGTTAGAAAAGGAAAAACATTTTTTCTTTAGTTTTTTTTGCTTTCAAAAAGAAAAAGCCTTTAATCTATTTATTTATTATTTTTTTATGAAAAAGAAAAGAAAAATCAGTTTAATTATTTCAATATTATTCTTTTTTGTTTCATGGTTTGTTATTGCTGATTATATTACTTGTACAGATGTTTCAAAACAAGTTTGTTTTTATTCTTCTTTTTTTAATCCTTTATTAATTCTTTTTGTGTTTGTTGATTCATTTCTTTTTTTTATTGGAGTTGATCGCTGGGTTATAAATTCAGGTTATTTTGATTAAATCCAGTTAACTTTTATTTGATCAGTTCTTTGTTTTGGAAGAATCATGCTTTCATTTAGGTTTGTTTTTTTTCCTGCTTTAAATTCAATTAATCCCTGCCAGCCAATCATTGCTCCGTTATCAACACAAACACTTCTTTCAGGAACAAAAAATTTTGCTTTTCGCTGTTTACACATTTTTTTCATTATTTCTCTTAAAGCATTGCTTGAAGCAACTCCTCCTGTCAAAAGCAGTTCTTTTTTTCCTGTATGGGCTAAGGTTCTTTCAGTTACTTCTGTCAGCATTGCAAAAGCATTATGCATTAAACTACAAACTAAATCTTCTTTTCTTTCTTTTTTAATTTTTTGTTTGCCTGCTGTAAGTAAACCAGAAAAAGCTAAATCCATTCCTTTAACCGTATAAGGCAGTTCAATGAAATTTTTTCCTTTAAAATATATTTTATCCATTACTGGCCCTGCAGGAAAACCTAAATCTATTTCCCTTCCAAACACATCAAGAAAATTTCCTATTCCAATGTCTAATGTTTCGCCATAAATTCTGTATCTTTTTTTTTCTAAACCAATAATTTGTGTATTAGCTCCGGAAGCATAACAAGTTACAGGGTCTTTTGCTTTAGTTAATTTTTTTCCGATTTCTATATGGGAGATGCAATGGTTTACTCCAACCAAAGATTTATTATGTAGCAAACTTAAAGTTCTTGCAACTGTTGCCCCTACTTTTAAGCAGTTTCCTAATCCTGGTCCCTGAGAAAAAGAAATTAAATCAACTTCTTTTATTGAAAGATTTGCTTTTTCTAATGCATTTTCTATTATTTCTTTTGCGTTTTTGTAATGAAAGTCTGCTGCTTCTCTTGGGTGGATTCCTACTGATTCTTTTTTCACATAAGCTTTTTTTTCGTTTGCAAGAATTCTGCATTTTTCATTTACTATTCCTATTCCAAATGTGTGTGCTGTTGATTCAATTCCTAATGAAATCATTTTTTTTCCTCTTTTTTTAAGATTTTCTTATGGCTAATTCTTTTATTCTCATTGCTTTAATTTTGTTGTATGAATAAGGCTCCTTTAATTAAATTAAGTTCTGCAAAAAAACAGAGAATAAGAGATGCAGGAAAAGCCATTGATTTAATGAATAAATCAAAATCAAAGTTTGTTGTGGTTCCCCGTAATGTAAGGGAATTAATAAGGGACAAAAGAAAATGGTTTTTTATCAGAAATGAAATGGGAGAAAAAATAGGAACCGTCTCACTTGACTTAAAAAAAGGAGAAATAGGCGGTTTTTCTGTTCTTCCTAAATATCGTGGATTAAAAAATTCTCTTCCTGCATTAAAAAAAGCAGAAGGAATTATGAAAAAAGCAGGTCATAAAAAGGCAATATTACACATTAATATTAATTCTGAAAGAACAATAAAACTTCTTGAAATTTTAGGTTATGCTAAAGGAAAGAAACTTTTTGGAGAAAAATATGGAGTTAAATTTAACCTTATTGAACTAGAAAAAAAACTGGATTAGTTTTTTAAAACTTTTTCAATTTCTTTTAAAGTTATTTTTCCCTGCCTTATAATCTTTTTTTCTTTTACGTAATAAATTGTGCTTGGCTTGTTTTCTTCAAGTATTCCGTCATCAATTATAAAATCAACTTTTTTGCTTAAAACTTTTACTGCTTTATCAAAAGAATAAATTGGTTTTTTTCCGGACAAATTTGCACTGGTTGAAATTATTGGTTCATTTAATTCTTTTACTATTCCTAAAGCAGTTTCATTTGAACTAATTCTTAAAGCAATTTTTTCTTTGCTTACTTCTTCAGGAATTTTATTTTTTTTTGGAACAATTAAAGTTAAATGCCCTTTAAATGCGTTAAGTAATTTTTCTGCTTCAGAATTTATTTCTGCATAATTTTCTGCCATTTTTTTGTCTGCAACAATTATCAAAAAAGGTTTTATTCTATCTTGCTTTATTTCTCTGATTCTTTTAATTGAATTAATGTCTGTTAATTTACATCCAATTCCATAACTTGTTTCTGTTGGATAAATTATTACTCCGTTTTTCTTAAGCACAAATAAAGCCATTTTGATTTTTTTGTTCATGACATCATCACTAAAATTACTGCATTATACGCCATATGTCCTATAATATTTGGAATTAAATTATTATTTTTTTTGAAATAATATGCTAAAAATAATCCTGCAATAAACGCTCCAATTATTTCTGTTGTTGAACCATAAGCAAAATGAGCTAAAGCAAAAATTACTGAAGAAAAAAAGATACCCATTTTTTTCACTAAAAATCCCCTGAAAAAAATTTCTTCTGAAATTACTCTTATAGTAAGAAAATAAAAAAGAAGTAAAGGGGTTTTAATGCTTATTTTTTTTACTGTTTCAGCTACTTTTGTTAAGTCATTTATTCCAAACAAAGAACTTGAAACTGAAACTAAAAGAGAAATTGCAATTAAACCTGCAATAATTAAAACTGATTTTTTTATTAGTTCTTTTCTGTTAATTTTTTTTATTCCTATTTCTGCAAGTGATTTTTTTACTGATTTGTTGTTATAGCAATAGTAAATTAAAGGGAGAATAAAAATTAAATCCAATAAAATAATCTGAATTATTTTTGTTCCCCTTTTTGTTTCCATTAAGTGTAAGAACATTTTCCACAGGAATGCCTGTCTTTGTGTTCAGCCATAAATACTCCTGAACCGCACTTAGGACAAAATCTGTTTTTCTTTTTTATTTCGTTTCCTGTTATTTCATATTTTTCTGATTTTTTTATATTTGGATGTTTTTTTCTTGTTTTTTTTGCCATTAACTCACCTGTTTTCTTTCTAATTAATTTTTTTAATTGTTTTTGTTGTTTCTTATTTTTTCTTTTTCTTACTTTCTAATTTCTTTTTTTCTTTTGCTGTTTTTTTTGCTTCTTTTGCTTTTTTCATTTTTTCTTTTTCTTCTGAAAAATTTCTTCCTAAAACATAATCTAATTCTGTTTCTTTCATTTTACTTTTTTCTTTGTATGCTCTTGCTTTTCCAGTGCAAAATCGTGTTCCAAATGACTGCTTTATTTCTGTTATTACTGTTGAATCTGAATCTGATTCAGTTAATGCTGCAACTTTTTCTCTTAAATCTTGTGTTTTTGGTGTTGCATTTATTTCTGTTACTTTGAATTCTATTTCTTTTCTTGAAAGCAATGGATTTGTTTTTTTGCTTGTTATCTCTATCTTCATAAGACTACCTCTTTTATTTTTTTTTAATTTGATTAACGACTTAATCTTAATGCATGTTTTCCTGTTGTGGTTATGCCCATTTTTTTTGCTATTTCTGATTTTTCTGGATTAGTTATTACTACATATCCTCTCCAGAAGGTTGTAAAGCTTGTACTTCCGCAGTTAGGGCATTTGTCGCCTTCTTCTATTACTTTTCTGCATTCTCGACATGCTTTTCCTTTACTCATTCAACTACCTCTTTATTTTTTTTTCTTTTCAGTTTTTTCTTCTTTTTTTGCTGGTTTTGCTTTTTTGTTTTTGTCTTTTTTCTTTTGGTCTATTGCAAGCCAGTCTGTTTTTCCTAATCCTGGTTGTCTCATTGTTAATCCTAATTTTGAGTTTGGAATATTTCCTTTTAGACTGCAGGTTGCTATTCTGGCTATTACCTGATCTTCTAATCCTAATTTTTTATTTGATTCTTTTCCTATAAATCCTGGTCCTTTTGCATCATAATTAATATAGTCGTTCATTATCTGGCTTACGTGGATTAATCCTTCTATTGGGCCTGTTCTTACAAATGCACCAAATTCAGTTATTTCTGTTATGGTTCCTTCAACTATTTCTTTCATTTCTGGTTTATAGACTATTGCTTTGTATTGAGTACTATAATAGGCTGCTCCGTCTCCAGGAATTACTTTTCCTTCTCCAACGTTTTCAACTTCCATTACTGCAACAATAACTCCAATACTTTCATCTACTATTCCTTCGTATTCATCTTTTAGTATTTTTAGTATTGCGTCATTTAATTTTCCTCCAAATTCTTTTGGCGGAACTCTTACTGTGTCTTTCATTGAAATTATTGCATACATTTTTTTTCCTCCTTATTTATTCAATAACAATAACCTTTTTTTGTCTTACGAATGCTGTTTTAAATCCTTTTTTTCTGATTTTTGTTCTTAATTCTTTGTCGTTTGTTGCTATAATATAATTTTCTTGTGCTAATTCTTCCATTCTTTTATCGGCATTTTCTGTTTTTGCTTTTATAATCATGCAATTTTTTTTAATTAATTTTTCTGCTATTTCTGCATTTATTTTTTTTGTTTTGTTTTTTTCTTTTAATTTTTTTAATTCTTTTAAAACTTCTTCTGGAACAAAAAATTCTGTTTTTCCGTAATTTTTTAGTTCTTCAAAAACATCTATTTTTAGTTCTCCTATTGCCATTAACATATTTGTATCTAAAACTATTTTATTCAGTTGTTCCATAAGCAATTAATCTCCATCTTGCACCTTCTTTTTTGCTTATTGCTATTTTTTGGTTTGGTTCTATTGTTATTGGTACTTTAAGCATTACTTCAATTAAATCTTTTTTTAATGCAATTATGTTTCCTATTGTTGTTGCTGTTCCTGCACTTAAAACTATTATTTCTCCTTGTTTTAAGTCTGTTTTAATTCCTGTTACTTCTCTTTGAAAGTATTTTATTTTCATTTTAATGTTTGTTACTGCTTCAGGAAGGCTTCCGATTTTCCCTAAAATATTTCCTTTCATTTGATCATTTTTAGTTAAATTTGAGTCAATTAATGTTCTTATTGAAATTAGTCCTCCTGGCACTGCTTCTTTTATTTTTCCTTCACTTGTATTTATTTCAATTATTTTTACTTTGTTTTTTTTATTGTTTATTCCAGGACTTAATTCAAGTTCGTCTCCTGTTTTTATTTTTCCCTGCATTATTGTTCCGCCTAATGCTCCTCCAATTAATTCTTTGATTTTTATTCCTGGCTTGTTTATGTCAAAGCTTCTTGCAACATACATTTTCACAGGTTTTTTTTCATCTATTTTTGGTGAAGGAATTTTTTTTTCTATTGTTTCAATTAATAAATCAATATTTGTTCCGAAATGAGCTGCAGTAGGAATTATTTCTGCTTCAAAATCAAATTCTTTAAGAAATTTTTTTATTTGATGGTAGTTTTCTGTTGCTTGTTTTTTGTCAACTAAATCTATTTTGTTTTGTGCTACAATAATGTTTTTTATTCCGCTGACTTTTAATGCCATTAAATGTTCTTTTGTTCTTGGCTGAGGACAGAATTCATTTGCAGCAATAACTAATATTGCTCCATGCATTAATGCAGCTCCTGAAATCATTGTTGTCATTAATGTTTCATGTCCTGGAGCATCAACAAAACTGACTTTTCTTAATCTTTTTGTTTTCTTTTTGCAGTGAGAGCAAGTTTCTTGTGTTGTATATGCTTCTGCGCCTTTACATGCAGGGCATTTATAAAATACTGCATCAGCATAACCTAATCTAATTGAAATTCCTCTTTTTAGTTCTTCTGAATGTGTGTCAGTCCATTTGCCGCTTAATGCATGCGTCAGTGAAGTTTTTCCATGGTCTACATGGCCTATTAATCCTATGTTAACTTCTGCCTGACTAATTTCTTTTTTCATTTTTTTCACTTCTTTTTTTTTGTTTTATATTTTAATTCTTTTTTTCTAAAAAAGGTTTTTTTATTTTTTTGCAGTTTTTGAGTCTCCTGCTTTTTCTACGTTTCCTACGTTTTCAAGTGATTCTTTTACTAGTTTTTCTTTTGCACTAATTTTTTCAGCTGGTTTTTCTTCAGTTTTTTCTGTTGCAAAAATTTCTTCTAGTTTTTTTGTTCCTTGTTTTGTTATTATTAAGTTTATTTGTTCTGTTTCCTCGCTTATTGTATTTCCTCTTACGCCTACTCTGCTTCTTTCTCCTTTTCTTTTTGCTTTAAATCCTATTCCTTCTCTTATAAATATTTTTTTCTTGTTTGCTCCTGGAATGTCTTTTCTCATTGGAAATCCTTGTTTGTCGCTTCCTCCAGTAATTTTTGCTTCATATCCTTCTAATCCAAGAGAATCAAGTTTTACTTCTTCTCCAATTTTTTTGTTTAAAAGCAAAGCAGTTGTTTCAACTTTTTTTCCATATGCTTTTCCGGTTTTTGGGTTGCTTATCACTATGTTCATTTTAGTCTCCTCCAGACTTTTGAATTTCTTTTATTTTTTTAAGTAAGTCTTTTTCTTCTTCAGTTAAAATATCATTTGATTTTTCAAGTTTTTCAATATTATTTTCAGGAATAAAACTTATTAATTCATCTTTGTTGTTTAAGTTTCTTCCTATTGTTGCATCGCTTATTGATATTGCAACTTCGCTTCCTTTTTTTGCTTCTTTAATGTTTTCTCCTTTTTCCTGTATTGCTAAAATTTTTCCAATTATTTTTCCGTTTTTCATTACTTTTATTCCGGTTCTTAATTTTCCTTCAATTATTTTTGCACCGATTATTACTGGTTTTGAATTTCTAAAAATGTTTTCTGGCATTAATTTTATTTTTACAGGCAATACAATTTCTGCTAAAAAACTTTGTTTTGCTTTTTCTTTTTCTTCCGCAATCCATTTTTCGTATTCTTCAATTAAATGATAAATTACTTTTTCATTGAAAATTCTTATTTCTTGTTTTTCTGCTTCTTTTACTGCTTCAGGATTAATTTTTGTGTTAAATGCAAGTATTACTCCTTTTGTTTTGTCTTTTTCTTTTACCTGCAAGCTTTCCATTACATCTCTTCTTGTTACTTCTCCTACATCTGCTTTTCTTGCTTTAATTTCTTTGTCTTCTAGTAATTTAATTATTGCTTCTAATGAACCTAAAGTGTCTGTTTTGATTATTACTCCTAATTCATCTGAATCAATTTTAATTGAACTTATTTCTTTTTTTATTTCTTCTATTTCTTCCTGACTTGCTTCAACTCTTATTGGAGAACCTGCTAAAGCTTTATCTAAGTTTGGTGCTGCAATTTTTAGTCCTGACGCAGCATGAACTTCTTTTACTGAATCAAATCTTTCCTGCGGTGCACGGATTTCATCTAATGGTTTAGGCAAAAGAAGAGCTCTTATTTTTGTTTCTATTATTCCTTCTTTTCCTCCTAAGGTAATTTTGTTTCCTGTTTTTATTGTTCCGTCATATAATACAACGTCAATTGTTTTCCCTAATCCTTTTTCATCTTTTACTTCTAATACTGTTCCCTTTCCTTTTCCGCTTACTTCAATTGTTAATTTTTTTTCTAAAAACTTCTGGCTTAATCCTGCTAAAAACAAAAGTATTTCTGAAAATCCTTCTCCTGTTTTATTGCATAAAGGAACAATTGGAATTTCTTTTGTAAAATCTTGTATTCTGTCAAATCTTTCTGCAGGAAATCCTTTTTTGAATGTTTCTCCTACAATACAATAAATTTTTTTGTCTAATTCATCCAGCAATTGTTTGCTTTGATTTTGTTTATTTTCTGTAAAACTTAATTCTTTTGATTCCCATCCGTGAATTTTGTCTATTTTTGTCATTGCAATTACAAATGGAACTTTAAATGCTTTCAAAATGTCTATTGCTTCTAATGTTTGTGGTTCGCATCCTTTTATTGCATCAATTGTTAATACTGCTAAATCTGCAATACTTCCCCCTCTTTTTCTTAGGTTAGAGAAAGCTTCATGTCCTGGAGTATCAATAAAAAGTAAGCCGGGAATATTTAATTCAAAACCATATTTTTTTGTTAATTCTCCTGCCATTTTTTCTACTATTTCAATTGGAACTTCTGTTGCTCCAATGTGTTGTGTTATTGCTCCTGCTTCTTGGGAGACGATTTTTGTGCCTCTAATTCTATCTAAAAAACTTGTTTTTCCTGAATCAACATGCCCTAAGACAGTAATTATTGGCTTTCTAATCATATAATTTACAACCCTGTTGAACCAAATCCGCCTTCGCCTCTGGAAGTGTCATCTAATTCTTCTACAAATTCTATTTCAGCTAATTCAATTTTATTGAAAACTAATTGTGCAATTTTTTTTCCTTTTTCTGCTGTAAACTTTTCTTTGCCGTGGTTTATTACTATTACGCCTATTTCTCCTCTGTATCCTGCATCAATTGTTCCAGGAGTATTTAAGACAGTTATTCCATTTTTTAATGCTAAACCAGATTTAGGTCTTACTTGTCCTTCAAATCCTTCAGGAATTGCAACTTTAATTCCTGTTTTAATTAATTTAATTTCTCCTGAAAGGATTTCTTCTGTTTCTGATGCATATAAGTCTATTCCTGCATCTCCTTTGTGTGCTTGTTCTAATTTTGCTTCTGAATTTAATTTTTTTACCTGTACTTTCATTTAAATCACTTATGTATTACTTCCCAGTCTTTTTTTGTGTATTTATGTAATTCTTCTTTTGTAAACCATAATGCGATTTCTCTTTCAGCTGATTCTGTGTCTTCTGAACCATGAATTAAATTTCTTACTGATCTTTGTTTTTCTTCTGCTACTTCATATGAGTCAACAGAAAAATCTCCTCTGATTGTTCCAACATCTGCGGCTCTTGACTGGGTGTTTCCAATTAATTTTCTTCCAACTTCAATTGAATGATATCCTTCAAAAACTATTGCAATTATTGGGCCTTCAGTTAAATATTGTGAATTCCATGAATGAATTCTTTTTGCAATTTCATCATCTGTTTCTGTTACTTTAATTCCTTTTTTTTCTACTGACTTTCTTGTGTTTTCTCCTAATTTTTTTTTCCATTCAGGAGTAATTACATAATGATTATCTGCAATATTTTTTGTTGCCTGAATCATTTTCATTCCTGAAATTTTCAGTCCTTTTTGTTCAAATCTTTTTGTTATTTCTCCAATTAATCCTCTTTGCACTGCGTCATGTTTAATTAAAATTAGAGTTCTTTCCATTTTATTTCACCTTTTTTGCTTTTTTTGTTTTATGGTGTTCTTTTGTCCATTTAACTTTTCTTGGATTTCTTTTTAATTTAATTAAATTTTTTTCGCATTTAGATGAACAAAAGTTATATATTGTGCCGTCTTTTTTGACATACATTAATCCTGTTCCTTTTTTTATGTTTTTTCCGCAAAAAATACAATCCATTTTTTTTCACCTCAAAGCCGGTTTCGTCCGGCTGTCACAATGCACGACATAAAGTCATGCTGATATTGGTTTATTCAATAAACTATTGCCAGCTGACAGTAGCAGCTAAGCTTTGATTTCTTTTGCTTCTCTTTCAGTTGAAAGCAATATTATTACGTCTCCTTTTTTCAGGTTTCCTTTTACATTTCTTCTTTTTACTCTGCCTTGTTCTGGTCCTTCAAGAATTTTGCATAAAACCTGAATGATTTCTCCATGGACGCCTGTTCTTTGGATTACTTCAACTACTTCTGCAGGAGTTCCTTCACGCATCATTTAATCACTTCTTTAACTCGTTTATTTTTTTTATTATTTCTTCTAATTCTTTTTTTGCATTTCCTTCTTCAACTAATGCAATTGAAGCTGTTCCAACTGAAATGCCTGTTTTTTCTCCTAATTCTTTTTTTGTTGAAATATAAGAAAAAGGAATTTTTTTTTCTTCACATAACAAAGGCAAATGCATTACTAATTCCTGAGGGCTAATGTCTTCTGCAATAAAAATGATTTTTGCTGTTCCTCTTTCTATTGCTTTAGTTGTTTCGTTTACACCTATTCTGATTTTACCACTGTTTTTTGCTTTTTCAATTAGTGCTAATTGTTTTTCTTTTAGTTCTTTGCCTACGCTGAACTTAACGTATTCTGCCATTTAAAATCAACCTCCTTGCAGCCATTTATGGCTGTTCATCGTCATCGGCAAAATGAGTATAAGAAAACCTGTCAAAAAAGGTTTTTAAAGGTATTTTAATGCATTTCTGTGTATGTCTAAACCTAAAAGATCTGGCTTAAAAAGAAACAGATTTGTGCATCAAAAATTTCATGGAAAACTTAATGTTTCTAGTTCTTCAAATCTTATTCCTTATTATTCTGCTGTTAAAGTTGTAACAATTAATGGCAAAAAATATGTTAAAAAAACTCATTCAGGTTTTTTTTTGCAGCCTGATGTAAATCAGTCTAAACATGCATTAAATCCTGAACTTGCAAGAAGTTTAACAGCAGGAGAATCAATTGTTTTAAGAGGAGTTTCAAGAATTTATAACAGGCTTAAAAGAAAAGGAGTTTTCAGAAAAAAAGAAAAAAAAATTTATTTACTTAATTTTTCCAAACTTTTTAGGGTTAATTTAAGCAAAACAAAGCCTTCAAAAAATTTTATTTTATCAGAATATATAAATGCTCCTGATGCAGGGCGTCTTTATTCTTTTGTGAAATTTGGAAAAATATTAGGTGCTTCTCCTAAAGAAGAAAAAAAATGCATGCAATTCATAAAAAAACAGAGGTTAATTAAGGTTTTAGAAAATAAAAAATCAAGAGAATCTTTTGCTTCTAAACTTTATTCGGCTGTTGAGCAGGCTGCAAGGGATTTAGCTGTTGCAGAAAAAGAATTTAAAAAAAATGCAGCAAAAAAAGGTTTAAATGAAAATGTTTTGTTTGATGTGTCTGAAAGAAAAGATAATGTTTTGTTTAGAGTTCCTGAAACAGATTTTAATGAAATTAAACGAGACAATTTTGTTGTTAATTCTTTTGAAAGGGGAGTTTTTAATCTTACTTTAATTGATCTTCTTTATCCTTCAAGTGATAAAAAATTTCATCCTTCAATTACAAGAACAAAAAAACGAAACAAGCTTAAGCAGTGGGAAAACAAAAATCCTAAAGAATTTTATAGTTCTGAAGGCCATCCAAAAAGAAGAAAGAAAAAATAATTCACTTATGTGTAAACCATAAAACAACTTTTTTTTCTTGTATTTCATCTATTCTTGCATAACCAAAATTTTCTAGTTGAACAGTGTTTCCTTCTTTTTCATCTAAGATTTCTTTGTTTATTATGCCGTGTTTTTTTGTTCCGTCATCTAAAACTATTTCTGCTGTAATTTCTTTTAGTATCCATTGAATTAAAGGTTTGTTTTCTAGTTTTTGTATTCCAGTGAATTCTCCAAAAACCTGTGTTTGATTTTTATTGATTACACGAAAATTTAATGCATGTTTTAATCTAACAATTTTTCCTTCATTCATTTTTTCTGAATCTTTTTGTGAAATCAAAAAATTTTGGCTTCCTTCTTTTAATTTATAAACTCTTAATTGATCAGGGAAATCCGGATGAAGTGGTTTTTCTATTTCTAATTCAGGAACAAAATTTACATCTAATCTGATTGGATGTTCAATAAAATAATATCTGTCTGATTTGCTGTCAATAAAATGTTTATTTAAATCAACCATTTTATTAAAGTCAATTGTTACATCAGAACTTTTTGTTCCAATTTCTTTGATTATTTCTTTTATTGTTTTAGGAGAAAAACCTCTTCTTCTTAAAGCTTTAATAGTTCCTAATCTTGGGTCATCCCATCCTGAATAAATTCCTTTTTCTATTCCTTCTTTTATTTTTGAAGTGCTTAAAACCATTTCAGCTAATTTAATTCTGCCTGTATGTAATGTGTGAGGATAATTCCACCCAAAATATTCATATAAAAATTTTTGTTTTTCTGCATTTTGTGCATGTTCTTGTCCTCTTATAATTAAAGTTACTTTCATTTCATGATCATCTATTGCTGAAGCAAAATTATATGAAGGCCATACCTTATATTTTTGATTAACTCTTGGGTGTTCTGGTTCATCAACTATTTTTGCAGCCCACCAGTCTCTTAAAGAAGGATCTTTTGCATTTAAATCAGTTTTAATTCTTAATACAGCCTGTCCTTCTTTTAATTCATTTGAAAGCATTTTTTCAAATTCTTTTAATTGTTCGTCAGGTTTTTTTTATCTGCATTCGCATCCTTTGTTTTCATCAATTAATTGTTTCCATTTTTCTTTTTCGCATGAACAGACATACGCTTTTCCTATTGAAATAACTTTTTTCATAAAAGAATAATATATTTCCATTCTGTCTGAAGCAAAAAAAGTTTCATCTGCTTTTACTCCAAGCCAGTTCATGTCTTCTTTAAATATTTGTTCTGCATTTTTAATTGGTTTTTTTGTTTTAGGATCAGTATCATCAAATCTTAAAATAAATTTTCCATTATATTTTTTTGCGTATTCAAATGAATTAAGCAAAGCCCTTGCATTGCCTAAATGAAAAGGTCCATTAGGATTTGGGGCATAACGCGTTACTACTTGTTCTTTTTCTGCCCAGTCTAACTGCATTTCTTCTTTTTGTTTTCTTTCAGGCAGTTCATTAAAATCCATTGAATTAAATTTTTCTTCTAATTCTTTTTTATCCATTGAATTAACTGATTCAACTGTTTTGGTTATTTCTTTTATTTCTTTGCTTAAGTTTTTTGCCAGTTCTTTGTCTATTGCCATTAGTTTTGAAATTACTGCTTTTAATTCTGCTTTTCCTGAATGTTCAACTGCATTTTTTACAGCATATTTAAAAGTTAATTCATTTAATTTTTGTTTCATAAGTTATCTTTCCTAATGAAATTTCAATGAAAATTAGTTTAATTTTATTGTTTTGTATTAAAATGGTTTAATACTGCTTTTGCAAGGCTTTTGTTCTGTAATATAGCAAAATGATAAAATGGTCGTTGTTTTTGGAAGTTGTCTAAAACTAAAATTACTTTTTTTTCATCTATTACAAAAGTATTGTCTATTTCTTTTTTTTCTGAATAATTAACTTTAATTTTTTTTTCTATTGCTTTATTTAATGCTTCTTTTAAAAAACTTCTTTTGCTTGTTTCAGTAAAAACATTAATTGATTTTTTTGCTTTAAGTATTTCCTGTCCTAAAACTCTGTCAAAATCATTTAATTCTCTGACTTTAAAGACATTTTCTTTTTCTTCTTGTTCTTCAGAAAAAAGGTTTTCTTTTAATTTCAATGCATTTTCTTCTATTTTAGTTAATTCTTTTCTTTTTTCTTTAATTAATTTTTCTATTATTTTACTTGATTCAATTGCCTGAAATTTTTTTGGTCTTCCATGTAATGCAATAACTAATTGTTTTTCTTCTAATTTTTCTAATACATCATAAACTCTTGTTTTTGGAATTCCTGTGTTTCTGCTGATTTCAGGAGCCTGCAATAAACCTTTTTTTATTAAAGAAAAAATTGCTTTTGATTCGTATTCAGTTAAGCCAAAAGAAGTAAAATGATTAATTGTTTCTTCGTCCATTTTTCTCAACTAAAGCGTATACAAATCATTATATAAATTTACTCTTTATAGTGAAGTAATTAGGTAGTAGTTTGTTTTGTCCATTCAAGAAGATTGTTCTGCAAAACAAATTTTGTTTTCTTTAATTCTTTGATGTTTTTTGCTCCTGATAAAAACATTGAAATTCTTAATTCCTGTTTTAAACTTTCAATTAATTCTTCTAGTTTTTTTTCTCCTTTTTTTGCTTTAATTAATGCAGGAACTGCTATTCCGGTTAATTCTGCTCCTAAAGCAATGCTTTTTGCTATTTCTAATCCATTTCTTATTCCGCCTGAAGCAATAATTTTTTTACTGGAAACTTTTCCTGCAATCAATAATGCGGCTGCAGTTGGAATTCCCCATTCGCCAAAAACTGAATTAAGTTTTTTCCTGTTATAAATAATTGAATCAACTTTAACAAAAGAAGTTCCTCCTGCTCCTGCAACATCAATTGCTTTAATTTTTGTTTTTTCCAGTTTTTTTGCTGTTTTATCTGAAATGCCGTTTCCTACTTCTTTTATTATTACAGGAAAATCACTTTCTTCAGCAAAATTCTTTATGCTATTAAACTGTTTTGAAAAGCCCTTTGTTTTTATATTTTGCATTAATTCTTGTGCGGGATTTAAGTGAATTGAAATAGCATCAGCCTGAATTTCAGTTAAAAAATCATTAATTCTTTTAACAGAATATTTTTCTAACTGCAATGCGCCAATATTTGCTTCCAAAAAAACATTAGGACAGAATTTCCTGAATTTAAAATACTTTAAGTTTTCTTTTTTTTCTAATCCTGCTCTCATTGAACCCAAAGAAAAACCAATTCCTTTTTTTTCGCAAGCTAAAGCAATGTTTTTGTTTAATTTAAATGATTCTAATGTTCCTCCAGTTATAGGTCTAATACTTAAAGGAAAAGAAAAATTCTTGCCTAAAAAATCAGTGGAAAGTGAAATGTCATTTAATTCAAAATCAACCAAAGGATTATGTATAAGTTCAACTTCTTCCAGTAAATTTGTTTTTTTAAACTGGCTTTGTTTTTTCATTGCAGTTTTAATATGCCTGTTTTTTCTTTTTGCTGTTTTCATTTTTTATCACTTAAAAAATCCTATTGAGGCATAAGCCACAACATTGTTTTTGTCTCCTGTAACATCTCCTGAAGTAGAATAATTAATTAACTCTGTTTTATTTATGTCTTTCTTTTTGCAGTATTGCATTAAAACTTCTATTGAAGAATGACCGCAAATACTTAAATTTTTTTTTTCTATTAATTCATGAAAATCTTTTATTCTCATTTTTTTAATTAATTCTATTGCCTTAAAATCTTTTTCTTTTGCAGTTTTTTCATTTAAAAAATGAGTAAAATCACTTGAAGCAATAACAGTAAATTTTTTTCCTGTTTTTTTTTCTGTTTGAATTAAAGCTTTAGCTAATTCTTCTAATTCTTTTGAATCAGAAACCATTAAAGTAATTGGAACAATCTTAAATTCCTTAAACAAATACTGTAAAAAAATTAACTGTACTTCAATTGAATGTTCCTGTAAATGTGCGATTTCATCTTTTTTTGCTTTAGTAAAAATTGAAGTTAAAACATCAACGGCTTGTTTATCAATTTCTGTTTCTCCTAATGGAGTTTCCCAGATTCCTTCAGGATAAACTGAAATTTCTTCTCCATAACCTGTATGATTTGGAGATAAAATTACAATTGTTTCAGGTTTATTTAATAAAGAATAAGAATATGCTGCTGTTTGTCCTGAATAAACTGTTCCTGCATGAGGTGAAATTATATAATTTGTTTTTGTTGTTGTTTTTGTTTTAGAAAAAAATTTTTTTAATTGAATTTGTATTTTTTCTTTTGTTTTAGGATAAAAACTGCCTTGAAGAATTGATTGTCTTTTCATGTTAATAAATAAAGGAAAAAGTTGTTTTTATCTTTTTGGTCTGCCTCTTCCTTTTTTCATTGGTCTTCTTTTTCTTTCCATGTTTCTTTTTTCTTTCATTAATTCTTCTTTGCCTTCTTTTAGTTTGTATTCAAAGTCTTCTGCTGTTTTTGTGAATTCTTTTTCGTTTTTTATTTCTTTTCTTTCAATTAAAATATTTCTTGCAACCATCCAGAAAACTAAAGCAAGACTTTTTCTTCCTTTGTTGTTTACAGGAATAATTAAGTCAATGTCTTTTGTTGAATTATTTGTTGAACTTAATGAAATAATTGGAATCCTTAAACTTTTTGCTTCTTTTATTGCCTGAAAGTCTGCATCAGGTTCTGTTACCATTAATAAACTTAATTCAGTGAACTCTTTTCCTTCTGGATTAGTAAAAGTTCCTGGAATAAATCTTGAAGGAATTGCTTTTGCTCCTACTGCTTCTGCAAATTGTTTTATTGGAGTTTTGCCGTATAGTTTTCTTGAAACAACAACTACTTTGTCTTTTTCATAGTTTGAAATCAATTTTGCAGCAAGGTTTATTCTTTCATCTAATGTTTTAATATCCATTACTTTTAATCCGTCATCTCTTCTTTTGTAAATGTATTTTTTCATGCCCCATGTCTTGTATTTTGTTCCTATATGTGCTCCTGTTTTCAGATATCTTTCTGTTTCAGTATTTGTTGTTGTTTCCATTTTTTATCTCCTCAGCGACTGTATTTTATTATGTCATCCATTAATTCAACATGGCTTAAAAGCATTCTTCTGCAGCAGTATCTTGCTATTCCTAATTCATTCATTACTTTTTCTGCTGATTCTCCTTTGGCTACTCTTGTTTGGAATTCTTCGTAGTATTCTCCTACTACTTTTCCGCATGAAAAACATCTTATTGGAATCATCATTTTTGCTTCACCTCTTAGAGCTCTGTTTCTTTTTTCTTGCTTTTGTGCCTAATGGTTTCTTTGGTTCAACTCTTCTGTGATCGTCAACCATTAAAAGCCTGTCATATTTAATAAACATTTCTTTTAATTTTTTGTCATTAGTGTATTCAACTATTGCTTTGGCTATTACGCTTCTTGCAGTAACTGCCTGCCCCATAAAGCCTCCGCCCCTGACATTTATTTTTATGTCTGTTTCTTTCAATAAATCTCCTGCTAATTTTATTGGCTCAAAAATCATGTCTTTTACATATTTTGGTTCAATAAATTCAAGTTTTCTTTTGTTTAATGTAATTCTTCCTTTTCCTGTTTTTATTACTGCTCTTGCAACTGCTGCTTTCTTTTTTGATTTAACCATCATTCCATATTTTTTGCTTCTTTTAGCTTTCTTTTTTTTCTTTTTCTTTGATTCTGTTTCAGCTTTTTCTTCTTCTGTTGACTCTTTTTTTTCTGTTTTAGTTTCTTTTGCTGATTCAACTGGTTTTTCTTTTGCGTCTTCTTTAGTTTCTTCTGTTTTTTTTTCAGTTTTTATTTCTTTTTTTTCCTGTTTTTCTTCTGCCATTAAATCACCATTTTGCTCCGAGCAGTTTGCTTATTTCACTTAATTTTACTGTATTTCTGTTTGTTTTGTTTTCTGCTTCTTTTATGTTTTTAAATTTTGTTTCTTTGAATTCTTCTGGAATTCCAATATAAATTTTAAGTCTTTTTTCTGCTTCTTTTCCTCTTTTTGTTTTTCTTGGAAGCATTCCAATTACTGCTTTTTTCAGTAATGCATCTGGTTTTCTTGGATATTTTGGTCCATATAATGGATTTGATTTAACTGATGCACTTCTTTTTTTTGCATATCTTTCTAAAACATATTTTTTTGTTCCTGTAATTAATATTTCTTCTGCATTAACTATTATTACTTCGTTTCCGTTAAGTAATTTTTCGCTTACTTTTGATGCAAGCCTTCCCATTATAAGTCCTTGTGCATTTATTTTCATTTTTTTTTCACCATTATTTTACAATCATTAAATCTTTTGTATTAATTTTCAATGCTTCTTCTAATTCAATTATTTTTCCTTTTTTTTCTGAAACTTTTTCTTTTGCTTTTTCAGAGAATTCTAATGCAGCAATGTTTAATGTTTTAGTTAATTCTCCTTTGCCTAAAACTTTTCCTGCAACTACTAATGTTTTATTCTGGAATTTTTCTGAAATTTTTTCTAGTTTCCATAAATTAATACTAACTCTATTTCTTCTTGGAGTAGCTATTGCTTTAGCTATTTCTTTCCACATTTTTTTGTTTTTTCCTTCTTTTTTAAGCAAGGAAATTAATTTTTTTGTTTTTTCTTTTGTTGGTCCAGTTCTTTTCATATTATCACTTTTCTATTTTTTGATAAACCTTTTTTTTAAAAAGATTTGAGGGATTTATCCCTCGTTTTTGTTCAACCTTTTTTTTAAAAAGGTTGATGCAGGAGGAGAGATTCGAACTCTCGAAGGCACTAAGCCACAGGATATCTTCGAACATTTTTTTCTTTTTTGGCAAATCTTTTTTTAGAAAGGTTTTTTGATAAAACTTTTTTTTAAAAAAGTTTTCTTAAGTCCTGCCCCGTTGACCGCTTGGGTACCCCTGCATTACATTTTATTTACTGCTTTTTTCAGCTCCTCTGCTTTTGCTTTTATTTCTTCTACTGCTTGTTCTATTATTTCTTTTGGCTGCATTCCACCAAATGATTCAACATTTACTGTAAATACATCTTTATTGTAACTGTAACTCATTATTCCAGGAAGCCATTTTGTGTGTGTTCTTCCTGAATCAACTGTTGCTTCCATTTCTATTTTTATTTTTTGTTCTTTTCCTAGTTTTAATATTGGAATTTTTTTATCTATTACTTCTATTTTTGGGTCAGTGCTTCTTATGTCTTTTGAATAAACAGTACAAGGTCCTTCTTTTTCAACCATTAATGTTACTGTGTCTTTTTTCTTATATGTTTTTGTGTCTGTTTGGATTGGAAGCATACCTAATCTGTGTGCCAGCATTTCATTAAACATTACTGAAGTGTTTTCATAAATATTTACGTTGTCTACTGCAAAACTTTTTACATTTACCTGAATGGCTCTTCTTATTGCATTGACTAAAGCAGGAGTTGCTCCTTTAACTGAAAATTTTATTGTTCTGTCATTTTTTTCTATTTTTTTTATTTCCATTTATTCCACCTACTTTTTCTTTCCTCTAAATCTCTTTTTTTTCCTGCATCCGTCATGAGGAACTGGTGTTACATTTTCTATGCTTCTAATTCTTAATCCTGCTCTTGTAAGGCTTCTTATTGCTGCTTCTGCACCTTGCCCTGGGTTTTTTGATCTTATTCCGCCTTGTCCTCTTACTTTAACTATTATTTCAGTTAAACCTTTTTCTTTTGCTTTTCCGGCAATTGTTTCTGCGACTTTCATTGCTGCATAAGGGGATCCTTCTTTATGCTGTGCTTTTACTACAACTCCGCCTGAACATTTTGCTATTGTTTCTTGACCGGTTATATCTGTAAGTAAAATTATTGTATTGTTGTGTGATGCATAAATATGAATTATTCCTTTTTTATTCATTTTCTACACCTTTATCCTTTTTATCTTTGGTTTCTGTTTCAGTTTTTTTTTCTTTTTTAGAATCTTTCTTTTCTTTAGGTAATTCTTCTTTTACTGCTTTTGCTTTTTTATCTTCTTTTTTTTCTGTGGTTTCTTTTGTTTTTTCTTTGACTTCTTTTTTAGTTTCTTTTGTTTCTTCGCTTGTTTCTGCTTTTACTTTTTCAAACTCTTTTTTTAAGTCTTTTTTTTCTTGTTTTAGTTTTAATTCTTTTTTATAGTAAGTTATTTTGTTTTCTTCGTCTTCTTTTACCATATATGATGGTGTTGAAACTTTTTTTCCGTTTATTGCTATATGCCCATGAACTATAAATTGTCTTGCTTGTTTTGTTGTGTTAGCTAAACCTTTTCTCCATATTATTGTTTCTAATCTTCTTTCTAAGAATTCTTCAATTCTTAATCCTAATACATCATCTAGTGTTGCGTTTCCTTTTACTAACCCGATTTTTCTTATACTGTCAAGTAATTCTTTTTCTCTTTTTAGTCTTTTGTCTAATTCTAATGCAAGTAATTTTCTTGCATTTTGTCTTTTATTTTTTAGTGTTTGTTCTATTCCCCATAACTCTTTTTTGTTTTTTAATCCATAGGTTTCTTTTAGTTTTTTTTCTTCATCTAATCTTTTCTTATCCCATGGTTTTCTTGGTCTAAGGTATTTTTTCTTTGTTTTTTTTGGGTCGCCCACTTAATTCACCTACTTTTTAGCATCCTTTTTTTGTACTCCGACTGCTGGTCCTTTTCCTCTGTGAGTGGATTTTGTTTTTTGTCCTCTTACAGTTAAGCCCCAGCCTAATCTTAGTCCTCTGTAACTTTTTATTTTACTTAATCTCTGCAAGTTTTTTCTTAATTCAAACTGCAGATCTCCCATTATTAAATGTTTATCTTTTCCTGTTTCATATTCTTTCTGTTTGTTTAAAGTCCATAAAGGAACTGAAAATTTTTCAGGATTTAATACAATTTCTTCCATTTTTTCATCCATGTTTTCTGGAAGGTCTCCCATTTTTGAATCCCATTTTATTCCTGTTTCTTTTTCAAATGTTTTTGCCATTATTTTTGATATTCTATGGCTTATTCCTTTTAATTCCATTAATGCTTTTGGAATTCTTTTTCTTCCATCTAAATCTTTGTTTGCTATTCTTACAATTAATCTTAGTTCTGCCATTTATTTACACCTTTTTTTTCTCGCTTGTTGGATACAAATGTGTTATATTGCATCTTCTTTTTTTTATGCCTTTTCCTTCTATAAAAGCATAATCTCCTTTAACGGATGTTACAACTACTTTTTTTCCTGCTTCTCTTCCTTTTCTTTTAATACATATTCTTCCTGGTTCAATTAAAGCCATTTTTTATCACTCTTTATGCATTTTTTCCAAGTATTTTTTTATTAATCCTATTATGCTGTCTTGGTCTAATTTGTCTGTGTTTATAACTAAATCATATACTTGTAAATCATAAATATTTATTCCATAATTATTCAAGAAACTTTTTTCTTGTTCTATTTCTTTCATTTCAATTTTTTCTAATGCTTCTCCTACTGGAATTTTTTCTTTTTCTGACATTTTTTTTGCTCTTAATTTTTTGTATGTTTTTAAAAAAACTTTTAAGTCTGCGTTGTTTATTGTCCATGCTGCTAATGCATGATCTATTATTATATCATTTTTTTTGCTTCTTGTTCTATTATTTGTTTTATTTTTTCTGTGAATTCTTCTTCTTTTATTTTTTCTATTGGTAAATTTGTTTCAACTGCAATTCTTTTTTTTATTTCTGCATCTGAAAAATACCTTAAGCCTGCTTGCAATGCTAATAGCTTGCTTAACTCTTTTGTTGTTGTTCCTGGATAGCTTGTTATTGTTATAATCATTTTATCCTCTTGACCATTTGCATTACATAATTTTTTGGTTTCATTTCTAATTCATTTTCTTTTTTTTCTTTTGAAATTATTTTTACTGCTTCATCTATTACTTTTGTTCTGCATTTAGTGCATAAAACTCCTCCAAAAGGAACTGAAGGTCTTTTTTGTGTTTTGCTTAGTTTTGTTATTTTTCCTGGTCCTTTTGAATGCGGTACTCCTAATAAAGTATTTTTGCATAAACCGCATTTATGTTTTGCTTTTTTTGCTTTGTCATAAAATGCTTTGCTTTTTCCTTTTACGCTTCTTCTGAATTTTTTCTTTTTTGTTTTATCACTTGGTTTTGTCATAAAAATCACTTCTCAATTATTTTCATTACTGCATTAAAAATCAAACTAAATATAATGCTTGAAATCATATACCATACAATATATGGAGCAAAGAAAAATTCCGGAACCTGCCATCCAAATACAATAAATGTTTCTTTTGCATAACTGCTTACTCCTAAATAAAATATTGGTAAAATTACAACAAAGGATGCTATCATAAATTTTTGCATTCCTTTGAACATGTCTTTCATGTCCTGCATTAATTCTATGTTTAATTGTTCTGCTTCTTTTCTTGATTTTTCATCCTGATTTTTCATTAATTCTTTTAGTTTTTTTTGTTTTTCTTTCATTTTGTCTTGTTTGGCTTTTTGTTCTTTTTTGTTCATTAATTTTCTTTGCAGTACCTGAGAAATTATTCCCACTAATATTGCAAATAAACTTACATCAATTACTGCACTAAATACAACCATTATACTCACCGGAAAAAACACTAAAAAAAGGTTTAATACTTTATTATTTGTTTAACATCATTGTTTTAAACCTTGTTTTATCCTCCGAATAATTTCTTCATTAATGGGTTTGTTTCCATTAATTGTTGTTTTGCTAATTCTTCATATAACTTATAAACTATTCCTACTGTCAATAAAATTCCTGTTCCTGAACCTAATGCTCCTGTTAAATCTGCTAGTCCTGCTAAAAGTCCTACAAAAGCTGAACCTAAAATTGTTATTGGAGGAATATATCTGTCTAAAATACTTCTAATTATTCTTGGGTCTCTTCTAAATCCTGGAATATACATTCCTGAATTGCTTAATTGTTTGCTTACTGCTTCAGGTCCTTGGCCTCCCATATCAACCCAGAATTTTCCAAAGACAATGCATGCTCCGACTAAAATTACTAAATAAACTATTGCATGGAATATATCAAACCATACTGCCTGCAGTCCTTCAATTACTCCAAATGTTCCAACATTTATTGCTAATTTATCAATTAAATCAAATGGTGCACTAACATAAAATGAAACAGTGTTCATTATTGGCCCTAAAAAACCGCCAATAAATGGAATATCCGGCGCAATCATTGCCCATAACTGAATATTTGCAAATAAGGCCACTGCTAGAATTACAGGAATATTTGAAACATATAATAATTTTACTGGAAACCTTCCGCCTGTTCCTTTTCTTCCCATTGTTATTGGAATATTTACATGCATTCCTTCAGCATAAACTACAACAAAAAATACAATTAAAGTTGAAACTAAAGGCAGTAAAAGAAGGAAGTCTATTCCTGATGCAAATGATGTAATAAAATTCCATAAAATTCCAGGTGCAATTGGATTGCCTGGTGTTGCAATACCAAACAGTCTCCAAAAAATTGATTCTGATACTCCGCCTGCAATAAATAATCCTATTCCTGAACCTATTCCATATTTTGATACTACTTCATCTAAATAAAGTAAAATAATTGAACCAAAAGCAACTTGTAATATTACTGGAACTAACATTCCTGCTGAAGGCTGAAGCATTCCTGAAACAGAATAAACTCCTGCTTCAAAAAAACATAAAACTATTGCAAATAATTTTTGTAAACCAGAAAATCTTGCTTTGTCTTTTGGATTGCTTAAATCAATGTCAATTATTTTTCCGCCTACAAGCAACTGTAAAATAATTGAGGCTAATACGACTGGGCCAATTCCTGCTGTAATTAATGAACCAATTTTTGATGCTAAAATTACCTGTAAATTAGCTAAAGCTCCTTCAGATGAAGCACTTAAGCCAATTACACTGATGTTTCCCAATACAAAAAACAAAATTAAAGCTAATGCACTCCACATTAATTTTTTCTTTAATGGAGGTGCAATTTCTGGTGCTTTTACTTCAGGCAGCATTTTATATACTGGTTCTAAAACGTCAAGTAAACTCATTGAATTTTTCCTCCAATGGCTTCTATTTTTTCTTTTGCATTTTGTGTTACTTTAATGTTTTTTGTTTCAACTTTTATATTGATGTCGCCTCTTCCTAAGATTTTGCCTAAACTGCATTTTTTTCCGTCAACAACAAAAATTTCATTGTTTTTTTCAATTAATTTTTTTTCTAATTTAGTGTTTAAGTATTTTTCTAATTCACTTAAATTTATGCTGTCGCCTTTATTTTTTGGCTTTAATCTGATTTTAGTTCCAAAGTCAACGTAATATTTACTGAATTTATGTTTAGTGCTTCCTGCTCTTCCAACTCCGCCTCTGACTCCGGCTCCTCTTCTGTTTTTTGTGTTTCCTTTTCCGTGATATCTTTGTCCTCTTAATTTATTTGTTTTTTTACTTCTTCTTACAACCATTAAAACACACCTTAAATCATTTTGCTTATTAACTTGTTTATTTCTGTAGCCCTGTAACCTAATACTCCGCCTGCAGAAAAAGCTTTTTTTATTCCTGCTCTTTCAAATCCTTTTTTTGGAGGGCTTAACCTAAAAACAGGTTTTATTTCTAATTCTTTCAATGAAACTTCTTTTGCAGTTAATTTTTCTGCTAATTCTTTGAATGAATTAATTTTTTTTTCTTTCAGGAAATCTACTGAAACTTTTTTATTTCCTTTAATTACTGCTCTTTTAATTAAAACTTTTTCTAATGTTTCTGAAGTTATTTCTCCAAAAGTAACATAATCCTGTACTTTTTCAACCATTTTTCTTGATTGTTTTTCTTCATTAACTAAAACTAAATGGTTTACTCTGAAAAGCCTTAACATTTTCATTGTATTGTTTAAGTCTTTTTTTACGCCAATGCTTCCTCTTATTCTTATTACTGCTAACATGTTATCACTTTGCTACCTTTTTTTTTATTTCATCTGATACTTTAAGTGAAGTTGTTTTTGATAAAGCATTAATTGTTGCTCTAATGAAATTTAATTTTGTTTCTGTTGAACCGCTTGTTTTGCTCCATACATCTCTTATTCCTACAAAATCAAATACATCTTTAATGTTGTTTCCTACAACTAATCCTGTTCCTTTTGGAGCAGGCATTAATTCTATTTTAACTGATGAGGCTTTTCCTTTTACTTTGAATGGAATTGAATGTCCTGTTCCACAAGTGCATTCCCATGAACCGCATCCTTTTCTTATTCTAGTTAAATTTAATTTTGCTCTTCTTGTTGCTTTTCTTACTGCAGGCCATTTTTCTTTGTGTTTTCCTGTTCCAATTCCTAAAAATTCTTTTTTGTCTCCAATTAATACTGTTGCTCTGAAAGAAAACTGTCTTCCTGCTCTTCTTACTTTAGTTGTTTTTGTAAAGTCAACCATTTTTTCTTCTAAGTCTGGAAATATATAATCAAGTATTTGCGGTTCAATTAATGGAAGTTTTGATTCAATTACTTCATTCATTGAAGAAATTTCTCCGCCTTTAACTTTTTTTCCTAAAATTGTTTTTGGAATCCATTCATCTTTTTCCTTTTGTTTTTCTCTTTCTCTTCTTTCTTCTCTTCCTTCTCTTCTTCTTTCAGTTTTCATTCTTTTTCACCGTATTTTTTCTTTATTTCATTAAGAGTGTTTTCAAAGTATTCATTTATTTTGTTTTTTTCTATTCCTTTTTTTGCGTATTCTGCAAATTCTTTTTTGAATTTTTCTTCATCTAATGAAGTTAAGTATTTTTCAATTGATTTTCCGTTAATTTTTTCTTGTTTTGGAAAAGCACTTTCATTAAAAGGAATTTTTAGTTTTGCATCAACTGCTCCTTTTAATGCTGCAAAAACAATTGAACCATGAATTGGAGTGTTTCTTCCAATATCTAATACTGCTTCTTTTGTATCTTTTGCTTTTAATATACAAATCATTCCAGTTAAATAAGCTGAAGGAATATTTTTTGTATTAAGTTTCCATCCCAGTTTTTTTAATTCATTTGAATTTGCATGAGATAAAACTTTGTCTCCGTCTTTTTTGTATTCAATTAATTGTACAGTTATTATTTTGTTGCTTTTTCTTACAACTAATCTTGGCTTATTTCCTTTAAGCAAAGCAAGCCTTTTTTTGTAATCTGTATTATGTCTTCTTCTTCTGAATTTTACTTCATAAGTTGAGTGGCTCACTTTTTATCACCTTTAACCATTGCTTCAACATATTTCTTTCCTTTGAAATAATTTCCTTTAATCATTTTGTAAATTTTTCCATACTGTCCTTTTTCCATTTTAACTTCTTTTTTAAGTTCTTTTAGTTTTTTTCTTTGAGCTCTGACTTTTTTTATCCATTTTTCTTTTTTGTTTGTTCTTGCTTTTATTGTTCCTTTTCTTTTTCCTTTTCCTCTTTTTCTTCCTTTTGTTTTCTTTTCTTTTAATTTTCTTGCTCTTGCCCTGCTTTGATAATTGTCTTTTCTTTTTCTGACTATTCTTTCTTTTATTAATTGTCTTACATCTTCTTTTGTCATACTTTCTTTTATTCTTTCAGTATCTTTGTCTGAAAAAACTATTTTGGTTTTTCCAACTTTTAGTATTTCTGCTGCCATTCTTCTTATTTTATTTAACTGCATTTTTCATCACTTCAGTTTAAAATCCTTAAATTCATTTCTTTTGCTGTTTTAAGTATTTCTTTTCTTGCTTTTTTTCCTAGTGTTCCTTTTAGTCTTACAACAACTTTTCCTTTTACATCTTTTAATTCATTTAAATTTCTTATATAAACTTCTTCTAATCCTGACGGATGTAAATTTCTGATTTCTTTTGGTGTTCTGAATCCAGTTAATGGCTTTGCTCCGTTTTCTTTTTTAAGGAAAAAGTCTATTCCTCTTGGTTTTCTCCATTTCTGCCATTTTTTTATTGCTTTTCTTCTTAACCATGCTTTTCCAAAGTTTCCTCTTATTGTTGGAACATGTTTCTGTTTTATTTTTTCCTGTAATTTTTTTTGTTCTTCTGTCTTTTTAATTTTATTTACTGCTTTTGGCTTCTTTTTTTCTTTTGGTTTCTGAATAACAGGTTTTTTGTCTTTGGTTTCTTTTTTTTCTGTTTTAGTTTCTTTTGCTGATTCAACTGGTTTTTCTTTTGTTTCTTTGTTTTGTTCTTCTGTTTTCTTTTCAGTTTTTATTTCTTTTTTTTCAGTAATAATTTCTTTTTTAGCATCTTTGTTTTCTTTAAGTGGTTTTTCAGTAACTTCTTTTTTCATTGATTCTTCTTTAATTAATTCTTTCTTTTCTGTAATTTCTTTTTTTGGTGTTGTTTCGGCTTTTTCTTTTAATTCTGCTTGTTTAATTATTTCTTCTGCCATTATTCATTCACCTTTTTTTCTGTTAAATATATTCCATCCTGAAAAACTCTTGTGTCTCTGTTTTTAATTTTTGTTGCTGTTTCAAGATTTGCTGCTGTCTGTCCTATTTCTTCTTTATTGATTCCTTTTAATGTAAGTTCTTTTCCTTTTATTTCAACTTTTGTTTGTCCGGATATTTCTGCAGTTCTTGGTTTTTTTTCTCCGGTAAAATTGTTTATTTCAATTGTGTTTCCTTTTACTGCGGCATTTATTGGAAAATGTGAAAATACTATTTTCATTTTGTAAGTATATCCTTTGTTTGTTCCTTCAATCATGTTTTTTATATGTGCGTTGACTGTGTTAATCATTGCTTTGGTTCTTTTTGTGTCTTTTCCTGCTGTAATGCTTATTTTGTTTTCTTTAATTTCTATTTTTATTTTATTGTGTGTAAAATCTCTTTCAATAAACCCTAATTTTCCAGTTATTTTTAGTTTGTTTCTGTTTAATTCTGTTTTGGTTCCTTCAGGAATTTCAATTATTTTTTCTTGTGTTTTCATTTTATCACATTTTATTTAATCTAAAAGTTTAATATATAAAAGCAACAAGCCTTCCGCCTATTTCTTTCTTTTTTGCTTCTGCGTGTGTCATTACTCCTTGTGAAGTTGAAACAATTATTGTTCCTATATCTTTTGAAGGTAAAAATCTTTTTTCGTATTTTTCGTATTCGTTTTTCTTTACTGCATATCTTGGTTTAATTGTTTTGCATTGATTTATTTTTCCCATTAATTGTACTTTGAACATTCCGTCTCTTCCATCGTCAATTAACTCGTATTTTCCTATAAATCCTTTTTTGAGTAATATTTTGAGTATTTCTCCAATTAATTTTGATGCAGGTTTAAATGTGCATTCTTTTTTTGATGCATTTTCATGGTTTTTTAAGTTTATTAATGCATCTGATACTGGATCTGTTAAGCTCATAATTTTCACCTTTAATTATATTTTTTAAACCCCATTTTTGGTGCTCTTTCTTTAAAGCATCTCCTGCAAATCTGCATTCCATACTTTCTGATTACTCCTCTTCTGCTTTTACATACTGTGCAATTTACTTCTTTTTTGTTAATCATTCAAATTCCACTCCGAATTTTTCTTTTATGAAATTGATTGCTTCATTTTTAGTTATTCTGTGTTTTATTGGTATTTTTCTTGAATTCATTTTTCTTTTTTTAATTCTAAATCCTTTTTTTCCCAAGCTAACTAAAACATTAAATCCTTTTATTCCTAGTTTTGGATCATATTTTGTTCCTGGTAAATCAATATATTCTTTTATTCCAAACCCAAAATTTCCCTGTAAATCAAAATTACTTTTTTTTAGTGTGTTGTCTTTTGCTTTTAATGCTGTTTTAAGAAATTCTTCTGCTTTGATTTTTCTTAATGTTACTTTTATGCCTATTGGTAATCCTGGTCTTATTCCCCATAAAGGCTGTTTAATTTTACATTTTGTCTGGATTGTTTTGCATCCAGTAATTTTTTCTATTATCTGCTGTCCTTTCTTTAATTCTTCTCCTGATTCGCCTACACCCATGTTTACTACAACTTTTTCTATTCTGATTTCTTTCATTGGGTTTTCCATTTAAGTCACCTTAATTCTATTTCTGCTTTTTTTTCTCCTATAATAAACACGTTTGAAGCTGTTGTTCTGAAATTTTTTTCTTTTGTTTTTAGCTTTATTGTTTTATCTCTGTTGATTGAACCTTTAATTATTTCTTCTATTTCTGCTGTTTCGCCTGAATGGCTTCCGCCTGTAACATAAACAAGACTTCCTTTTTTTTCTGCTAATTTTTCAATAATTTTTTGTTCTGGAAGAGAAATTTTTATGGTATCTCCTACTTTTAATTCTGTTTTATTTTCAATAAATGTTCTTCCGTCATTTGTGTTTAATTGTATTTTTTTTCCTTTCATTTTTTTTCCTGTTATTTTGCATAATTTTGTTGCTTTGCTTTCTTCTGTTTTTATTGGTTTAAGTCTTCCTTTTGAATCCAAAACCATTCTAAAATTTTCTTTTGAATCTTCAATTGAAATTAAGTCAAATAAGCCTACTGGGAATTTAATGTCTTTTCTTATTTTTTGGTCAATTTTTATTTTTTCGTGGTTTAGAATTATTTTTGTTTCTTTGTTGTTTGTTGAGATTTCAAGTAAATCTCTTACTAAAAATCCTAAAGGAATTGATTGTGATGCATTATGAGGGCCTGCTTTTAATTTGATTGTAAACTTGTTTTCTTTTCTTTTAATGTTTCTGCTTTTATGGACTGAAAGTCTTTTTTCTTTTCTTGGAGCTCCTTTTTTTGCCATTTATTTTCCCTCCTTTGCTTCTGTTTTTTCTTTAACTTCTTTTTTAATTTCTTCTGTCTTTTTTATTTCTTTTTTTGGTTCAGTTTTTGTTTCTTCTTTTTTTGCTTTTATTCCTGTTCTTTTGAATCTTTTTTCGTCTTTTCTTTCAATTTCTGTTATTAATAAATTACTTGCTTTAATTGGAATTAATTTTTCTGTTCCGTCTGCTTTTTTTCTTGTAATTTTGTCTATGAATACTTTTGCTTTTTTGTGGTCTACTTTGACTATTTTTCCTTCTTTTTTCTTGTGTGTTCCTCTCATGATTTTTATTTTATCTCCTGTTCTGATAATCATGCTTCTTTTTCCTGTTTCTTTTCTTAATTCTTTGCTTAAGTGAGAGGTTAATACATTTTTTCTTTCATGCATTTTTCCTTTATATAATCTTTTTCTTTGTTTTGAAGGTTTTTTTGTTTTCATTTTTAATCACTTTAAACTATTCCTTGGGCTATTCCTGCTACTTTAGGCCATCTTTCTCCTACTTCTTTTGCTACTACTCCTTTAATATCTGAAGCTTTAGGCAAACCTTTATCATCAACTAATACTACTGCATTATCTTCAAACTTTATTCTTGTTCCGTTTTTTCTTCTGTATTCTTTTTTTACTCTGATTACTACTGCTCTTTCAACTTTTTTTCTTATTTCTGGTTTTCCTTTTTTTACTACTACATTAACCATGTCTGCAATTCCTGCTTTTTGTGACATTCTTTTTCTTGATTTAAAGTTAAATGCTGTGATAATTTCTACTATTTTTGCTCCGCTGTTGTCTGCACAAACACATTTTGTTTTTTGTGTTAATCCTTTTGTTGGAGTTGCATTAATTGCTTTCATTTTTTTCTACCTCTAATACCACAAAACTTTTTGTTTTGCTTAATTTTCTTGTTTCTCCTATTTTTATTGTGTCTCCTTCTTTTGCATTAATACATTCAGGATTGTGTGCTGCAATTTTTGATTTTGTTTTTTTGTATCTTTCATATTTTGGTACTTTTTTTGTAATTATTCTTTCAATTATTACTGTTTTATGCGGTTTACTGCTTGTAACTATTCCAGTGAATACATTTCCTCTTACTTTAATGCTTCCGTGTTTTGCACATTTTTTGTCATTGCATTTAGTCATTTTTTTTCCTCCAGAGCATTTTTATTCTGTCTTCTGGTTTAAACATGATTTTTTTTCCCTCAATTTTTATTTTTTTTTCTTTTATTTGAAATTCAATTTCAATTTCTTTTTTTGGTATTTTTTTTTCTCCTTTTTTTGTTTCTAAAACAAATAAATTTTTTGTTTCTTTTATTATTTTTCCTGTAATTTTTTTTGTTTTGTCAGTGCTTTTTATTATTTTTACTTTTAGTCCGTTTAATTCATGCATTTTAATATTTTCTTTTGTTATTGAATATTTTTTTTCAAACATCAATTAATTCCTCTTTAAATCCCTGTTCTAATAAAACTTTTTTGATGTTTTTTTTATGATTTCCCTGCAGTTCTATTTTATTGCCTTTTACGGTTCCTCCGCAGGCAAATTTCTTTTTAAGAACTTTTTCCAAATTTTTTGCAGTTTCATGATCTTCTAAACCCTGAATTATTGTAATCCATTTTCTGAATTTTACTTTTTTTAGAATTACATTGATTCGCTGGCTTTCCTTTGATATTTCTTCGCATGCGCATAAGTTTTTAGGCAGTCCGCATGTCTGGCATACTTCATTCATTTTTCTTTTTTACCTCCTTTTTTTGTTTCTTTATTTTTTTCTGTTTTTTTTATTTTTTTTTCAGTTATTACTGTAAATGTTCTTGCGATTTCCCTTCTGATTTTTTTTATTTTTCCTGGGTTTTCTGCTTTTGTTCCTGAACTTATTTGAGCTTTTTCTTTTGATAAATCATTTTTCATTGAAACAATTTTTTCTTCTAATTCTTCTATTGGAAGTTCCCGTAATTCTTTTGCTTTTATTGCAGTCATTTCTTCACTTCCTTATCTTCGCTTTTTTGTTTCTTTTCTTCATTAACTTCTTCCTTTTTGTTTTCTTTTTCTTCTATTTTTTCAGTTTTTTTGTTTTTCTTTTCTTTTTCCTTTTTAGGTTCTTTTTCTTCCTTTTTTTTATCTTCAGTTTTTTCTTTTTTTTCTGTTTTAGTTTCTTCTTTTTTACTTTCTTTTGTTTCTTCTGTTTTTTCTTCTTTATCTTCTTCTTTTGTTTCTTTTTTCTTTCTGTTTTCAAGTATTTCTATTATATTAATTTTATCTGGGAATACGGTTTCTGGTTTAACTATTCTTACTTTTACTCCTATTGTTCCAAATTTTGCTTTTGCTGGTGCAACTCCATAATCAACTAATTTTGCTTGTTCTCCGATTTTTTTCATATATCCTTCGGCTATTCTTTGTTTTCTTTTTCTTACTCCTTTTCCGCCTAACGCGCCTGATAATACTATTTCTACTCCTTGTGCGCCTGCTGTTCTAATATCTTTTAATGTTCTGTAAACAATGCTTCTCCAGCTGAAACCTCTTCCAATTAAACTTGAAATTTTATCTGCCATTGCCTGTGCGTCTAATTCCGGAACTGTTATTTCTTTTATTTCAATTTGAGGATTTTCTATTTTAAATTTTTCTTCTAAAATTTTAGTTAATTTTTTTATGTTTGTTCCTCCTTTTCCTATTGCTAATCCTGGGTGAGTTACATTTAACACTATTCTTGTTACTAAAGGAGTCTTTACAGTTTCTAATTTTGTAAAACCTGCTTTAACTAATTCTTTTCTTAAATAATTTTCTATTTCTATTTTTTTTATTCCTTGTTTGATAAATGTTCTTTCAATCATTTATTTTCCCTCTTGTAATACTATTTCAATATGAGCTGATTTTTTGTTTCTTGGTTTTCCGCCAATTTTTCCTTTTGGCTGGTGGCCTACTTTTGAGTAACCCATTGAAGCAAAACCGTGTTTTATAAATAATTTTTCTATGTCTAATCCTTTGTAGTCTGCGTTTGCTTTTGCACTTTCAATTAATTCAAAGAAAGCTTTTGCAACTTTTTCAGGATATCTGCCTGTCTTTGTTCCTGATTTTGAATCTCCTTTTCTATGTGCTATTTTTTTTACGTATTTTTTTAAAGGCAAAAATTCTTTTTTATCTAAAATATTTTGCAGGAATTCTTGTGCTCTTTTTACTTTCATTCCTTTAATTTCTCTTATTAATTCTGTTGCATACTTAAGTGAAATATTGGCGTTTTTTTTGATTGCTTTTGCACTTATTTTGGCTTTTATTTTTTCCTGAATGTTGTATGTTTTTTTTACCATTTTATCACTTTCTTGCTGTTATTGCAGTGCTTGATTTTGTTGCTCCAATTCCTGCTTTTCCATGCATTAATCTTTTTCTTGTAAGTACTAATTCTCCTAAATAATGACTTATCATTTCTGGAATTATTTCTTTTACTTCAAATTCTTTTCCGTTATATATTGCAAATTTTAATCCAATCATTTTTGGAATTATTATTGTGTCTCTGAAATGAGTTCTTATTGGTTTTGGTTCTCTTCCTGTTTCTTTTACTTTCATTGCTTTTTCTATTTTTTTATCTAATTTTTTGTTTTGGTTTCTTTTCAGGCTTCTTTTGGCTCTTGAGTCAACTATTTGTGCAAATTCTTCTGTGCTTAATTTTTGCAGTTCTTCTATTGTTTTTCCTTTAAATAAAAATTCTTTTGCCATTTAATTCACCTTTTTTTCCTTCCTGTTCTTGATGATGCAATTGCTCCGACTTTTCTTCCTGGAGGTGCATTTCTTGAAGTACTTTTACTTTTTCCAGGATGGTGCTGGCTTCCTCCAAATGGATGTGCATTTGGATTCATTGCAACTCCTCTTACTGTTGGATATTGTTTCTTTTTTGATTTCATTAAATGATAAGCATTTCCTGCTTTTACAAAAGGTTTTTCTTTTCTTCCTCCGCCTGCAACACAACCAATTGTTGCTCTGCATTCAGGTAAAAATGAAGTTTTTTTTCCTGATGGAAGTTTTAAGTAAATGTTTTTTTCGTCTTTTGATAATATTATTGCATAACTTCCTGCTGTTCTGATTAATTTTCCGCCGTCTCCTGGAGTTAATTCAATATTAAATATAGGGCACCCTTCTGGTAATTTTTTTAATGGAAGAACATTTCCTAATCCTATTTCTGCGTTTTTTCCATATTCTATTTTTTGTCCTGTAATTATTCCTTCTGCTGCATAAACAATTATGTTTGAATTGTCTTCAAAACTTATTTCAGCTAAAATTCCTGTTTTTCCTCTGTCTCTTAATATGCCTGTTATTTCTCCTGTTAATTTCCCTGTTTTTTGTTTGTCGTCATAAGAAATATATTTTATTTTATGTTTTGCTCTGTGTGTTGCTCTGTGTTTTGGAGAACCTTTTCCTGCTCTTTGAGTTTTAATTCTGTTAGGCATTTAAATCATAATACTCCTAATTTTATTGCAATGTCGCCTGCTTTAAATTCTTTTGCAAGTTTAACTATTGCTTTTTTTCTTCCTTTTCTGTCTCTTATAATTCTTACTTTTTCTGTTTTTACTTTGTATACTCTTTCAATTGTTTTTTTTATATCCTGCTTGTTTGCTTTGTCATTTACAATAAAACAGATTTTGTTTTCTGCTTCAATTAAATTTACTGCTTTCTCTGAAATTAATGGATGAATAATTATTTCATAATCTTTTAATTCTGTCATTTTACCCTTTCCTTTAATTCTTGTATTGCATTTTCTGTCCATAAAGTAAGTCTTCCGGCTTTTGTTCCTGGAGCAAGTAATTTTGTATTTAATTTTTTTGCGTTGATTATATCTATTCCTTCAATGTTTCTTGCTGCAATCAAACTTTTGTTTCCTGTTACAATCAAAACACTTTTTGCTCTTTTGTATCTTCTTCCTCTTTTTTTTCCTTTTCCTGCTCTTGTTGTTTTTCTTTTTTTTGCTCTTAAAATATCATTCCATAATTTTAAATTTTTTAATACTTCGCTTACTTCTTTGGTTTTGTTTATTTTTTCAAATGAATTTTCAATTACTATTGGGAATTCAACTTCTTCTACTTTGTGTCCTCTTTTTGTTACTAATTCTTTTGAGGCTGTTGCAGCTATTGCGGATTCAAATGCCTTTCTTTTTTCTTTTTTGTTTATCTTTTCTTTTATTTTTTTTTCTACCATTGGAGGAAAAGCTTTTGGTCCTGTTACTGCTCCTGAAATTCCTGCTACTCTTCCTGATAATAAATGTCTTTTTTCTTTTGTTCTTGGTCTTCTTGCTCTTCCTGTGTTAATGCTTCTTCCTGAAGCAGGATAAGCTCTTGCACCAATATATACCGCAGTTGTTTTTCTTCCTGCTCTTATATCTGAACCTTTTTTCTGGAATGAATTTGATTCAATTGATAAAACATCTCTTTTAATTAAGTCAGGATTGTATTCTGAATCAAATACTTTTGGAAGTTCTATTTCCTTGACTTTTTTTCCTTCAACTGAAACAACGTTTGCTTTCATTTAATCACTTTATTATATTTACATCCACTACTTTCATTGTTTTTGCTTTTGTTTTTCTTATATTATGTCTTAATGCAATGCATCTTTTTGGTGTTCCTGGAATGCTTCCTGCAAGTAAAATATAATCATTTTTTATTTTTCCGTAATTTTTTAATTCATTTAAGTCTTTTCCTTCGCCGACTAAAAGAATTTTTTTGTTATATTCTGTTCTTGTATGGTAACCCATTTGTCCTGGTCTTGCTACAGTATACATTACTGTTGCTGGAGTCCAAGGAGAAATTGAACCAACAGCTCTTCTCTTTTTTGCTTTTGGTCTTTCCATTTTTACGCCAAATCTTTTAATGACTCCTTGCATTCCTTTCCCTGTTGTTACTGCTTTAACATCAATAAATTGGTTTTCTTTTAATACGTCTTTTATTTTTAATTCTTTTCCTAATTTTTCTTTTGCAAACTCAAACTGCTTTTCTTTTTCACCTGATAATCTTACTTCACTTACATCAGGTTTTTTCTTTCCCATTCCTGTTTCATAAGGAGATGAATGAACTAATAAAGAAACATAAACTGCTTCACTTAATTTTTTTTCTAAATCTTCAACTGAATGTTTTTTCTTTTTTCTTGTAATACTTTTAATTTTTCTTTCTAAATGCTTGTTTGTTTTTTCAATTAAAACTTCTCCTAAAACTTTTTTTCCTGAAGTTGTTTTTTTGTATAATCTGATTCCAAAAACATTTAACACAGGGCATTCAATTATTGTGGCTGAATAAACTCCTTCCTGTCCAAATCCAACTGATTTTTTTTGGTCATTTTTTGCTGTAACTGAAATCATTCCTGCTTTATAACCTAAAAAATTTAATGGCTGGGTTTCTTTTAATTCAGGAAAAGTCTGGAAAGTAGGTGTTTCTTTTTTGGCTTTTTTTCTTGGATAATAAGCCATTGAACCTGAGTGCGGTTTATGTTTTTTTCCCATTAAATCACGTTTTTTTCCTTCAACATAAAGAATGCTGAAGTTTATACAGTGAAATCTGCTTTAAAAAAAACTAAGTTTCTTTTCTAGCATTTATGCTCCTTAGAGCACAGTCTACTATAATAAGTAGTAATACTATTTTCTGCTGTAAAACTTATTTAAAGCTTTCTATTGCTTTTTCACAAGCATTACTACTATTATAATTATTATTGCAAGCAATCCAATTGTTACTGCTGCATTTTGTCCTAATGAAATTAACGCTGTTGCTGCTCCTATTTCTTTTGTTTCTGATTTAGTGTTAATTTCTTTGCCATTATCAAGAACAAATGAAACAGGAATTTCTTTTTCTGTTCCATTTGTTTTTAATTTAAAGAATACTTCTTTTGTTTCTCCTGCTTTAACTTCCACTTTAGTGTTTCCTTCTAGTGTCCATTCTTCTGGAATTTCAACAATCAAATTTCCATTGATTCCTTCTGCTGTTTCATTTTCAATTGTTATTTTTAATTCTGTTTCATTAAATACTTTTTTTGTTGTTTCAGCGGAAATTTTTATTTCTTTTTCTTCAACAATTAATTCTATTGCTTTTTCAATTCTTTTTCCTGCTGATTCAACTACAAGAACTGCATTATATTTTCCTGAATTTTCTGCTTTAATTTCAATGCTTATTGTTCTATTTGAATTAGCCGGAATTACTATGCTTTTTTCATTTGCTTTTAATAAACCTAAATCTTCCATAAAAACTCTGAATTCTTTTGATGAAGAAGAATTATTAATTAAAGTAAAAGAAATGCTGTCATCTAAAGAAACTATTTTTTTTGAAGGGAAATCAGTTACTTCAAAAGCCTGTTCTGAAGAAATTATTTTTGTGGTCTTTGACTGAACATTACATTCTGTTAATGAAACATCATAAACCAGATAATTTTCTTTCCCTTCTAATAATTCAACTTCAATTGTTTTTGTAAAAGAATAATTTTTTGGAATGTTAATTGAATAAGGGCTTACACTTAAATTTGTTCCGTTAATTTTTATTGTTCCTGTTTTGCTTAAAGGATTGTTTATTTTTAATGTAATTTTTTCTTTTCCTAAAACACTTTTAATGCTAGGGACTTCCAAAGAAAAATCTGAACAATTGTCTGTTGTTTCCTGTTCTTCTTCATCTTCATTTCCTGTGTTATTGTTATAGTAATCTGAATTATTTACTTTTAAGTTAAAACTTTTTCTTGTATCTGAAAAAGAACAAGTTTCTCCATTTTCAAATTTTCCTTTTACTTTAAAATAAGCAGTTGAAGTTTTATCTGAACTTACATTATCTGTTTTTACACTAAAAGAAACATTTTTTTCAGAGTTGTTATTTATATAAGAAGGAAAATCAATGTTTCTGAATTCTGCAAAAGAAGTAAATTCATCAAAGTCTATTCCTTCAATGTAAAATCTTTCATTTGAATTGTTTTCGACTGAAAAAGAAGCTGAAAAATAATCGTTTTCATTTAAATTTAAATTTTTTGTATTTAAGTAAATGTCATTGCATTCTCCTTCATTAAAATAAGAATTTTCTACTGTAATGTTTACTGTTTCTTCTCTTATTTCTGAATAAGAACAGTAATTTCCGCCGGAATAATGCCCTGAAATTCTAATGTAAATTTTTCCTGTTTCATTAAATGAAACTGAATTACTGTTTATTTTGTAGTCAAATTCTCTTGAAGAGTTTTTTGGAATTAAGCTTGGATTATAACTTTCTGTTGCATTAAAATAAGAACTATTATCTAATACATCAAAATCATCAATATAAAAAGCTGAATCAGAATAATTTCTCACAGTAAAAGAAAAAGTTTCTGAGTCATTTTCCTGTATTCTTTCATTTGAAGCACTAATACTTATGTTTCCGCATGAATTATCAAATGAGTTATCTGAAACTCTTACAATAAAATCTTTTTTTATGTCTGAATAAGAACAGGTTTTTCCTGAAGCAAATTCTCCTTTAATTTTTAAAGTTGCAGTTCCGGTTCTATCTGAATTAACTTCAGAACTATTAACTTTCAGTCTTACTTGTCCTAAACCATCTGAAGCAATAGATGAATCATTTGAATTAGTAAAAACTCCAAAAAATGATTCATATTCAACTGGTGAAACTCCTTTAATGTAAAATCTTTCATTTGAATTATTTTTTATATTAAAAGTAACAAATTCTGTTTCATTTTCATTCATTGCAACTGAATTAGAAAAAATTTCTATATCGTCGCAATAAGAATCAAAACCTGAATTAACTAAATCTACAAAAGCAATATTAGAGCCTGAATTATAATAATCAGTTGAATTTTCTGCATAAACAATTACTTTATATTTTGAATAATAATCATCAATAAAAAATGCGTCATACCAGTAAACTGTCTTGTAATTAAGATAATTTAATGAAATATTTCTTGTATTAGTTGTCTTTAAATAAACCCAGCCGTTATTGTAGCCGTAAATTTCAGCATAAGCTTGAATCCAGTCGTTGTAATAATAGTCGCCGTAATAATTATAATAATCCAAAAAAAGTTCTGCTCTTATGTCAACTGCATCGTTGTCGTTTACATTAATTGAATTACTCCAATAAGAATCATAATCGCTTCTTAATTCAACTGAAGAAACTTCAACAAAAAAAGGATGCGAAGTATCAGTAAACACAGCTGAATTCACATTAGATAAAATAAAAATTAAAAGCATTATTATAGACAAAAACTTTCTCATAAACAACCACCATTAACCACTCAAAAGTGGTAAAATTATATATAAGTCTGTAATTTAATGTATTTAAACATAATGTTTGAGTTTTTTACTTCTTTTTTTTAACCTTTTACAACTCCAATTGGAGTTAATCTTGCAACTTTTTTTGCTATTCCGCTTACTTCTAATGAATTAATTACTTCATCTATATCTTTGTATGCTTCAGGCATTTCTTCAGATAAAGTTTTTGGAGATCTGGACTTAACAAATCTTCCGTTTTCTTCCATTTCTTTTTTTACTTGTTCCCCGTTTTTTGTTTTAATTGCTTTTGTTCTGGACATTACTCTTCCTGCTCCGTGGGCAACAGAACCAAAAGTTTCCTGTAATCCTTTTTCTGTTCCTATTACAATCCATGATGAAGTTCCCATTGAGCCAGGAATAATTGCCGGATGTCCTGAATCCAGATAACTTTTTGGGTTTTCTTTTTTTCCTGCAGGAAAAGCTCTTGTTGCTCCTTTTCTATGAACTAATAATTTTTCTTTTTTTCCGTTTAATTCATGTTCTTCAAATTTAGCAATATTATGTGCTACATCATAAACTAACTTCATTTCCATTTCTTCTGCTTTTTTTCCTAAAACTTTTTCAAAACTTTTTCTTGTCCAGTGAGTAATTAACTGCCTGTTTGCAAAAGCATAATTTACTGCACAAGCCATAGCTTCTAAATAATCTTTTCCTTCTTTTGAATTAATTGGAGTGCAGGCTAATTGTTTATCTGAAACGTTAATTGAATATTTTTTCATTGCATTTTCCATTGTCTCTAAATAATCTGATGCAATCTGATGTCCAAAACCTCTGCTTCCGCAATGAATCATTATAGTTAAATTTCCTTTTTTTAAACCGAATTTTTCTGCTGTTTTTTCATCAAAAATTTTTTCTACTTTTTGTATTTCTAAAAAATGATTTCCTGACCCTAATGAACCTAATTGTTTTACTCCTCTTTGAACTGCTTTTTCTGAAACTTTTTTTGGATTAGCATTTTCTAATTTTCCGTTTTCTTCTGTGTTTTCAATATCTTGTTTCCATCCAAAACCGTTTTCTACTGCCCATTTACTTCCTTTTTTCATTACTTCAATTAACTGCCTTTTATCTATTTTTAGTTGTCCTTTTGAACCTATTCCTGCAGGAACTTGCTTAAACAATTCTTCTAGTAATTCCTGTTCTTTTCCTTTAATGTCTTTTTCAGTTAAATTTGTTTTAATTAATCTTACTCCGCAGTTAATGTCAAACCCTATTCCTCCTGGAGAAACAACACCGTTTTCTGAATTAAATGCTGCTATGCCTCCAATTGGAAAACCATAACCCCAATGACAGTCAGGCATTGCAATTGAATATTTTTGTATTCCTGGAAGTTCAGCTACATTAACTAATTGTTGTATTGCATTTTCTTCTATTTGTTCAAGTAATTTTTTTGTTGCATAAATTCTTGCAGGCACTAACATTTTTCCTTGCTTTTCTATTTCATAAATTCCTTTTTTTATTTCTTTTAAATTCATTTTGTCTTCACTTTAAACATCAACTAATACTTCTGCTGTCCATTCTTCTTTTTTTTCTACTTTGAATTCATGTTTTGTTATTGCTTTGATTTCTGTTTTGATTTCGTGTTTGTCTAAATTAATTTTTTCTCCTAAACAGAAAACTATTAATTTAAATTCAGTTTTTTCATTGATTTTTTTTTCTGTTAATTTTTTTATTTGAAATTCAGAAAAAATTAATTCGTTTGCATCAATTTCAAATAATAATTCCTGCAAAAATTTAAATAAAAGTTGTTCAAATGATTCTGCTTTAATTTCAATTATTCCTTTTCCTTTTTTTTCTATTTCTTTTAAGTCAATAATTGAATTGCATAAAGCTTTACCTGAATTAATAATTAGTTCTTCTTTTGTTTTGCCGTAAGCCTTAAATTTAATGTCTGCTGTATGCTCTAAATATTCATATTGCATAATAAAAGAAAGGAAACCAGCTTTTATTAAAGGTTTTTAAAATTAGAAATTATTCCTTTAATTCAATTTCAACGTGAACTTGTTCTGGGATTTCTACTCTCATTATTCTTCTTAAAGTTCTTTCGTCTGCTTCAATGTCTAATAATCTTTTATGAATTCTCATTTCCCATTTATCAATTGAACTTGTTCCGCCGCCAGGCATTCCTTTTCTTGTAGGAACAGTTAATTTTCTTGTAGGTAAAGGAATACTTCCTGAATGCTTTACTCCTGTTCTGTTTGCGACTTCTTTAATTTTTTCACAGATATCTTCAAGTAATTTGAAGTCAGGGCTTGTTAATTTAATTCTTGCTTTTCTCATATATATCAATATTCCTTTGATTTAATCTTTTCTAAAATAGCTTAAAAAAGATAAAAGAAATGAAAGCTTAAAGCCTTCATTTTGGAGTTACAGTTACAATCATTCCTGCTGCGACTGTTTGTCCCATGTCTCTTATTGCAAATCTTCCTAATTGAGGAAATTTTTTGTATTCTTCTGCTGCTAAAGGTTTTGTTGGAATAATTTTTACTATTGCAGCGTCTCCTGTTTTTAGGAATTTAGGGTTTTCTTCTTTTACTGCACCAGTTTTTGGATCTAATTTTTTCTGGATTTCTGTTATGGTCATTGACATTTGTGCTGTATGCAAATGAAATACTGGCGTATAATTTACTGGAATTGCAGTTGGATGATTTAATACAACAATTTGTGCAATAAATTCTTTTACAACTGTAGGAGGGTCTTTTGTGTGTCCTGCTACGTCTCCTCTTGCAACATCTGCTTTAGAGATTCCTCTTACATTAAATCCAACATTGTCTCCAGGAATTGCTTGTGGAAGTTGTTCATGGTGTGCTTCAACACTTTTTACTTCTCCTGTTTTTCCTGTAGGCTGGAATATAATTGATTCTCCTGGTTTAATTATGCCTGTTTCAACTCTTCCAACCGGAACTGTTCCAACACCTTTAATGGTGTATACGTCCTGTATTGGAAGTCTTAATGGTTTGTCTGTTGGAGGTTTTGGTGCAACTAAATTGTCTAAAGTCTGGACTAAAGTTTCTCCTTTATACCATGACATGTTTTCTGATTTTTTTGCTACATTGTCTCCAACCCATGCACTAACAGGGATGAATTTTACAGCATCTATTTTGTAGCCGATTCCTTGTAAAAGTTTAGTCATTTCTTCTTTTACTTTATTAAATCCTGCTTCATCGTATTTTAATTCATCCATTTTGTTTACTGCAATGATGATTTGTTTTAATCCCATTACTTGTGCTAAAAAAGCATGTTCTTTTGTTTGAGGTTGTATTCCATCTTTTCCACTGACAACTAATACTGCTGCATCAGCCTGTGAAGTTCCTGTAATCATATTTTTTACAAAGTCTTTGTGGCCTGGTGCATCAATTATTGTAAAAGAGTTTTTTTGTCCGTCAAATTTTTTGTATGCAACGTCAATTGTTACTCCTCTTTCTCTTTCTTCTTTTAAGTTGTCCATTACATAAGCAAAAGCAAAAGTTCCTTTTCCTCTTTCTTCTGCTTCCTGTTGTAATTTTCTGTAATCCTGTTCACTTAATGAACCTGTGTCATACATTAGTCTTCCGACTAAAGTTGATTTTCCATGGTCAACGTGTCCGATGAAAACCAAATTTACGTGCGGCTTGTCTGCCATTTGAAATACACCTCCAAAGGTAAAATTCACTTTAATGTTTGAACATTTAATTTTGTAAAAAAACACTTTAATTAAAGAAAATAGTGCTTTCTCCAATTATTATTCTTTAAAACAAAAACTATTTAAATGCTTTTATAAAGGATTCTGGATTCTTTTAACTTAAAAAACATATTTTTAAATTAAAGTTTGAAGTTAATTATTTTATGCCAAAAGGAAAAAACAGGCTGCCTAAAAGCAGGTTAGTGGAAGTTCTTTCAGAGAAAAAAAAAGTGTTGGAAATAAAAAGACCTAAATCAATGGAAAAAAGCAGGATTATTTCTCCTAAACTGGCTTTAAAGACTGCAGTAACTTTTTTAAATGATGCGACAAAAAGAAATTCTAATAATTCAACTAAATTTTTTCATAAATTAAAATCTTCAAAAAGTACAAGTTCTTTTGCTATTTTTGGTTTTGGTGGAAGAAATATTAACAGAGGAGCTTTTGTTCAAAGAATTGAATCCATATTAAAAGGAGATGATTTAACTGAAGTTAAAAGACAGTTTGAAAGACAGTTTAGTAAATTAACAAGATATTCTTTGGCTGATTTAGTTGAATTAAGCGGAAGTCCTTTGTTAGGTTCAAGAGGAACCGCTAAAGTTGAAGTTACAAAAAAAAATGGCGTTAATAATGTTGTTTTGCTTGGTGCGGCTGTTCCAAGTTTTAAAAGAAATTCTACAGTAGTTGAAAGAAATAAGCGTTTTCTTTATGAAAATTTAATTAATAATGTTAGAAGGGTTTATGGAAAAAAAACTAATTTTACAATTAGAATTCCAAAAGAAGATTCAAGAATTGCAAGTTATTTAGAAAGCAAATTTGTTATTGAAAAAACTGAATCAATGCCTAATATTATAAGTTTAACAATAGACTTAAGTAAAACATATAAAAGAAAAAAAGGAAAATAATTTTTTTTTAATCAAAAAAGAATTCTGCTTTTTTTGGTTCTGGATCCATTCCTTTTCTTTTTCTGATGTCAACAATAGTGTTGTGCTGTAATTCTCTTGGAAGCATTTCATATCCTGCATATTCTGCTGTCCAGATTGCTCTTCCTTGTGTTGCGCCTCTTATTGCTGCACTAAACCCAATTAATTCTTTTACTGGAGCTTTTCCAATTATTATTGTTTGATCTCCTTCGTGTCTCATGTCAGTTATTTGTGTTCTTCTTGCGCCTAATTCTTTGCTTACTGATCCCATGAAATCTTCTGGAACAATAATTGATAAAGTTTGTTTTGGTTCAAGCAATACTGCATCTGACTGCAGCATGCATGCATAAATTCCTCTGGTAATTGCAGGCAATACTTGTGCTGGTCCTCTGTGAATTGCGTCTTCGTGCAATTTTGCGTCAGTTAAAACTACTTTTACTCCCTGACATTTTTCTTTTGATAATGGTCCTTGATTTGTTGCATCATTAAATGCCTGCATAACTAATTCTCTTACTTCAAATAATGCTTCAATTCCTTTTGTTGCATTAACAATATAACAGTTGTTGTTTACTGTCCAAATTCTTTTTGCTTCATCTCTGTCTATTCCCATGTCAATAAATTGCTGAACTAAATGCTTGTCTTTATCTCTTATTTTTCCTTGAATTTTTGATTCATTTAATTGTTTTAATATTTCTGCAGGAATTGGCTCTACATGCATATAAAATTTATTGTGTTTGTTTGGTGTTTTTGCTTCATGTTTTTTAGGAGATTCTTTTGTTATTGTTTCTCTATATACAACTATTGGAGCACTTACTGTGACTGGAATTTTATGGTCTACTTCAATTCTATGCTGTGTTACTTCTAAGTGTAGTTCTCCCATTCCTGAAAGCAAATGTTCGCCTGTATCCTGATTTATTGTTGCTTTAATATTTGGGTCTTCTTTTGTTATTTGTCTTATTGTTTCAATTAATTTAGGTAAATTTTTTGCTTCTTTTGCTTCAACTGAAACAGTCATTACTGGTTCAGCATTAGACATAAATGATTCAAATTCTTTCATTTTTAAAGTTGAAATTGTTTCGCCTGCATAAACTTCTTTTAATCCTACTAATGCTGCAATATTTCCTGCTGGAATTTCGCTTACCTGGACTCTTTCTGGTCCCATAAATAATGCAACTTGTTGTACTCCGATTTCTTTTTGTGATCCAATTAATTTTACAGTTGTTCCTTTTCTTACTGTTCCTGAATAAATTCTTCCTGTTGCTACATCTCCTGCATGAGGGTCAACACTTATATCTACAACCATCATTGCTAATGGTCCGTTTGGATCGCATGCAAGCATTGCTTTTCCTTCTTCGCTTTCTATTTCTCCTGTCCAAATTTTTGGTATTCTGTATCTTTGTGCAATTAAAGGATTAGGTAAATGTTGTATTACTAATTCAACTATTGCTTCATATAAAGAACTTTTTTCTGCAAGAGTTTTTTGGTCTTTGTTTTTACAGTAATTGTATACATCTTTAAATGAAATTCCGGTTTTTTTCATGTGCAAAGCTGATATAGCCCAGTTATAATAAGCTGAACCAAATACTACTGAACCGTTTTCTACTTTTACTTTCCATTTTTCTTTAAATTGTTCTGGAGCATTTTTATCTATTAATCTGTTAACTTGAGTTATTGTTTTGATAAATCTTTCCTGCATTTGTTCTGGAGTTAACTGTAATTCGTTGACTAATCTGTCAACTTTATTGATAAATAAACATGGTTTTACATTTTCTTTTAATGCCTGTCTTACAACTGTTTCTGTTTGAGGCATTACTCCTTCAACTGAATCCACAACTAATATTACGCCGTCTACTGCTCTCATTGCTCTTATTACTTCTCCTCCAAAATCAATGTGTCCTGGAGTGTCAATTATATTAATTAAGTGGTCTTTGTCTTGATATTTTTGAACTATTGAAACATTAGCTGAATTAATTGTTATTCCTCTTTCTTGTTCTAATTCATAGTAATCCATGAATTGTTGTTTGCCTGCTAATTCAGTTGAAATTATGCCGGATGCAGCAATTAAATTGTCGGTCATTGTGGTTTTTCCATGGTCAATATGGGCAACAACACCAATGTTTCTGATGTGTTCTCTTGAATTCATGAATTTTTCTGCATTTCTTGCTACGTCTTCTCTTTTACTCATTAGTATCCCTCTTAATTATCTTGAGCTGATTGCAATTCTTTCTACTTCGTTTTTTCTTTTAACTGAAAAAGAATTTGTATCGTTTTTTGAAGCTAAAATTAGTTCTTTTGCTAAAGTCTGGGCTGCATCAACTTTTTTGTTAAATGAAGATGCAAACGCAGCTAAAGCTAAATTCTTTAATGCTTCATCTATTCTTTTTAATGGAGATAAATCCACTGAAATTGTATAAGCTATTCCGCCTTTTTTTATTCTTGTAATGTCTTCTCTTGGAGCAGAATTTTCTATTGCTTTAACTAATACCTGCAAAGGATTTTGTTTTGTTTCGTTTTCTATAATTAAAAATGCGTCTTCAATTATGTTCATTGCCTGTAATTTTTTTCCACAACTTTTTCTTCCTCTAATATATTTTCCTGATAATTTTCTTTTTCCTTGTCCTGAACGCATTACTTTGTTTATTAGTCTTTCAACTATGTTCAGGCTTCCTTTTGCAAATCTTTTTCTTGTTTTTTTTCCAAAAGTGTGTGGAATGATTTTATCTTCAAAGTTAATGTATTTAACTAAGCTGATGTCATCTATTTTTACTGGTTCTGAATCCCATTTATCAAATAATAGTGTTTTCATTTTAATTACCTTTTAACTTTTTCTTTTCTTCCTGATCTTAGCATTTCTAATGATTGATTGTTTACTTTTATTACTTTAAATTTTACTCCCCAAAGGTCTCCTTTTGCTCCTTTTTTTCTTCCTCCGCCGCCTTCAATTAAGACTTCGTCGTGTTCATCAATAAATTTAATTGCCCCGTCAAATGGAGCTAAAGCAGTTAATTGTTTTCCATTTTTAATTAACTGTACTCTTACACATTTTCTTATTCCTGAGTTTGGCTGTCTTGCTGTTACTCCTCTTTTTTCTAATACAATTCCTCTGGCTTGTGGAGAACCTTCCATTATGTCTTTTAGTTTTTTCTTTTTTCTTCTTGCCCTTATTTTTTCTTTTGGGTTTTTCTTTTTCCATTTTTTTCTTTTTTTTTCAAGACTTTTTGCACTGAATTCTCCTCTTGCCATTGTTTCACCTTATTTTAATGTTTTCAATATTATAATTTCTTTTTAGTATTTCTTTTATTTTTCTTATTTTGTTTCCTTGGCTTAAAATTTTTCTTTTATTTTCTGCGTCAACAGACAATAAAAGAATTTTTTTTCCTTCTTCTTTGTTTTCTTTTATTTCTTTTATTTTTATTTCTTTTAGTGAATTTTTCACTAAATTTTCTGGGTTTTGTGTATAACCATAAATTTCAATGTTTTTGTTTAATTTTTTTCTTAATTTATTTATTGTTTCTCCTTTTTTTCCTATTGCAGTTCCGACATATTTTTCGTTTACAACAAAAATTATATTTTTGTTGCTTATTATACAGTCTCTTGCGGTAACGCCTGAGAAATTCTGTAATGCATTAATTAATAAAATTTCTTTGTTTGAAATTTTCATTTCTTTTTCACTGTCTTTTTTGGTTTTCTGGTTTTTTTTGCTGTTTTTTCTTCTGGTTTGTTTATTTCAAGTATTTTTGATTTTCCTTTGTTTAATACTGTTAAAACTGAAACCGGAAAAGGTTTTCCGCAAACAGAACCCAATTCAACTGAAGTTCCTTTGAATTCATAAAAAGGAATTTCGCTTAATTTTGAATAATGTTCCAGTTTTTCTTTAACAAGTTTTTTTGTATTGGAACTAATAATAATTAATTCTCCGTTTCCCTTTAAAATGTTTTTCTCTGTCTGATTTTCGCCAAAATCGACTTTTCCTGTGTCAACTGTCCTTCTGATTTCAATGTTTATATTCATTGTTATTACCTCATTATTAACTGAACTTTTCCTGTTCCGACTTTTATTGGCTGTCCGACAATAATATTTTCTACTACTCCTTCTAATTCTTCTATTTCTGATTTAAATGCTGCGTCTAATAAGTGTTTTGTTGTTTCTTCAAATGCAGCTCTGGCTAAAGGAGAACTTTTTTGTCTTGTAATTCCTGTTCTTACAATTCCTTTTACATCTCCTTCAAAGCACATTAAGTCTGCTAATAACATTATGTGTCTTACATCAATTAAAATTCCATTATTTCTGAATGTTTTATGCAGTTCTTCTACTATTGTTGCTCTTCCTGCTTCAATTCCTAATACTTTGCTTATTTCTTTTATGTCATTTGTGGTTGTTCTTTTTGTGTCTATTTCAGGAAGCTTTAATACATTTTTTAAGTTTGTTCCGCTTGTTTTAATCATGAATTCATTTCCTTCTTTTGATACAATTGTTTTTTCTATTCCTCTTATTCCATGAATTCTGGTTGAAATTAATTTATTTAAGTTTTTTCTTCCTTTTAATAATGGTTCTTTTGATGGACCAAATTCAAATCCATTGTCTTTTTCTTTTCCTTTTATTTTTAAGTATTTTTCCATTTTTTTAATTAAATCTGTTCTGTCAATTCCTTTTTCTTTGATGTCTTTTTCTTTTATTGTAATAAAAATTTTCTTTTTTGCTAAGTCTTCTTTTACTTCAATTACGTCTCCAATTCTTACATCAATTAAACTGTTTGCAATTTTTTCTGCTTTTTCTTTTGTTTTTCTGAATTCTTCTGTTAAATAAATGTCCATTGTAGGGTATTTAGATTTGCTTCTTCCGTCAACGATTTCTTCTACTCTTTGTATTCCTGAACCAACAGATACTTCTGCTGCTCCTGCATAGTGTTTTGTTCTTAAAGTTAATTGTGTTCCTGGTTCTCCAATTGATTGTGCAGCGATTATTCCTACTGCTTCTCCTGGTTCAACTTTGTTTTTTAAATAAGCTTTTTCTGAAATTGAAATTAATTTTTGTTTTTCTGATGCATTTAATGAATATTTTTCTATTCTTGCATCAATTTCTCTCATAACTGAAACAGGTAAAAATTCGTGTTTTGTTGAGTTTTCTTCATTGCTTTTTTCTAAAATGTATTCTATTTCTTCAACTTCTTTCTTTTTTGTTTTTCTTTCTTTTTTTACTTTAGGTTTTTTTTCTGTTTTCTTTTCTTTTTTTGCTTTTGTTTCAGTTTTTTTTGCTTTTTTTTCTACCATAAAAATCACTTATTTAATTTTTCTAATTCCCTTGAAATATTAATTGATTTTCCTCTCCAGCTTTTCATTGGAAAGACACCATCATCTCCATAAGAGAATTGAATTATATTTTCATTTGCACTTCTTGCTGTTTCGTCATTTGCAATATTTAAGTCTTTTAGTGAATTTGCTAATCTTCTGTATAAGTATCCTGAAACTTTTGTGGATACTCCTGTGTCTACTTCTCCTTGTCTTCCTCCCATTGAGTGATAGAAGAATTCTTTTACTTTCATGCCTTGCATAAAGTTTTGTTCAATAAATCCGCCTGCTGTTGCTCCAACGTCTTTTCTTTTGTTGGTTGCAATTAATCTGTCAATAAATCCTCTCTTTGGTCTTCCTTCTCTTACTGCTGCTTGTCCCCACATTCCTGCAATGTTAGTTAAGTTTATTGCTGAACCTCTTGAACCAGACATAATCATTACAGTTGAATTATATTTTGGATCGTTTGAAAGCAATTCTTCTACTTTTTGTCTCATTATTTCTTTTCCGACTTTATCTTTTGTTTTTGCTCCTAATCTCATCATTCTTAATTCAAGTGATTCTTCTAAAGTTCTTCCAGGAATTAATTCAAGGTTTCCTTTTTTGAATTGTTCAGTTAATTCTTCTCCTTTTTCTTGTTCTTCTTTTATTGCTTTTGCTTTGACTTTTTCTATTTCTGGATTAGTTTCATATTCGTCTAATCCTACAGTCATTCCTTTTTTTGTTAAAATATCTCCTACAATTCTGTTAGCATAATAATAAAATCTTTCTACTGCTTCAGGACTGTATTCAGTAAATAAAGTCTGAATTATTTTTCCTTTTCCTTCTCCTAATGATTCTTCATCTATTACTCCTGAAATTAATTCGCCGTCTTCTATTTTCAGGAATGAATCTTCGTGGAATTCTTTTTCATTTGCTTCTGGATTCATTTCTTTAAGTTGTTTATAAGTATTTGTTTTGTAAGCTAAATTTAGTCCTTTTGGAAGCATTGCAGAAAAGACTTGTTTTCCTGACCAATAATTTCCATTTTTTGTTTTTGGTAGTTCAGTTATTCCCATTTCATAAAAATACTGCATTGCTTCTTCTCTGTTAAGTTTGTTGTTTTTCATTGTTAAAATATATGAACCTGAAACTCCGTCTTCATCTAATATTATTGTTGGTGCTCCGTATCTTGGAGAAATAATATGTTTTTGTGCAAACATTAATTCTTTTGCTTCAGTTTTTCCTTCTTCTGTTTGTGGAACGTGTAAATTCATTTCGTCTCCGTCAAAGTCAGCGTTATATGGCTTGCATACAATTGGATTCATTTTGAATGTTTTACCTGGCATTATTCTTGCTTTGTGCGCCATCATTGAAAGCCTATGTAATGAAGGCTGTCTGTTAAATAAAATTATGTCCCCGTTTTTTAGTTCTCTTTCAATTTTTGTTCCTGGTTCAATTTCTTCTATTATTTCTTTTTTTGTTTCTTCAGAAACTTTTTTTCTCATTCCATTTGCTCTTACAAAATATTTTATGTTGTCAGTGTCTTTCATCATTTGAACTATTTCTTTTTTATTCCATTCAGTTACTAATTCAGGAACAGTTAAATCTGATGCTATTCCTGTTGGAATTCCAATTTCATTTATTGACAAAAATGGGTCAGGAGTAATAGTTGATCTTGCTGCATGATTAACTCTTTTTCCTGTTAAATTATATCTAAATCTTCCTTTTTTTCCTTTTAGTCTTTGCACTAAAGTTCTTAATGCTCTTCCGCTTCTATGTTTTGCTGGAGGAACTCCTGCTGTGTTATTATCAAAAAAAGTTGTTGTATGATACTGTAATAAATCCCATAAGTCTTCAATAATTAATTGCGGTGCTCCTGCATCAATGTTGTCTTTTAATCTCATGTTTATTCTGATTATGTCAACTAATTTGTGTGTTAAATCATCTTCTGATTTTATTCCTGATTCTAAAGTAATTGAAGGCCTCATTGTGATTGGAGGCACTAATAAAGTAGTTAAAATAAACCATTCTGGCTTTATTTTTTCTGGAGTATAACCATACATTTTTAAGTCTTCGTCAGTGATTTTTTCCATCCATTCTCTTATTTGAGTTGGATAAATTCTTTCTTTGTTTACATAAAAGTTTGTAGGTTTATCTAATAAAACTTCTTTTTTTGCTGTTCCGCAATGAGGGCATTTTTTTGTTTTCTTTGCTTTTAATAAAATTCTTTTTATTGTTTGTTCTGTTGTTTCATCCATTTCTTTCCATTGCTTTAATTTTTCTTCTGGAATTGCAATTCTTCCGCATGAATCGCATGTTCCATGCATTAATTCTTCTATTTTTTTTCCAAATTCTGAATGAATTACAGGCCTTACTAATTCTAATGAACCAAAGTGTCCTGCACATTGCTTCATTTTTTGACCGCAAGTCTTGCATCTTAATCCTGGATTAATTACTCCTAAGTGAGGATCCATTAATCCTCCTTCCATTGGATATCCATCTTTGTCATAAGTATCCGGAGTCTTTATTTCTAATGCACTTAATTTCCTTATCATTTCAGGACTTAAAACATTGAATTCTATTGCACTGATTCTTTTCATTAACATTTATTTACACCTTGTCCTTAATCATTATTTTTGGCATTATTCCTAAAGATTTTAATTCATCTAATAATAATTTGAATCCATAACTCATTTCAACTGGATAAACTGCACTTGAATTGCATATTGGACAGTATTTTCTGTTTCTAATTTGATCGTTAATTGCAACTATTCCGCATTTTTCGCAGATAATTTCAATTAATTTATCTGAGTCTTCAATTAATTTTTCCTGTAATAACATTGCAGCTCCGTGTCCTACTAATGTTTCTCCTTCCATTTCTCCAAATCTTAATCCTCCTTCTTTTTCTTTTCCTTCTGTTGGCTGTCTTGTTAAGATTTGGACTGGTCCTCTGCTTCTTGACTGCATTTTATGTGCAACCATGTGGAATAATCTTCTGTAAGCAACAATTCCATTAAATATTTGGCCTTCTAATTTTTTTCCGCTTAAACCATCATAAAATGTTTCTTTTCCATCAGCTCTAAAGCCTGCTTCTTCAAGCATTTTTCCTATTTCTTGTCTTGAAACTGAACTAAAAGGAGTTCCATCAATTTCTTTTCCTTTTAGTGATGCTGCTTTTCCGCCTAACATTTCAATTAAATGTCCTATGGTCATTCTTGAAGGAATTGAATGGGGATTTAAAATTAAATCTGGTTTTATTCCTTCTTCTGTAAAAGGCATGTCTTCTTCTGGAATAATTGAACCAATAACTCCTTTTTGTCCGTGTTTTGATGAAAACTTGTCTCCTACTTCAGGAATCATTAAGCTTCTGATTTTTATTTTAACTAATTTGTTTCCTTCTAAATCTTCTGCAATAAAAACTTTATCTACAAAACCTGGTTTTCCTTTTCTTACGGTCATTGAACTTTCTCTTCTTTTTTCTTGTACTACTCCAAATTCTGATACTTCTTCTAAAAATCTTGGAGGAGAAGTTCTTCCAACTATTACATCTTTTTCTGACACAAATTCTTCTAATTCAACTAATCCGTCTTCGCCTAATTTTTTATAGAATTCTTCTCCTAAAAATCCAATTGTTTCTTCTTTTGGGATTTCAAATTTGTCTATTTGACCGCCTGGATATCTTGTTTCTGCAGTTTCATAAGTTCTAAAATAAGCACTTCTTCCAATTCCTCTGTCTACTGCTCCCTGATTTAATATTACGGCATCTAAAGTATTAAATCCATAATAAGGCATTATTGCTACAACGAGATTTTGTAATTGAGGTCTTTTATCTAATTCCATTAAATCGCTGGTTTTTGTTTTAACTATTGCTTTTTGAGGATAATGTAATAAGTGGCCTTCAGTATCAGTTCTTAAATTATAATTTATTCCTGGAATTCCTAATGCTTGTTTAAACATTTTTGCTCCATGCAATGATTTTCCAGCCATGTTGTGTTCTAAATAAGGAATTAATGAACTTACAACAGATAAAATTCCTGCTGAATCAATTTCCATATGAGTGTGTTTTTTTGTTATTTCTTCTTCGCTTGTTGCAATTAAAGTGTTTTCTTCTTCTTCTGCATCTAAGTATTCAATTATTCCTTCTTTTAGTAATACATTCCAATTAGTTTTTCCTTCTTTTAATGCTTTAATATGTTCTTCTTTTATTTTTAGTTTTCCGTTTTCTATTATTAACACAGGTCTTTGAACTCTTCCTGCATCTGAATTAATATAAACTTCTCTTGTGTCTTCGTGGAATGCAATATTAACCTGAGGATGGATTTTTCCTTTTCTTCTTTGCTGAATTAATTCTTTAGTTAATTGTTCTGGTTCTTTATGAAAACCAATCAATCTTCCGTTAATATATACTTTTACTGCTGAAACCATTTTATCACAATTTTTTCAGTTTTACGCCCATTTCATCCAGCATTTTTTCTACTGGTTCTTCAGGGGTGTCAACTGTAACCTCTGCTAATATACTTAAATTTTTAACTAAACCGCATTGAGGTCCGTCTGGAGTTTCAATTGGGTCTAATCTTCCCCAATGAGTTCCATGAACATCTCTTGCTTCATATAATTCTCTGTTTTTATCTAATGGGCTTTTGACTTTTCTTAAGTCAGTTAATGGAGCTAAATAATTAACTCTTTCCATGAATTTTGAAACACCTGTTGCTCTGCCAATCCAGTTTCCTGTTGACATTGCAAACCTGATTCTTTCGCTTATTGCTCCAGGTCTTACAACAGTTGAAATATTTAATTTTCTTCTTCTTGTTACTGTTCTGTCAATCTGGAATTTTAAGTCTTTAATAAAATATTTAAATGAATATCTAAACAAGTGTTCCATTAATTTTCCGCTTAATTCTAATCTTTTGTTTTTGTAATGGTCTTTGTCGTCTTCTTTTCTTATCCCATAACTTAATTCAATTGATTTTGTTGCCATCATAGCTAAATAATATGCTTTAGCTAATCTGTCTTCTGCTCTTTGACCAATATGCGGAAGCAAAAAAGCATCAATTACTTCTTTTGCTCTTCTTAATCTGTATTCGATTACTTGTCCTGGTGCTACATATTTTCCTATTTTATCTAATGCATCATTTTCTTTTTTGATGTCATCTAATTCTAAATTTAATAAAATGTCATTTGTTATTTCTTTTTCATTAGGGAAAGCGCCAATAATATCTTTGTCGTTTACTAATCCAAGTGCTTTAAGTAATACAAATAATCTTAATTTTCTTGGAGAAGAAGGAAAAGTTACATATAATACTCCATCAATACTTCTTGTAATTCTTACTCTTCCTTTAAATGCGCCTTTGGTTGAAATTACTTCTGCAATCCATTTATCTAATTGAGTTGAAACTAAAACTCTGTCTGAAGACAATACTTCTTGTGTCATTAATGCTTTTTCTGAACCATTGATAATAAAGTAAGCTCCAAAGTCCATTGGGTCTTCTCCTGATTCAGTTAATTCTTCTTCATTTAATCCTTCAAGCCAGCATCTGTTTGATTTAAGCATTACTGGAAGTTCTCCAATATACGCTCTTTTTTCGTCTTGTTCTACATCTCTTCTAAGTAATTTCATTGTTAAAAATAAGGGTCCTGAATAAGTTCTGTTTCTTGTTCTTGCTTCCATTGGAAAAAAATTAGCTCTAGGACTTCCATCTGCTTCAATTATTTTTGGTTTTAATACTTCAATGTTTTCTAATTCAATTTTTACTTCTTCAATTTTAGGAACAATAGTTTTGTTTTCTTCTACTATTTCGTCTAATTTAACATCAACAAACTGATTAAATGAATCAATTTCCTGTTGGGCAATGTTTTTTGTATTAAAATAAGATTTAATTAAAGGCCAGCCATTCATTTAACCACCATTCTGTAATAAATAGTTTTTCCTGCAGTAGGAGTCTCTCTTGTAATTCTGATTAAGTTTCCTTTTTCTGCACCTAATTCTTCAATTACAGGATCAGACAAAAGAATTTGAGGAAATTTTTCTTTTTTTCCACCGAATTTTTTTATTATTTCTTCTGTTTCTTCTTCTTGAACAATTTCATGAATTGGAACAATTAAATGATTCATTATAGAACTTAACTTTTTTATCAAGAGACCATCTCCGAGAGAAAAATTTTTTTTTGAGAGAATATAAAATAAATTTAAATCATGAATTGAATACTTAATGATTTAAATCAAAAGCCATGAAAATGACTAAGTAATGTAAGTCTAACAAATTAGCTTCAGAAAAGAATTTAAAGCATTATGTTTACTTTGTTTTTTTGCTATTTAAGCTATTATTTTTTTAATCTGATTTTCCTTTTATTCTATTATGAATACTTTTCCTGAAAAAGATTTTTATCTTTTGCTTATTATTGCAAAAAAATCGGAATTAAATAATTCAATTAAAGCTTCAACTTCAGAACTTGCATTAGACTTGAATATTTCTCAACAGTCTGTTTCAAGAAAACTTTCTTTTTTGGCTGAAAAAGAATTAATTGAAAGAAAAGTTTTAGCTTCAGGAAATATTATTTCTTTAACTGAAAAAGGAAAAAATTTTTTACTTAAAAGAAAGAATGAATTAGACAAAATTTTTTCTTCAAAAAAAAACAATAAGCTTTCAGGCAAAGTAAAATCAGGATTAGGAGAAGGAAAATATTACATTAATCTTCCAGGATATCAAAATCAATTCAAAAAAAAATTAGGAAACAGGGTTTTTCCCGGAACATTAAATATTAAAATAAATGAATTTGAATTAAATGATTTTCTTTCAGAGAAAAAAAAGATTTCAATTAAAGGTTTTTCTGATAAACAAAGAAGTTTTGGTCCGGCTTTTGTTTTCAAAGTAAAATTAAACGGCAGAATTGATGCTGCTGTAATAATTCCTGAAAGAACTAATCATCCTGAAAATATTCTTGAATTAATTTCTTCTTTTAATTTAAGGAAAAAATTAAAATTAAAAGACAATGCTTTAGTTTTTGTTTCTTAGTTTTTTTTGAATGACTTTTTCATTTTGTTCAAAAAAGATTCTTTTTTCTTTTTTTCATTTTTTCTTCCTGTAAACTGAATTCTTCCTAATTCTTTTTCTGTTTCTTCAACTAATTTATTTACTTTTTCTGTTAATTTATCTTTTTTTAGTTCTGCATCTTCATCTGTTTTAAGCAATCCAATCATTTTTTCAATTGCTTTTTCTTGTTTTGTTTTGAATTCGTTTTTTTCTTGTTTTTGATCAAACTTTTTTGAAAAAGTTTGTTGGCCAATTGCTTTTTCTTGTTTTGTTTTGAATTCGTTTTTTTCTTGTTTTATTTCAGGTTCTTTATTTTCTGTTTTTTGCTCCTGTATTTCTTTGTCTTGTTTAACTTTTAATTTGTTTTCTTGTTCTGTTTTTTCTGTTTTTGTTTCTTCTTTTTGAGTTTTCTTTCCTTTAATTAAATCTATCATTTCATTTATTTCTTCTTCTTGTTTTTTTTCTTCACTCATTTTTTTCCCTTTTATTCAATTTTTAAGTAATTTTTTAATTCCATTTTTTTATTGAAAACAACATGGTATTTTCTTATTTTAATCATTACTTCTGCTTCATATCCTAACGGAGTTTTTTCAAAATTAAGTATTTGGATTTCTGTTGTTGCTAAACCATTAGTTAACTCTTTTTTCATTCTTTGTTTTATATCTTTTTCCAAACGTGGAAATAATTCTTCAGGATTTCTTTTTCTCCAGACAACAAATATGACTCCTGTTGCAACAAGCAGAATAAATCCTGCTGCAACAAGCAGGAAAGGAAAATCTGCTGGTTTTTCTTTTCTGAATTCTATTCGAATATAATTTGCATCAATGTTTTTTGTATCATAAAACAGTATAAACCCGTCTTTAATTGAATATCTTTCAGGATTAATTTCAACAATTTCTCCTCTGACTTTAATCCTTAAATTTTCTTTGCTTATTTCAGGAGAAAAATAATCTTTTATTTCCGGTTCAATTATCAAAATAAACTGCTCTTTGTTTACGTCAATTAATGCAAACCCGTCTTTTATTTTGCTTAATTCTTTTATTATTTCTCTTGAATTGTCAAAACTTAATTTTAGTTTTCCATAATATTCATCTTTTTCCATTGTGCATTGAAATGAATTTTTTACTTCTTTTAAAAAAATTAATTCTGCTTTTGCAGTGTCTCTTGTGTCTTTGTCTAAGCTGTTAATGTTTGCTTCTAATGATGCTTCAGTTGAAGGAAAAAGTTTCTTTAATTCTTTTTTGCAGTCTTTAATTTCTTTTCCTTTTTCTGTTAGTTTTCCTTCATAAGTTAATTCAGTTGAAATTATTTCTTCTTTTATTTCAATAGTAGTCGTTTTTTCTGCTGACTCAAAATAACTAATGCATCCGCTGAATAAAAGCAGTAAAATTAATACAGGGATTATTTTTTTCATTTAATAGAATTAGTTCTGTCAAATTAATAAACTTTATTATAAGCGCATAAACGCAATTACGCCAAAACTGATGAAAATATAAGATAAAACCATTCCCTGTGTGCTGAAAATTAATTCATTAAAAAAAGAAATTTCAAGCAGGTTTAATGCTATTAAAACCATATAAAATAAAATCCAGAAAAAAAGCCCCTGAACCATTGAATTTTTTATCATTTAAAACACGCCCATGCTGTATAAAAATATCATTAAGAAAAAATAAATTGTTAAAACAAAAGGAATTTTTCCCTGTAATTGAGGAATGTTTTCAGTAAAAGTCAATAAAATTACTTCAATTATATAATACACAAACAAAAATCCGCCAACTAAAATAACTATTCCTGCTGTTTCAAAAAATTCTACTGTGGAAAAAATCATAATTAATATAATTAAAAAGAACCTTAATGAAAATTTTTTGTTGTAAACAAAAGTAATCATCAATATTGCAAACACCCAGAAAATGTTATTCATAGCTAACTCTACAAACCACTGCAAGTCTAAACTTGCTAATTTTGGAATCCATTCAACTGACAGCATAATTACAACCTTGCAAACATTACATTAATTATAAAAAATAAAACGCCTAACCCCATCATTTCTGCTGAATAAAGTGAATCTGCAAAAATCCTTATTTCTAAAAGATTAAGGATAAACAAGACACTGAAAAAAACAAACATTATTTTTATTCCGTCTAATACTGATTTAATCATTTTTTTACACCAAAAACAAATTATATAAAATTAATATTGTAAAAAACTGAATCAGCATGACTATTGGAAGCCTGTTTTTAAGTGAAGGGATTGCTTCAGCAAAAGTCAACACAATAAGTCTTGCTGTATAATTAATGAAAAGCAGTCCTCCAACAAGATAAACTAATCCAAGATTTCCAATAAAAGGAATACTAATCCAAAACCAAAAAATAACTACAAAAAAAGTTTTCCAGTTCCATTTTAATTCGTGATAAACAAAAGTAATCAAAATAAACAAAAATAACCAGAAAATATTGTTCATAGCTAACTCTACAAACCACTGTAAATCCAGTGAAAGCAGTCTGACAAAAAATTCAATTGCTAAAGACATTTAACTAACCCAAAACCCTCTATTTATGTATAAATTGGGCAAAGAAAAGCTTAAATACTCTTTTTTTAACTGGACTAAGTGAATTTCAAATAAATGCGATTATCAAATAAAATATTCCTAATCCAAAACAAAAATAACTAAAATTAATTTTTTTTGCTATTTCAAGCAGATATTTTATGCTTAAATAACCACTTACAAAAGCCACTAATACAGCAATCAATAAATTCCATTCAAATGCAATTCCCTCTTTTAAGCCAAACAACACTTCAGCTAAAAAAACTGAAGGAACTGAAAGCAAAAAACTTAACTTAAATGCTTTTTGCGGAGTAAAACCTTTAAATAACAAAACTGAAGTTGTTATTCCGCTTCTGCTTATTCCTGGAAGAACAGAAAACCCTTGTCCCAATCCAAGCAAAAATGCATTTTGTTTGGTTTCTTCTGTTTTTTTTTCTTTTTTGTTTTTCCATTGCAGTATTCCTGTTCCAATTAACATTAATCCAATTAAAACTGAAAGATAAAATGAACTAACTGAAATTTCTTTCAAAAACAAATACATTGGAATTCCGGTTATTGCAGTTGATAATACTGCAATTAAAATAAACTGCATTAAATTCCTGTTTTTTAATTCAATTATTTCTCTGAAATCTTTTCTGAAATAAATTAAAGCAGAAAGCATTGTTCCTGCATGAAGTAAAACTGAATAACTAAAAGCTGTTTCTGAGTCAATTCCAAAAACTTTTATTGCAGTAATTATTGTTTGTCCCTGCGAACTGATTGGAAGCCATTCAGTTATTCCCTGCATTAAACCTAAAACTATTGCCTGAATTAAATCCATTTACTTCACTGCTTTTTGTACCATTTTTCATATTGCTTATGATTTCCTGCAAACATTATTATTCTTGTTTTTTCTTTTTCTTCAAAGCATATTCTGTATTGCCCTGATTCTAAAACAAAAAAAGGTAAACCATGTTTTAAGTGCCTTGCTTTTTCAATTGTCTTTAACTGTATTATTTTTTTCCATAGTCTTTCTTTTTCCTGTTTGTCAATTTTTCTAAAAAACTTATCCCATTCTTCAGCAAAACTTATTTCAAACAAGAAAATCAAAACCCGTATTTTTTCTTTATTTGTTTTTCAGTTAAAACTTTTCTTTTTCCTTTTTTTATTTCTTCACTGATTTTCTTCATTTTTCTTAAAGCTAATTGGTCTTCAATTTCTTTAACATTTTTGAAAACACCATAATCTTTTCCTAATTCAAGTATTCCTGCTCTTATTACTTCGCTTTTGGTTTTGAATATTCCTGTTTCAACTAATTTATCAAGAATTATTTCTTGTGCGCCTTCAAACCTAACTAAAGTTTCTCCCATAAAATCACCTATCAATTTGTTATCAAAAAGATATATAAATTAATTGCTTTGTTTTAATTCTTTTGGAATCCATAAATCTGTTTTGTAAATTATTATTGTTATTACTGCACCAATTACGGCAGAAAAAAGTAATGAATACCATATTCCTTTTAGTCCATAAATTTCTTTTAAGAAAAAAGATAAAATAACAATTAAAATCCAGTATCCTGCTGTCATTAACATTGAAAGAAAAGTATTTCCTGCTCCTTGAAAACCTGAAGAAATAGTCATTAAAATTCATCTGAAAGGATAAGAAAAAGCAGCAATTGACAAATATACTAATCCAATTGAAATCACTTCTTTATCTGCAGAAAATAATTTAAAAAACGGTTCAGGAAACAAAACAAATATTACTGCAACAATTCCCATTAAAAAAGCTGAAATTGCAGTGGAATAAAAAATTGTTTTTTTTGCTCTTTCAAGTTTTTTTGCGCCAATATTCTGTCCAACCATTGCAATTGTAGCACTAATTAATCCAATTACCGGCAGAATTGCAATTGAATCCAATCTTGTTCCAATTCCATAAGCTGCAATTGATAATACTCCAAAAACTCCTACAAAACTCATTATAACAGTTAAACCCAAAGAAATAGTTAAATGCCCAATAGAAGCAGGAGCCCCCAAAAAAATTATTTTTTTCATTATTCTTAAATCAAAAGAGAAATCTTTTGGATTAATTTTAATTAAACCTCTTCCTTTTAAAATATAAAAAATATTTAGTCCTGCACCAACACTTCTGGATAAAACAGTTGCTAATGCAGCCCCAAAAATCCCTAAAGCAGGAAAACCAAACAATCCAAAAATCAGTATTGGATCTAAAATAATATTTAACATAACACTTATTGCCATATTAATCATTGGGGTTTTTGAATCTCCTTCAGCCTGCATTATTCCTTGTGAAATAAATCCAATAAACAAAAAAATAAATCCAATAAAAATTGTGTTAGAATAAAGCAAAGTTAATTCAAGTATTTCAGGAGTTGCCCCCATAAAAACAAAAATTGGTTTTCCAAAAATAATTCCTAAAACAGCAATAATTATTCCAATAACTCCAGACAGCATTAAAGAATGCTCTGCAATATTATTAGCTTTAGAATAATTTTTTGCCCCAACTGCCTGCGCAACTAAAGTAGTTGAACCAACACTTAAACCTGAAGCAAAAGCAATGAAAATAAATACAACAGGAAAAGTTATTGCAACAGCAGCTAAAGCTTCAGTTCCAAGCATCCCGATAAAAATTGTGTCAATTACATTAAAGGCTGTCTGCAAAAGCATGCCAAGCATTATTGGCAAAGCTAAAAAAATTAATGTTTTAAAAATGCTTCCTTCAGTTAAATTATTTTTTTTCTTAATAAAAATCAACTCTAAAATAAAAAGTGAAAATATTATGTATAATTTAGGCTTGCCTAAGTACTTGCTGAAGAACAAATGCTACAATTCATTTTTATTTCTTTTCTTCTTTTCCTTTAATGATTTTAATGAAAGATTTTGTTAACTGGAAAATCGGCGGAGAAGCAGGATATGGAATTCTTTCTGTTGGCGTAATGTTTGGCAAGTTCTGTACAAGAAACGGATTATTTGCTTTTAATTCAAGTGAATTTCCTTCTTTAGTTAGAGGCGGGCATAACACAGTCCAGTTAATTGTAAAAAAAACTCCTGCTCTTTCTCAGTATTTTGAAGTTAATCTTTTAGTTGCATTAAATGCTGAAACAATTGAAAAGCATTTAAATGAATTAAGCTCTGATGCAGCAATAATTTTTGACGGAAAAGAAATTGACATAAAAAAATATAAGACAAAAAAATCTCATGTATTAATTGATATTCCTTTAACTGAAATTGCAGTAAGGCATGGAAAAAAAATTATGAGGAATACGGTTTCTTTAGGGGCGTCAATTGCATTGCTTGGATTGGAATTTGATAAACTAGAACAATTAATCAAAGAAGCTTTTGCAGGAAAAAAAGATGCATTAATTCCAATTAATATTGCTGCAGCAAAAGAAGGATTTAATTTTATTAAAAACAGGAATATTAAATTTAATTATCAATTAAAAGAACAAAAACAAAAAAACCATATTTTCATTAATGCAAATGATGCTTTTTCTTTAGGTGCAGTTAAATCAGGATTAAAGTTTGTTGCAGAATATCCTATGACTCCTTCTTCTTCAATTCTTTCTTTTATGGCTGCGCATGAATTGCAGTATGATATTGTTGTAAAACAGACTGAAGATGAAATTGCGGCAATGAATATGATTATTGGAGGAGGTTTTGCTGGAGCAAGAAGTTTAACTGCAACTTCTGGCGGAGGATTTTCTTTAATGGTTGAAGCTTTAGGTTTAGCCGGAATGACTGAAACTCCTGCTGTTGTAGTTGAATCTCAAAGACCCGGTCCTTCAACAGGACTTCCAACAATGACTGAACAAGGAGACTTAATGTTTGCATTAAATGCTTCTCAAGGCGAATTTCCTAGAATGATTATTGCTCCAGGAGATGTAACTGAAGCATTTGAAGCAGGATTAAATTCATTTAATTTTGCAGAAAAATATCAATTATTAGTATTAGTTTTACTGGATAAATATATTTCTGAAGGAAATACAACTGTAAAAGAATTTGATTACAGTAAATTCAAGATTAACAGAGGAAAACTTTTAACTAAAGCCCCAAAAAATTACTTAAGATATGCTTTTACTTCAGATGGAATTTCTCCAAGAGTTTTACCCGGAACTTTAGGAACAGTTTACAAAGCAAACGGAGATGAACACAATGAAAAAGGAGTTTCAGATGAAAGCGAAGAAAACAGAATTAAAATGATGAATAAAAGAATGAAAAAATTAGATGTATTAAAAAAAGAACTGCCTGAACCAAAATTATACGGAGACAAAAACGCAAAAATTTCTTTGATTGCATGGGGTTCAACTAAAGGAATAATTCTTGAAGCAATAAATGAACTGCAAAAACAAAAAATAAAAGTTAATTTTTTGCATTATAATTATGTTTTTCCATTAAAAGAAAAAAAATTACTTGAATTAATAAAGAAATCAAAAAAAGTTTTATTAGTTGAAAATAATATGACTTCCCAGTTTGGAAAATTAATTGCACAAGAAACAGGAATTTTATTTAAAAACAAATTATTGAAATATACAGGAAGACAGTTTTATCCGCATGAAATTGTTAATGCAGTGAGGAAATTAAAATGACTGAATTAAAAGACTTAAATACAAAAGAAATTCCAACCTGGTGTCCTGGTTGCGGAGACTTTATGATTTTAGCTTCAATTAAAAAAGCTGTTGCAGACATGAACTTAAATCCAAGTGAAGTAGTAGTAGTTTCAGGAATTGGCTGTTCAGCAGGACTGCCGCACTGGATTGAAACTTATGGTTTTCATTCAATTCACGGAAGAGCTATTCCTGTTGCAACAGGAATAAAATTAGCTAACCATGGATTAACTGTTATTGTTGTTTCAGGAGACGGAGACGGATATGGGATTGGATTAAATCATTTAATTCATGCAATGAGAAGAAATTTAGATATTACTTTTATTGGGCATAATAATCAAATTTACGGCTTAACTTTAGGGCAGACTTCTCCTACTTCAACTCAAGGAGCAAAAACTGTTTCAACTCCTCATGGTTCAATTGAAACTCCAATTAATCCTTTATCTCTTGGATTAGCTTCTGGTGCAACTTTTGTTGCAAGAGGTTATGCAGGCAACACAACTCAATTAACTGATTTAATTGTTAAAGGAACTAAACACAGAGGTTTTGCTTTAATTGACGTATTTCAGCCTTGTGTTACATGGAATAAAATTAATACTTTTGATTTTTTCAAGCAAAGAGTTTATGATTTAAATTCAGAAAAATTTAATACTTCTGATTTAAATGCAGCTTTTTCGAGATGCCAGGAATTAGGTGAAAGAATTCCAACAGGATTATTTTATCAGACAGAAACAGACACTTATTCTGATGACTTACCTCAACTAAAAGAAAAACCTTTAGTAAAACAAAACATAACTAATGTTGATATTAAATCTGTACTGAACAAATACAAATAAAACCTTTTTAGAAAAAAGGTTTATCAAAAAGCAAGGGATAAATCCCTCTTAAACTTTTTTAGGAGAAATCCAAACAATCAGATTACTTTAATCAATTCAAATAAGTAAATGATTATTCCTACTAGTATTCCTGCACCGATCATTTCTATTCCATGAATTATGTGTTTTTCTTTTGCTATTTCTCCAATAAAATAACCTAAAGCAAATAATGCAATTATAATTAATCCAATGGAAGAATAATATGCAGTCATTTTGTCAATTAAATTTAGTTGAGCTAAAAAAAACGGGATAATTAAAATAAATGAAACAATAGTTGAACTTAAACCATTAGCTAAACCCATTGCTAAACTCATTTTTTTGTATTGTGTTTCAATTTGAGTTTTACTTAAATCTCTAAGCAAATGTTTTTCTAATTCTTTTAAATTTCTTTTTCGTTCAGCTTTTTCTGCAGAATAACCGCCCCAGATTCCTGAAACGCCTGTTGCAATAATCACTCCAATAGAAGAAATAATAACAATTCTTGATTCCATTGCTCCTGCAACTAACATTGCAATAACTATTCCTAAAATAGTTAATACTCCGTCAAAAGAATTCATTACAATATAACGCCTAATTATATCGTTTTTTTTAATTAATTCCAGGAAAATCATTTTTTTTCACTCAGAATTATTTTGTTATTTCCTGTGTATTAACTTTTGGGACGTCAATTACTTTTTTCTTTCCAACAATTACTTTGTCTATTGAATGAATTACTGCGCCGTAAGTGTCAATTATTTTCTGGACTTCATCAAAGTCAATGTTGTCTCCTTCTAATGCTGCCTTAATTGATTCAGTTTTTTCATCTATTGCATAAACTGTAATATTTGCAGTCTGAACTGACTTAACTTTGCATAACGCCTGTCCTAATTCAACTATTGTTGGTTTATGAGGTTTTAGTACGTCAACTTCCACTACTTTGATTTTTTGTTTAGCTGATTCTTTTTCTGTCATCAAATAATAACACTGTTGAACTTAAAAAAACTTTTCTTTTCTTTTTTTCTTATGAATAAAATAAAAATAGACTTAGTTTTTCTTCCTTCAGAAGCAACAGGTCAAACAATTTATTCAGAAAACCTTTCAAAAAAATTAACTAATTTAACTGACTTGAAATTAATCAACCCAAATGAAATTTTTTTATTTAAATTAACCAACCATTTCAATAATTCTTTAGCATTAAAACTGCTTCCTTTTTTAATTCAAAACAAAATCAGAAAACAAAGTGTTGTCCATATTACAAACCAAGAACTTTTTTTTCTTATTCCTTCAATTAAAAACAAATTAATTATTACTTTATGTGATTTAAGTTTGTATTCTTATTACAAAATCTGGAAAAAAAAAGATGTTTTCTTGTTTGATAAAGCAGAAAAAATAATCTGTATTTCTAATTCAACTAAAAATGAACTACTGAAAAAATTTTCTTTATTTGAAAAAAAAGCTGAAGTAATTTATTTAGCATCAGAAGAAATAAAGAAAAGCAGCAAGGATGTAAGAAAAAAATACAATTTAGGAAAAAACAAAATCATTTTGTTTGTTGGAAGCGATGACCCTAAAAAAAACTTTTCTTTTTTGCTAAAAGCTTTTTCTGAATTAAAAAAAGAAAATTTAGTTTTAGTTAAAGCAGGAATTCCCTGGAGTACGCAAAAAAATCAAAGAAAAAAATTTAAAGAATTTATTGAAAAAAACAACCTGCAAAACAAAGTGAAGTTTTTGGATTTAATTCCAAGACAGGATTTAATTAACCTTTACTTTGAATCTTTTGTTTATGTCTGCCCTTCATACTACGAAGGTTTTGGATTGACTTTACTTGAAGCAATGTCTGCTGGAATTCCGGTTATTTCAGCTAATAACACTTCTTTGCCTGAAGTTGCAGGAAATTCAGGTTTATTTTTTAATGCAGACAACTATAAAGAATTAAAAGGAGAATTAGAATTAATTTTATCAAAAGAAAAATTAAGAAAAGATTTAATTCAAAAAGGATTTCAAAACATTAAAAGATTTAACTGGAATAAAACTGCAAAAGAAACTTTTGAAGTTTATAGAGATGTGTTAAATGAAAATAAAAATTAATGAAATGTTTTATGATGTTTTGCAAAGATTAGGGCGGAAAATAAAACCACCTGAATTTATCAGACAACATAATGAGTTCATTGAATTATTTAATAAAATTAAATCTAATGCGTTATTAAGTATTGAAAGAGCTTTTTTTTTGTTTCAGTTTTCAAAACAAGTTTCAACTTTGCAGGGAGAAGTAGCTGAAATAGGAGTTTACAGAGGAGGCGGAGCAAGAATTTTAGCTGAAGTTTTTAAGTCAAAGCAAATTCATTTATTTGATACTTTTGAAGGCATGCCTGAAGTAGATAAAAAAGAAGATAATACTGAATACCAAAAAAAAGGATTATATAATGATACAAGTTTAAGTTTAGTTAAAAATTTTTTAAGTGAATTCAATAACATTAAATTCTATAAAGGCCTATTTCCTGAAACAGCTGATTCAGTAAAAAACAAAAAATTTTGTTTTGTTCATATTGACACAGACATTTATCAAAGCACTAAAGCCTGTTTAGAATTCTTTTATCCTAAAATGGTTTTAGGAGGAGTAATAATTTGTGATGACTTTAAATCTCCTGAATGCAAAGGAGTAGAAAAAGCAGTTGAAGATTTTCTAAAAAACAAAAAAGAATTTCCAATTAATACTACTCAATTTCAATGTGCAATAATTAAATTATAAAAAAAGAAAAAGAAGAAAATTGCTGTATATTATCTTTCATAATTGTTTTCTTTTGTTTCTGCAATAACTAATTTTTTTATCAGGCTTAAGTCATTTAAAGAGTTAGCTAAAATTTTGTTGTTTGAAATTGTATATAATACATCTTCAATAAACAAACTTCTTTTGACTTCGTTTCCTCCTGAATAATAATAGTAACCTGATTTTTTTGCTGCTTGATTGTCATCTTCATGAGTTATTGTTCCTTTTAATTCAAATCCATTTTCTAAAGACAAATTATAAACAAATGCTCCCTGAAAAACAAATTCTCCATAAGGAACTCCCCAGTTTCTTCCATTATTTTCATATGCTTGTTTTTGTTCTTCTGAAATTTCTGCTAATCTTACAGGAATAACTAAAAGGTTTTTTTCTTTGTTATACAAGAAAGCTTTATGGTCTTGTAATGCATAAGAGTCTGTTCCTCTGTCTCCAATAATTTCTTTATACATTTCTTTTGGATGTTCTACATCTGACACATCAAATACTGCTATTTTAATTCCCTGATACCAAGCAAAATCTCCTTGTTCTGCTTCAATTGTATCTTTTCCTATTCCAATTAAATGAGTTTCATCTATTGGATGCAAGTAATCAGAATAACCCGGAATTTTTAGTTTACCTAAAACTTTTGGTTTTTCTGGATTACTTAAATCAATTACAAACAATGGATCAACTTTTTTGAATGTAACCAAATAACCTTTTTTGCCCATAAATCTAGCTGAATAAATTTTTTCTCCTGGAGCTAAATCTTCTAATTTTCCTTTCATTTTCAGGTCTTCTCCAAAAATATAAATATTGTTTTTGCTTGTTCCTCCGCCTCTTGAAATATGGCCAGTTGTTGTTGCAATCCTGAAATTCTTTTCAAACTCATCCATTGAAAACTGATTTAAGATTGTTCCAGGAGCATTCATTACACCTAAATAACCAATTTTTCCTTTATTCAAAGAAAACTTATGAATTGAAGTTTCCTGAGTGTTTTCCGGAACAGTTACTTTTACTTTTGTTGCTGTTTCAACTGCTGTTGCAATTAAAGGAATTATATTTGAATTATATTGTGTTTGAGCTAAATACAAATTTTCTGTTGAAGCATAAATGTTTTGAGCTGAACCCACAACAGTTTCTTTTTTTATTTCTGAATCAAATGAATCCATTGAAAAAGAAGCAATTGTAACAAAACTTTCTGCATTAACCGGCGTTAAATAACCAATATTTCCGCATTTAGCTATTTCTTTCAGTTCATTGTTTTCTTTTGTATCAGAATATAAAGGAATTATTCCTTTTCCGTCTTTTTCTAATGTATAATAATCTGGATAACTGTTAATTACAAAATAAACTTGTTCATTTATTTTTCTTGAATTTAAATAACTTCCTTCAAATTCAATTGTTCTTTTAATTTCTGGTTTCTTCTTGTTTTCTGCATCAATCAATAAAATTACTGCAAAATTTTTCCTGTAATTAGGATAAGGATAAATTTCACTTTTTGCAATTCCTTGGTTTTCTTCTTCAAAAGTTTTTATTTCTTTATAAGTATTCCCAAAAACTAAAATATTGTTTCCGTGAAAAAATATTTCTTTAGGATTAATTCCTAAATTTATTTTAGATAAAATTTCTGCTGTTTCAGCAGGAAAAGCTTCTGCTATAACTAAATTTTTATTTGATAAAGTGTAAATGTATTTCCCATCTGTTTTAACAAAATCTGCTTCATCCACTCCTTTTACCTGCACGTTTGTTTCTGAATAATTTGCTGAACCAACACCTGCATTTTCTGCTGTTGATTTTGCAGCCATTGGCATTGCAACTGAAAGCATATCATACTCCATTCCATACCCTCTTGATTGTGAAGCTTTAAAAGTTTCTTTTATTTCAGTACAAGAACTAAATTTTGGAATTTCTTTTGCTGTAACATTTGCAGGAGACTTAACACAACCTGCAATAAATAAACTTAAAACAATTAATGAAATTAAAAAAACTTTTCCATAATTCACTTACATCACCGTCAATATTAGTGATTATTCTTTTTAATAAGCCTTAATGTTTTTATAAGGAAAAAAGCTAATTTAAAATCAGAGTTATTTTTTATTTTCTAATACTTCTTTAACTGCTTTAATTATGTTTTTTGAAGTGCAACCAAATTTTTCTAGTAATTCTTCTGGTTCGCCTGACTCTCCAAATCTATTCTGTATTCCGACAAATTTTATAGGAACAGGAAATTCTTCGCTTAAAACTTCTGCTACTGCTGAACCCATTCCGCCCTGAATTTGATGTTCTTCTGCTGTAACAACTGCTTTAGTTTCTTTTGCAGCCATAACTAAAGTTTCTCTGTCAATAGGCTTAATTGTATGGTTATTAATTACTGTTGCTTCAATTCCTTCTTTGTTTAATTCTTCTGCTGCAACTAAAGCTTCAAAAACCATTATTCCACACGCAACAATAGTTACATCTTTTCCTTTTCTATAAACTTCTGCTTTTCCGATTTCAAAAGGAGTTTTTTCTGTTGTAATTGTTGGAACTTTTTCTCTTCCAAATCTTAAATAAACTGGTCCTTTTAATTCTCCTGCTTTAATTGTTGCTTTTTCTCCTTCAACTGCATCACAGGGAACTAAAACAATTAAATTTGGAATACATCTTGTAATTGCAATATCTTCTAACGCTTGGTGGGTTGCTCCGTCAGGACCAACACTTATTCCTGCATGTGCTCCCTGAATTTTAACGTTTTCCTGTGAATAACATACACTAACTCTTATTTGATCCCAGTTTCTTCCAGGACTAAAAACAGCATAAGAACTGACAAAAGGAATTTTTCCTTCTGAAGACATTCCTGCAGCAATACTTATCATATTTTGTTCTGCTACTCCAACTTCAATAAATCTTTCAGGAAACTTTTCTCTAAACCATCCAACTCTGGTTGAATCAGTTAAATCACAGCATAAAGCAACAATATCTTTATTTTTTTCTCCTAATTTAACTAACCCATGTCCATATCCATTTCTGCTTGGAATTCCTTTTGCTTTATGAATGTTTTCAATTAAATGCATTTCAGGATTAATCATTTATTCACCTTTAATTTTTTCTTCAAGTTTATTTAATTCTATTAAAGCTTTTTCTTTTTCTTCTAAATTTGGTGCTTTTCCATGCCATTCAGCTTTTCCTTCCATAAAAGAAATATCTTTGCCAGGAACTGTATTTGCAATAATGCAGACTGGTTTGTCTTTCAGTGTTTTTGCTTTTTCAAATCCATCCAATAATTCTTGAATATTGTTTCCATTTAATTCAATTACATGAAAATTAAATGACTCAAATTTTTTATTTAAAGGATCTAAAGGCATTACTTGTTCTGTGTTTCCGTCAATCTGAATAAAATTTCTGTCAATTAATACAATTAAATTATCTAATTTGTTTTTTGCTGCAAACATAAATGCTTCCCATGGCTGACCTTCATTTATTTCTCCGTCCCCCATTAAACAAAAAACTTTGAAGTCTTTTTTATTCATTTTTGCAGTTAAAGCAACTCCTGCTGCAAAAGAAATTCCCTGTCCTAAAGGGCCGGCAGTATTTTCTATTCCAGGCAAAGCCAAATTATGAGGATGTCCTTGCAGTCTTGTTCCTAATTTTCTTAAAGTCTTTAATTCTTCTTTTGGAAAAAATCCTGCTTTACTCATAGCAGCATATCTTACAGGAACAACATGGCCGTGAGACAAAATTAATCTGTCTCTTTCATTCCATTCAGGTTTTTTGGAATTATATTTCATTGTATTAAAATATAATACAGTAAAAATATCTGCCATTCCAATTGAACCAGCTGAATGACCTGATTTAGCTTCAGTTAACATTTCAATTATGTCTTTTCTTATTTCATTAGCTTTTAATTTTAATTCCTTTAAATCAGTTATTTTTTCCATCTTTTCACGTAAAAACAATAGGTAGAGAGTTAATTCAATTTAAAGCCAAAAAAGCTTTTAAATGTATTTCATAATTTTTATGAAATTTATTTAAGTATTGGAGTTGATTTTATTACACAGCAGTTTCCTGTTGAACAATAGTATTCTGGTCCTGTAATTAATTCTCTTTCTGGTTCAGCTATTGTTGTTGGGCAAGGGTCTGAGTGATATGGTATAATGCATTTTCCTGAGTTTGCTTCGCAAGTGCAAGTTGAATCTTGTGAGTCTGTTAATCCATCACAGTTGTCGTCTATTCCGTTTCCGCAAACTTCTGGTTTGCTTGGGTTAATGTTTGAGTTTGAGTCATCACAGTCTGTAGTGTTGCTACTATTTCCACAAGAATAATATCCATCTTCATCTCTGTCTCTGCATATTTCTATTAATGCCCCTGATTCATTTGTATCTAAAACAGTTATTGTCATATTGTTTAGATTATCTGTGTATGTTTCATTTTTTTCTAAATATGCAAAATTATTTGAGGTCTCATAACAAATTTCTTTATCCCCTCCATTGGGGTCTTCATAGCATACTTGCTTATTCGGATTCATTGTAAGTGCTAAAGTATTATAATAAATATCGGGAGAAAACTCATCTTCGCCTAACCGTATAAGAACTCCTTCTGTTTCATAGTAATCCATGCCTATCTGAAATTCAATAGGACTCCGATAATCTAAATAATAATTGGTCATTCCATGCTCTGCAATAGGAACAACATAATCAACATAATAAGGCCATGTTTGATAATGATTAACATCAACCTCTGTATTCATATCCCAAATAATTGGAATTTTTAATCCTTTTATATCAGAAGCCCCTAGTAAAGGAAACTCCAAATTAGAAATAAAAAATGTTCCTTGCTCTACCTCAGGAACATTTTCACTGTCAAGCCAGTTAAGGCGAGTTAATTTGGTTGCAACATTAGGGTGTTGTCTTCTAGTTGAATATCCCATTGGATCATAAAAGTCCCCATATTCCCAAAACCAGCACATAGGTCCTAAAGGCGTTCGATTGGGAACATCTCCACAAAGAAGTAATGTTGCATGGCTAAGACCAAAAGTATGCCCTAATTCATGAATAAAGGCAGTTTTAATAAGAGGATATTTTACACTATCAGTCTTCATATACATTGTTGGCATTATCCCTCCAGATCCTAAATTCCATCTAAAATTATTATAATATATTATTCCAGCATATTCAGTTAAATCAACTTCAGCTTCTATTTGTGGTTTAATTATGTAATGCACGTAATTGAAAAAATTAGAAAAATTAGTGTCTTCAGGCAAAATCAAATCCCCAAAATACTCTCCTAAAAAACTTGCTTTACCATATGAAGCAGTTTCAATATAAGCATCTATTTCAACAAAAGTTGAGTTAATATTCAATTCAAAATTTGGAGGAATACTTTCATCAGGAAGTCTCAATAAAACTGCTAAATACTTTTGCTCTCCTAGAACTCCTTCTGAAGAGCTTTTTTCAAGCGAGCTTTTTTCAAGCCTGTCAATTATTTTAAAAGATTTAACGAAAATTTTTGTTCCTTTAAGCTGACCTTCAACATTCAATTTTACCGCCTTAAAATTTCTAAAAAAATATTTTTCGAACTCAAGTTCATATATTTTATCTTTGCTATGCAAATAATAAAGATAATCTGCTTTATTGTTTTCAAAATCATCAACAACAATAATCTCCAAATTTCCTGTAATTTCAGTTAACTCTTGTGTCGGTTCAGTGATTTTTGTGTCATCGGTTAATGTTTTTATTGCTTCTCCGTCAGGGTTTTCTGTACACCCAGAAAATATAATAATTAAAACTAAAATAAGCAATGCAATAATGTTTTTGTTCATCTAACTTATTTTACAAGTTAGTCAAATATAAATTTAACTTAAAAAAGCATCAAATTCTAACTATTTTAGGTTTTTTCCGCTTATTGTTAAAGTTTACCTATTGCATTCAAAAGTTTTTTGTGTCCTTTAATAAGATTATTGAATTCTTCTATTTCTTCTGAAACAATTTTGTATTTTTCTTTATCTTTTAAATTCTTTAATTTTGCCATTTTTTATCCACTCCTTTATTTCTTTATTGGAATAATATTCTTCTCTTATTCCCAAAAGAACTCTGGCATTTTCAGGGTTATCTTTCACTCCAATTTTTTTGCTGTTAATTACAAGAAAATATTTTACAGCAATAAACGCAGTTCTTCGGTTTCCGCTTGCAAAAGCATGAGCCTGAACCAGCCCTTTGAGCAGAATGACTGCTTTATCAAATAAATCTCCGTTAAGTTTTTCGCAATTCTTTGCAACATCTAAAATTTTTTTTCCACTTAATACTTTTGGTGAATCAGCTTTTTTTACTTTTATTAAATTTAAAGCCAGTAAATTAAATTCAATTATTTTTTCAACTGAAATATATTTAACCATAAAAAGTAAATGAATAAACTAATTAATAATATTAGGCACTAACCTGAATCAAAACAAAGTATAATCAAATTCTAATTGTTACTTTAATTTTGTTTTTTCCGCTTTTTTTGTATTCTTCTATTGCTTTATCTAAAACTCTTTTGCCTAAAGTCATACATTTAATTCTTGTCTGGATTATTCCACCAAGCATTTCATTTAATTCTTTATCTGAAATTTTTTTGATTTCTTTAATTGTTTTTCCTAAAACTTTTTCTGTTAATAAAGAAGAAGACGCTGTACTTATCGCGCACCCATGTCCTTTGAATTTAATATCTTTCACTTTGTTATTTTCAATTTTAATAGTAAAAATAACTAAGTCTCCGCAGGAAGGGTTTCCGCCTTCAGCTTTAATATTAAAATTTTTTAATTCTCCGTAATTTAACGGGTTTTTGTATAAATCTAAAATTAATTCAGAGTAAATTTCATTCATAGTTTAATCAACTTTAAATATTTTTTTTACTTCTTTTATTCCTTCAATAAACTTGTCTGCATCTTCTTTTGTATTATACAAATAAAAGCTTGCTCTTGCAGTTCCTTTAATTCCTAATTCTTCCATTAAAGGCTGAGCGCAATGATTTCCGCTTCTGATTGCAATTCCTTTTCGGTCTAAAACAGAAGAAACATCATGAGGATGCACTCCTTTAACATTAAAAGAAATTATCCCTAATTTATTTTTTTCTGGACCAAAAATTTCTATTCCATCAATTTCCTGCATTTCTTTTGTTGCATAATTCAATAATTTTTGTTCATGTTTGTCAATTTCTTCAATTCCAATTCTTTCCAAATACTTTAATGCAATCCTAAATCCAATTCCGCCTGCAATATTTGGTGTGCCTGCCTCAAATTTCCATGGCAAAGAATTCCAGTAACTTTTTTCACATGAAACTTTTGAAATCATATCTCCTCCAGTCATAAAAGGAGGCATTTCTTCAAGCAATTCTTCTTTTCCATATAACACTCCAATTCCAGTCGGTCCCAACATTTTATGCGAAGAAAAAGCAATAAAATCTACATTTAATTTTTTTACATTAATTTTTTTATGCTGAACAAATTGTGCTGCATCAATTATTGTTAAAGCATCAGCGTCTTTTCCCTGCTTAACTAATTTTTTTATGTCATTAACTGTTCCTAAAACATTTGATGCTCCTGTAAACGCAAAAATTTTAGGTTTAAATGAAAGTTTTTCTTCTAAATCTTTTTCATTTAATTTTCCATCTTTTGTTACTTCAACAAACTCAACTTTAATTCCTTTTCTCTTTAACTGCTGCCATGGAACAATATTTGAATGATGCTCTATTTTTGTAGTTAAAACAACATCATTTTTTTTAAGTTTTTCTCCTAAAGAAAAAGAAAGCAAATTAATTGATTCAGTTGTATTTTTTGTAAAAATTATTTCTTCCATTTTTTTTGCTTTAATAAATTCAGCGGTTTCTTTATGGGCTTCTTCATACAAATCTGTGCTTTCTCTGCTTAATTCATATCCGCCTCTATGAACATTAGCGTTATTGTTTTCATAATAACAGTTTACTGCTTCAATAACCTGAATTGGTTTTTGAGTAGTAGCACTATTATCTAAATAAACTAATTCAAATCCATTAATTTTCTTTTTTAAAATAGGAAAATCTTCTTTTATTTTTTTTATATTCATTTTGATTCCTTTTCTTTAATTTTTTTTCTCAATTTTATTTTTTTTTATTGAATTTCTTTTTCCTTAATTATTTCTCTTATTTCATTTTGTATTTTATTACTGCTTATTTTTGCTGTTATTGGCTCTAAGTAACCCTCAATAATTAATTTTTTTGCTTTTTCTTTATTTATTCCTCTGCTTGTTAAATAAAACAATTCTTCTTCATTAAAGTTTCCAAACGAACTTCCATGCCCTGCAATTACATCATTTGTGTTAATTTCTAATGTAGGCAGAGAATTTGCTTTAACTTTTTCTCCAATCATTAAAGTATTTGAATGCCAATTACTTTCTGAATTATCTGCTTTATTCATTACTTTTAATAATCCTCTAATCACTGTGTTGCTTGAATCTTTTACAACTGAATTAATTAAAACTTTAGAAAAAGTATTTTTTTCAAGATGTGTAATGTTTGATTCAACATCTATTTCTTGTGTTTTATTTCCAAAAAAGCATGCAAAACTGTTTGTTTTTGAGTTTTCTTCTGCTAAAACTATATTTATTTTTTGTTTAACTGTTTTTCCTCCAAAAGAAACATTAAAAAAATTTAATAAAGCATTTTTTTCCAATAAAGCTTTTTTGTTTGAAAAAACAAACCCTTTATCTGAAATATTCTGCAATGAAACAATTTCAGCTTTTGCATTTTCTCCAATTAAAATTTCACTTACATCTTTATGCAGAAATTCTGTTTTGTTTTTTGTTAAATGTTTTTCTATTATTTTTATTTCAGAATTTTCTTCCAATACGATAATTAAATGAAAAAAATTACTCAATGAATTTCCATTAAATTCAATTGTTATTTCTCCTGCTTTTTTGTTTTTTCCGACAAACACAAACACTCCGTCTTTCCATAAAGCATAATGCAATGCATCTAATTTTGTTTCAGTAAAATGCACGCTTTTTCCAAAAAACTTTTTCACTAAATTTTCATTTTCTTTTATTGCTTTTCCAAGTGGTTTTACAATCAAATCGTTTTCATTTATTTCCTTTATTTTAAGAATGCTTTTTTTAGGCATTACTTCAAATTTTTTTAAATCAAAATCATTAAATTTCATTAAATGTTTTATTCCAGGGGAATCAGGTTTTTCAAGCAAAGGAATTTTTTCAAAAATATTAATTGCGTTTTTTCTTAATTCTCTAATCCATTCAGGTTCTTGTTTTTCTTTTATTTCTAATGTTATTTCTTTCATTTTATCCCACTGTTGGAAGTTTTGACATTTCTAAATTAATTAATCTTGAAAATTCAACTGCAAATTCCAATGGGATTTCTTTTGCAATTTCATTTAAAAATCCTAAAACAATTAAACTCATTGCTTCTTCTTCTTTTAATCCACGGCTTCTCAAATAAAAAATTTGTTCTTCATTAATTTTGTTTACAGTTGCTTCATGAGTAAAAGTTGCAGTTGATTCATTTATTTCATTATGAGGATAAGTGTCTGAAACACTTCCCTGTTTATCTAAAATTAATGCATCACAACTTACATGACTTTTAGCGTTTTTTGCTCCTTTGTTTATTCTGACTAATCCTCTGTAAACTCCTTTTCCGCCTCTCATTGAAATACTTTTAGCTAAAATTTTACTTGTTGTATTTTTTCCTATATGAATTACTTTTGCTCCGCTGTCTTTCCATGTTTTATCTGCTCCAAAAGCAATGTTTAAATGGTTTGCACTTGCTCCTTCTCCGGTTAAAACTGAACAAGGATAAAGCATTGTAATATATGAACCCAAACTTCCGCCAACCCATTCCATTTTAGCGTTTTTTCCAACTAAAGCTCTTTTAGTATTCAAATTGTAGACATTCTTGCTCCAGTTCTGAACTGTTGTATATCTTACTTTTGCATTATCTTTAACATAAATTTCTACGACAGCTGAATGCAAAGAGTAATCAGAAAATTTTGGAGCAGTACACCCTTCAATATAATGAACTTTGCTTCCTTTTTCTGCAACAATTATTGTATGTTCAAATTGTCCTTCTTTTTCTGAATTCATTCTAAAATATGTCTGCAAAGGCAAATCAATTTCAACTCCTTTTGGAACATAAAGAAAAGAGCCTCCACTCCATACACTTGCATGCAAAGCAGAAAACTTATTATCTGTTACTGGAACTGCTTTCATAAAATATTCTTTTACTATTTCCGGATGCTTTTGCATTGCAGTATCCATATCCATAAATAATACTCCTTTGTCTTCCCATTGTTTTTTTATGTTATGATAAACTGCATCACTTTCATATTGTGCTACACTTCCGGCCAAATATTTTTGTTCTGCTTCAGGAATTCCTAATTTGTCAAATGTTTCTTTTATTTCTTTTGGGACGTCTTTCCAGTTTCTTGCATTTTTTGCTTTTGGTTTAATAAAATAAGAAATTTCATTGAAATCTATTCCGCTTAAATTCGGCCCCAAGTCAGGCAGAGGTTTTTCCTGAAAAACTTTAAATGCCTTTAATCTTATTTCCCTCATCCATTCAGGTTCTTTTTTCATGTCAGACATTTTATGAATTAATTCTTTATCATAACCTTTTTTTGCTTTAAATGCTGTTTCTGATTTAGTAATAAAATTATATTTGTTGTCTTCTTGTTTTCTTAATTTTGCTAATTCATTAAACACTTTTTTATGAGACATTATTTCAACTCTTTTTTAATTCCTTTTTCACTTATTTTTTTTCATTATTTCCCTTCAGTTAAAAAATCATATCCTTTTTCATTTATTTCTAAAGCTAAATCAAAATTTCCTGACTTAATTATTTTTCCGTTATGCATTATATGAACAAAATCCGGGTTAACATAATTTAATATTCTTTCATAATGAGTAATTATCAGAAATGCGTTATTTTTGTTTTTCATTGAATTGATTCCTTCTGCAACTATTTTTAATGCATCAACATCTAATCCTGAATCAATTTCATCTAATATTGCTAATTTTGGTTTTAACATTAACATTTGAAGTATTTCATTCCTTTTTTTTTCTCCTCCACTAAAACCAGTATTCAGATATCTTTCGCTTAAATCATTCATTTTAATTTTTGCTGAAACAGAATTTAATTCTTTTTTGAATTCCAAAACATTAATTGTTTTTTCATTTCTTGCTTTTTTTGCTTCATTTACTGCTGTTTTAATAAAAGTTGAATTTTTTATTCCGGGAATCTCGCTTGGATACTGAAAAGCTAAAAACAATCCTTTTTGTGCTCTTTCTTCAGGAGTCATTTTCAGTATTTCTTTTCCTTCAAATAATGCTTTTCCGCTTTTAACTTCAAATAAAGGATGTCCCATTAATACATTAGCTAAAGTGCTTTTTCCTGAACCATTTAATCCCATTATTGCATGGGTTTCTCCTTTGTTTATTTTCAAATTAACTCCTTTAAGTATTTCTTTATTTTCAATGCCTGCTTTTAATTCTTTTATTTCCAACAACATTTTTTCACTCCTTTATTTTCTTGTACGAGAAACAGCTTTGATTTTTCCGCAGTTATTTCCACAGAAGTTTGTTACATGTTCATCTATTACAGAAAAAATGTCTTCTCCTTTTTCAATGCTTTTAAGTATTCCTGCTTTTAAAGAATAAACTCTTGTTTTGCCTTTTGTTTCTGATTTAACAAAATTACATGATTTTAATACTTTTAAAGAATGGCTTAATCTGCTTTGTTCTACTTTGAATTTATCTGATAATTCTAAAACAGTTTTTGGTTTTTTCTTTAATTCTTTTAATACTTTAATCCTTAATTCGTTGCTTAAAGTTTCAAAGCATAAATTATATTGTCCTGAATTAGCCTTCATATGAAATATAATTCATATATTGTTTATATTTATATGGTTTAATTATAAAAACCGAAAACCAGTTATTTCCATTTAATATTACAGCCTATTGAAGGTTCTTCTTTGATAGTTACTTCTTTTCTTTCATTTAACTGCTGTAAGGCATCTTCTATTTCTGCAGTAGTTCCTTCTTCGTGTTCATACATATGTGCGTCATCTAATCTGCCGTGGTAGACTAGTTTGTGTTCTGAATTAAACAAAAAAGAATCAGGAGTACATTCTGCGCCGTAATCTTTAGCTGTTTTTTGTGTGTTGTCGTCTAAATACAAAAACTTAAAGTTTCCTGTTTCAGCATATTCTTTCATGTTTTCAAATGAATCTTCTTCTATTACTTCTGAATTAGAATTAATTCCAATAACTTGTAAGTCATTAAACTTTTCTTGCAGTTCACTTAAATAATCAAATTTTGGCTGAACATAAGGGCAGTGATTGCACATAAAAACTATAAGTAGATTTTTTCCCTTAAATTCTTCTAATAAATGTGTTTTGTCATCAATTCCTTTAAGTGAAAATTCAGGAGCTAAATCCCCTTTTTTTAGTTTGTCGTATTTTGAATATGTAAGAACCATAAAAATATTTGTGTTCCTTAAACTTTAAAATAATTGGTTTTTTTCTTAGTTGTGTTTTAGCTTTCTGCTTTTTGTTTTTCTAACTTTTTTTTCATTTCTGAAGAAAGTTTGTTTGGAAAACAAATTTTTTCTTTTATCAAAGTTTGATTCTATTAGGTGTGCCTTATTTTCGTTAAGCTTTTTAAACTTATTCTGCTTTCAACAGTTAGGGAAACCTAATGAGAGTGATTTTATGAAAATAACTAAAAGAACCGGAGAAGTAACTGAATTTGATGCTGAAAGAATTAAAAACGCAATAACCAAAGCATTTGAAGCAAATAAAATTAATGTTTCAAAAGAAAAAATTGATGAAATAGTTTCAGATATTTCAGATGAAATAAGAATCAGATTTACTGATTTTTATCCTAATGTTGAAAACATTCAGGATATAGTTGAAAAGCATTTAATGCATAATGATTTTTTTGATACAGCTAAAGCATATATTTTATACAGAGAAAAAAAAACTGAATTAAGGGAAAAACAAACAGAAAAAAATATAGAAAAATCTCTGAAAGGAAAATTAACTGTTAAAAAAAGAAATGGAAAAACAGTTTTATTTGATTTAAAGAAATTAGAAAAAACAATTGAGAGAATTGCAGAAAACAAAAACATTGATTCTGAGTTAATTGCAAAAGAAGCAGTAAAAAACATTTTTGACGGAGTTTTAACAGAACAAATTGAAAAAGCATTAATTTTAGCAGGAATTGCTTTTATTGAAAAAGACCCTGATTATGATTCCTTTTCAGCTAAACTTTTTTTGCAGAAATTATATAAAGAAGTAATAGGCAAATCTTTTTCTGAAAATGAATTAGAAGAATTATATAAAAATGCATTTATTGAAGGAATAAATAAAGGAATTAAAGAAAACTTTTTTGATAAAAAATTACTTGAATTTGATTTAGAAAAACTTGCTAAAGGCTTAAAGCCTGAAAGAGATTTTTTATTCAAGTATTTGGGAATTCAGACTTTATATGAAAGGTATTTTTTAAGAATTAAAGACAAAAGAATTGAATTGCCTCAGTCATTCTGGATGAGAGTTGCAATGGGTTTAGCATTAAATGAAGAAAACAAAGAAGAAAAAGCATTAGAATTCTATGAATTAATGTCTTTGTTTTATTTTGTTCCTTCAACTCCAACTTTATTTCATTCAGGTTTAATTCATTCTCAGTTAAGTTCCTGTTATCTTACTACAGTTGAAGATGACTTAAGCCATATAATGAAATCTGTTTCAGATAATGCTCAGTTATCTAAATGGAGCGGAGGATTAGGAAATGACTGGACTAATGTTCGGGCTACAGGAGCTTTAATTAAATCAACTAATGTTGAAAGTCAGGGAGTAATCCCTTTTCTTAAAATTGCAAATGATGTTACTGTTGCAATTAACAGAAGCGGAAAAAGAAGAGGAGCAACTTGTGCTTACTTAGAAAACTGGCATTTAGATATTGAAGATTTTCTGGATTTAAGAAGAAACACAGGAGATGAAAGAAGAAGAACTCATGACATGAATACTGCTGTATGGATTCCGGATGAATTTATGAAAAGAGTTTTAGAACAAAAAAACTGGACTTTGTTTTCTCCTGAAGAAGTTCCTGAATTGCATCATATTTTTGGAAAAGAATTTGAATTAAAATATAAAGAATATGAAGAAAAGGCAAGGCAGGGAAAAATAAGGAAATTTAAAGAAATTCCTGCAAAAGATTTATGGAGAAAAACTTTAACCAGATTATTTGAAACAGGGCACCCTTGGATTACTTTTAAAGATCCTTGTAATATTCGTTCTCCGCAGAATCACACAGGAGTAATCCATAACTCTAATTTATGCACTGAAATTACTTTGAATACTTCAAAAGATGAAACAGCAGTGTGTAATTTAGGTTCAGTTAATTTAAGCAAACACATTGCAGAAGGACAATTAAACAAAACTCAATTAGAAAAAACAATTAAAACTGCAATAAGAATGTTGGATAATGTTGTTGACTTAAATTTTTATCCTACAATTGAAGCAAAAAATTCTAATTTAAAACACAGGCCGATTGGTTTAGGTTTAATGGGTTTTCAGGACGGGTTGTTTAAATTAAACATTAATTTTGATTCTGATAAAGCAGTTGAATTTGCAGATGAATTAATGGAATTAATTTCTTTTAATGCAATTTCAGCTTCATCTGATTTAGCTAAAGAAAGAACTCCTTATTCAAGTTTTGATGGCTCTAAATGGAGTAAAGGAATTTTTCCTTTTGATTCCCTTGAATTACTTGAAAAAGAAAGAGGCATAAAAATTGAAGTTTCAAAAAACAGTAAACTGAATTGGAGTGAATTAAAACAAAAAGTAAAACAACAAGGAATGCGTAATTCAAATGTAATGGCTATTGCGCCAACAGCAACAATTTCTAATATAGTAGGAAGTTTTCCTTGTATTGAACCAATTTACAAAAACATTTATGTTAAATCAAACATGTCAGGAGAATTTACTATAGTTAATTTTTATCTGATAGAAGACTTAAAGAAATTAAATTTATGGAATCAGGAAATGCTTGAACAATTAAAATATTTTGACGGAAACTTAAAGTTTATTCCTTCAATTCCTAAAAATTTAAAGGAAAAATATAAAGAAGCATTTGAAATTGATGCAATACATTTAATCAAATTAACTGCTGAAAGAGGAAAATGGATTGACCAAAGCCAGTCGCATAATGTTTTTTTAAAAGGAGTTTCAGGAAAAAAATTAAATGAAGTTTATTTAAGTGCATGGAAAGCAGGGTTAAAAACAACTTATTATTTAAGAGGTTTAGCTGCAAGTCAAATTGAAAAATCAACTTTAGATGCAAAATATGGTTTCACTCAAAAAAGAGAATATAAAGAACTAAAAAAAGAAAAAAACGAACCATTAGTCTGCGAGGCTTGTGAGTAGTAGGAAAAAAAAATGACTATAATAAATAATTCTAAGACTGACCCACAACCGCCGCTGTCAGTTGGCACCAGAGTACGGCATAAAGCCGTACTGCAAGGAGGTGAGTAAATGACAATTATAAATAATTCTAAGACTGATCCAAATAAAATTCTGCCAATGAAATATTTATGGGCAAGAGAACACTACAAAAACGGAGTAGCAAACAACTGGACTCCTGAAGAAATTTCAATGCAGCAGGATATTGAACAATGGAAATCAAATTCTTTAACTAAAGATGAAAAAAGACTGGTATTATGGAATTTAGGTTTTTTTTCTACAGCAGAATCCTTAACCGCAAACAATATTGTGTTAGCAGTTTACAACAATGTAACTAATCCTGAAAGCCGACAATATTTACTTAGACAGGCTTTTGAAGAAGCAATTCATACAGACACTTTTATTTATTGCTGTGATTCACTTGGATTAAATCCAGAGGAAATATTTAATATGTATAAGGGTATTCCTTCAATTAAAGCAAAAGATGATTTTGTAATTAATTTAACTGAATCAATTTTTGATCCAAACTTTAAAACTGATTCAACTGAAAAAATCCAGAAATTTATTCATGATTTAATTGGCTATTATGTAATCATGGAAGGAATTTTCTTTTATGCAGGTTTTGCAATGATTCTTGCATTAAAAAGACAGAATAAAATGGTTGGAATAGGAGAACAATTTGAATATATTATGCGGGATGAAAGCATTCATTTAGCTTTTGGATGTGATTTAATTAACACAATTAAAACTGAAAACCCAGAAATATGGACAAAAGAATTTCAGGATGAATTAGTTGGATTAATTAAAAAAGCAGTTGAATTAGAAAAAAATTATGCTTTTGACGCCTGTCCTAACGGCTTATTAGGAATTAATGCAGAGCAGTTTGCTGACTATGTTGAATATATTACAGACAGAAGACTTGAAAGAATTGATTTGCCTAAACTTTTTGAAACAAAAAATCCTTTTCCTTGGATGTCTCAGTCAACTGACTTAACCAAAGAAAAAAACTTTTTTGAAACAAGAGTAACAGAATATCAAACAGCAGGCTCGCTTAAGTGGGATTAAATGAGTTAATCATTTTTTATCTTGCTGTTTTCTGGTCCGGTAATTCCAAAATATTTTGCGTTTTTCTTTTTTGAATAAGGAGTTTCACTTGGAGAAGACAAAACATCTAAAGTAAATCTTGCAATTTTTATTCCAGGCCTTATAATTATTGGAATAGTTGAAATATTGCTTATTTCTAATGTTGGAACTCCTTCAAATCCCGGATCAAATGCAGAGGCAGTTGAATGAACTATTAAACCAATTCTTCCTAAACTGCTTCTTCCATCTAATCTTCCTGCTAAATGAGAAGGAATTTTAATGTATTCTTTTATTGTAGCTAAAATTAATTCTCCCGGATGAACAACAAATTTGTCTCCGTCAGGAATTTCAATTACCTGAGTTAAAGTTGAAGGAATTCCATCTTTTACATCAATATGAGTTATTTCTTAATGCTTAAAAATACGGAATTGGTTTCCTAAATGACAATCAATTGAAGCACAAGTAATATCATCAAAATTTACTCCTTTGATTTCTAATTCTCCTTTTTCAATTGCTTTTTTTATATCTTTATCTGATAAAATTGTCATTAAAAATTCCTCCAATTAGGGTTGCCTTATTTTGTTTA
>JAJRVL010000006.1 GCA_024277355.1 archaeon
CAATAGGAGAAAAACAAAAAAAATTCATTGAAAAACAGGAATTAATGAACAAACAATTAGAAGAAACAAAAGAAAGAATAGAAGAAACAAGAATTTTACTGTCAGAAAAAGAAATAAAAGCAGAAAAAGAAAAAATAAAAATAGAAGAAACAAAACAAAAAATAGAAGAAATAGAAATAAAATTAGAAGAAAAAAGCATTCAGCTTGAAAAAGAAAAAGAAAAATACTTCAATAAAAAAAGCGAAACAGAAAGAATAGAAAAAGAAATTAAAATGCATTCATCTTTTTTAAAAGAAATACAAGAAGACTTAAACAACCAGAAATTAAAAGAAAACGCTTTATCATTAAAAAACACAGAAAAAAAATTACAGGAATTAGAAAAAGATTTAGAAGTAAAAGAAAAAAAAGAAGAAATAAAAGAAGAAATACTGAAATTAAAAGAAATAAAAGAAAAACTAGAAAAAGAAATTAAAGCAATACTTGAAACATTAGATGAATTAGGAAGCGTTGAAAGAGAAGAAAAAATAAAAAAACAAAAAAATGAAGCAGAAAAAAGTTTAGAAGAAAGCATAAAAGAAAAAGAAAAAATCAATTTAATTCTAGAAGAAATAAAAAAAGAAAAAGAAGAAACAAAAAATCAGTTAACTGAATTCAAAAAAGAAGTTTTAACTGAAAACAGTTTAATTGAAGAAGTAAACAAAGAAAAAATTTTACTAAAAGAATTAGAATTGAAAAGAAATTCAATAAAAGAAAACTTAAAAGAAAAAGAAGAAACAAAAAGTGATTCAGGAAATGAAATAGAAGAAACCGAAGAAGAAATAATTGAAACAGAAAAAAACATTAAAAAAGAAGAAGAAAAAACAACTGAAGTTGAAAAAAAAATAAAAGAATTAACCATTGAACTGGAAAAACAAAACAGGCAGAGTCATTTATTTTATGAAGAAAAAGAAAAAGTAAATAAAAAAATAGAAGGAATAAAAGACAAAAAATCAGTAACTGAAAATTCAATAGCAAAACTATCAAGGCAGGAAAATGAAATAAGAATCGACAACTCAAAAAATGAAGTAAGGATTGCAGATTTAGAAGAAGAAATTAAATCATTTGAAGAAACAGAAGTTATTGAAGGAAAAGAATTAGGTGAATTAAAAGAAAGACTGAATAAAATTGAAAGAAGAATTAAAGAATTAGGCGCAGTAAACATGAAAGCAATTGATTCATTCCAGGGACAAACAAAAGAATTAATTGAAATAAAAGAAAAAGCACAAAAATTAGATGAAGAAAGAATTGCAGTATTAGACTTAATTGAAAAAATAGAAATAAAAAGAGCTTCAGCTTTTAATGAATGCTTTACAGAAATAAATGAAAACTTTAAGAAAATGTATTATTCTTTAGGAGAAAAAGAAGGAATACTGAAATTAACTGAAGAAACTGATAAAACTAAAGCAGGATTATTAATTGAAGCAAAATATTCAGAAAATAAAATGATTAATATTGATTCAATGAGCGGAGGAGAAAAAACTTTAACAGCCTTAGCATTTTTGTTTTCAATTCAGTTATATAAGCCTGCTCCATTTTATGTTTTTGATGAAGCAGACGCAGCATTAGATAAAACTAATTCATTAAAAATGGCTAAAATGATTTATGAAGTATGCAGAAAAAGCCAGTTTATTGCAATAACTCATAATGATTCTTTAGTTAAAGAAGCAGATCAGATTATTGGAGTTGCATTAAACAAACAGAAAAGTTCAGTTATAGGACTGAAATTAAAAGACAAACTTGAACAAGAAATTAATGAAAATAATAAAACTGATGTTTCAGTAAGCTGATTAAATTATTTTTTTTGACTGATTGCTTTTTTTGTTTTTGCTTTCAGTAGTTTAGTCTTTTTCAGGGTTTCTTTTTTTTCTTTAATTGAATCCGTTAATTCTTTTATTGAATCTTTTTTTAATTCAATTTCTTCATCGATTAATTCAGCGTATTTTTCATTGAATTCTTTAATTGAAATAAGGTTTTTTGATTTTAATTTTTTTAAGTCTCTTATTATTCTTTCTCTTGCTCTTGCTTTTTCTTTTTTTTCTTCTGATTCAATTAAATGAGAAGAAATTGAATGCATTTTAGTTCTTAATTCTTTTATCTGGAAAGAATAATCATTATTTAATTCTGAATGCTTTTCTTCTGAAATTTTTCCTTTAAAAAAAGCATCATCTGAATTTCTTTTTAATTTTCTTATTTCATCTAACTGCTGTTCTAAAGTCTGTTCTTTTGTTTTTCTTGTAAACAGGAAAACAAAAGAAACAATAATTAAAATTAAAAAAACAACTGCTAACGCAATTAAACCTGTGTCAGAAACTAAATTTTGTTTGGGTTTTTCTTCTGAATCAATAAAATCTGTTTCAGTAAAATCAGCATAATACGGATAAACTGAATCAGAAACAGCAAACAATTCTTCTGAAAGATAAGCTAAAGCTAAACCGCTTTTTATTTTATCTAATGCAGTTGAAGCATAACCTTGTTCTTTATAAAAGTCTGCTGCATTTAAAAAATATTTCGCATGGTCTAAATAAAGCCTGCTCCAGACAAAAGGATAATTTCTTAAAGAAAGATTTTTGTCAACTGCATTAATTTTTTCTTTTAAAAGGTTATATGATTCAGTTAAAGAAAGGTCTTTTGATTCCATTGAAGATTTAATTAAAGCATAACTTGAAGCTGAATCAAAAGCAGTAACTAAATACCATGAATAATATTCTGCCTGCTTAGCAGAATTAAGTCTTCTTAAAATATCATCTTTTTCTGTTTCATCTAATGAATCAATTGAGTTTTCTGAAGCAATAATATAATTATCTGAATAATTTTTAAAAAAATCATCAGCCTTTACTTTTTTTTGAGACGAATTTGTTTTGGTATATAATTCTCTTGCAGTTTCAAACCAAGCTAAAGCAAACTCATAATCTTCAATTCTTTTCATCGAATCTAATTCCTGTGTTCTTGCACCAGAAGAAATAACTATTTCAGATACATTTTCTATTTTTTCAATATTTATTTCAGCCCATAATAATCTTTGTTTTGCTGCAATATGCCATTCAAGGAAATCAATTGGAATAAATCCATCTAAATTTTCTTTTAAATTTTCAATATTCTTTTTTAAGCCGTCAACTTTTAATACAAACAATTTTGAATCAGACTGCAAAATTGAAGGGTTCTCTGAAACGTCTTTAACTAAAGAAGCATAAACTTTTGCAATAAAAATATTATTTGCAGCTGAATACAAATAATTTTTTTCATATAATATTTCACCTTGAGTTAAACTTTGTTCAGCTGAATTCAAAGTAGTTAACAAAAAAGAAATTTCTGATCCATCTTCAATTGAAGTATTAGATAAAGCAGTTCGTGCTCCTTTAATAGTTACTTTTGCTTCACCCAGCATTCTTTTAGATAATTCTTTCATTATTTTTAAGTCATCTGATTCAGGCAAAGGTTCAGGCAGGAATTCATTTATTTCTGAAGCTAATTCCTTTGAAGCATTAACATCAATTTCTTTTATTTCAGAAAAAGCATATTTTAATACTTCATCTATTCCTGAAACTTCAATTACTTTCATATTCCAATTTTCTTCTGCATAATTAATTAAATTAATTGTTTTAACTGAATCATCTGTTTTAATTACCTGTCTTGATTCGCCTTTAGGAATCATAAATAATTTTAATCCAATTCTGTTTGCTTCCTCGCTTTTTGCAAAAACTCCTCCAACAGGGCCAACTTTTCCCTGATTTGAAATGGTTCCGGTTATTCCTACTTCATAATTTAATGTTTTGTTTTGAAGCATTGAAATAGTCAATAAAGCCATTGCAGCACCTGCACTTGGCCCTTCAACAATTGAAGCATCAGAATCAATATCAAATAAGAAATCATAGTTTTTTGTTTCATCAGAATAATTTGATGCGACACTTAAAGCAGTTCTTTCAGCACTTTGAGTTGTTGTTCCAACTAAAGGATTAACATTACTCCAGATTTCCCCTGTTCCTTCTCTAATAGTTAAATGCAAGTCAGCTGTAACTGCATCGCCTTCAGTTGTAACAGCAAAAATTTTCATTGAACCATTAGGCAGTACAGCAAAAACATTAGATAAAAGTAAAATAAAAATAAACAAACAAAAAAACTTTTTTTGGATAACCATAAACTAACCAATAAAATAAAAGAAAAAAGAGTTAATAATTGTTTTGCTTTTTTTAGTTCTTATGAATAAAGGCCACGAACAAGTATGGAAAGAAAATAACTGGAAAAGATTTACTTCAACACACATAAAAAAAGTTCTCCCAATAATTAAAGAAAACAAAGCAAAAAGAATTCTGGATTTAGCCTGCGGTCCCTGTTTAGGAGGAGCATTTCTTTTAAAAGAAAAAGGATTTAATGTTTTTGGGTTTGATGCATCAAAAACAGCAATAAGAAAATGCAGTGAAAAACTTGAAGAAAAAAAACTTTTAATTGGAAATATGTATGAAAAACTTCCTTATGAAAATGATTTTTTTGACTGTGTTATCTGCTTTCAGGCAATAAACCATGGAACACTAAAAGAAATAAGAAATTGTTTCAGTGAAATTTCAAGGATACTAAAAAAAGACGGATTGTTTTTTGTTTCATGCGGATTAAGAAATATTTTTAAAAAAGAAACAAAAAATATTTTTGTTAATGAAGTTGACAACGAAAAATGGAGTTATTCAGAAAAAGATAATACTTTTACGCCGATAACTGGAATGGAAAAAGGAATACTTCATTATTTTTTTGAAGAAAATGAATTAATAAATGAATTAGAAAAATATTTTGAATTACAAAAAATAGAAAATAAAAAAATAATTAAAGCAGGAGCTAAAGGGCATTTAGCTTATGCTAGAAATAAAAAATAAAAAAAAGAAAAGAGGTTTAGCCGAATAAAGAGCCTAAACCTGCTGCTGCTTCTTCTTCAGTTTTGCCTTTGTCTTCTACTTTTTCTTCTTTCTTTTCTTCGCCTGCTGGTGCTGAAGCTTGTGCTGGTGCTGCTGGCATAACTGAAGCTGATTTAATTGCTTCTTCTATATCAACATCTTTTAATGATGCAACTAAAGCTTTAACTCTTGATGAATCAACTTCAATTCCTGCTGCCTTTAAGACATCAGTAACTGCTTTTTCGTTGATTTCTTTTTTTGCGGCGTGCAAAAGCATTGCAGAATATACATACTCCATTTTATTCCCTCCAAAAAATATAATTGAATAAAAAATCAATTAACAATAATTACTTTTTCTCCTCTTTTTTTTCTTCTTTAGTTTCTTCTTTTTTGTTTTCAGTTTCTTCTTTAACTTTTTCTTCTGGTTTTACATCTTCTTTTTTGTCTTCAGCTTTTTCTTCTGTTTTGGTTTCTTCTTTCTTTTCTTCAGCTGGTTTTTCTTCTTGTGTTTTTTGATCAACCTTTTTTTCTAAAAAAGGTTGTTTTACTTTTGATTTTAAAACTGATGCCTGTAAATTTGCTTTTGAAATAAATGATTCAATTGTTTTTGAATTCATAATATTTGCTTCTAAAGCTAAATTCATTGAATCAAACACTGCTTTAGTTAAAAGCAAAGGAATTGTTTCTGAGTTTGTATAAGAAAGATTTAATGCTAAATTAAATGCGTTTTGTCTTGCTGAAACAAAGTTATTGAATACTTCTTCTTCATCAAAGTCTAATACTTCTGCTTTAAATAATTCTCCTTTTTCATATACTGCAGTTAAATTTAATTTAACTTTAATTGGTTTAATATTTAATTTAGATAAAACTGATGCTACTGCTTCAGAGACTTTTTCTCCTTTTTTGCATACAACAGTGTCTTCTGAAACTTCAATTGAAGCTCCGGCTAATTTAACTTTTAACCCTGCTGCTTTTAAGTCGCTTAATGCTGGACCTGGGGGCAAACCTGTGTCTCCTGCAGGAACAATAATATCTATAGGAGAAATCATTCCTGTTTTAGCAGGAGAATTTCCTTTATTTTTTTTAATTAAAGAATATAATTCAAATGCATTTAATTCAGTGAATACAACTGCAATTGAATCTTTAGTAAAATCTTTTAATCCTGAATCTTTTAGTTTTGACTGCTCTAATGCTTTCTGAAAAATTCTTGTTTTTGAAACTTTTACAACAGCCTTATCAGCTAATAATTTTCTTACATCAGCAAACAAGTTAGCAGAAAAATTTTTTAGTTCTGCTACACCTACAATAGGATATTTATCAAATAACTGTTTTAATTCTTCTACTTGAGATTTTTTCCAGTCAATTGCATTAGAAGTCATTTTTTTGCCTCCTTTTCGCCGATTTTAATTGGAGGACCCATTGTAAGTTTTACAAGGACTGACTTAATGTTTTGATTTTTTGCAGGAAGTTTTTCTTCAACTGCATTATATATTGTTAAAATGTTTTCAGCTAAATCCACATCCTGCATTACTTCTTTTCCTACATTAACATGAATTAAAGGCATGAATTTTCCTTTTTTGTTTGTAAGTCTTGTACTTCCTGATGAAGATTCAAGTACAGATTGAACTTGTCTTAAATCCTGAGTAATTGGTTTAGGCATTTTTCCTCTTGGGGCTAAAGTTTGTCCCAAGAATTTTCCTACTGCAAGAATTGCAGGACCTTCAGCTAATAAAACATCATAAGTTTCAGCTATTTCCTGAATTTCTTTTTTAGATAACTTTGAGATTTCAGGTTCCATTATAATTTTTGAAACAATTCCGGTTAATTGTTTAGCAAAATCTTTGTCTTTGACAAAAGCTAAAGAATTAGCTTTTTTTGCTGAACCGTGAGGAATTTTTACTTCTAAGTCAATTCTATTTGCTGCTTTTTTAAAGTCAATTCCTTTAAAATTAATAGTTAAGTCTACTGACTGCTGGAATTTTCTTTTCTTAGATTTGTCTCTTGCTTCAGATAAAGCCTGAATTATTTCTTCTTGTTTCATATAAAAATTGCCTCCTGCTTAAAGCAGTCAAACAGCGTAAAATTAAGTTTATTATAAGAAAAAAGTAAACAAAAAGGTTTAAAAAAGGAATTATTTTTTCTTTTTTCTTGATTTTTTAGCTTCAAGGGATAAATCAAGGCTAATCATTGAATGAATATAATCTTCATTACCTAATTTTTCTATTGCTTTATCAGAAATACCTAATTCTTTAAGTCTTGCATAATCAGATTCAATTGAAGGAGTTCCTCTTTTGTTTTTTGAAATAATTTTTTTATTTGCCTGCATTTTTTTTGGTCTTTTTTTTGCTGCAGCTTGCAATTTTAGTTTTTTAAGCAAAGCAAGATTTATATTAATTATTTTCTGTCTTTTAACCAGATTCTTTTTTCCAGCAGGAGTTAATCTTCTTGTTTTTAATCTTGGTTTAGGTTTAGGCATAAAAAGATAATTGTATTAGAAATATATAAAGGTTATGGAATAAAAAAATGAAATCAGAAAAATTTATTGAATTAAGAAAAGCAAAAAGTTTAGCTGTATTAATTACAGCAACAACAATTATTTTATACATAACAAAGGGCTTGTTTTTGGCTTCAGAAATCTTAATGATTTTTTTAGGTTTAAGTGCGTTAATTAAAACAAAAATTAACAGAACTAAATTAAACGAAAAAAAATCTGAAATAAAAAAAGGATTTTATTTTTCTGTTTCAGCAGTAATTTTTGGTTTTTTAATTGAAAAGTTTTTTGAATTAAATTTTATAATTGAATCAATTTTATTTGCTTTAATTTTTGCAGTCATTAAAGAAATTTATTCTGAAAAAAAAGAGAAATGGATTAATGCTTTTGTTTTAACTGGAAGCATTTTGATTTTTTCAGGAACAATTTTATTAATTAAATTAGACTTAATGAAATTTATTTGATTCAGTTAATTAATTTTTTTAGTTGTTTAAATTAATTTAATTTTGAATCAAATTTTCCTTCTTGTAAATCTTTAATGGCATCTTTTGCTTTTTTGTCTTCAATTGTAATCCCTAAAGAATTACATGAACCCATTATTTCTGAAACTTGAGATTTTAGTTTATATGAACTTAAATCTGAAGCCTTCATTTTAGCTAATTTTACTACCTGTTCAATTGAAAGATTCCCTACTTGAGTTTCTTTTGCATTTGCAGTTCCTTTTGCAATGTTTGCTTCTTTTAAAATTATTGAACTTACAGGAGGACTTCCCACTTCAATTTCAAAATTCTTTTTTGAATCAATTTTAATTTTAACCGGAACTTTCATTCCTGCATAATTTTTTGTTTTTTCATTTATTTCCTGAACGATTTTCTGAATATTTACTCCTAATGGACCTAAAGCAGGCCCTAATGGTGCTGCAGGAGAAGCTTTTCCTCCTTCAACCATAACTGAAACTTCTGGCATTTTCTCTCACCTAATCCTTTATTATCCTAATGTGTTCTGCTTTAATTGTAACCGGAATTTTTACTGCTGCTTCAAGTAATTCAACTGTAACTTCTTCTTTTGTTGGATTAACTCTTGTAACTCTTGCTTTTTCTCCTTTAAAGGGCCCTGCAATTAATTCAATTTTTTGTCCTTCTTTAATTGACTTCATTAAAGGTTTTGCTTCAAGCAAAGAACTTAATTCATCTATTTTTACTTCTCCGCCAACAATTCCTTTTCCTTTAATATGAGGAGTATTAGTTATTGCTCTTCTTATAGTTAATTCAGTGTCTGCTTCAATTAAGACATAACCTTTTAATCCTGGAATGACACATAAAGAATAAATATCTAATTCATCTGTGTTTATTTTATTTGATAAAATGTCCACAACTAATGCTTCTTGTCCTACTGTTGTTCTTAATGTAAAAATCACTATTTCACCTTTTTTTATACTTGCCTTTAAACTGCAATAAAATACTTCAAAAAACAGCTAAAAGCTTTAATAGTAATAAATATTGCATGCAAATAAATTTATTAATTAAACTGTTAGCCTAAAAAACCGACAAACCTGAAAATCAATAAAATAATAAAAGCAAGTATTCCAATAATAATTATTCCAATTCCTGTAACCTGAGACATTATTTTGTATTCCTGCGTGTCAGGTTTTTTTGATACAGTAAAAATTCTTTTAGTTGAATTAATAAATCCTTTTAAGTCAAACATAATATCACTAAAAAATTAAAAAGAAAAAAGTTAAAAACTAATCAGCAAACTCGATTCCTAAATCAATCATTCCATTTTCATCAATTAAGCCTTTAACATCCCCTAAATAAGGAAATTTTCCTCCAGCAATTACAACCATTGCCTGAATCTGATTTCTTGGAAGTTCTTCGTCAATCATTGCACCCCATATTATATGAGCATCAGCATTAATTTTTCCTACTACTGCTTCAACAATCATTTCTGCTTCTCTTAAAGTCATGTCTGTTCCGCCGACAACATTAATTAAAGCTCTGTTTGCTTCGCTTATGTCAACATCTAATAAAGGAGAAGTCAAAGAATTTTCAACTGCTTCTAATGCACGGGAATCAGACATTTTTTCCTGATGGCTTTCGCCTAAACCAATCATTGCTGCGCCGCCTCTTTCTAAAATTGTTCTTAAATCAGCAAAATCTAAATTAATTAATCCTGGTTTAGTTACCATTTCAGTTATTCCTTTAACTGCATTAGTTAAAACTTCATCTGCAACTTTAAATGCTGCAGCAACAGGCAAATCAGGAGCAATTTCTAAAATTTTATCGTTTGGAATTACAATTATTGTATCAGCTGCTTTTTTTAGTTTAGCTAATCCATCCATTGCATTTTCCATTCTTTTTTTTCCTTCAACAGTAAAAGGCAAAGTAACAACTGCAATAACTAAAGCTTTTGTTTCTTTTGCAATTTCAGCAACAATTGGACTTGCACCAGTTCCTGTTCCTCCACCTAAACCACAAGTAATAAAAACTAAATCTGAATCAACAAGTAATTCTTGTAATTCATCTAATGATTCCTGTGCAGCTGCTTCTCCAACTGAAGGATTGCTTCCTGAACCTAAACCTCTTGTTAGTTCTTTTCCAATAAGCATTTTTTCGTCTGCAGTGACAGCAATTAAATCCTGTGCATCAGTGTTAACAACAAAAGTTTCAGCCCCATGAATTCCAACTTCACTCATTCTGTCAACAGTATTACAGCCTCCGCCGCCAATTCCAATAACTCTTATTTTTGCTTTATTTGATTCAAGCAATTTAATTAATTCATCATCATGCTGACCTTTAACGGTTCTTTTTCCTTTAGGCCCTAATTTTTCACTATTCATATAATTTCTTACTGCTTTATCGACAACGTTTTTCACAGAATCCCTCCGAAAACAACAATTAAAACTATACTATACTCTAAACAAAAACAATTAAAAATGGATTTTGATTTTTGCCTGTAAATTACCCCTGAAAAGTGACAAAAATAGTTTTTTACTGAAAAACAAAAAAAAATAAAGTTTAATTTAAAAAAACATATGCACATAAATCTTCTTTTAATGGACTCAAAGAATTCCTTAAAAAAAACTGATTTTAGTTTAACTGATGTCATTTCAATTTACGATTTTTCAAAGAAAGACATTTTAGCTGTATTAAAAAGAGCAGAAGAAATTGACTCAATGACTCCAATGCAGAAAAGCAAATTACTTGAAAACAAAATTGTTGCTTCAATGTTTTTTGAACCAAGCACAAGAACAAGATTAAGTTTTGAAACAGCAATACAGGCTTTAGGCGGAAAAGTTATTGGCTTTGCAGAAGCAGGAATAACTTCAGCAAAAAAAGGCGAAACATTCTCTGACACAATAAAAGTAATGAGCAATTACGCAGACTTATTAGTTATGAGGCATCCATTAAGCGGAACAGCAAGATTAGCAGCAGAAGTAAGCTTAAAGCCAATATTAAACGGAGGAGACGGATCAAACCAGCATCCAACACAAACTTTATTAGATTTATATACTATAAAAAAATTTGTAGGAAAATTAGATAATTTGAAAATTGGTTTTGTCGGAGACTTAAAATATGGAAGAACAGTTCATTCTTTGGCTACAGCTTTAACTCATTTTAATGCAACACAATATTATATTTCTCCTGAAAGTTTGAAAATGCCTAAACATATTACAGAAGAAGTACAAGAAAAAAGCAAAGTATATGAAACTGAAGACATAGAAAAATTTATTCCTGAAGTAGACGTATTATATATGACAAGAATACAAAAAGAAAGATTTCCGGATGAAATAGAATATAATAAAGTAAAAAATGCTTATATTTTAACTAAAGCAATGTTAGTAAACGCAAAAAAAGAAATGAAAGTAATGCATCCTCTTCCAAGAGTAAATGAAATTTCAACTGATGTAGATGATACACCTCATGCAATTTACTTCCAGCAGACTGCGGCAGGAATTCCTGTTAGAGAAGCATTATTAGACCTTTTATCAAAGGTGAAAAAATGAACAAAGAAGAAATGATAAAAAAATTGAAAGTAAGAGTAACTCCAATTGGAAACGGAACTGCAATAGACCATATTAATCCAGGAATGGGATTAAAAATAGTTGAAGTATTAGGAATGGATGAAAAAAACGGCGCAGCAATAGCATTAAACACTGAAAGCAAAAGAATGAAAGAAAAAAGAAAAGACTTAATTTTAATGGAAGACAGATTTTTAACTGAAAATGAATTAAATAAAATAAAATTATTAGCAAGAAATGCAACAGTAAACACAATAAAAAACTATAAAATAGAAAAAAAAGAAAAATTAGATTTACCTAAAAAAGCAGAAGGAATCTTAAAATGCATTAATCCAATATGCATTACAAACCACGAAGAATTAAAAACAAAATTTTCAATTAAAAAAGAACCCGTTAAAGCAAAATGCTTTTACTGCGAAACATCAATGGACAAAGAAGAAATAAAAAAACACATACTTTAGTTATTTATGTCTCTCTTAATAAAAAACGCAAAAATTCAGGAAAAAAATAAAACTTTAATTAAAAATGTTTTATGCAGAAACGGAAAAATTTATTCTATTACTAATTCTTTTCCTAAATCAGATAAAACAATTGACGCAAAAGGCAAATTACTTCTTTCAGGAGGAATAGATGTTCATGTTCATTTTAGGGAGCCTGGAATGAAATATAAAGCTGAATGGAAAACTGAAAGTAAGGCAGCAGCAGCAGGGGGCATAACTACAGTTTTTGACATGCCAAATACTTTGCCTCCAACTTTTACAGTAAAAGAATTAAACAAGAAAAAAAATATTGCAGAGAAAAATTCTCTTGTAAATTTTGGTTTTCATTTTGGAACAGAAAAATTAAATGAAATAAAAAAAGCAAAAATTAATTCAGTTAAAATTTTCATGGGAAAAAGCACAGGAAATTTAGTGACAGAAAACAAAAAAATTAAAGAAATTTTTAAGCTTGCAAAACAAAAAAATTTAGTTTGTGTATTGCATGCAGAAGATGAAAAAATAATTGAAGAAAACATAAAGAAAGCAAAAGAAAAAAAATGGAATAATGTAAAGTTTCATAACAAAATAAGAAATGAAAAAGCAGAAATAAAAGCAATAAAAAATGCATTAAGTTTACAGAAAAAAATCGGAAACAAAATTCATTTTGCTCATGTTTCAACAGCAAAAGGATTAAAAGAAATAATTAAATCTAAGAAAACAGGAAAAGGAAAGATTACCTGTGAAGTCTGTCCGCATCATTTGTTTTTAAATGAAAAGGATTTGAAAAGACTTGGAAATTTTGGAAAAATGAATCCTCCTTTAAGGACAAAAAAAGACAATGAATTTTTATGGAAAAGTTTAATTCAGGGAAAAGTAGATATTGTTTCAACAGATCATGCTCCTCACTTAAAAAAAGAAAAACAAAAAAAGTTTTTTGATGCGCCGTCAGGAGTAACCGGAGTTGAAACAGTTTATCCTTTGCTGTTAAATAAAGTTGCAGAAAAGAAAATCAAGCTGGAAAAAGTAATTGAAGTTTTATGCGAGAATCCTGCAAGAATTTTTGGAATAAAAAACAAGGGAAAAATCAAGAAAGGATTTGATGCAGATTTAGTTTTAGTTGACTTAAACAAAAAATGGACAATAAGAAATAAAGAAATGCATTCAAAATGCAAATGGACTCCTTTTAATGGCAAAAAAATCAGTGGGAAAATTGAAACAACAATTATTGGCGGAAAAATAGTTTTTAATAAAACAAAGTTTCATAATAAATTTAAAGGAAAAAAAATTATTTTAACTAAATAAATTTCTTTTCGTTTTTTGTCGTTGCATTCCATTTAAATGTTTTAGAAGAAATTAGCATCCGCATGCTTCTAAAACTTCTTCTTTAGTCATGTTTAATTGGTTTAGTTCTTGTTCTGTTAAATCAGCTGTACAGTTAGCACTTATTAATTTACAATAAGGAACATAATTTGTTTGACATTTGTTTTCTTCACAGCTATTATCTTCTAATATTGTTAAAGATATTCTTGATGGTTCTCCTTCAATTTTGCAGTCTGAACAGTTTTCTGTTTTCCATTGATTTATTTTTTCTGCAGATTCTTTATTTACTGATATAAAATCTGGGTTAAATAAAGAGCAACATTTTAATTGAACTACTTCACAATCTTCATCTGCTTCACAATATTTTTCTTGTGCTGTTATTTCTTCAGAATAAGCAATCAAGTCAGTATTAGGTTCATTAAACTGCAAACAACCACTAAAAAAGATTGCTAAAAATATAACTGTTATTAAAATTATTTTTTTGTTCATTGAATAAAATACACATAACTAATATAAAAACTTTAGAGTTCAATAGCAAATCATGTTTTTTTCCTTAATCTTGACAAACCATAAATTACAGTACTTCCTACACTGTAAGAGACAATTAAACTAAAAATGAAATTCAATAAAATCAGGATTAGTCTCATCAAATCTAAGAATATTCCAGCTAATAAAATTTAGTTACAAATGCACTTACATAACAACCTATTGGTTCTCCATCATCTTTTAGTATAACTCTTGAAACATAAATGTCTAATTCTTTTGGAACTTGAATTTCTTTTTTTACTTGGAATTCGTAAACACGAATATTTCCTTTGAAAGCTTTGCATTTTTCAAAATCTTCTTTACATAATCCTTTTGATCTTTCATCAATTCCACATTCCCAGCATATGTTTTCCCAGTTTGAATATTGTGTGGAATGAATAGAGTTTTTTTGTGTAATTTGAAAATCTGTAGTTTTAATGGAATAATTATTAAAATTAGGAAATTTTACTTCATCTATACTATAGAAACATTCTTTTGCTTTTTCTTCTAACTCTTGCTCAGATAATTTTTGTTCTTGTATACATCCGCTTAATAAAACTAAAAGAATTAAGCTTACTAATAAAATAATTTTTTTATTCATCAATAAAGAATATTATTAAGTTGTATAAAAGCTTTAGGATTTGTTTTCAGTAAAAAATAAGACAAGCTTTTTCGTCAAGAACATAATTCTTTTTTTGAAGAAAAGACAATCAAAAAATTGGTTTATAGTATTTATTTAAATTTCTATTCAATGGCATGTTCTATTCCATTAATGTAACTAGCTATTAGTTCTCCATTGTTTTTTAGTATTACTTTTCCCCACATAGTTCTGTCATCCCGTTTTGTTTCTTCTTTTAGTTGAAAATTATATATATGAACTTTTTCATTTAAGGAATAAAATTCATTTTCAGTCAATAAGCATTCTTCTGGCAGGGCAAGTTCGCAATCAAAGTCATATAAATCAAATTCTTTAGAATAAATTATTTCAGTTTTCTTTAAAACAAAATCAGAAGATTTAAAAGAAACCCCTATTATATCTACTTCACTAAGGCTGTAAAAATATTCTTTTGCTTTTTCTTTTAGTTCTTGTTCTGTTAGTTTTTTTTGTTGAGTGCATCCACTAAACAAAATTAAAAGAATTATTCCTGTTAAGAAAAGAATTTTTTTATTCATTAGATAAAGAATATAATTAAGTTATATAAAAGCTTTAGGTTTAGTGTTTCGTCATTTGTCGTTGCATTCAATTTAAAACTTTTGTGTGTCAGAAATTTTCTGGGAGAATTGAGGGGGAATAAATTACGTTGAAGAATAAGTTAGTTTTAATTCTATTTTTCTTGTTAATTTTTTCTATTAATGTTCAAGCTGGAATTATTAATTATTCTTTTGAAGTTCAGAATTCTGATTATAATACTGATGCTTTAGGCTGGACAGAATTTAAAACTAATGCACTTTTTCAGGATTATAATGCTGAAACACAAGTTTGTTCTAATCAGTCAGTAACACCCTCAATATTAGCTGACACTTTTATAAGAGAATTTTCTGAAGACGCAAGAAACGGAAATTATATATTTAAAACATTTTCTTCTGAAGTTGGAGTTTCTTTTACAAGAAATAATTATTATATAGGGGAATTAGGAATAGACACAAATATTTGTTTTTGGATTAAAGGATGGGTTAGTGGAGGAACAGGATTTAGATTAGGGTTCTGGGATAATATGACAAACAATTATTGCAGAGTAGCAGATATTGGCAGTGTTGATGAAAATTGGAATTATGCTTGTGGAACATTTAAGACAGGATCATATAATGGATTTTTAACTTTAGAAAAAGAATGGCGAACTACAGGAATAGAACTTTTATGGGATGGATTTGATTCTTCTAGTTTAGGAATAAATATTCTAAAACCAACTCCAAACCAATACATAAAACAAAGAGATTTATTAACAGTTGAATTTGAAATACAAGATAATGACTTTAATTTCCTTAATCTTAATCCTGAAGGAATACAATATAGATTAGATTTGCTTGATGATTGGAATTCAATTGAAGCAAGTGAATTTGGCATAAATAGCTTTAACACTACAGCTCCAGACGAGACAGGAGAACATATTTTAACAATAAGAGCATTGGTTAACGGAGCTTGGATTCATGGAAGCACAAAATATTTAGTTTCTCCTCAAAAAATAGACTTAAAAATAAATTTCATTAAAGCTATTCAAGTAATAGAAGATGTAAACTTAGTTTCAGGGAAAGCAACTGCTGTAAAAGTTGGAGTGAACAACACAAATAACGCAGAAGAGGATCAGAATGTTACAGTAGAACTAACATTTAACGGACAAGAATACCCATTAACTGAAGAATTTTATGGAGACTATAACTTCATATTCTATGTAAATAATCCATTTGAAATAGAAGATGCAACAGTAGTATTTTACTTAACTGCGAAAATAGATCCACAAAACAATTATGAAGAAAATGATGAAAACAACAATTCATTAGTGCAAGAAGTAATAGTAAAAAGAACTAGTGATTTAAATGTGTTATTTATTGCATTTGATTATGGACAAGATCTGGATTCATTTGAAAAAATTGTTGCACAATCAATAGAATTCTTGGAAGCAACTTATCCAATAATGAACTATGATTATTATCTGGTTAATTATACAGGTAATTTAAATCTTGACCAGAACTATAATAAAATTTTATTTCGGCTAATGAAAGAAATTAAATTAATTGGGGAAGATGTTAATAAGAATAAGTTTAAGGCATTTAGATTTGTAGGAGTTGTTCCTAATGGATGGCATGTTGATCATAATGAATTTGAATCAAAAGGAGCAACACCTTGCAAAAAAGATACAATTCCTTTGGAATGTAAACCATACTTTTTGATAGAAGATGGTAATCGTTCTGTTTTAGCTCATGAGATAGGTCACACTTATGGGTTAAATGAAGAGTATGAGTTAAAGCTTAACGAACCCAATCCAAGTCCTACTGATTGTGGCATTACTTTTTGTTCTAATTATCAACAAAAATATATTGATAAAAATTGGTGCTTAGGAAGTGTTGTCACCAATGGAATTTGGGTTAATGAAAAGAAAGTTTTTGTAAATCAGGATCTTAACATTTGTAATTATTCAAATCCTTATTCTTATATGGGGACTGCTTTATATTCCCCGCCAGATAGATGGACTACTTTTAATGAATATGATTATTTATCTGAGAAGTTATATTTAGGGGGTCAATTTGGTAAGAGTAATAACCAAGATTTAAATATTTTATTTGTTAAGGGTTTTGTTGATAAGAATTTAAATGTAGAGTTGGATCATTTATATAAGATTGATAGAACTGAAGAATTTGGGTCAAGTGATGGAAACTGTTTAATTAGGACATTGGATTCTAATGTATCAATAATAAATGACTATAATTTTTCAGTAAACTTTGATCTTTTTAGCGAAGGAATAAACACAATTGATTATTCCCCTTTTGTTTTGGGAATTAATTTTAATGAAAACTTGAATTCAGTTCAAGTGATTTGTAACGGTGAACTGAAAACAGAAAGAAGCATTTCACAAAATGCTCCGACAGTATCTATTAGTTTCCCTAAAACAGGAGATATCTGGACTGACACAAATACACTAAGTTGGACATCAGATGATTTAGATGGAGATGAATTATCTTTTGCTCTTTATTATAGTGCTGACAATGGTTCAATTTGGATTCCAATACAATCAGATGTCAATGATTTAAGTTATTCTTTTCCTTCATGGATAGTTGAAGGAACAAATCAATTTAAGTTTAAAGTGATTGCATCTGATGGAATACTTTCAAGTGAAAGCATTTCAGATACTTTCACAGTTGCAAATGCAGATATTAATGTTACGCCAAATGAAAAGAATTTTGGAACAATTAATAATTTGCAGAATGTTTCTCAAGACTTTAATATTGTTAATTCTGGTAATGCTGACTTAAATGTGTTTGATGAAAATCATTCAGGTAATTTAAGTTTAACTGGATTGAGTTTGCCTATTGTTTTACAGCCAGGAGAAAACCATGTTTTTAGTGTAGAATTGAATGTTTTAGGCATGAGTTTAGGAGAATTCACTGAAGACATTGCTTTGGGTTCAAATGATCCAAATCAAATAGTTAAAAGAATTAAAGTTTATGGAGTAATTGAACAAGCTAAACCTGACTTTACTATTAAAGCAGATAACATTACTTTTAATCCTGTTTATCCTGAACAAGATGAAAATGTTCAAATTAGTGCTTTAATTGAAAATGTAGGGGATTTAAATGCAGAAAATGTTAATGTTGAATTTTATATGAAATCTGCTAATCAGTATTTATCTGATTCAAATACTGTTGCTTTATATCATTTTAATGAAGGAACAGGAGCAACAGTTAAAGATAAAAGTGAAAACAATAACGATGGCGATATTAATAATGCTACATTTAATGGTGATGGAAAGTTTGACAATTATTCTTTGAGGTTTAATGGAAATGGAAGCAAAAATGTAGTTATTGTTCCTGATAGTGATTCTTTAGACATTTCTGGGGAATTAACTTTTGAGGCATGGATTAAACCTGATGGAACTCAAGAAGGCGGGGCAGGCATAATCTGTAAAGGTTATGGTTCAAATGAAATTTTCTGTTTAGATATTGCTTCTAGTAAATTCAGATTTATTGTTAGGGCTCCTTCATTATTTTTATTAACTTCAAATTCTACAGTAGATATAGGAAAATGGCAGCATGTTGCAGCAGTATATGATGGCACAACAATGAAAATTTACATAAATAATCAATTAGATAACAGTATGGCAGGACCATCTTCATTACAAACAAATAATCATGAATTAAGTATTGGAGCAAGGGAAGGCAGTGATACAAGCGATTATGATTTGGAATTTAAAGGATTAATTGATGAAGTAAGAATAAGTAATATTGCAAGATCAGATTTTAATAAAAATAAAATATTTATTGATGATAAAAATATTTCTTTTATTGATGCAAATTCAAGTGAATTAGTTTCAGTTGATTGGAATAATGTTAAAGCAGAAGACTATGAAATTTATGTTAAAGTTGATGATGAAAACTTATTTGATGAAAGAAATGAATTAAACAATGAAGATTATAACTCAGTAATTGTTTATTCTGAGCCAATTCTTTCTACAGAATTTGAATATTCAACATTAAATGACTTAGGAGAACTATTTGATTTTAATGCAATAATAACAAATAAGGGTGCAAAACTTAGAGATGCAAATGCAACTTTAATTTTACCTGAAGAATTAACTACAACTGATTCAATAATAAAAACAATTGGAGATTTAAACTCTAATACTTTAATTAAACTTGAATGGACTGACATTAATTCAAGTCAAGCAGGAGTATATGAAATTAAAGTTAATGTTAAAGGAACAAATGTAGATGAAAACTTTTCTACTTTAGTTTCAATTAAACATATAGAATTAAGCGATTTAAACACAATAACAACAATATATTCTGATGACACAAATATTGCATATTTTAATATAATCAATTATAATCTAAACAACAGTTATGCAGGATATTATTATAGAACAGAAATTTCAGGACCACAAAATTATTCTTATGACAAAAATGTTGGTTTGCTTTATGCAGGAGAAACAAAACAATTAACTGCACAAATTCCTGACTGGAAAGAAACAAGAAATTATTCTTTGACTGTTTCATTATATGATTATTATGATACTCTTGTAGATCAAAAACAAGATTCATTTGAGGTTGTTTCTTATTTGCCTTCTTTTTTGACTTATTATTCAACTGATGGTTTGACTTTTAATTCTGAGTTAAGTGAAAATGCAGATTATTTTACTTCCGCTACAGATAAAAATGATGGAGTAATGGTTGTTTATTCTTATAAGGGAAGTTTAGATTATGCTTTAAGAGATTCTATTTTACAGGAATGGAATATTGGAATAAGTAATTTAGGCAATGGAAATTATCCTTATTTGTCAGTTGATGGAAATGAATTTTATTTGGTTTATGTTGATGGAAATATTTATTATACAAACCATTTCCCGCCTGGAAGTTGGAGTTCAAGACAATTAGTTTCAACTTTAAATACAGTTGATCCTGTTATAACAAAAGATGGAAATAGTTTGTATGTTTTGTTTTCTTCAAATGATTTAACTGAAAATTATAATGTTTATTTGGTTGGTTCTTATGCAAATGTTTGGAAACAGCCGATGCAATTAACTTTCTGTGAGGATGCAAACTGTTCAAATCCAATGGTGTTAGATAAAGGACTAACAAACGGAAAACTGGCTTATGCTTATAGGAAATTTAAAGGAGAAGAATACACTTCATTAGATTCAAATTTGATGTATTCATTATTTGATGTGAATTATTTTTATTGGGGTAATAATTGATGAGAAATAAATTGATTTTAGGAATAATATTAATTTTTTTATTTAATTTAGTTTCAGCTGAAGTTGGAATAGACTACAACGCAGAAGGAAATTATTACAAGTTATTTAATGACTATCAAGATTATTATATTGATGCAGAAACAGGAATAGACTTGACTAATGATTATTATAATTTTTGGAGCAAAAAAGAGTTTTGTTTGGAAGTAAAATCAGGACCAATTCAGGGAAAAAAATGTGTTTCTGAGATTCCTTTGGAGTGGACTACTGAAGAAAACGAGTTTTATGTTAAACTAACAGGAAACTTAGATTTTGTGGGTAGTGTTGCTGATTTTAATTTAGTTTATTTTTTAGGAGTAAATGATGAAAGGTTGACTATTACTCCTCAGACTAAAACAAAAAAGAAATTAGATTACATGAAATTATCAATAAAAGACTATAATATTAGAGTTAACAGGGATTATGGAAATGATTTTTTTAAGTTAGATTATCCTTATTATGAAGATTTTTCTATATCTAATGGAACTTATAATGAATACAATAATGTTTAAGACAATTATTATAATTTGTATGATTTAAGTGAAGGGGAAATTGATTTTTGGTGGGATAATTATTATTATTTGAATGGAGAGTATTTGTTGTGGGAAGATGAAAACTTAACTGCTGCATTTAATTTAAGCAGAGAAAAAGATTTTGTTGTTATTGAGTTAACTTCAAATGAAATACCAAAGAATGCTGTTTTTGAAACTAATTTTTATTGGGTTGATGCTGGTTCAGGCGGCTGTAATATTTTAGGAGTTACTATGGAGTCAATTCCTGCGAGCTATGAAGGAGAACAAAGTACAGTTAGTTGTTCTTGGGATTTTGATGGAACTGACTGTCCTGATGAAGTTAGATGGGAGACAAATGAAGGAGTTAATGGAAGTTGGATTACTTTGCCTCCAACAGATACAAATGATTTTGGAATAAATTGCGGGGCATTAGTTAATCAGTATAAAGATTATGGGTTGAATACTTATTCTTTAGTGGCTTTAACTTGTTATAAAAGTATTTTTGGTTCTGGTTTTGATTCAGCTTATGTTCAGTGCGGAGATGATTCAAATGTTTCAAATCATACTGCAAGATGTGCTTTGTATAAAGATGGTTCGTTTAAGGCTTCTTCTTTAACAAAGACTGCTGTATGTAAAGAAAAAATTTTATTAGATTTAGACTGGATTAATCCTTTAAGTGATTTCACTGAAGCAGGAATTGATAGAAATATTATAGTTCAGGGAAAGACAACTTGTACTGATGGTTACTGCGGGGATACAAATTCGTTTTTGGAGTGGTGTAAGGGTTTAAGTTGTAATGACTGGAAAGACGTTAATAGTTCTTCAGGAGAAATTGTTTTTGTTCAGGGAAGTAATCCAGTTCAGGCAGATTTGAATATAACAGATTTTTATGATTTAAACTGGATGATTAAAATTGATGTAAACGAATTAAATCAGGATTATGAATTAAGGTTAAAAACTTTATCAGAGTTTGCACCGCAAGAAACAACTTCAGGAACTGACAGAACTATAACAACAGGAAACCCACCAACAACAACAAGTGATGTAAATGGAAACTGGCAGAATGTTGATGCAAACATTCATTTAACTTGTTTAGATGTAAATGGAATAGGATGCGATAAAACATATTATTTAATTGATAATCTGCCAGGAAAAGACACTAATTATGGAGACTTAAATTTTGTGGAATGGCAGGAATATAATTCAAATTTATTAATTTCAACTGACGGAAACACAGGAATATTGTTTTATTCAGTTGATTTAGTTGGCCATATTGAAAGCATTACAGAAGAATTTATTTTGATTAACAAAACACAACATTTTTTATTAACAGAAAATTATTTACCTAATCCAAGCAATTCAACTAAAAATTTTGTTAAATTATTAGATGGAAATTTAAGTTTAAGTTACTGTTATTACAATGGAACAAACTTTGGTGATGCATATTTTATGAAGTCAGTTGACGGATTAAACTGGAATACTCCAATTCAAATTAATTCTTTAGGAAGTTGTTCAGGTTATTACAGTGAAAATGAAATTGAACCTTTTAGAACAGGAGAAGGAGGAATAACCTCAACAAGAAATTCATTTAACGATTTATTCTTTTTGTTTACTGAATGGAATGGGTTACAGGCATGGACTAAAATTTTATATGCAAACCAAACCTGGAGCAACGAAACACTAATCAGCAGTAACGCAGGAAAAAGCCCTCAAAAAGACTCATTAAACATTATTGTTGACTCAAATAACTCAATAAATTATATTATCACACAAAAAACCACATAACTTAAAAAAACAAAAGAACAAATTAATTAAGGGAAAGTTAAGGTGAAATAATGCAGGAATATAAAAAAGAATTTATTGAATTTTTAGTTGAAAATAATGCTTTAAAGTTTGGAGAATTTACTTTGAAAAGCGGAAGAAAAAGCCCTTATTTTATTAATACAGGAATGTTTAAAGACGGAAAAGGAATAAGCAAATTAGCAGAATTTTATGCTAAAGCAATAAAAGAAAATTTTTCTAATTTTGATGTATTGTTTGGCCCTGCATACAAAGGAATTCCTTTAAGTGTTGCAGTTTCAATGAAATTAAATGAATTGAATTTAAACAAAAGTTTTGCTTTCAACAGAAAAGAAGCAAAAACTCATGGAGAAAAAGGAAATATTATTGGTGAAAAACTTGAAGAAAAAAAAGTTTTAATAATAGATGATGTAATTACAGCAGGAACAGCCGTAAGAGAAACAATTGAAGTATTAAAAGAAAACGGCAACCCTGGAATAACAGGAATAATTATTTCAGTTAACAGGAAAGAAAAAGGAACAAAAGAAAAAAGCGCAATACAAGAATTAGAAGAAAGTTTGAAAATAAAAATTACTTCAATAATTGACTTTGATGAAATCACAGAATACCTGCACAACAAAGAAATTAATGGAAAAGTTCTGTTAAACGATGAATTATATGAAAAAATGATGGAATACAAAAAACAATACGGGGTTTGATTGTAAATGGAAAAAAAGATTTTTTTGGCTTTAGATAACTTAGAAAAAAAAGAAATATTAGAGTTAGTTGATGAATTAAAAGAGCAGGTAATGTTCAAATTAAATGATGCCTATATTAAGTTTCCTGAATTAATTGAAGAAATTCAGTCAAAAGGAGGAGAAGTTTTCTTGGATTTAAAATTCCATGACATTCCAAATACTGTTGGAAATTATGCTAAAGCTGTTTCAGAAAAAAAAGTTTTTGTTTTTAATGTTCATTGTTTAGGCGGAATTGAAATGATGAAAAAAGCAAAAGAAACAATGGAAACTTTTTGTAAAGAAAAAAATTTAAGAAAACCTTTAATTGTTGGAGTAACAATTTTAACCAGTGCAGATGAAGAAATGCTGAAAAAAGAAATGCAAGTTGATGTTTCATTGGAAAAAATGGTTGAAAGTTTAGCTTTAAATGCAAAAAAAGCAGGATTAGATGGAGTGGTTTGTTCTCCAAAAGAAATTGAATTAATTAAAAAAGCATGTGGAAAAGAATTCATTACAATTACTCCAGGAATTAGGCCTCAATGGAGTTCAACTGATGACCAAAAAAGAATTACTACTCCAAAAGATGCAGTAAAAAAAGGAACAGATTTTTTAGTTATTGGAAGACCAATAATTCAATCAGAAAAATACGGTTTAACAAGAAAACAAGCAGCTGAAAAAATAATTAAAGAAATAACTGAAAAATAACAAAAAGAAAAAGTTTTTATAAGTAAACTAGTTTATGTTATTAAATGAAAAAAATAATTTTATTTTTTGCTTTAATTTTAATTTTAAATAATGTTAATTCATTAGATGTTTCAAGCTGTACATATAACAACGGAAATTTAGATCAGGCAAACACACAATATGATTTAACTCAGGATATTCAAAGTGACGCAGAATGTTTTGTAATTAATGCAGACAATGTAATATTAAACTGCAATAATTATCAAATTACTTTTTCTAATACAACAATTGCAAACGGAATAGAAATTTTAGCAGGAAGCGGCAATGTTGAAATAAGAAACTGCAATATAAGAAACGGAACAGATTTTACCGGGGCTGCTTATCATTCAGGAAATGGAATAATTACATATGGAGCTAATTCAAACATTCATTCAAATAATATTAATATTACAGGAGATGGAGCAAGAGGAGTAAGAATAATGGCTCCAGGATTACTTTACAACAATATAGTTCACACACAAGGAGAATATGCAAGAACATTATGGGTTACACAACCATCAGAAATATACGGCAACACAGTTTCAGTAAGAGGCTGTAATGCAATTTATAATTTATCAGCTGAATATTCAGCTGAAGGAAACTATTTAATTCACGACAATAATTTTACAGCAATAAAAGATTGTCTTCCTGCAAATTCAAGATCATGGGGAGTTACAATTCCATCAGGAGCCCAAGTATATAATAATATTTTTACAGGAATAGACGAAGATATGACTGCAGGAGGAACAATGGTAACAATTGATATGCAAAACACAGTAAATTCAAGAATTTACAACAATACAATAGAAACATTTGGAGCCAATGCAAGAGGAATATATCTTTCAGGAGATTCAGCTAATAATGAAATTTATTTAAATACTATTACAACAAATGTATCGCCAGATAGTGCAGGATCACCTGCAATAAGAATAAGACGTTCAGTTGGACTAAAAATCTTTAATAATACAATTAATGCAACTGCAGCAGGAATTATGATTGGTGATGATTATCGGCCTTATGCAGACGGAGAAATTTACGGCAACACAATTAATGCATATAGAGGAATTCATTTTTACCAGTATACTGACGGAATATTAGACATTCATGACAACACAATTTCAAGCAACAAATATCACATTAATTTTGACTTAGAAGACGTGCCCCATCACTTAAGAAATATCACTATAATTCCCTGTACAACAAACTGTGCATCAGATTATTCACATATTTATTACAGACCAAGCAGTCCAATAACCGGAGAAAACATTTTTACAAACACAAATTTAGACAGAACATTAATAAGAAATATAGCAGGTTCATTAAGAGTAAACTGGCGTTTAGATATAAATATTTATGATTCTTCATCAAATTTATTAAACGGAGCAGACATTGAAATAAGAAATAATTCAAATCAAATAGTTTATTCTTCAACTAATTCAAATGCAATAACAGAAACAGATATAACAGAATATATAATGACTTCAAGTTCAACAACAGATTATGATTTGCCTCCATACACAATAAATGCAACTTACGGAGGAAACACACAAACACAAATATTAGATGTTTATGCAGGACAAACTTCAACCCAATTTTATTTTACTTTAATTCCATGTACTGATGGAACAACACAAGCGTGTACAACAATTGATTCTTGTAGTGGAACTCAAACTTGTTCAGGTAATGTCTGGGGTGCTTGTACTGATGTTCCTGATGATGGTTGTCCTGTTGTAATTGCTTCTTGTGTGGAAGGA
>JAJRVL010000007.1 GCA_024277355.1 archaeon
CATATAACCAGAAAATTCTCTCCTTTGATTATAAATATTCTGCAAAATACGATTCATATGACTAACAATTCTCTCATTTCCTTCACCAACTTTTAACTCTTCAAATTCCCTAGACTTCAAACTAAAACCAACCAAACAAACCAAAAATAAAATTTTAAACTTCATATTAAATTCTTTCTCAAAAAACATATAAAAATTAAATAAATATTGATCTAAAGCGTTCCAAAAAACCTATCACCAAAATCACCTAAACCTGGAACAATAAACTTGTTGGCATTTAACACTTCATCTTGTTCAACATAAATTAGTTTTATTTTAGGAAAAGCTGTTTTAATTTTATTGACTCCTGGTTTGGAACAAATCACAGAAACAAAAATAATTTTCCCTTCTCTTACACCCAATTCTTTTAAAATTTTGATGGCCTTACTGCCACTACCACCAGTTGCAATCATTGGATCTAAAATAATAACATCATCACTTTCTTTTATTGTAGGAATGTTTTTATAATACATTTTTGCAATAACTGATTTTTCATCTCGTCTTAAACCAAGAAAACCAACTTTTGCATATTCAAAAAATTTTAAAAATGGTGGTAGCAATGAAAGAGCAGCACGTAAAATAGGAACAATAATAATATCATTCTTTATTTTTATTCCCAGCTTTTTATCAATAGGAGTTTCTACTTCTAATTTTTCTTTTTCTAAAATATCTCCAACTTCTCCAGCTAAAATAAAACCCATTTTTTCAGATAATTCTCTAAATTTTTTGATATCAATATTTTTATCTCGTAAAAGAGAAAGTAAAACTTTTTTCATAAAAACTTCCTTATTCAAATCATTATTTTTTACTATTAATTGAAAAATCATAAGAAACATTTAATGTTTAAAAAAAAATATAAAGAAAAGTCAACCATAGGAATAAAAATTAATTTCAAAAATAGAGTTGATAATTGAATGACAACAGAAAACACAATAAAGGCTACAATAAAGTCCACTATAATAAATGGTGCACAAAAAATTGTTTTAGCAATTCCAGTTGCTCCCAAAAAACTAATTAGAAAATTCAAAAAAGAGCTTACATAAATATTTACTCTTGATATTGAAATAATTTGCCTGCACAAACCAGAAAACTTTTTTGGAATTAGCCAATTTTATAAAAACTTTGAGCAAACAACAGATAAACAAGTTATAGAATTAATGAAAGAAAAAAAATGAAAAACAAAAAAATATCAAAAGAAACATTTAATGTTTTTGGTTTAGATAAAAATATAATTTTATTAGGAATTGTAAGTTTTTTTAATGATATTAGCAGCGAAATGATTGTTCCAATCTTGCCAATACTTATAAAATCATTGGGAGGAACAGCCTTTACAATAGGACTTGTTGGTGGATTAAGAGATAGTATTAGTAGTCTTTTAAGATTTTTTAGTGGCTACTTATCTGATAGAGAAAAAAAACGTAAAATTTTCATTACCACTGGATATAGTATAACAACCATTTTCAAAACATTATTATATTTTGCAAAAAACTGGCAATATCTTTTAATTATAACTTCGCTTGAAAGAGTCGGTAAGGGAGTCAGAGATGCACCTCGAGACGCAATGATTTCAACTTACTCAAAACAAAAAGGACGTGCTTTAGGTTTTCATAAGGCACTCGACACTTTCGGAGCTGTTAATGGATCATTATTAACATTTCTTCTTTACTGGATTTTAAATTTAGATTTAAAAATAATAATTTTAATTGCCGCAGCAATTTCTTTTATATCTTTAGTTCCATTAAATTTTGTAAAAGAAAAAAAGAAAAAAATTAATGAACAAAAATTATCAAAAGAAACATTTAATGTTATTGATGACAAAATATCTAAAAAACTAAAACTATTTATTGCTATATCAGGACTATTTTCTCTTTCAAATTTTAGCTACATGTTTTTTATATTAAAAGCACGAAATTATTTTTCAGGAAATAATGAAATCGTAATTCCACTTTTTTTGTATGTTTTATTTAATATTTTTTATGCTTCATTTGCACTTCCAATTGGAATATTATCAGATAAAATAGGCCGCAAAAAAATATTAATTTCAACATATTTTTTATTCAGTATTGTTTGCTTCGGATTTTCAAAAGCTAACAACATTTACGCATTTATTATCTTATTCATTCTTTACGGAATATTTTTTGCAGCGCTCAAAAGCAATCAGAAAGCATTTGTTGCAGATTTATCAACCCAAAATATACGAGCAACTGCTCTAGGGCTTTTTCATACAGTAAACGGAATCATTTTACTTTTTTCAAGTATTATTGCTGGTTTTATGTGGGAAACATTCTCGCAAAATATAACATTTATTTATGCAAGCAGTGTTAGCTTTTTAGCTGCAAATATATTCTTATTTTTTTATAAAAAACTATAACGATATTGCCGAGAAATAAAAGACATTCTAACCTCTTATTTTTTTTATAAAAAAACAACCGATCATTTTGTTATTGTCTATTCACAAATAACAATTTTAATCTAAAAGGAATAACAAAATGAACATAAAAAAAACAATAAATATTACAACAATTAGCATATTATTTTTTACGCAATTGATTTCTCAACGAATCAGGATTGTATTGACAGGTCCGCCATGCTCAGGAAAAACAACAACAATAAATC
>JAJRVL010000008.1 GCA_024277355.1 archaeon
TCCTTCCACACAAGAAGCAATTACAACAGGACAACCATCATCAGGAACATCAGTACAAGCACCCCAGACATTACCTGAACAAGTTTGAGTTCCACTACAAGAATCAATTGTTGTACACGCTTGTGTTGTTCCATCAGTACAAGGAGTTGAAGTTAATGCAATTGATTCAAACATTACTACTCCTGAACTTCTATAGGGTCCTTTACTCCAGATTATTGGCAAATAATCTGCATTAGGGTTTAATACTGCAGGACCATGAGGAAACCAGTTGTCTGTTCCATCAGTTGTAATTTGAGTTGCTGTTTCCCAAGTGTGAGTTGAAGAATTAAATTTTCTGTAATAAATATTATTGTTTCCTTCATATCCTGGAGCTTCAGGTTTAGAGTAAACTAAATGCAAATCATTTCCATGACTTGAAAGAGAAGGAATCCAATAAAAATCTGGAGAAAAAGCAATTGAATCAATTGTATTATAATTCCAGTTTCCTGTTCCATTATTGTATGGTTTCCAGGCATGTCTTAATTCTTGGCCTTGACTCCAGACTAAATGAAGTTCATTGTTAACATAACTCATTACAAAAGATCTTTCATAACCTATATTTTGTCCTGAAACAATATCTGAATCAGAGTTCATTACAAACTGGCTTCCATTCCAAACAAAATACCTATAATCAACTGTTTCTCCTGAAGGACCATTAATATACAAGACTATTACTGCAGGAGTATTTCCAATTAAAAAAGCTCCAAATCTTACTTCTGATGCGCTTGTTTGATACACCCATCCTTGTTCAGGAAAAGTTAATCCGCCGTCAGTTGAACGAAAATATCTTACATTGCCTTCTATTGATGACGAAGTTCTTACAAACACCCAGATATTACTTGAATTTTCAACTAAAATCATTGGCCTTGTATAAGTATTCATATAAGATGCAGTTAAAGTAATTGCTGGATTAAAATCTGAATCAGTTTCTCCAGGAGAATTAAGTTTTCTGAAAAAAACATTTGAATTTCCAGTCGGACTGGTAATATACATATTATCTAAATTATCTCCATCAATTGAAGCATGAAAATCCAAATAAGGCGTTGAACTTAATGTATCAGGGTTAGTTGCAGTCCAAGTTTGTCCTGCATCATTACTTTTTCTTAAACCATCAGTTGTATAACCGCTGTAAATAAACCATAAATCATTTGGATTGTTTTGAGACATAAAAATTTTATATCTTGGAATTGTAAGAACACATTCCCAGTTACCGCAAGTTGAAATTTGGGTTGGAACAGCAGAAACTGAACTAAAAAAAATAATTAAAATTAATGCAAGAAAAAACAAATTTTTCATAATAATCATTTCCTCTAAGAAAATCAGTATAATTAAGGATTTAATTCTTTAAATTAGTTTCTAAAATCACTTTATAAAAATAATTTTCAATAAATGATTTTTTTCTTAAACCAAAAATAATTTAAATGAAAATAGTATATTATTATTGCATGAAAAAAATAATTTTATTTTTAATTGTATTAACAATTATTTTTTCCGGATGTCTTGATATTTTAGATCCTTCTGGAGACGGAGACGGAGGAAATGAAACTTCATTAAGTGCGCCTGTAAATTTAAAAGCCACTCCTAAAACTAATTCAATTGAATTAAACTGGGAGCCAATAAAAAATAAGTCATTAAAAGGATATAATATTTATAGAAGTTTAAATCAAGGAAAAGATTATGGAAAAATTAATTCTTATCCTATAACTGAAAGTACTTACAGAGATAATGATTTAACCGGCGGATTAACTTATTATTATGTGATTACTGCAGTAAGTGTTTCAGATAAAGAAAGCAATTATTCAACTGAAGTAAATTCTATTCCAATAATAATTAATGATGGCCCAAAAAACAAGCCTTATACTGAATTATGTGAAAAAGAATTAACTCAATTAAAAACAGATCAATGTTTGAATGATTATGCAATTCAATATAATGATATTTCTGCCTGCAGAGAAATACAAGAATTATCAATTGATAATTGTGTAAAAGAAATTGCAGTTAACTTAAAAAATTATGATTCATGCAAAGAAATAAAATTAAAAAATATTACTTTAAGAGATGACTGCTTTTATGACATTGCAGTTTCATTAAAAGATTCAGGCGGATGCAGTCAAATAATTGATTCAACTAAATCAAATACTTGTAATGCAATTGTTGCGGCATCAGAAAACAGTATTGAAGCATGCAGGAAAATTTCAGTTGTATCAGACAGAGATTTATGTTTTGAAGCAATTGGAGTAAGCACAAAAGATTTTGTTGTATGCAGTTATATTTCAACTGCAAAAACAGGAACAGGATTTAAAAGAGATGCTTGTTTAGACACTGTTTTAACTGAAATAAAAGAAGAAACAATGTGCGGGTATTATTTAGGAACAGACAGCAAAAATAATTGTTACAGCGAAGTTGGAAAAGACAAAAAAAATCCTTTAATCTGCAATAAATCAACAGACCAAAATATTTCAGATCACTGTATTAAATCAATTGCAGTGGAAGAACAGGATTCAGATTATTGTTTACAAATCATTCAAAGCGAAGTATTTCAGGAATGTGTAATTGAAGTAGGAGAAGCAAATCCAAACAAAGATGCATGCGAATTAATTGAAAATTTAGCAACAAAAGACAACTGTTTTTATAATACAGCTAAATCAACACAAAAAGACCTTTACTGCAGTTATGTTCTAGATAATGAAATAAGAGATACCTGTTATGACGAATTAGCAGTTGAATTAAATAATGAAGACTTATGTTCTAAAATAAGACTGCTTAACTCTAACCTGAAAAATCATTGTTATTCAAATATTGCAATTAATTCTTTGAATTCAAGTTTATGCGAAAACCTTACTGGAAGCACTCAATATATTGACTGTTATAATAATATTGCAGTATCATTAACTGATTACAGTTTATGTAATTCAGCAGACAAATATTTCCCTAAATTAATTTATGCAACAAGCGATTACTGCTTTTATGCTTATGCAGAAGACACTAACAATGCTAATGCCTGTGCAGAAATAAGAAATATTGGTTATAGAACAAACTGCGATACAAATGCTTTAGGTTGAATTCAAATACTTTTTAATTCTTTTATTGTTTTACTGAATGAATCAGATTTAAATATAGTGCTTCCTGAAACAATAATATTTGTTCCTGCTGAAATTAATTTTTTTGAGTTTTCTGTATTAACTCCTCCGTCAACTTCAATTTCAAAAAACAAATTTTTTTCTTTTCTTAATTTATCTAATTCTTTTATTTTATTTATATTTTCTTCAATGAATTTTTGTCCGCCAAAACCTGCATTAACTGTCATAACTAAAACAAAATCTATTTCTTCAATAAAAGGAAGAATTGAATTAACTTCAATTTTTGAGTTAACAGCTAAACCTGCCTTGCAGTTTTTTGACTTAATTTTTTGAATTAATTCTTTTGGATCAGAACAAGCTTCAACATGAAAACTTAAATAAACAGGATTAAATTCTAAAAAACTTTCAATAACTTCTTCTGGTTTTTCTATCATTAAATGAATATCTAAAGGCTGAGAAATTTTTTTATAAAAAGAATTTATTTTTTCAACTGGAAAAGACATATTTGGAACATATTTGTTGTCCATTACATCTAAATGAATTCCATCTGCTCCTGCTTCCTGAATTTTTTTTATTTCATTTTCTATATCAGAAAAATTTGCTGCAAGAAGAGAAGGAAAAACTTTAATTTTATTCATAAATAAAAAAAGAGACAAGAAGATTAAAAAGGTTTATTGGACCGAGTGGGAATCGAACCCACAATCTTATCCTCTTCCGAGAAATATCAAAAAATGCGAAGGATATGTGTTACCATTACACTACCGGCCCATACTAAATCTTAGGCACACAAAACAATTTAAATTTTAACAGTCTATTATTAATAGAGTTGAATTAATAGAATTGAATTTGGATGTGGTATAATGAAATTTTTATTTGAATCAGATTTTAATAAAATTGATGTCGGAGTATTATTTATTGGATTAACTAAAGAACAATTAAAAAAAGAAAAAACAGGCAAACTAAAAGAAATTTTAAGCATAGCTGAAAAAATTGATTTTTTTAAAGGAGAAGAAGGACAAAGTTCATTGCTTTCTTTGCCTTTAGGATTTAAAGCAAAAAAAGTTTCTTTAATTGGTTTAGGAAAAGAAAAAGAATTAACTAAAGATAAAATAAGAAAATTAACTTGAAGTTTAATTAAAGCAGCAAAAGCAAAAAAATTAGATAATGCTGGGTTTGTTTTTAAATCAAAGTTAAAAGAAAAAGACTGGGTTGAAGTTGTATCAGAAATTTCTGGTTTAGCTGATTATTCTTTTTCAAAATATAAATCAAAACCAAAGAAAAAAGAAGAACAGGAAACAAAAATACAAAAAGTTTTTTTGGGAACAAAAAAAACAAGTGAATTAGAAAAATTAATTAAAGAAAAAACAATTATTTCAGAAAACGTTAATTTAGTCAGAGATTTAGTTAATGAAAATGCAAAAGACAAAAATCCTTTATTGTTTGCAAAAAAAGCAAAAGAAATTTGTGTTAAAGCAAAAATTAAATTTAATGTAATTGATTCAAAGCAGTTAGAAAAAATGAATGCAGGATTAATTTTAGCTGTAGGAAGAGGCGCAGAAGAAAAACCAAGAATTGTTGTAATGCAGTATAATGGAGGAAAAGGAAAACCAATTGTGTTGGCTGGAAAAGGAATAACTTTTGATTCAGGCGGATTAAATTTAAAGCCTACAGGCTATATTGAATCAATGAAAGAAGATATGGCTGGAGCTGCAACTGTTTTAGGAATAATTAAAACAGCAAAAGAACTGAAATTAAAGCAGAATATTATTGCTGTAATGGCTTTAGCTGAAAATGCTGTTGGAAGCAAAGCATTTAAGCCTGGAGATATTTTTAAGGCATTTAATGGAAAAACTGTTCAGATTGGAAACACTGATGCTGAAGGAAGACTTGTTTTAGCAGATGCAATGGCTTATGCAGTAAAAAAATTTAAGCCAAAATTAATGATTGATTATGCAACTTTAACTGGATTGGCTTTGCATGTTACTGCAGGTTATGCTGCATGCTTTTTAACTAACAAAGATGAATTATACAAAAAAATGTTTGATTCAGGAAATGAAGTTTCAGAAAGAATCTGGCAACTGCCTTTGTATAAAGAATTTTCTGAGGATATGAAAGGAGATATTTCTGACTTAAAGAATACAAGCAGGAATAAATATGGAGGAACTAGTTCTGCTTCAGCTTTCTTAAAAGAATTTGTAGGAGAAACAGACTGGATTCATTTAGATATTGCTCCAGTAGCATTTAATGAAGATAAAGAAACCGAATACAGTCCTAAAGGCGGAACTGGTTTTGGAGTAAGATTAACAATAAATTACTTAAAGAAATTAAAGTAAATTAATTCTTCTTTTTTTTCTTTTTTGGTTTGTTTAATTCTTCATGAACGTCTTCAACTTTTTCTTTGATGTCTTCTGCTCTTTCTTTTATTTCCTCTGAATGAGAAAACACTTTAATTAATTTTGCTATGCCTGTAAAAATTGGTTTTAGAAGATAAAATACACCTAAAGATTTATGAAAAATCAAGTAAGGAATAAAAGATAAAATATAAATAAACTTATTTTTGATAAATCTTTCTTTTTGCGGTGCAACTAAATAATGATGAATTAAATCAATTGCTAAAATAGATACAGCTAAATAATCAATTGCTTCAAGTAATGAAAGGAATTCTTCAGAAAAAGGAACATGAAAAATTAAATGAGCTATTTCAAATAAACCAACAATAATTATTACTGCTAAAGAACCTTCAGCAATTAACTTCCATTTAGGCATATGCCTTGAAGGAATTAAACCTTTTAATTTTTCTTTTGCTTTTTTTTTGAATCTTCCAGCTTTATCTCTTAACTGGTTAGCTCTTTTGCTTAAACCCATGCAAAATAAAAAGATTCAAAGATTTAAAAGATTAAGCTATTATTTCCCTAAACGAGCTGGAATATCTTGTGATTTATTAGAATTCTTAAATTCTTTCATAAGTTTCTCGTATTCTGCTTTTCTTTTTACAGGATTCTTTATATTTGATAAAGAATTAAGCTTTGAAATTAGTTTTAATCCAGCTGAATATTCTTTATAAAATTTATTAGCTTGAATTGAAAACTCTGTTAATCTTGCTTTTCTGATTTGCTGGTTTTTTATTTTGTCTATTCCCAAAAAACGAGACAAAAGTTTGATTTCTTCTTTTAAAGAAACTGCTAACGCCTTAAAAGCTCCTGCAAAACCATATGCAGTAATATTTTCTCTAAGCCTCATTTCTGAAACTTGTCTATTTAGAGTTCCTGTTTCCTCTAATACTAATGTTTCCAAGTCCCTTATAAAATTCCTGTTTTCTTTCATCATTCCTAAAACAGTTTTTCTTTTAATCTTAAAAAAATTAGGAAACTTGGATTTTATTTTTAATAAAGAATAAATTTTTGTTTTTAAAGTAAACTTAATAGATTTTGCTGAAACCCTCAGCAAAGCTTTTACAGGTTTGTGTTTTTTTCTTTTAACTACAAGCTTTCTTTTTTTTGCAAATGAAGGCATACTAAAAAAAACAACACCAAAAACGCTAAAAAGCGATATTTTAATATAACTTTGAACATATTTTTTTAGTGGATTAAAATGACAGAAGAAGAAAACGAAATTCAGGAAGAAACAGAACAGCCAAGGCCAATTACAGGCGAAAGAGTAAAAAAAACTATTGTAAAAGAAGATATTGATATTTTTGACGAAGTATTTGAAGGCAAAACAGAAAAACACACAGAAGAAGAAATAACTGAAAATAAAGTAATTGAAGAAACAGAAAAAACTGAAGAAAAAGAAAACAAAGAGGTAAAAGAAGAAAATAAATCAGAAAACAAAAAAGAAGAAATAAAAGAAACAGATAAACCAGAAAATGAATTAGAATTAAATAAAACAGAAATTGAAGAAAAAGAAAACAAAGAAATTGAATTAAACAAAAAAGAAATAAAAGAAAAAACAGAAACAAAAACCTCAAAAAAAACAAAAAATAAAGCAGGAAAAAAACAAGGAAAAAAGAAAAAAGAATATGAAAAAAAAGAATTAACTTTAAAAGAAAAAAAATTACTTAAACAAGCAGAACAAGATGAATTAGAAGAAGAACTTCCTGAAAAAGAAGAAATAAAAAAAGAAATAGTAAAAAAAGCAAGAAAGTTTTCAGAAGAAGAATTTGATGATTATGATATTGACGGGTTTGACGAAGATGATGTTGAAGGAATAGAATATTATTCAGGTGAAGAAAAATTTACTTTAGGAAATGAAAATGAAAAAACAGAAATAAAAACTGCAATAACTGGATTAGAATTAAATTTTTTAAAAAACGAAGAAACCGGAAATTCTTTTATTGGAAGAAAAAAAAGTGTTTTTGAAAAACACAAAGATAAAGCAGGATTATTTATTGGAAGAGTAAATGAAGAAGAAAAAGACGGCGAAAATATTTTACTGGATTCATTAAATCCCCATGTAGTTTTTGTCTGCGGGGCAAGAGGTTCAGGAAAAAGTTATGTTTTAGGTGTTTTAGCTGAAGAACTTTCAATGAAAAACAAAGACGTAGGAATAATTGTAATTGATCCAATCGGAGTATTTTGGTCAATGCGTTTTCCAAACAAAGAACTAAACGAAGTTTCAAGATTAAGCCAATGGGGTTTAATGCCTCAGGGATTAGATACAATAAAAGTTTTTATTCCTGATGGAATTAAATCTGAAGTTCCAAAATCAACTTATGATTCAACTTTTTCAATTAGGCCTTCACTGCTTACATCAGAAGACTGGTGTTTAACTTTTGGAATGGAAAGATTTGGTCCAAGCGGATTACTTTTAAGCAAAGTACTAAAAAAATTAGTACATGGGTTTAAAGCGGATGGAAAATACATTAAAGCCAAAAAAAATTTTTCTTTGCATGACATGATTTATTGTTTAGAAAAAGATGAAGAATTAAATTCAAGAGAAAGAGGATATAAACAGGATTCAATTAGAGCTTTGGTTTCAAGATTTGAAGCAGCAAAAAGCTGGGGAATTTTTTCAGAAAAAGGAACTCCTTTAGGAGAATTAAGCAGAGCAAATCAATTAACTATTTTAGATACAAGTTTTTTAGAAGATGATGTAACTGCTTTGGTTATTGGAATAATTGCAAGAAGGCTTTTAGCTGCAAGAAAAATTTCAACAAGAAAAGAAGCAGCAAAAAAATTCAAGAAAACCATTGATGAACTCCTTGAAATGGATGTTCCTCCTACCTGGCTTTTTATTGATGAAGCACACACTTTAATTCCTTCAGGAAATGTTAAGACTCCTGCTACTTCAGCTTTAGTTGAATATGTAAAACAGGGAAGAAGACCTGGTTGTTCACTTGTTTTTGCAACACAACAGCCTTCAGCAATTGATACAAGAGTTTTAAGCCAGTTAGACATTTTAATTTCACACAAATTAGTTTTTGATGACGATATTAAAGCCATCTTTAAGAGAATTCCTTCAATTGTTCCTCCTAAATACAAAAAAACTGCTTTTATTAGAACTCTTTCAGTTGGAACTGCTTTAACTGCTGACAGAAGAGAAGAAACAACAAGAGCTTTTGTAATGAACATAAGACCTAGAATGTCACAGCATGAAGGAAGAGATGCAGAAACATCAGAAGCAAAAGAAGACATAAATGAAGAAGAAGTAATGCAGATCGCAAGTGAAATGATTTGGCAAAAATTAAGTGAAGAAGAATTATCAATGGAAAAAATAAATATGTTAGTTGATACTTTAAACGGAAAATATCAAAGCAAAGTAATGCTTTCAAGTGTCTTGGATAATTTAGAAGAAAGAGGAGCAGTAATTGAAGCTGAAAGAGTTTATATTAAAGGAAAAGAAAAAATTGAAGTAGAGGAAGAAGAAATTGAAACAGCAGAAGAAAAATACGAAAAAGAAATTGAACAAGGATTAAAAGAACAGGAATTAAATAAAGGAAAAACTTCAGTGAATGAACCTGTTGTTTCAGTAAAAGAATTAAATATTTCATTAAAAATAGATGAAGAAAACGCAAGAAAAATTGCAGAAAAAAACAGAAAAAAGAAAAAACTTGGCTTGTTTGGAAAAGAAGAAAGAGTTAAAGGAATTGTATTGAATTTTGAGCCGTTATATAAAATTAGTTTAAATGATTTTGATTTAAAAAGAGAATTTGTTTCAGTGGATTGTTTTGTTAATGCAATAACAGGAGAATTAATTCATTTTAATGGAAAAGAATTTGTTGAATCAAAAGGATTAAACAAAGCAAACTCTTTGAATAAAGATGAATCATTTATGTTAAGGGAATTAATGCAAAAAAAATCAGTTAAAGAAATACTTGAATTAAATCCGGAAATTACAGAAGAAAAATCAAAGAAAATTATTTTTTCTTTAGCAGAAAAAGAATTCCTTTCAAAAGAAAAAAAAGACGGAAGAATACAGTATTCTTTAAATAAAAAAATTGATTTGCCTTTTACTCCAAGACATAAATTAATTTCTTCTGTTAATAACTGCAGTTTTACTGAGTCAGCAGTAAATAATGCAGTAAAAGAAAAATATTCTTTTGAAGAAATAAATGAAATGATTAAAGGTTTTTGGTCTAATTCAGTAATCAAAAAAAGCCAGAAATTATTTAAGCCTGTTTATTATGTTACAATAGAAGAACAAGGAAAAGAAAGAATAATGAAAATTGACGGCGTAACAGGAAAAATAATTTAAAATTAAAAACCATTAATTACTGAAATAATTGTTTTAGCTAATTTATCTGAATCATGCCTTAAAAAGTCGGCTTTCTCCCATAAAATTCTTTTACCGCTTAACTCTTCAATTAAATCAGTTCTAATAATTTTTCCATTAAAATCAGTTAAATCATCTTTAACTAAAAACGCTTTTTCTTTTTCGTATGTTTTAAGAATTTTTTTTTCAGGAACAGTATTGTTAACTAAAACAAAATCAATGAAATTTAAGGAAAGAATTTTATTTAATTCATTTAAATAATCTGAAGCCTTAAAATCAGGGGTTTGGTCAGGCTGGGTTACAATATTTAATACAAAAACTTTTTTTGCTTTAGTTTTTTTTATTGCATTATTTAATTCTTTAACTAAAAGATTAGGAGTAATGCTAGTATAAAAACTTCCAGGACCTAAAACAACAATATCTGCTTCAAGAACTGAATTAACTGCTTCATTAAAAGCTTTAGGTTCAGGAGACAAAAACATTTTTTTTATTCCTGACTCAGAGGACCTTACATGAAATTCTCCTTTAATTATTTTTCCATTATTTAATTCAGCACATAAATTTACGTCATCTAAAGTTGAAGGAAAAACTTTTCCTTTAATTGCTAAAATTTTTGATGCTTCTTTTAAAGCTAACTCAAAGCTTCCCTGCATTTTAGTTAAAGCTGCAATAAATAAATTACCAAATGAATGGCCGTTTAATTCAGTTTTTCCTTCAAAACGATACTGAAATAAATCTTTTAATAATTCTTCTGAGTCGCTTAAAGCAACTAAACAGTTTCTTATGTCTCCAGGAGGCAGTACTCCTAAATCAGTTCTTATTTTACCTGAACTTCTGCCTGAATCCATTACAGTTACAATAGCAGTTAAATTTGCAGTATATTTTTTTAATCCATTTAATAAGATTGGAAGGCCTGTTCCTCCTCCTACTGCAACAATTTTTAAATTAGAATTATTATTTTTTGATTCTAATGCATTAATTGCATTAATTAAATCTGAAATTAAATTAATTGAATAATCTGCTTCCTCTAAAATATTTTTTGGTTTAACTTTAGAAAATCTTCCATGAAGTAATCTGACTGAATTCATTCCTAATTTATTTGCAATTCTTATTTCTGAATGAATTCTATCTCCAACTGAAATAACTTCTTTTGGCTTTAATTTAAAGCGTTTTAATATTTCAATAAAAAATTCTTCTTTATCAGGACCAGTTTCAATGTCATGAACAAAAATTTCATCAACTAAATTCCTTAAACCTAATAAATCAATTTTTTTTTGTTGTCTTTTGTTTATTCCAGAAGTAACAATAATTCTTTTAATTTTTTTTTGTTTTAATTCTTTAAGTAATTCTTTTACTCCTTTAAATAAATAAATTTCTTCTACTTCTCCTGAATTATATGCTTCTAATGCTTTTTTTGTTATTTCATTTTTGTTTGTTTTTGCATAATTTAATGCAATTAATTCAAATACATTTGAAGTTGGATTTAATTCATTTAATTTTTTTTGTTCTTCAATTAATTGTTTTTCAGTTAAATTAACTCCTGATTTAATCATTGCTTTTGCAGCACGTTTTCTTGCATTAGCAACAAGAAGTCCCGAACAATCAAACAAAGTGTCATCCAAATCAAAAATAACTGCTTTAATCATAATTTTATTCACTTAATCCAAAAACTTCCTCATAACTAATTCATTTTTATTTTTATAATAATGATTTTTCAGTAAAGCATCTTTTTCTAATCCCATTTTTTCATAAAAAGAAACTGCAGTTTCATTGTCTTCATGAGTAAACAAAAATAGTTTTCTTGCCTTTGAATTATTAGACAAATAAAATTCTTTTGCTTCTTTTTCCATGAAATCAAATAATTGTCTTGCAATTCCTTTTCCTCTTAAATCTTTTAAAACTGCAATTCTGTCTAATTCAAACAAACCGTGTTTAGGCAGACCTTTAACCTGCCATGAAATTAAACCAATTAGTTTTTCATCTGAAACTGCAACCAAATAATTTAATCCTTTAATTATTTCATCTAAAAAAACTTTGGTTCCTTCTTTAGATGAATCAATATTATATGATTCAAATAAAATGAGTCCTATTTGTTCTGCATCTTCTTTTATTGCTTTTCTTAAATTTAAATTCACTATTTCACCGTAACACTTTTAGCTAAATTTTTTGGTTTATCAGGATTTCTTTCAAGAAAAACTGCTGTATGAAATGCAAGTAATTGCAAAGGAATAATTGAAATTAAAGGAAACAATAATTCATTTACTTTTGGAAGCTTAATAAAAAAATCAAATTCATTATTGTTTTCATCACTTACTCCTATAATAAAAGCTCCTCTTGCTTTTGCTTGAATTGCATTATTTAATGTGTCAGAAAAAACTTTGTCTTTTGGAGCAATAACTACAACTGGAACATTATCTGAAATTAAAGCTAAAGGACCGTGTTTTAGGCTTCCTGCCTGAAATGCTTCAGCATGAATATACGAAATTTCCTTTAATTTTAACGAAGCCTCTAATGCTACTCCATAATTTAAACTTCTTCCAATAAAAAAAACATCTTTAGAAGATTTAATTTTATGAGAAAGTTCTTTAACTGAATTTTTATTTAATTCAATTACTTCAGTCATTTTAAATGAAAGTTCATTTAATTCATTTAATGCTTTATTGAAGTTTCCTTTAACTGAATTTGCAAGCAAATAAAGCAGTGAAACCTGAGAAGTGAAAGCTTTAGTTGAAGCAACACCGATTTCTTCACCGCAATTTAAGTAAATTACTTTGTCGCTTAATCTGGCTAAAGAAGAATTAAATACATTAACCATAGAAATAATTTTCAGGTTTTTCTTTTTTGCTTTTTTAACTGAATCCAATACATCAGCTGTTTCTCCGCTTTGAGACAAAGCAAAAATAACTGAATTTTCAGGAATAAAATCCAAAACATAAGGGAATTCAGATGCTTCAATTACCTGAGGGTTTATTCCGGCAATTCTTGAAAAAAATTCTTTTCCAAATAATCCTGCATTAAAAGAAGTTCCATTTCCAATAAAAAAAAGATTTGAATCTTTAATTAAAGAAGAAATTTCATTAAAGTTTTTTTCTTCCTGACTTAAAACACTTTTCAAAACAAAAGGCTGTTCCATTATTTCTTTTAGCATAAAATGAGAATACTTTAATTTTCCTGAAGAAGTTATTTCAGATTCAACTTTAATTATTTCTCTTTTAATTTCATTCAAAGAAAAATCAAATACTTTAAAATTGTTTTTTTCAATTAAAGCAATATCTCCGTCTTCTAAAAAAACAAATTGATTAGTAAAATTACTTAAAGGAATCTGATCTGAAGCCGCAAAAATTCCTTTTTCTGTTATTCCTAATAATAAAGGAGATTCATGTTTTACTGCAATTAATTTGTCTTTTTCTTTAGAAGAAAAAACCAATAAAGCAAAACTTCCTTTAAGCAAAGAAACTGATTCAGATACAGCATTAAAAAGACTTTTTCCTGAATTAACTTTTTCTTCAATTAATTTAAGTATTACTTCAGAGTCAGTTTCAGAAAAAAAGTTTTTGTCTGAAAGCTTTTCTTTTAACTCAGAAAAATTTTCTATTATGCCGTTATGAACTAAAGCAAGATCATTGTTAACTGAAACATGAGGATGAGCATTAACTTTGGAAATTTTTCCATGAGTAGCCCATCTTGTATGACCTATAGCTAAAGAAGAATTAATTTTTTTTATTTTTTCAGGAATGCCGTTAATTTGTCCTGTTTGTTTAAAGAATTCAATTTTGTTTTCAGACAAAAAAGCAGTTCCCCATGAATCATAGCCTCTGTATTCAAGTTTTTTTAAGGCATCAGTTATAACTGTTCCTTTAATTGTTTCCCCGATAAAGCCGATAATTCCGCACATCAAATAATAGTAAAAGTTAAACTTTAAAAAACCCGTAACACTCAAACAGCAGGCATTATAAAAAAAGTCAAAGAAGAAAAACAAAGGTTTAAAAACAAAAGCAAACTATTATTAATAAAAACATTATAACGTTATTAAAATATTAATATAAGTGATTTTTTTGGAAGAAAAAATTTTTGATGAACCCTTTAAGCTAAAGCCTTTGCTTTCAAAAACAGGATGGAAAATTTTCAGACTGCTGACTGAAAAAGCTTATTATCCTGCAGAAATAGCAAAAAAACTTAATTTACATGAACAAAAAGTCTATTATTACATTAAGCAGATGAAAAAAAATGATTTAATTGAAGTTGAAAAAACAGAAGAAAAATTCGGTGCATTAGCTAAATACTTTAAAGCAAAATTTAATGTTGTTTCTCTTTCAGCAGGAAAAAAAACACAAAAAGATTTTGAGTTTTCTGGAACAGAAAAAAAAACAAAAAAAATTCAGGAATTATTTTTTCCTTTTATTGAGAAAGGGAAATTTAATGCAAAAGTTATTGTAGGGAGTCCTGACCCTCACGGAGAATTTAAAGCAAGAGCAAGAGATGCTTTTTTGGCTGCAGAATTAAGTGCTTTTTTTGGTGTTCTTTCAGGAAAAATCAGCTATCCAATGGTTTTTTTGGATACAGAATTAAAATCAATTAAAAACGAGAATTCCAATTTAGTTATTATTGGAGGAATTTTAACTAATACTTTAACTAAAGAAATTAATTCAAAGCTTAACGCTCAGTTTATTCCTTTTGGCGGGCATTGGATAATTAAATCTAATGCTTCTAAAAAAGAATTTAATGAAGATGCAGTTGGTTTTATTGAAGTTTTAAGGCATCCTTTTTTTGCAAGAAAAAAAATCATGGTTATTGCAGGGAATAGAAATGCAGGAACTAAAGCAGCAATAATTGCATTAATAAGGCATTCAGATAAAGTGTTAAAAGCTAATTCTTTTAATGAAAAAATTCAGTCAAAAATCGTTGAAGGAATTGATTTTGACGGAGACGGAATAATCGATGATGCTGAAATAAAAGAATAACTATTTCTTTATTTCACTTTTTTTAATAGATTTAATTTTCTTATAATTTCATCAAAATATTTTTCTCTTTTCAAAGAATAAAACTTTGTTCCGCCAATAATTTGTTTTTTCTGCAGAATTTTTTTAAGTTCAGAAGAAAGTTTATCTGACTTTAAAAATGTTTCAGGAGAAACAGGAACAACTATTAAATCAGATTTTGCCATTTTTTCTTTTAGTTCGGAAGAAACAAAAAATCCTGCATGGTCAACAGAAATTTCACTTGATAAATTTCTTTTTTTTAATTCACCAGTTAATTCTTGCACTATCGCCATGCTAGTCAATCCAGCTCCGCAGACAAACAGAACTTTTTTTGATTTTTTGATTAACCTTAAATTTTGTTTTCTTAATTTTAATCCTTTTATTCTTTTTTTTCGTTTTGGGTCAGCAAGAATTTTCTTCTTTTTGGAGCAGGCATACAACGTATTTGTATTTCTTTATTAAAAAAACTAACGCAAAGTAAAAGCAATAAGCATTAAATATTTGTTTGTAGATAAAAAATAGCATGGATAAAGATTTTTCTAAAAGAGAATTAGAAGAAAAAAAATTAATGGAAAAAGACCCTGAATTAATGAATGTATTGTTAGCTAAAGAAAGAACAATTGAATCAAAATTAAGAACTACTTTATCTGTGATTAACACGTCTACTGCAATAGGCGTGTTTGGTTTTGCTTTAATTAAGTTTTTTGAAGGAAATGAATCAGCAACAAGTTTAGGCTGGGTTTTATTGTTTATTGCATTAATTATTGCTTTATATGGTGCAAAAAGATTTTTGCATTATCATTTTGAATCAAAGTCAATCAAAAACCACCGAGCTGATTTAGCTGAGTTAATTGAGTGATTTTATGGAATTAAATGAATTTACAGCAAAATCATGCATGAGTAAAACTGCATGCGAGTTTATTCCAAAAAAAAAGGAAACATTAAATTTAACTGAAACAGCACAAAAATTAAGGGAAAAAGAAGTAATGATTGATATTGAAACTCCTTATCTGCTTATCATTAAATTTAAAGGAAAAAACATTTCTTTATTTAAAAGCGGAAAAATAATTATTAAAGAAACCCCGGAAGAAAAAGAAGGCAAAGAAATCGCAAAAGAATTAATGGAAAAATTAACTGATTAAAGAAAAAAAAAGCATACAATAAATTTAAATAAGCTAATTACGTATTTAGACTATCATTTATTTGTGAGGTGTAAAAAATGGTTGATTATGGAGGGGCATTTAAGAAACCTTTTCAGGACATAACAAAATTAATTATTGGAATAGTTTTAATGATAATTCCAATAGTAAATTTTATTTCAATGGGTTATTTCATTGAAGTAACAAAAAAAACTTTAAATAAAGATAATAATTTACCTGAATGGGCTAACTGGGGGCAATTATTTATTCAAGGTTTAGTTACAGCAGTAATTGGATTAATTTATTTTATTCCTGCATTAATTCTGCTTATGGTTGCAGCAGCACCGTTAATTGGAGTAATTGTTTCATCAGCAACAACAGGAGCTGATCCAACAGCAGCATTAGGAGGAGCAATAGCAGGGGCAGGAGTATTATTTTTCCTTGCAGCATTGCTTGTATTAGTAACAATATTTGTTGTTCCAATGGCAATAGTATTTTATGCTAGAGGCGGATTTTCAGCAGCATTTAAAGTAGGAGAAATACTAAAAGCATGTCTGACAGGAAACTATATTATTTCATGGATTATTGTAATGATTGTTTCATTAATTCTTGGATTAGTATTAGGAATAGTTCCTTTTGTTGGCGGAGCAATAGCCGGCTTTTATATGGGGCTAGTTGAATACAGTTTATTTGCTCAAGTATTAAATGAACAAGCAGGGAAATAATTTCCCTTTCCTTTCTTCTTTTTTTTAAGAACAATAATTTAACTACTTTTAGCTTTAATTTTCTTTAATGAAGTCATTTAATATAGGGAAAATTTCAGGAATAGACATAGAACTGCATTCCACTTTTGTTTTATTTATTGGATTTTTCGTTTTATTGCTTGCATTATTTGATCCAGCAAATTTAATTGGAAGTATTATTTTAATTATTTTTTTGTTTACTTCAGTTTTCTTTCATGAATTATCTCATTCAATGGTTTCAATTCAAAAAGGAATTAAAGTAAAAAAAATTATTCTGCTTCCAATTGGAGGGATGGCTTTAACAGAAAAAATGCCAGACAAACCAAAAGATGAATTTTTGATTGCAATTGCAGGCCCATTATTTAATTTTGCAGTAGTGTTTTTTCTTATTGTATTAATTGCTTTAACTGAAATTTCTTTCCCTACTTCAGAAATCATTTCAGAACAGGGAATTAATTCAGTTTTAATGAATTACCCTGTTTTTGCATTACTTTATGTTAATTTAATGCTAGGAGCATTTAATTTGTTTGTTCCTGCTTTGCCTTTAGACGGAGGAAGAGTCTGGAGGTCATTGCTTGCAATAAAATTCGGCAAAAGCAAGGCAACAAAATTTATTTCAAAATTAAGTGAAATAATTGCAGTAATACTGTTTATTGCAGGATTATTTGGAGCAGGAATACTGCTTTCAGTTATTGCAGTGTTTATTTATTTTGCATCAAAACAGGAAAACGAAATGCAGCAAATGAAATATGCATTAAAAGGAATTTCAATTAAAGGAATAATAAATAAAAAAATTCCTGCAACAAAAACAGACTTATACATAAATGATTTGTTTGAGTTAATGCAAAAAGAAAACAAACAGGCTTTTTTGTTTAAAGGAAAAAGAATCAGTTATATTGATTTGAATTTAATGAAGAAATTTCAGAGAAAAAAATGGAATAAAATAAAAATTTCAAATATTGCAGTTGAAGCAGTTTCTGTTCCTTCTGCAGTTAAAGCAGAAAAAGCAATGGAATGGTTTATGACAACAAACTATCAGTTTATTTTAGTTAAAGAAAAACAGAAAATTAAAGGAATAATTGAAAGAAAAGAAATGGAAAAACTGTTTGAATTAGCTAAAGCAGAAAAAAAGATTTAAATTAACAAAATGCATTAAATTGTTGGTTATATGCAAAAAAAAATCAATGCAAAAAAATTTCTTATTTTAATCCTGCTAATTGGATTAATGTTAAGATTTGCACCGGTTTATTTATTTGATACGCAGATTAGTTATGACGCCCCATATCATCAGAGAATAGCAGAAAAAGTTTTTGAAACAAAAAGCATTCCAAAAATTGATGAAAGTTTAGGTGGAAGAGCAAATATTTATCCTCCTTTATACAGCGTATTCCAGAATATAATTCATTATACAACTGGATTTAATTTTTTCTTTTTGGGAATGATTTTACTGCCTTTTATTTCACTGTTGACTGTGCTAACTGTTTTTGTTTTTGTAAGAAAATATTCAGGAGAAAGAAAGGCTTTGATTGCTGCTTTTCTTACAGCAGTTTCTTCTTCTTTGATTGCTTATGCTTTTGACAGTCCTGAAAACTTTGTTTTCTTTTTCCTTCCAATAATAATTTTGTTTTTTAATGAAAAGAAAAGTAAATTAGGTGCATTAATTTATTCTGCCGGATTAATGTGGAATTATTTAATTATAATTGCTTCTTTTGTTCCTTTAATTTTTTATTTAAGGAAAAAAATAAAAGAATTAGTTTATGTTGTTTCAGGATTAATTTTAGTTGTAATTTATTATTTTGTTTTTCATGGAGAAAGCTTTTTTTACAGCCATGACATTAATTTAGCAATAGATTTTATTTCATTGAGTTTTAAGCCTGCTTTTTTTATTTCAGTTTTAATTACTTATGTTTTAATTATTCCTTTAATTTATTTTATTTACAAAAACGGAATAGAAAAAAAAGTTAATTACTGGAAATACTTTATTTTTGTAAGTTTAATTGCATTAACAACAATTTTTCTGACTCCGTTTTTAAGAGTATGGGAGCAAATAAAATTTTTGTCTTTAAGTTCAATTATAGTGATTAGTTCAATTAAATTGTTTGACAAAAAAATGAAAATTTACACAGGAATTTATGCTTTGGTTTTGCTTTGTTCAGCAGTATTTATGTCTTTTCAGGGATTTTATCCCAGTACTCAAAAACAGGATTTTTATTCAATGGAATTTTTAGAGGAATTTACTGAAAAAGGTTCAATTCTTGCTGAACCAAGTTTTTCTGAACATATAAGGAATTCAACTGAATTAGATAAAAGAGTTTTAACTTCACTTTATTTTGAAAATGCAGGAAAAAATTCTTTTTTAAAAGAAAGTTTAACTTATTTGACTTTTCAGGAAATAGAAAATGAAAAAGAATTCTTTGAAAAAACTAATCTGGAATTTATTGTATTTAATTTTGAAGATAAAGCAGTAAGAAACACTGAAAAGATTGCTTCACAAAATTATTTTGATAAAATTTATTCAATTAAATACAGGAAAAATTGTTTAATTAAAAATTCAGTGAGTTTTGCCTGCGGATTAAATGAAACAGAAATATTAAAATATAATGAAAATAAACAATAATTATTGAAAGGTGATTAATTTAAAAACATTAGGCGAACCTAATATTTAAGAGTTGATTGAATGAATTTAAGTTTAAACACAATTTTAGCTGCATCAGGAATAATTATTTTGTTTTTAGTTTTATTTAATTCGTTTAACGACACTCTTCCAACAGAAAATAAGCTGAATATTTTTAGTTCAGATGAAGTTGATGTAAAAGGAACAACAGATGAATCAATAACAGACAGAACAGAAATTAATCAGGAAATAAATAAGTCAGGAACAAAAGAAAGCACGCTTCCTTTGTTAACTGAAGTTTCCGCTCAATTAAGCATTAAAGAAACAGAAATAAAAACAACTTCTTCTGGAAAAAAATATATTGTTGATCCAAATGAAATTCAAGAAGGCTGTTCTGGAATGGACTGCATTCCTTCAATTGAAAACCCTGATTTTGAATCTGCAGAAAATGCTTCTAAATGGCTTGAAAAAGATGATTTTGTTCTTGCATTGAATTTTTTTGGCGAAAAAAGAGCTTATCCTTTAATGATTTTAGATTTGCATGAAATAGTTAATGATAAAATAAAAGGACTTCCTGTTGTTGTAAGTTATTGTCCTTTATGCGGAACTGGATTAGCTTTTTACAGGGTTTTGAACGGAAAAGAAGTTGAATTTGGAGTTTCAGGAAAACTTCTTAATTCTGATTTAGTAATGTATGACAGAAAAACAGAAACTTACTGGAGCCAGATTTCAGGAAAAGGAATTGTAGGAAAATTATCTGGATTTAAATTAAAGCAGATTCCAATTGAAACAGTTAAATGGGGAAACTGGAAAGAACAAAATCCTGATACAATAGTTTTATCTAGAAATCAGGGAATTTATCCTGAAAGCCAGTGTGGTTATTATCCTTACGGCAATTATCAGTCAAGCGGAAGCATTTATTTTCCTGTTGCTGCAAAAGATGACAGATACCCTGAAAAAAAGATTACTTTTGGAATAGGAATAAATGAAGAATTTAAGGCTTATTTTGAAACTGATTTAAAGAAAATGCCTGTAATAAATGATGAATTAGGCGGAAAACAAATTTTAGTTGTGAGAAATCCTTTAACTGAAAGCATAAAATTTTTTGACAGGGAAATAAACGGGAAAGTTTTTAAATTCAGTTTAACAGAAGAAAAACTTTTTGATTCTGAAGGAAATGAATGGAGTTTTGAAGGAACAGGCTTAACAGGAGAAATTAAAGGAAAAAATTTAGTTCAAATTAATTCTGTCAGAGGCTTTTGGTTTGCATGGTTTGCATTCCATCCAAGAACAAATATATTTGAATTACCTTAATTTTTTTATTTCATTAAAAGGACCTGAAATAAAAATATCCTCCATTAACTTTATTTGAATAAAAGAAAAATAAATTTTCACTGATTCATCTTCATTTAGTTTTAAAGAAAAAACAAATTCAAGGAAATTTTTTAAGGATTCTTTTTTCATTGAAAAAGAAGGTTTTTTTGATTTAACAGAAAATTTTTCTGAAATTAATTCAAAAATACTTTCAGGACATTCAACAAAAAACTCATTTAAATTAAAAGAAGAAAAAAATAAAACAATTTTTTTAACTGAATTTTTTTCTTTAGGCAGAGAAAAAGAATCATTGAAATTTAATTCTTTTAATGAAGTTAATTGTTTTGAAAGGATTTTAGATAAATAAGTTAAATGTTTTATTTTTTCATTAGTTTTTGTATTTAATTTATCTAAATCAGAAATAAAAAAAGTAGAAGAGTTTTTTGCTGCTTTTAGTAAATCTGCATCATTTTTTGACCGTTCAATTACATTATGCAGTTGTTCTACAATTGAATCTAATTCATTTATTTTTTTGGATGAAGCCATAGTAGAATTTAATTTCATTAAAAGCTTGTTTTTCATTTCAAAAGAAATAGTTGAATTTCCTTTGTCAGTAATAAAATAAAAGTTGTCTTTTTTTTTCAATAAGCCAAAAGAAACAGAATCCTTTAAAGTACGGGAAAGAGATGCTCGGGCTGAATTAACTGAACCAAAATCTGAAGCAATTTTTCCAAGCAATGAATTATATGTAATCCCAGGAGACTGCTTCACCATTAACAAAATAGAATTTCTTGCAGTCATGTTAATAAGAAGGTTTTTGGGAAATAAAAAGGTTTCTGCTGAAAGCAATTTTAATAAAACTTTGAGAAAGATTTTGATTAAACCATAACAAACTTTAAAGGAACTCCAAATTTAGATAATTTTTCTCTGTAAAAAGCTTTTTTCTTTTGAATTTCTTTTTTTGAAAGCTTTTTTAGAATATGAATATTTACTCTTGCAATTTGGTCTGAAGAAACTTTTTCAATGAAAGCTTCATTAAATTCACTGAAAAAATTTTTATTTAATTTAGTTATTAAGTCAATAGAAAAACTGTCTCCTTTAGTTATGCCTGATTTAGCTTTTTTTGCCCATATTAAATCAGACTGTCTTTTTAAAGAAATGCTTGAATTAGGTTTTACTTTTCCTTCAAAACTTTGTGAAAGAATTCTCATTAAATCAATAAAAGGAATTGCAGGATTAACTCTTCCTGAAACTGAATGAGAAAAAGGGTGAGGTTTTATTATAAAATTTCCTTTTGGAAACTTAGTCAGCTTAAAATATATTTCTTTTCCGTCTGAAAGATTTAATTTAATTAAAGATTCTTTAACTGACTTGTCAGCCAATTTAAGGGAAATCTGTTTTTTAAAATTTAATGCTGACTTTTTGTTTAACTTTAAACCATATTTTTTAAATTCCCTTGAAATTGATGCAGACTTAAGATTAAATAAATCAATAAAACTTCCTTTAAAATAAGTTAAAGGCTTAACTCCTTTTCTTGGAGACTTGAATTTTTTTATAAAAGATTTTCTTTTCTTGAAAGGCATAAAATAATTAGCTTTTTTAACTATAAAAACCTGCTGATAAAACAAGCAAAACAAATAAAAACAAGGTTTTCCTTTATTATTAAAATAAAAAAGTGATTAAATGATTAAGTCTTTAACTGAATCAGTTTTAATGCTGATAAAGAAACCGCAAATTTTAATTCCAGGAATAATTTTTCTTTTAACAGATTTTATTTTCAGGTATTTAACTGAAGAATCTGCAATAGAAACCATGTTTAAGTTTTTTGAGTTTTCATCTTATCCTGTTTTTACTTTAGATAAAATGCCTTTTTATTTTCTTTCAAGTTATTCAGGAGAAGCAATTTTTTTAACTTTAATTTTAGGAATAAGTTCCATTATAGGATTAATGTTTTCAGTTTCAATTGCAAATTATGTTTTTGAAAAAAAATCAATAATTAATTCAGTTGTCTTTGCTGTAAAAAACTTAATGAAAATAACTGGATTTGTATTATTTTTTGGATTAATTTTATTATTTTCTGCAGCAGTATTATGGATTGTAATGCTGTTTGCTTTGGCAGCAGGATTAATAGGAATAACATTGTTATTGCTTGTGATTTTGTTAATGGGTTTTGTGTTAATTCATTTTGCTTTTGTTCCAGCATTACTAGGAAAAGGAATGAAAATAAAAGAAGCATTTAAAGAAAGCTGGAATTTTTCATCAAAAAATTTAATGCAGTTAATTCTGCTTTTAATTGGAATAACAATAATTAATTTTATTTTAGGACAGGTTTATTTACAAATATTAAACACTTCTTTTGGAGAAACAGACTTAATGATTTTAGTGGAAATGGTTTTTTCATTAATAATTTTAAGTTACACTAATATTGTTTTTCCTTTATTTTACCTTAATACAAACAAATAAGTGAAAAAATGAATACAGTCAGAATAGGAAAATTAAGGTTAAAAAACTTTAAATCATTCAGAAAAGCAAGCATTCCTTTCAGCAAAGGATTTACTGCAATAGTTGGAAGCAATGGAAGCGGAAAAAGCAATATATTAGATGCAATAATGTTTGTTTTGGGAATGACTTCATTGAAAATGATGAGGGCCTCACAATTAATTGATTTAGTTAACAATGAATCAAAAGAAGATTATGCTTTAGATGAAATGGAATTAATTGAAAAAGAAAAAAAATATTTAATTTCAAGGACAATAGACAAACAAGGGAAATCAGTTTATAGAATTGACTCAAAAAGAACTACCTTAAACGAAGTTACTTCATTGTTAAATGAATTAGGAATAAGTGCAACAGGATATAATATTGTGGTCCAAGGAGATGTTACAAGAATAATTGAAATGAATCCAGTTCAAAGAAGAGAAATAATAGATGATTTAGCCGGATTAAGTGAATTTGACAACAAAAAAAACGAATCAATAAAAGAATTAGACAAAGTTAACACAAAAATAAAAGAAATAACTATTGTGTTAAAAGAAAGAGAAACTTATATTGAAGAATTAGAAAAAGAAAGAAAAGCTGCAATAGAATACCAGGAATTAACCAAAGAACACACTCAGGTTAAATTCACTATTATAAAAGAAGAAATAAAAAAAATAAGCAGTTTAATGCAGGAAAATGAAAAAAAAATAAGTTTAGTGAAAGAAAAAAAAGAAGAAATATTAAAACATAAAATAGAAATAGAAAAAGAAGAAACAGAATTAACTGCAAAAATAGAAGAAATAAATAATAAAATAATTGAAGCAAAAGAAAAAACTTATTCAGGAGTAGGAATAGAAATAGAAGAAACTAAATCA
>JAJRVL010000009.1 GCA_024277355.1 archaeon
ACCAACACAGGACCAAGAAACACAACACAAAAAGACTTTACAGTAAGTATAACTCCAACAGAATTAGTTGATGAATTGCCTTTTGTTTTAACTGTTAGTTCTGATGCAAATCCTTTGCAAAACACAAAAATTTCTTATGCAGGAAAAACTTATTTTACTAACACAAAAGGACAGGTTACTTTGAAAACAAACAAAGATTATTTAATTTTAAAAGCAAGCAAAACAGATTATAAAACTCAAAGCATAATTCTTGACGTAAAATTATCTGAATGCGGAAATAATATTTGTGAAACACCGCATGAAAATTCAAGTAATTGTTTGATTGACTGCGAATTGCAAAATAAACTAAAAATAACTGTTACTTCTCAGAAAAAATTATTAATTATTAAAGTAACTGATTCGCAAAATAATCCTGTTTCAGACGTTCAGTTAACTTATGGAAACCAAACAAAAAATACTAATACAACAGGAATAATTGAATTCAATGAATTAGAAGGAACACAAACAATCACTGCAGTAAAACAAGGGTTTGTTAATGGAACATTAAATTATTTCCCTGAACAAACATGCATTGAAGGAACAACACAACAATGTTCAACAACAAATGACTGCAAAGGAATTCAAACATGTGAAAATGGTTTATGGAGTTCTTGTGCTGATATTCCAAATGACTCTTGTCCTGCAGAAAATAACGGTTTAACTACAATAATTCTTTCAATAATTTTTGTTATAGGAATAGGTTTATTAGTAGCAACAAAATTAATGGCTAATTAAATCTTATGTATACTTTCAAAAAACTATTTAAAGATTTTTATAAAAATATTATTCTGGTATTGGGAGTTAAGGAAGCAAGTTATACTGTGAAACAGATCCCTGGCTTGCTTTTTTAACAACTATTTTTTCAGAAAAATGAAATCACCAAAAATGCTTTTTGCTTTGCAAAAAATTCTTGTTTTTTAAAATTCAAATCCTTTATTAATTTTTCCAGACAATTTTGTTATTGATTGTTTTTGTTTTAACAAAAACGTTTTTAATTAAACTTTTTTTAAAAAAGTTTACTGCAGAGGTGGCGGAGCGGTTTAACGCGCCGGCCTTGAGAGCCGGTGTCCTTTGGACGCGCGAGTTCGAATCTCGTCCTCTGCGTTCGCGCTTTCGAGCGCGAGAACCGAAGCACTGCCTTCGCTGTTGCTCGGCAGAGCATGCACAGCTTTATGCTGTGCACTGGTGCCAGCTGACAGAGGCAGTTGATGTGATGTGATAAAAAATGAAAAAAATTTTTTTGTTAATTGTTTTTGGATTAATTCTTTCAGGATGTATTCAAAACAATACTGAAAATACAAACACAGAAAATAACTTAAATAATTTAAATGAAATAAAAGAAAATAATTCAGGAGGAGTTGAATTGAGTAATACAGTAGAAAAAGGAGATTTAATTAAAGTTGAATATATAGGAAAGTTTCCTGACACAAAAGAAGTTTTTGATAAAAGTGAAGGCAGAGGCCCATTAGAGTTTACAGCAGGCGCAGGACAAATGATTAAAGGATTTGATGATGCAGTTATAGGCATGAAATTAAATGAAGAAAAAACTGTAATTATTGCTCCAGAAGATGCTTATGGTTCAGCTGATTCAGGAAAAAAAGCTGAAGTCCCTATAGCTCAAATTCAAGGAGAAGAAGAAGTAAAAGTTGGTTCAACTCTTTTTGCAGGAAATGGCCAGCAGGGAACAGTAATTGAAATAAAAGATGATATAGCAGTAATTGAATTCAAGCATCCAATGGCAGGAAAAACATTAGAGTTCTGGATTAAAGTTGTGGAAATAACTAAAGCTTAATCCTTTTTCTTTTTTTTAATTTTGTTTTATTTTTTTATATGCTTCTCTAAAAGGAATTCCTTGTTTAACTAATTTATGAATTTCTTTAACTGAATGCATTTCTTTTGTTATTCCTTTACTGCAGTTTTCTTTGTTTACTTTTGTTTTATTCAATACAATTTTTATTATTTTAAGGCAGTTTTTTGTATTGTTAAATCCTTTTATTACTGGCTCTTTAGTTAACTGAAAATCCCTATTATATCCTGAAATAAGGTTTCCAATAATATTTTTTATTTGAAATTCAAAAGCTAAATTTTCATAATATTTTGCCCTGACTATTTCTAATGCATCAGGATTTTTTTTATGAGGCATAATTGAACTTCCAGTGCAAATTTCTTTATTTAATTCAATAAAACCAAATTCACTCATGTTAAACAAAAGCATATCAGAAGAAATTTTATTTAAATCAAACATTACTTGGTTTAATGAATTAAGAATAATTGACTCAAATTTTCCCCGGCTGTTCTGAACATAAATTGAATTATTCTGTATTTTTTTAAATCCAAGCAATTTTTTTGTTAATTTCCTGTCAGTTTTTACCGGAAGATTATATCCTGCGCCTGTTCCTAAAGGACTTTGGTCAAGAAGTTTATTAACAAAAAAAATTAATTTTTTGTTATCCTGCATTGATTCAATAAAAGCCTGGCTCCATAAGCCAGCAGAAGAAGGAACTGCTTTCTGCATATGAGTATAGCCTGGCATTGCAATTTTTCCGTATTTTTTTTTAAACAAAAATAATTCTTTAATTAATGCATCAATTAACTTAATTACATCTTTTATTTCATTTTTGTAATACAACCTTAATGCAGTTAAAACCTGATCATTCCTTGACCTTAAAGCATGAATTTTTTTTCCTGTTTTACTTAATTTTTTTACAAGAAAATTTTCTATTGAAGTATGACAGTCTTCATCTTCTTTTTTTATTTTAAATTTTTTTTGTTTGTCAAGTTTAATTATTTCATTTAATGCATTAATTATTTCACTGCATTCTTTTTTATTCAGTAATCCTTTTTTTTTCAGCATTATTGCGTGTGCAATTGAAGCAATACAGTCATATTTAATCAGTTTCTTGTCTAATAAAAAATCATTGCCTACAGTAAACTCTTCTATTTCTTTATTTAGTTTTAATTTTTTTTCCCATAACTTCATTTTTTTTCACTACTCAATTTAAACCTTAATCCGGTAATTTTAATGAATCCTTTTGCATCTTCCTGATTAAAATTTCCTTCTTCTTCCATACTGGAAATTTTCTGATTATACAAAGAGTTTTTTGATTCCCTTCCTGAAATAATTATGTTTCCTTTGTATAATGAAAGAAAAACTTTTCCTGAAACAGTTTTCTGACTTTTGTTTACTGCAGTCATTAAAAATTCCATTTCAGGAGAAAACCAAAATCCATTATAAATTATTTTTGCAATCAAAGGAACAAATAATTCTTTTAAATGCATTACTTCTTTATCCAAAGTAATTGATTCTAAATCTTTATGTGCATTAAATAAAATTGTTCCAGCAGGGGTTTCATAAACTCCCCTTGATTTTATTCCGATAAAACGATTTTCCACTAAATCAATTCTTCCAATTCCGTTTTCTCCACCTAATTTATTCAAATATTTAAATAATTCCAGTGAACCTTTAACTTCTTTTTTTTCATTTAAATTAATTACTTTAACTGGAATTCCTTTTTCAAATTCAATACAAATTTCAGTTTCTTTTTCTAAAGCATTTTTTGGAGATTTAGTTAACTTAAACATTTCTTCTTTTGGTTTATTTAATGGATTTTCAAGTATTCCTGACTCAAAACTTAAATGCATTAAATTTTCATCCATGCTAAAAGGTTTTTCAAGACTTGCATCAATAGGAATTCCTTCTTTTTTTGCATAATTAATTAAATCTCCCCTTCCTTTGAATTGTTCAAGCCAGTCTTTTTCTTTCCATGGACTAATAATTTCAGCTTCAGGCAAAAATTTCATCCAGGTTAACTCAAACCTTACTTGATCATTTCCTTTTCCTGTACATCCATGAGCAAGAACATTAGTTTTTTCTTTTACTGCTATTTCAACTTGTTTTTTTGCAATCAAAGGCCTTGCTAAAGCAGTTCCTAATAAATATTTTCCTTCATAAACTGCATTAGCTTTTAATGATTCAAAAATAAATTCTTCAACAAACTCTTTTTTTAAATCTTCAACAAAAACTTTTTTTGCGCCAATCTCAAAAGCTTTTTCTTTTACTTTTTCAAAGTTCTCTTTCTGCCCTATATCAGCTACAAAAGCAATTACTTCAAATCCTTTATTTACAAGCCATTTCAAAATTACAGAAGTATCTAATCCTCCGCTGTAAGCCAAAACAACTTTCTTGTTTTTTTCCATTAAAATTACTTGTTTAAAGAAGTTATTATTTCTGATGACCCAAACAAAACTAAAAATAACTTTTTTGTTTCAAATAAAACAAAAGTATGAAATTAAACTAAATTGTTCTAAAAGAAACATTTAAATATTTGTCAACTCATTATTTTCTTATGCCTTCTACAACAGAATTAACTGAAAATTTTATTGAATCACATCCAAGCATTAAAGACTGCTTAAAGAATGAAGTAATTAATTATTCAAAGCTTTCAAGGAAAATTTCCAAAGAATTAGGAATCCAAAAAAAATCAAGCATTGAAGCTATTCTTGTTGCCTGCAGAAGGTATTCATTTAAATTAAAGAAAACAAAAGTTTTAGAAGAAAAAATAATGAATATTCTGAAAAAAAGTGAATTAGAAATAAAAAATAAAATTATTGTTGTAGTAATAGACAAAAAAATTTATGCGGATTATTTAATTGAAATTGAAAAAAAAGTCAGGAAAACCGCTGACACTTTTTATGCAATTGAAGGAGTTAATGTTTTTACTGTTATTGCGTCAGAAAAATATCTTGAAGACTTCAATAAACTTTTTAAAAAGAATATAATTAATGTTTCAAAAAATCTTGCTTTAATTACTCTTAAAAGCCCTGAATCAATGGAAAACACTCCTGGTGTTGTTTCGTTTCTTTTTTCTGTTTTTGCTGAAAATAATGTTAATATTGTTGAAACAATGAGCTGCTGGACGGACACAATTTTTGTTGTCTCAGAAAAAGATGTTTCTCCAGCAATGAATTTCTTAAAGTTCTGAATTCAACTGGCTTTTCTTTTAAAATACTTTTTTTTCTTAATTTTTTAATGAACTTTGATTTAACTAAACTTAACTTAAACAAAAAAACCTGGCTTAGACTTTTACTTCTGCCTTTTCTTTTGTATTCTTTTTATTTAGCTAAATTTCCTTTAGAAATAATTGTTTTTTTTGGAGTTTTCTTTTTGTTAATAATTTTGTTCAGAACTCATTTTTACCAGAAAATTGAATTTCATTTAGGAAAAAAATTTCCTTTTATTCATGAATGGCATCCCTGGAAAAAAAAAGCATTAATTATTTTAGTTTTTATTTTAATTTATGGATTAATAAAACAAATACTTTTTTTCTCTTTAAATATATTTTTTGGAATTGATTTAGAAGAAATGCTTTTAGAAAACCTTAATTCACTTTAATAAGCTTTTTTAATTCTTTTTATTGCATTATACTGTAAAGGTGAATTAAATTAAATTTCATTTCTTAAATTTATTAAGGCAAATAAAAAATTCTTTTAATGACAAAGAAGTCAAAGTTTTATTAATCATAGTTTTTTTTAGTATTGTTTTTGGAGGATTATTTTATCATTATGCTGAAGGCTGGACTTTTTTTGATTCAATTTATTTTTCTGTTATAACTTTAACTACAATTGGTTTTGGAGATTTATATCCAAAAACTTTCGCAGGAAAACTTTTCACTATTTTTTATGTTTTTATAGGTATAGGAATAATTTTCCTTTTTATAAATAAAATTTCTTCTAATGCAATAAAAGAATATCCTGCAATAAAAGTAATTGAAAAAAAACCTTCAATAAAAAAAGAAATAAAAAAAGAAATAAGAAAAGCACAAAGAAAATTAAATAAAAAATAACAAAACAAAGAAAAATAAAAATAAGTTAATTAAGAAATCACAAAATAAAAATTAATTAAAATAAAGTGAAATGAAAAAATCAATAAAAAAATTAAATTTAAGTGAAATAAATGAATAAAGTAATTCTTGTTGCAGGCTCTCATAATGCTTCAATTAAAGCAATGAATTTAGCTGAAGAAACAGGAAAAGAAATAGCAAAAAATAATTGTGTTTTAATTTGCGGAGGCTTAACAGGAGTAATGCAGGCTTCATGCAAAGGAATAAAACAAGAAAAAGGAATTTCAGTTTGTGTTATTCCATCTAATAATAAATCTGATGCAAATGAATTTTGTTCAATTGTAATTCCTTCAGGAATAGGTTTTGGAAGAAACTTTATTTTAGTTAATTCAGCTGACGCAGTAATTTTAATTGAAGGGCAAGCAGGAACTTATATTGAAGCTTTAGCTTCTTATTTACAAAAAAAACCAATTATTGCTTTAACTGATTCAGGCGGAATAACAGATAAAATTAAAGACACTTTTTTAGATGACAATAAAACAATTAAAATTCTTTCAGCTTCCACTCCAAAACAAGCAGTTGAATTAGCTTTAAAAAAAATAACTGAAAAAAACTCAAAATAATTCCTTTTTAATAGTTTTTTTACTGAAATTTTAAAGACTTATTTACTTGTTTTTGCTTTAGCAAAAACCGTTTTTTGATTAAACTTTTTTTTGAAAAAAGTTTACTGCAGAGGTGGCTGAGTGGTTAAAAGCGCCAGCTTGGAAAGCTGGTATCTTCACGGATACGCGAGTTCGAATCTCGTCCTCTGCGTTCCGAGCTACTCCTCGGAAGGGAGCGTGCTATCTTACGATAGCACTGCATAAACTTTTAAGAAAAGTTGTATCAAAAAATGGCTAACGCCAAAAACAACTTTTAAGAAATTTAATCAAAAAGCTTACTGTTTGTTTAGAAGATTTCATTTAAGATGTATTTTATATCTTCCCTGTTGATGTGTAATTGGTATTGGTTTTTTGATTAACCATTTCTTGATTTTTGATGGTTTTTTTAGTTCAGTTGAAACAACCTTGTTTTTTATTTTACTGACTATTACAGCTTTTTTTTTGGCTTTATCTAAAATTAATGCTATTCCTCCTTTAGCAAGTTTTTTTGTAATATCAAATAAATCATTTGGCCTAATATTTAATCCTTCTGCAGGAACTAAAATTAAATGAGTTTTTTTATTTGATTTTTTTGCAGGATGCAAATCCATTTCTCTTTGATTTGTTATGTCTGCACAAACTCGCATTTCAATTGTTTTTCCTTTAAATTCAATTCTGGGAAAAGACTTAATTTTTTTTGCTAACTTATAAAACTTTTTTTTTGCTTCTTTTTTATTTCCTCTTGAATTTCTTGCTATTACCTCTGTTTCTCCTTGAGTTAAATTTTTTCCTTGATTATATGTTGCTAATTTAGGATAAGCTTTATACCCTGATAAATTTTGTTTTGTTTGAGGAAAAATCAAATAACCCGTATTAGTAATCAAAGGATTTTTTCTTTTTTCTGTTTTTCCTTTTCTGTGTTCAAAAACAGAATAAGAAACACTTGCTTTTCCATGAATACTTAAAATTGGAGTAATTAATTTTGCAATTACTTTTCCGTTAATTCTGCTTATTGGAGTGTTTCCTAAAACTGCTTCAGGAAAAAGAATAATTAAAGGTTTTCCTTTGAATTCATGAACAGTAGTTCTTACTTCATTAATTAACTGCTGAGATGACTCAAAAGTTTTATTTATTGCAACAATATTAACAGGTGTTTTTTCCATTAAATCACTTTACACTTCTATATTTAAAAAATATCTTACAATAAATCCAATTAAAAAAGTAATTAATGCTACTCCTAAACTTATGCCTGCCATTTCAAAAAAACGATGTTTAAAGTTTAAATCTTTTGCAACTGAAATATAAAAAGTAAAAATAAAAATAATTATTATTGCGTTAATTAACATTGAAATTAAACTAACATAAATATCAGAAAAAACAAAATAAGGCAGAATTAAAAACAATACTGTGAAAACATATGCTGTTCCGGTATAAACTGAAGCCTTTAATGGATTCTTGAAATTTTCTTCGGTTTTTTTAGATAAATATTCTGATGCAGCCATAGATAATGAAGCAGCAATTCCTGTAATTAATCCTGCAACAGCAATTAACTGGGAGTTCTGAAATACAAGAGTTAATCCTGCTAATGCTCCTGTTAATTCAACTAAAGCATCATTTAATCCTAATACAATTGAACCAACATACTCTAATTTTTCTTCTCTTAATAAATTAATTAATTTTCTTTCATGTTCGTTTTCATCTTTAATTATTTCTTTTACTTCAGGGATTTCTTTCAGTAATTTTTCGTATTCTTGTTGTGCTTTTTCTTCTCCGTTTTCCATTAATTTTATTCCAAAAGTCAACCCAAAAATCTTTGAAATTAAATAATATTTCTGTATTTTAAATTTATCTGGCTGAACTTCTTTTCCAGTTAATTTTTTCCAGAATTCATAATGCTTTAATTCGTCTTTGGCAATTTTTTCTAAAATTTTTTTGTTTTCTGTTTCTTTTGTTTTTTCAGCTAATTTTTTATAAATAAAATGTTCTGTTATTTCGCTTTCCTGCATTTCAAGAATAGTTTTTCTTGTTTTTTCTTTTAACTGCATAATAATATTAATTAAGTGTCTTGTAATTTAAAAGGTTTTTTTAATTTTATTTATTATAATAAATTATTTCTGCAGGGTTAGCCAAGCGGTCAACGGCGGTAGGTTGAGGGCCTATGACTTAGTGTCTACGGGGGTTCGAATCCTCCACTCTGCAATTTTTGATCAAACTTTTTTTTAAAAAGTTTGCGGGCAGTTTGAATCCTCCACTCTGCATTAACGGTTTTGTCCGCGAATAACGCGTGCTATTTTTGCTTTGCTCAATAGCGCACTGCAATAAAGGTTTCTCTGTTTATTTTTTTGTTAAATGTTTGTTTAATTCAGGATAATGTCTGTCAATTAATTTTTCATCAATCATTTTTCTAATTATTTTTGCAACAAACAATTCATTTACTTCTATTCCTTGTGTTTTAAGATTTTTTAGTATTGTAGTTATTTTTCTTCTTGGATTTTTAATTAAAATTCTTCTTGTTGCAATGCTTTTTGGTTCTAATAGAGTTTGAGGTCTTAACTTTTGTTCAATTAAAGCCATATTTTTTTCATTTACTTTAAATCTAACTGGAATTCCAGCTAAATTTATTATTACGCTGTCAAGTCTTCCTTTTTGAGAAGAAATTTGCTTACTTTTTTTTGTTATTTTTAGTTTTTGGTTTATTGATTTAATTTTATGTTCTTCTTTTTTAGCTATTCTTTCAAGTTTTGTTCCTTGTCTTTCTCTGAAAGCCATATATTTATTAATAGCAGTTGTCAGATTTTTGGCTGTTCCTCCTTCAATTCCTAATTTTTTCCTTTTTTTAATTGATTTTTGTCCTGATTTTTGTATTGCTTTTATTACTGTTCCTTTGCTTTGCTGTATTTGTTGAGCGTATGTTTTTGCATGTCGTCTTAATTCTATTTTTGTTTTCATTTTTGCTTTCATTAATTTAAGTAAATCAATCAAAATAGTTCTGCTTTGAATTGTTCTTAGATTTCCATTCATAATTCTTCTTGTAGTAAACCTTCTTTGGCTTAAAGGTTTTTTGAAATAACCTTTTTTAGCTATGTTTTCAATTTGAATTCTTCTTGGAATCTTTCTTTTTTTAAGTGCAGGCATAATTATCATTCATTAAATAACTTTTATTAAATGAATTATGCTCTTAGAAATAGAAAAACCTTTCTATAAGATTTCCATATCAGCATTTTCAAATTTTTTGAGTCTTTCTTTTAATGAATCAACTTTTTGTTCCTGTTTCATTAGTATGCTTGTTGCAGGAGACGCCTGAACTGAAACTGAATTCCCGTTTTTTTTGCTTACAACAAAAGAATTAATTACATCAATTGAATCTTCTTTCATTGTTCCAGTGTATCTGCATTTTTTGCATTGCATTCCATTATCAGTATACTGCAATTGAATTGAACCACATTCAGGACAATATTTCATTTTCATATTTTTTCACAACAAAAGCAATTGTATAAATAAACAGTTCATAGTATTTAAAGTTTACTCTTGTTTGCCTGAAAAAAGAAAAAAAATTATTTTTTTAGTAAATCGCTTAAACCAAATCTTTTTCCATTTTTTTCATCTTCATCTTCTGCTTCTCTTTCAGCAAAAGAAAATTTCCTTTTATTTTCATTTATTGCTTTTTCTTTTAACACTTCTTCGAATACAGTGTCATCAGATTTTTTTATTTTATATAAATTAAATAATGCAAACAAAACCAATAATACAATCAAAAAAACCATTCCTTTCCATGCATTATCAACAGAAAAAGAATAAAAGCCTGTAACAAAATTTTCTTCCTGTAAATTTTCAGGTTTTATTTCATTTAATTCTATTTGTTTTAGTTTTTCTTCTTCAAGTAATTTTTCTGCTTCTTCTTGTTTTTTGATTTCCTGTAATTCATTTAATGAATTTTCTAATGCAGTTATTTCTTCTTTTAAAACAGAAGTTTTTTCAATTATGTTTTGTTCATTTGAATTCTCTATTTCATCTAATTTTTGTTTTTGTTCATTTAATTTGTCAATTAAATTTTTTATTATTAAATCAACATCCTGCGAAACCTCTTTAGGAAGGTTTTGTATTGCAGTTATAGTGTCAATTGAATTAACTTCAATTTCTTTTTCATCAATAAAAGCATTTCCATTAAAAGTTTTTATTCTAAGTTTATGTGTTCCTTCTTGTATTCCAAAATAAGAAACAAATAAAGTTAATCCTGCATTATCTTCAGGAATTTTATCAAAAACAAACGCCTTTAACACAAAATCCTGCTGTATTACAGGTTGTTTGTCATTATAAGCATTAACAATTAATAAATCATCAAAATAAACCTCTGTTTTAGTGAATTCATTTGATGAATCCAAATCAATACTAAAGCTCCAGTTAATATTAGCAGGAATTTCTTGGGGAGCATTAATTTCTGCAGCTGAAACAACAGACAAAATCAAAATTAAAAACAAAAATATTATTTTCTTCATTTTTTTCACTGAAATAATGTTGTTTTTATTGCTTATTAATTCTTTTGTTTTCTGTTTCCTTATTTAAATTTTTAGGCTTTTTTTTATTACATGAAAGCTTTAATTTCTTTTGTTAATTCAGCTGAAACAAAAAAGTTAACTGAAACCATAAAAGAAGAATTACAGGAAAAAAATTATTCAGTTCAGTTATCTGAAATAATCAAACAAAAAAAACAACCTAAATCAAATAAAGGAAAACCAGCTAAACTAAAATCAGGAATAACTGACTGGAAGCCTTTTGATTTAATTGTTTTAGGTTTTCCTGTTATTGGAATTTCTTCTTCTCATTTAATGAATGACTACTTAAAACAATGCATTAACATAAAAGGAAAACAAGCAGCAATATTTATTGCTTGTATTGGACTGCATGGAAATGCCTTAAAAAAAGCTTCTTCAATTGTTTCTTTTCACGGCGGAAAAGTAAAAGATTCAATTATTATTTCTTCTTTTTTAGGTTTAAACGAAAAAAAAATTCAGCAAGCAAAAAATTTTGCTTTAAAACTCTAAATAAAAAAGCAAGATTTAAATACTTCTTTTATGTTTTATTTACATAAGGGGATTTTGCATTAATTTATTCGGAAACGAAATAAATGGCAACAACAAAACTAATTTAATGCATTTATATACTTTCAATGAACTCAATAAAATGCATTTTTCAGGAAACTTAAATATTAAAAAAATTCAACCAGAACAAACAGTTTTAATTCACTCAAAAAAAAATTTTTTGTTATCTAATGAAGGAAGATTTGATTTTTTAGTTGAAACAAAAACAAACAAACTAATCGGAATGGAAGTTTTAACTAGACCTTCAAAAGGCAAAATGAAAAATAAATTACGTTATGCAAAAGAAGCAGATGAATTTATTTTTGTTCTGCCGTTTAATGCAATGGAATTTTACAGGAAACAAAAAAAAATTTTCCACAAAAAAGCTAAACTAAAATTCTTTGGCAAAGAATTCTCAGACAAAAACCTGTTTGTCTGGCTTTTAGATTTAAAAAATGGGATTTTTACAGAAAAAAATACTTTTAATAAAGTATTTAATGTTAAAGCATAGTGGCGTGTTTTTAAATTTTTTTGCTGACTTTTTATTAATCAAGGGCCTGTAGCCTAGTGGATAAGGCATCAGCCTTCTAAACTTTTTTCGCAAAAAAGTTTAATCAAAAAAACCTTTTTCAAAAAAAGGTTTATCAAAAACGTTTTTGCTTTGCAAAAACTATTGATTTTTTTTGGTTTGGAAATAGTTAAGATAGCTGAGGATCGTGGGTTCGAATCCTCCCAGGCCCGTAAACTTTTAAGAAAATAAGATTTTTGATTGAGTTTGCATTTTGACAGCATGACTGAATGAAATGAAGTCGTGCATCGTTGTGTCGCGGGCGAAACCGGGATCATTTTTCTTTCATTTTAGGATAAATTAAACTAAAGACAATCATTAATACTGCAGGAACAACTAATAAAAGTACTTGAGGTAAAAGGAAAAATAAAGGTGTGCCTCTAACTAAAATTGCAGTAATTAATTCTGTTGCAATAGTTAAAGGCAGTATTTCACTTATTACTTTTATAAACGGCGGCATAAAAGAAGTAGGCAAAATCATTCCACTCAAAAAAATTAATGGAACAATAATAAGCAAAGATGAAAGTATTGCAGTTGATTGTGTTTTAGTAAAGTTAGTTAAAAAAATTCCCATTGAAATAAAACTAAAAGAAATTAAAATTAAAACAAAAAATAATTCAATTAAATTTCCTAAAGGAACTACTCCAAAGCCAACAAAAGCTACAACTAAAATTATTATTGCTTCAATTAAAGCAAAAATCATTTGACCTAAAATTTTTCCTGAAATCCAGGTAATACGTAAAGTTGGAGATAATTTTGCTCTTAATTCTGCTCCCTGGTTTTTTTCTAATATAACTGAAATACTAGTCAACAATAAACAAGTTAAAAGCAACACTATTGCTATTGCAATTGGAGTTAAAACTGAAACTTCAGTTGATTCATATAATGGTTCTTTTGTTATAGTTAAAGGTCTTACAACTGTTTCAGGAGACAAAGAACTTAAATTATCTAATTTAGATGAAAGCAACTGCATTTGCTGTTTTGTTTCAGTTAAATCATTTAAAACTGATTCCCTTGATTTTTTTGCTTCAGTTAACATTAATTTAATTTGATTTAAAGTATTCTGCATTGAATTAACAGTATATTTAAATGACTGAATACTTGAGTTAGCTGAATTTAATTGTATGTCAACTTCATTTAATTTATTTAAAGTCTGATTTAATTTATTGTTTGTTTCATCTAAGTCAATTAATGCCTGATCTAATTCATTAATTGAAGTGTTTAATTCATTTATTACATCAGTTAATTGGTTTTCAATTGGAATTAATTGGGAAGCTATTTCTTCAGGCGAAGAATTTCTAATTGAAGTAATCTGATTTCTTAATGAAGTTAATTCATCTCTGTAATAAACTAAATTATTTCTTGTATTTTGTATTTTTGTTCTGTAACCTGAAAGTTTTGATTGCGCTGAATAAATTTCATTTCTTGTATCACTAATATCGTTTTTTGCCTGAATATAATATGAATCAAATTCGTTTAGTTGGTTTTGCATTGAAGTTAAGTCAATTTGATTTAATTGGTTTTCTAAATTATTTAAAGTGAAATAAGATGAATTAAGTTTGTCAATAAAACTATCAATTGTTTTTATTTCTTCTTTTACTGTGCTTTTAATTGACTCTAAATTAGATAAAATTCCTTTTAAGGTTTCAGTTGCTTTTTTGTGGCTTACTTCACTTAAAATTGTTTGAGTTACAAACAAAGTAACTTGTGTTTCTAATAGGGATGAATTATCAAATAAAATTATTGTATCAATTCCAGAATAACTGTTTTTTGGTTCTTTAATTATTATTCCTATTTTTGTTTTTCTTTTTTCTATTGACTGTTTTACTTGTTCTTCAGAAGAATATCTTACTAAGCGTATTGCTTTATATGAATCTAATTCTGTTAGAAGTCCTTCAATTTCTCCTCCAAAAATAGTTGAATTATTATCATTATTATTTGGAATATAAACTGCTACATCCATTTCTGAAAAACCTGTTCCAGTAAAAATATTTACGTTTCCAAAAGCAACTCCAATAGCTAAAATAGTTATAATTGGAAAAAATAAAATTAAAAGCATTGAAATTTTCTGTGTTTTAATTAACTTTAATTCTTTTGCTGCAATTTTCAGTAATTTCATTTTGATTCCTTTTTTTTTGTTTTTGATAAACCTTTTTTTGAAAAAGGTTTTTATGATTCCTCTTTTTGCACGTTTTTTATTCCTTCAGCTTTTTTTCCAGTTAAATTCAAAAAAACATTTTCTAAGTCTGGTTCTTTTATTGTGGTTTTTGTTACTGCAAAATTATTTGCTTTAACTATTAAACTTATTTTAGATAAAGCAGTTATTTCATTTTTTCCAATAAAAGAAAAATTTACTATTTGTTTATTAATGTAAACTTTTCCAAAAGCCTTATTTAATTCTTCTTCAAGTTTTTTTGTTGCAGGTTTATCTAATTCAAAAACAAAATTTTTTTCTCCGCCAAACTTGTCAATTAATTTTCCAGGAGAATCACATACAAAAATTTTTCCTTCTAAAATTAATGCAATTCTATTGCATAGTTCTTGTGCTTCATCCATATAATGAGTTGTAATAAACAAAGTTTTTCCTTTGCTTTTTAATTCCCTTAATTTTTTCCATAATAATCTTCTCATGTCAGGATCTAATCCTACAGTTGGTTCATCTAAAAAAATAAATGAAGGATTATAAATCAAAGAACAAGCAATATTCAGCATTCTTCTGTATCCTCCTGATAAATTTTCTGCTTTTCTTTTTCTAAAATAACTTAAGTTAAGCCATTCCAATAAAAAATCAGTTCTTTGCTTTAATTCTTTTCCTTTTATGCCGTATAATGAACCAAAAAAAACAAGGTTTTCTTCAACAGAAAAAAAACGATAAAATGATTCTTCTTGCGGAATAAAAGCAACATGTTTCCTTAATTCCATTTCTTTTGGCTTGAATTTCCCAAAAAATTTTGCTTTTCCTGCATCCTGTAAAGCTAATCCATTTAATATTTTCATTAAAGTGCTTTTGCCGGCTCCATTCGGTCCTAACAAACCAAATATTTCACTTTTATTTACTTCAAGGTTTACATCCCTTAAAACTTTCTGTTTTCCGTAAGCTTTAGAAATATTCTCTGTTTTCAATGCTATTGACATGCTATTAATACTCAAAGCAACTATAAAAAACTTTTCAGACAAAAATATTTAGGTTTAAATGAATTCAAAAAAAATTCTTTCAAATGAATTAACTAAAATAATTAATTCTCCTGAAATAACACTAAAAAAATTACAGGAATTAATTGAAATTCCTCCTGCAAAAGAATTAGGGGATTATTCTTTACCTTGCTTTAAGTTAACTAAAGCATTAAAAAAAAATCCCCAAGAAATTGCATTATTTTTAAAAGAAAAATTAATTAAAATTCCTTTAATTGATTCAATTGAAACAAAAGGCCCTTACCTTAATTTTTTCTTAAATCATTCTTTTATTGCAAACAAATTAATTCCAGAAATATTAAAGAAAAAAGATTTATTTGGAAAACAAAAAAATTTAAATAAAAAAGTAATGATTGAATATTCTTCTCCTAACACAAACAAGCCTTTGCATATAGGTCATTTAAGAAATGATTCAATTGGAATGAGTTTAAATAATTTATTTGAATTTAATGGATTTAAATGCATTAAATCAATTTTAATTAATGACCGAGGAGTGCATATTTCAAAATCAATGTTAGCTTACCAAAAATTTGGTAAAGGAAAAAAACCACAAAAAAAATCAGATCATTTTGTTGGAGATTATTATGTTTTATTTAATCAAAAAGCAAAAGATAATCCTGAATTAGAAAAACAAGCTTTAGAGTTGCTTGCAAAATGGGAAAAAAAAGACAAAGACACTTTAAGTTTATGGAAAAAAATGAATGACTGGAGTATTAAAGGATTATTCCAGACATACAAAAAATTTGGTTCTGAATTTAATGTAATATACAAAGAATCAGATTATTTTAATAAAGGAAAAAAAATAATTGAATCAGGACTCCAAAAAAAAGTTTTTGAAAAAGATAAAGAACAAAACATTATTGTTGACTTAGAAAAATTTAATTTAGGAAAAAAAGTTGTTTTAAGAGCAGATGGAACTTCAATTTATTTCACTAATGACTTAATTTTGTCAGTAGAAAAATTTAAACATAAATTAGAAAAAAATTTATGGGTTGTTGGTTCAGAACGAAACTTTTATTTTAAACAATTATTTAAAACTTTAGAATTACTTGGATTTGAATGGATAAATAAATGCAAACATTACAGTTATGGAATGGTTTATTTGCCTGAAGGGAAAATGAAGTCAAGAGAAGGAAAAGTAGTTGATGCAGACAATTTAATTGAAGAATTAACTGAAATGGCTAAAAAAGAATTAAAGAAAAGAAATTCTTCTTTATCAGAAAAAGAATTAAATAAGAGAGCTGAAGTAATCGGCATTGGAGCAATAAAATTCTTTTTATTAAAAGTTGATGCAGTAAAAGATATTCATTTTAATCCTGAAGAAAGCATTTCTTTTGAAGGAGAAACTTCTGCTTTTATTCAGTATTCTTATGCAAGATGCAAAAGTATTTTAAAAAAATCAAAAAAATCAGGAAACCCTGTTTTTAGTAATTTAACTGAAGAAGAAAAAAACTTAATTTCAAAACTTTCTTTGTTTGAAGAAAAAGTTATTCTTGCATTTAATCTGTTGTCCCCTCATATCTTGTGTCATTATTTACTTGATTTAACCAGTTCATTTAATTCTTTTTATCAGAACTGCAAAGTATTAAATGAAGAAAAAAATTAATGAATTCAAGATTAGCTTTAGTTGAAAGCACTTCAGTTATTTTAAATAATGGATTAAATTTACTTGGAATTAAAACTTTAAATGAAATGTGATTGTTATGGCTAAAAAATTAAATTACAATGAAATGCTTGAAAAATTACTTAAAAATTATTATTCTTATAACAGACAGGAATTAGGTTTATTTGAAAGAGCATTTAAAGTATCAAAAAAAAGAAAAATTTTTGAAAATGCATTAAAATTACTTAAAAAAGTTCCAATAGAAGATGAATTTGGTTCAGCTTTAATTACCAAAGCTTTTTGGTATTCAAAAGAAAAACACGCAAAACAAAAAAGGTTTTCAGGAGAACCTTTTTTTATTCATCCATATAAAACAGCTTTATATTTAACTGAACTTGAAATGGATGCTGCTTCAATTACAGCAGGTTTTTTGCATGACGTAGTTGAAGACACTGATACTCCTTTAAGTGAAATAAGAAAAGAATTTGGAGGCGAAGTTGCTTCTCTTGTAAAAAGTTTAACTAAATTAAGACATTTTGTTGCAATAAGCAAAAGAAAAGAACATAATGTTGCATTACAAAAAATTTTGTTTGCAACAACAAAAGATTTAAGAGTAATAATAATTAAGTTAGCAGACAAATACCATAATCTGCAAACTTTAAATCATCTTCCTCAGGAAAAACAAATTAGAATTGCAACTAATGCACTTGAATTTTATGTTCCTGTAGCAAAAAAACTTGGATTACATGAATTAGAAGATCTTTTTGAAAAAATTTGTTTTAAAACAATTAAACCAAAAATTCATTCAAAAATAAGAAAGAAAAAAAATGAAAGCATTAAAGCAAAAGAACCTGAAATTGATTTAATAATAAAAAAACTTGAACCAGAACTAAAAAAAGCAGAACTTAATGTTTCTTTCAGAAAATACAAAAGAACTGCTTACACTGTATTCAAAAAAATGACTCAAAATTTAAAGTCTTTTAATGAAATTCAGGACTGCATTGTATTAATTGCTTTAACTGAAACAAGAGAACAATGTTATGAATTACTTGGATTACTGCATAACATGTTTTCTCCTATTCCCTTAAAATTCAGAGATCATATTGCTATTTCTCAGTTTCCTTTATATCAGTCAATTCACACTACAGTAATTGGCCCAAAACACACTCCAGTTAAAATTTATATTAGAACAAAAAAAATGGATGCTTTAGTTAAACACGGAGTAACAGAACTGCTTAGAAGAACTAAAACAGAAAATGATGTTTTCACAGAAAACATTTCTTTTTTAAATAAATTAATGTCAATTAAACTTGATGACCTTGAATCAGAACATTTTATTGATTTGCTTAAATCTGATTACCTTCAGGACAGAATTATTGTTTTTACGCCTAATGGAAATTTAATTGATTTGCCTAAAGGAGCTTCAGTAATTGATTTTGCTTATGCAGTTAATGAAAAAAAAGCAGCTAAAGCAAGAAAAGCAAGAGTTAATGGAAAATTAGTTCCTTTATGGCATAAATTAAGCAATGGAAATTTAGTTGAAGTTGTTGCAGGAAAAAAAATTCAGGTTTCAAAAGTATGGCAAAATTTTGCTATTTCAGTTAAAGCAAGAGAAGAAATAGAAAAATATTTAAAGAAAAAAAGAATAGTAAAAGAAAAAATGCCTTTTGTTAATTTAGAATTCAAGGCAATAGACAGAATTGGCTTATTAAATGATTTCACTGAAGCTTTTGTTTCAGTTCAGGCAAATATTTTTTCTGCTGAATTAAGAACAAATGATAAAAGCGGGTTAGGAATAAACTTTTTTACTTTAGAATTATCTGATCCAAAAAAACTTAATGTTTTATTAAAAAAACTAAAAAAAATTAAAGGAGTAATAGAAATAAAATCAAATTTTATAGAATGACTAATTAGCTGTTAATCATTTTTTTTAAGGCTTCTATATCTTCTATTTTTCCTCTCGCCATCAAACTTTTTCAGAAAAAGTTTGAACAAAAACGGTTTTCGCTATGCGAAAACTATTGAAATTAATTTTTAATTATTTCTTTTAAGGCGTCTTTATTTTCTATTTTTCCTCTTGCAATTTTGTCGTTTCCGCCGCCTTTTCCTTTTGTTTTAACAAAAATTTCTTTTAAAGTATTTTTAGCTTTTAGTTTTGATTTGCTTCCTTCAATAACTAAAATTTCATTTCCATTAACTAAAACAAATTCTGCTTTAGGGTTTTCTTTTGCTAATTTGTTTCCTAAAGAAATAACTGTTTTTACAGGCATATCATCAGCTAAAATAAAATTTCTTCCAGAATTATTTTTTATTTTGAATTCTTTTTCTGTAAAATTTCCTTTATTTATTTGTTTTCTTAATTTTTTCCATTCTTCAATTATTCTTTTATTTGATTCAAGTATTTTTGTTTCAGGGCTTCCAAGTAATTCAGCTGTTTCTCTAATTATTTTTTCTTTTTCCTGAATTAATTTAATTGCACTTAATCCAACAGTATAATTAATTCTTTCAATTCCATCTTTTATTCCGTCTCTTTTAATTATTTTAAATAAACCAATTTCACCGGTGTTTTTTATATGGGTTCCTCCGCATGCTTCAACATCATAACCTTTAATATTTAAAATTCTTAATTCTTTTCCAGGAACAGCCCCGCCTTGATATAACCTAAAACCATATTTTTGTTCAGCTAAATTTCTATCTAAAACAAAATTCTCAACTTCAACGTTTTCCTGAATGATTTTATTTGCAGTAAATTCAATTTTTCTTAATTCTTCTGATGAAATTTTCTTAAAGTGAGTTAAATCTAAATGTGCTTTATGTTCATCTTTTTTACTTCCGCCCTGCCAGATATGATTTCCTAATACTTCTCTTGCAGCAGCATTTAATACATGAGCTGCAGTATGATGCTTCATTATGCTGTGGCGTTTTTTCCAGTTAATTTTTCCTATTACAGTCATTCCTTTTTTAAATGAATTAGCTTTCTCCATTTCATGTAATATTACTCCCTGCTGCTGTTGTGTATCTAAAACTTTTACTCCGTTTATTTCTCCTGTGTCTCCAATTTGTCCTCCGCCTTCAGGATAAAAAATAGTTTTATCTAATACTAAATAATTTTCTATTGTACCTAAAACTTTTCCCTGAAATTCCTGCATATACCTGTCGTCATAATACAAAGGAAAAGTTTTGTCAAATTTAACTGTAAATTCTCTTTCTTTTTCTTTTTCAATTTCATCATCTTTTGCTATCATTTGATAAAAATTCTGCGGAATTTCAACTTTAATTCCTTTTTTTTCTGCAATTTCTTTTATTGTTTCAGGTGCAATTCCATCTGATTCATATAAAGTAAGTAATTCAGATGAAGTAATTCCTTTTGTTTTACTTGTTTTTTCTATAACTGAATTTAATTTTTTTTCTGCATTTAATTTGCTTGCATTATATTTTTTTTCTTCTTCATGAATAATGTCAATTGCTGTATTTACTCCTTCTTTTATTTCTTCATCTAATTCTTTTAAATGCAAAGCATGGTTTTCAAGTATTTTTCCAAAATCTAAATTAAAATTAAATTCTTTATTAAAAGCAAAAACTCTTCTTAACAGCATTCTTAAATTATATCCTCCGCCTGAATTAGACGGAAGCATACCGTCATTAGTTGTATAAAGAATATTCTTCAAGTGATCAGCAATCCCATATAATGCCTGTAATTTTTCTAAATCAGAAAAAAATTCTTTTCCTGCACCAATTTTTTTGCCAATTAATCCCTTTTGTTTTTCATAATCAGTTAAATCACTTTCAAGTTTTCCTGATAATTTAGCGTATTCAGTAAAAAGTTTTTCGTTTACTTTAATTCCAGTTTGTTTTTTCATATCATAAATTGCTTTTCCAAAAGCAATTTCATAACTTGTAGCTGAACCATTAGTAAACCAGGCTAATCTTTCTAATCCTGCTCCCATGTCAATTACTTTTGTATCTAATTCCCTGTATTTTCCGTTTCCCATATCCTTGTATTGCATAAAAACAATATTTCCTAATTCAACTCCATTAGCACAATATTCAATGCAAGGCCCAAATGAACCTCCTCCCATCCAGACGTCTTCCTGAAAAACTAAATCTTTTTCTTTTACTCCTAAAACTTTCATTACATATTCATAATCATATTTTATTGCTTCTTCTTTCCAGTAAAATTCTCCGGTTTTTTTTGTATTAAATGCATGCTGTCCAAACATTACAAAACAAGTATAATGTCTTCCAGTTACTCCAACATTATTTACGTCTCCAAACCTAATGCTTGTCTGAGGTACAATTAAAGGGTTAGCTGGAGGATCAAATTCTCCGTTAACAACATAAGGCTGAAAATCAATTATTGAAGCATTAGTAAAATATAAGTCATCTCTCCATCTGCTTACAGTTGGATAACGTTTAATTGAAGTATGCTTGTTTTTTTCAAAAAACTTTTCTATTTCTTTCCATGTTTCAATATAACTTAATTTTTTTGTTGATTTTCCAATAAAGTCATATCCAACACAGCTTGCATCAGCACAAGTTTTTCTGCTTGAATCAACTGACCAAAAATTTACTCCGCAAGAACTACATTTTTTTCTTTGAAATCCTTTATCTTTAAAGAATTTTAAGTTATAATGTTTTTTCCAGTCTTTAGCAAACTTTTCTTTTAATTCTTTTTTTGAAACACTCATTTAATCACTTAACTTATATTAAGAAACAGTAAAAGTAATTAAATTTGATGGTTTTAAGAAAAAGTTATAGCAGTGCTATCAAAGATAGCTCATCGTAGCCGCCAGCCAAAACTGGCGGGGTTGTGGAGAGTAAGCCGCTTTTTGTTTTACCAGCATTCACCTTTGCGTCTTAAAGACTTGCACTCCCAGAACATATTTCATTTCTGTTTAACCTAAAGCACGTTTCATCCTTTTTCCAGAAAACTCACTTAAAGGTCATCATAATTCTGGAATGGTTTCGTTTCTGCTCTTCAGGAAACCCTCTAAGGTTTGTTTTTGATGAAACTTTTTTTAAAAGTTTCTAGGAATGAGTGAGCGGACTTTCCTCAGCTCCATTTCGAAAAATGGTACCGTCAGCTGGTCTTCCACTACCCTATATATTAATGAAAAAACCAGTTTTTAAAGGTTTTTTTAGGTTTTTAAGGCCTATTATTTTTTTATTTTTTCAATTAAATAAAGCATTATTGCTTTTTGTGCATGCAGTCTGTTTTCTGCTTCATCAAATACAATTGACTGTTTTCCATCAATTACTTCTGCTGTTTGTTCCATTCCTCTTATTGCAGGCAGACAATTCATAAAAATTGCGTTATCTTTTGCTTTACTCATTAATTCTGAGTTAACTTGAAATGGAGTAAAAATTTTTATTCTTTCTTCTTTTTCTGTTTCAGGAATATGATATGACATCCATGAATCAGTGTAAACTACATCAGCATTTTCTACTGCTTTTTTTGCATCATTTAAAACTTCAATTTTGCTTCCTGTCTCTTTTGCGTTTTCCATTGCTTTATCTAATACATCTTTCTGAGGCATAAATTCTTTTCCTTCAGGACAGGCAACTGAAATATTCATTCCCACCATACTGCATCCAAGCAGTAAAGAATGAGTTACATTATTATTGCTGTCACCGCAATAAGCTAATTTTAATCCTTTTAGTTTTCCTTTTTTTTCTTTTATTATCTGTAAATCTGCCATAATCTGGCATGGATGATATTTGTCTGTTAAAGCATTAATTACAGGAACACTTGAATTTTCTGCTAAAGATTCAATGTCTTTTTGTTTAAACAATCTTGCCATAATAATATTCACATATCTTGAAGCAGTTTTTGCGGTATCTTCAATTGATTCTTTTTTTCCTAAAGGAGAATCTTTAATTGAATAAAATATTCCGTGGCCTCCCATTTGAGTCATTCCAACTTCAAATGAAACTCTTGTTCTTAATGAAGGTTTTTCAAATATCATTAATAAAGTTTTATTTTTTAAAGCTTCAGAATATTTTTCTGGGTTTTTTTTCATTTCAATTGCTTTATCTATTATTTCTTCAAATTCTTTTATTGTAAAATCGTTTAAACTTCTTAAATGCATTTTATCCCCCTTTTTATCTTAATATTTTTTCTTTAATTCAAATTTTAAAGGTTTTCCTTTTATTTCTTCTTTTATGCCTGTAAAAAAAATAAAAAAGCCTGAACCTAAAATTAATTTTTTGGATTTAGGTTTTGGTAAAGGAAAAAGATTAATTGAATTAGCTAAACGAAAACAAAGCAAAAAAAGAAAGTTAATTGGAATTGATGAAAAAAAAACACGAATTTAATTGCAAAAGAAAGAAAAAATTTAAAGTTAATTTTTGATAATGCTTTAGATTCATTAAAAAAATTTAAATCAAAGTCAGTTAAAGTAGTTAATGGAGATTTTTTACTTGGAGGATATAATCATAAATCTAAAAATAAAACTCCTCCAGCTGATTTGTTTGAAGATTATTATTTTGCTTTAGCAGACAAATACCATAAATTTATTGAATTAGGTAAAGTTTTTACTCAAGTAAAAAGAATTTTAGTTCCAAATGGAAGATTTTATTTATCAATGTATAAAGGAAATCTGAATTATTTAAAAGAATTAACTGAAGTAAGCGGCTTTAAAATTGACAGAATTATTGAAGTAACAAAAAAGAACGCAAAAAGCAGTACTGCTAAAAAACAATTATCAGGGAAAAATTCAAAAAGTATTTCTCAAGAAAAGCACCCTATTAGAGTATTGTTAAGAAAAGAACATTAATTTTAAAGCTTTTCTTTTTCCTTTGTTCTTTAAATTATTTTCCTTGAATAATCTGTTATGTTGCATACAATCAGAACTTTTCCGTTTGAATACTCATTAAATAAAGCTGAAATAACTGTTTTAGGAATTCCTTTTGATTCAACTGAAACAGGAAAATCAGTTAAATATGGTTCTTTATTTATCCGCGAAGCCATAAAAAATCTTCCAGGATTTGACTTAGAAACAAAAACAAACATTTATGAAAAATTCAAGTTCGCTGATTCAGGAGATGTAGAAGTTGTTCCAGGAAACTGGAATTTAACTGAAAAAAAAATTAATGAAACAATCAAAGAAATATTTAAAGAAAACCCAAAAATTTTTCCGATTTTTTTTGGCGGAGAACACTTAATTTCTTTAGCAGTAATTAATGCTTTAACTGAAATAAAAAAAGAAAAAATAACAGTAATTCATTTTGATGCACACAGAGATTTAATGCCTGAATTTTTAGGAGAAAAATTTTCACACATAACCTGGGGAAATCATTTACTAAACAATAAAAACATTGAGTTAATTCAGTTAGGAATCAGAAGTTCTTCTCCAGAAGAAGAAAAAACAGCAAAAAAATTTAAAATAAAAAATACATTAAAAAACATTAAAGGAAAAGTTTATGTTTCAGTTGATTTAGATGTATTTGATCCTGTTTTTGCACCTGAAGTCGGCACACCAGAACCTTTTGGAATGAAACAACATGAATTTTTTTCTTTACTAAAAAAAGTCTGCAATAAAAATCTAATTGGATTAGATTTAGTTGAATGTTCTTCAGATAAAATTAATACTCAAACAGCATTGCTTGCTGCAAATATTTTTAAAAAGGTTTTAGCATGGAAGTAAAATTATCTCACGGAAAAGGAAATCATATTGGATTTGACTGTTTTAATTGCAATAAAAAAGCATTAAATGATGAAAAAAAAGTAAAAGAATTTTTAATTGAAATTTCTGATGCAATTGAAATGAAAAGACTATGCAAACCTGTTGTAATTTCCCATAAACATGAAAAAAAAACTGAAAGCGGAATAACTGGTTTTGTTATTATTTCTGAAAGCCATATTTCAATTCACACTTACCCTGAAAAAGGCGAAGCATTTATTGATGTTTTTTCCTGCAAAGAATTTAATGAAACCAAAGCAAAAAATAAAATACAGGAATTTTTTTCTCCAAAAAAAATTGAAAAACTAATTAATTTCAGAGGAAAAGGAAAATTTAATTTAGAAAAATTATCTATTCCAATTAAAGGAAAAACTAATGCAAAAACAATTCCTGAATTAATTACAGGAATGGATTCAATTGGATTCCAGGCAAGCCATTTAAGCAAAGCAGGAAAAATAATAAAAAAAATGCAGTCAGAAAAAGCAGTAATTTTTTTGTCTTTTACTTCTAACATGGTTTCATCTGGTTTAAGAGAATTATTTGCTTTTATGTTAAAACACAAAATGGTTAATGCAGTTATAACTACTGTTGGTTCAATTGAAGAAGACTTAATGAAAACCCATAAACCTTTTTTATTAGGAAGCTTTGAAGCAAATGATTTAGATTTACATAAAAAAGGAATTAATCGAATAGGCAATATTTTTGTTCCAACTGAAAGATATAAATGGCTGGAAAAACAATTACAGCCTTTTTTTAAAGAAATGTATTTTTTACAGAAAAAAAAATCAAGACTGCTTTCTTCCCGTGAAATAATTTTTGAGTTAGGAAAAAAAATTAAAGACGAAAACTCAATTCTTTTTTGGGCGACAAAAAACAATATTCCAGTTTTTTGTCCTGCAATAACTGACGGTGCATTTGGCTTAAACCTTTATACTTTTAAACAGCAAAACAAAACTTTTGGAATTGACGTTACAGCAGACATGCAGGAATTAGCTGACTTAGTTTTAACAGCAGAAAAAACTGCATGAATAATTTTAGGAGGAAGTGTTCCAAAACACCATTTAATCGGCATAAATATTTTAAGAGACGGATTAGATTATGCAGTTTATGTTTCAACTGCAACAGAAGGAGATGGATCATTATCAGGAGCAAAAGTAAAAGAAGCAGTTTCATGGGGAAAAATAAATGAAAAATCAGAAAACATTTACATTGAAGGAGATGCAACAATAATTTTTCCTTTATTATTTTATTCAATGAAAGAAAATTCAGGAAAGTAATCTAAAAATGATTTTTATTTTTTTAATTGCATTTTTCACCGGCTTTTTAAGTAAACTAACTGATTTAATTGAAGAACACAAAATGAATTTGCCTTTAATTGTTTCAAGAATTTCAGGAATAATTTACGGAATACTAATAGCTTATGTAATTTCTGTTTCAAGTGAATTATCTGCTTTATGGATTGCAGTAGTAATCAGCACAATTATAACAAAAAAAATTGATTCATTAGGACATTATTTAGGAATTTTATCTATGTTAATTTCCCTTATTTTCTTTGGCATAACAGAAATAAATTATTATTTCTTAATTCTATTTTTAGCAGCATCAATTGCTGAAGAAATAATTAACAATAAAATAGTTGATGCAGGAAAAATCAAAAACAAATTATTAAATGAATTAATGAAATTAAGACCTTTACTTGAAATTACTGCGTTTATTGTTTCATTTATTTCAGGTTTATGGATTATCTGGTTTGGTTTGCTTTCATTTGATTTAGGTTATATTTTAATTGACAAAATAAAAACAAAATTTAATTTATAGTTCCAGAATAATCATTTAATTTCCATCATATAATCAATTGCTTTTTTTGCTTTTAATCTGATTTCTTCTTTAACTTCAATTATTTGTTTTTCTTCTGGTTTCCTTAAAACCTGTAAAATTAATTCCAAAGTATTTTTTTTCATATAAGGACATAATTCACAAGTCCCAACAAACTTTTTTTGCATTAATTCAACTTTCATTCTATCACTTAAACCGCATTCTGTAACCATCATAAAACTTTCAGCTTTATTTGTTTTAGCATAATTAATCATTCCTGAAGTTCCACCAGAAAAATCAGCTAATTCCACTACACTTGGATTGCATTCAGTGTGAACTAAAATTTTTGTTCCAGGATATTTTTCTTTTATTTCTTCAATTTGTTTTACATTAAATTCTTTATGCACAACACATAAACCATCCCAAAAAATAATTTTTTTCTTTGTTTTATTCTGAATATTTTTTGCCATTAATTTATCAGGCAGAAAAATAATTTTGTTTTCTTTAAAACTTTCAATTACTTTTAATGCATTTGCAGATGTGCAACAAGCATTGCATTCAGCTTTAACTTCAGCTGAAGTATTAACATAACATACAACCGGAACACCAGGATTTTCTGCTTTAAGTTTTCTTACATCTTCTCCAGTAATTGATTCACTTAAAGAACAACCTGCTTCTAATGAAGGCAGTAAAACAGTTTTTTTTGGAGACAAAATTTTTGCTGTTTCAGCCATAAACTTTACTCCGGCAAAAACAATTGTTTCAGCTTTAGTTTCTGAAGCTTGTCTGCTTAATTCCAATGAATCTCCAACAAAATCCGCTACACCATAAATTATATCTGGAGTCTGATAACTATGTGCAAGAATCACTGCATTTTTTTCTTTTTTTAGTTTGTTAATCTCCAGAGTAAGCGCAGCAAAACTATAACATTCATCTAAAGAAAACTTTACTTTTTTTAGTTTTTCATAAAGCCTTTTAGCTTCTTTTTTGATTTCTTCTTCTGAATAAAAAGAACTTTTTTCCATATAAATTATTTCTTGCGTGAACTTTTAAAATATACATCTTTCATACAAAGTATGATAAAATAATAGTCTAAAACAACAGGCTTTTAAACTTAGAAATCCAATTCATTTTTATGCCTTTAACTGCAAATAAACCTAAAAAACCTTTAATTCATTATTTGGATTTATTTTCAGGAAATTCAGCCAGACTTAAAAGAATGGCTAAAACCCATAAATGGAAAAATAAAAGATTAAGAGGAATTGAACTCCAAAAACCAAGCAATCTGAAGAAACCAAAAAATTTGAAAGAAGGGAGAAGAACTTTAGTTTTAGGAAAAAACCTCAAAATTCATTTTAATGAAGTATTAAAAGAATTAAAAAAATATAAAACTCAATCAGTCCAGGAAGTTAATTCAGATTATCTTTTTGGCGGAATTAAATCTGATTATTCAAAAAAAGGAGGATTAGATTATAGTTATGACTCTGAAGCAAACTTATCTGATAAAATTCACAAAGTTTCTTCAATTCTTAATCAAGTAAAAAGAATTCTTGTTAAAGGAGGACAGCTTTCTTTATCTGATTATGCTATTAACAAAAAATTTTTAGTTGAAATAGCTGAAAGCCATGGCTTTAAGCTTGAAAGAAATCATCCAATTACTAAAAAAAAACAAGCTAAATCAAGAGACTTAAGAAAAAGTTTTAATGAAATGAAGTTAAATAATCTTGCAAGAAAAAATGTTGAAAATAATCCAATCTTTAAAGGAAAGACTGAAATATTTACTAAGTTTTTAGACAATGAAAAAATAAGAAGACATCCAGTAAGATTAATTTTTAGAAAAGTTGCATAAAATCTACTGATGTCTAAACTTAAAACAAAAATCTAATTTAAAAAAAATAAGATAGTTGATACAAGATATGACAGCGCTATCGAAGATAGTGCGTCGTACCCAACAGCCGAAACTGTTGTTGGCATGAAACCCAAATTAAAGAGTTTGAACTCAAGTTTTTAGTAGCAGTCAACTTAATATGTCGCCGTAGCTTCATACTTACATTTCTGCCCTATCAATCCAGTGTTCTACTGGTACTCTTGTCCTTATTCCTTATATTCCGCAGAATACAAGTAGTCAGGAATGATTGACTCTTTTTAGGGACCGCTTCAAGCTTAGATGCTTTCAGCTTTTATCGGTTCCGGCGTGGCTACCCAGCAACTGCCTTGTCAGACAACTGGTACACTAGAGGCCAGGACTCCACGTTCCTCTCGTACTTATGGAATCTTCCCCTCAGTCAATCGACATGTCCGATAGATAGGATCCAAACTGGCTCGCACCGTTCTTAACCCAACTAACGTAAGGCTTTAATGAGTTAACACCTCCACCCTTGGCAGCTTATGCACTGCCAGGATGCCTTGAGACGACGGCGAGGTCGCAAACCGCGGGGTCGATATGAGCTCTTGCCCGCGACCACTCAATTACCCCCAAGATAAGTTCACTGTTAGACTAGGCCCCCATTAAAAGGGACACTAGCGTTCGCTAGACACATCTTTCGATTCGGCTTTACTTGCTGTGCGTAAAACCGTCAAGCATGCTTTTGGTCTTGTCCTCTAAGGAGAATTTCTGACTCTCCTGAGCATACCTTTGGACACCCCTGATATCTTTTCAGGGGTGTACCGCCCCAGTCCAACTACCCGTCTAAAGCTGTCCTCTTTCGAGTGAGCAATATGCTTTTTTAAGGATGGTGTTCCATTGTTGTCTCCACAATTCCTGACGAAACTGCTTCGAAGACTACCATCTACACTGGACGTAAAAAACCATATTACAACATCAGATTGTAGTAAACCTCTGTGGGGTCTTCTCTTCCCATCGGACATTCGAGGTATATTCACCTCGCAATGAGTTCATTGGGCCCAAATTAGGGACAGTGGGAATCTCGTTACTTCATTGGTGCAAGCCGGCATTAAACCGGCAAGGTATTACGCTACCGTGAGAGCCTCAGAGTTAGGCCCGCTCTTCACCAGAGCTTAGCTCCATTGAACTGAAGTTTAACTTACTGGCAGTGAGCAGAAGTCAGCCTCTATACACACCATTGCTGGCTTGCAGAGACCTGTGTTTTTGTTAAACAGTCGGACTCCCTTTGTCATTGAAACCTGCAATTTACTTAATCGCAGGCACCCCTTATACCGAAGATACAGGGCTATTTTGCCGAATTCCCTTAATTTGGTTTCCCCAAGACGCCTAGGCCTTTTCAGCCAGGGGCACTTTTCCTAGTTCTTGGTACGGTTACATAAAATCCATTCTGATTTCCTTTTTATGAAACCCAGGCCTCAATTGAAAATTGCTTCTATTCCTGAATTTAATCTGCTTCTCATCATTACAATTCTCCACAGATTTATTTCAGTTAAATGCACAGACAAGTGCATTCAATCTAGCCCAAGCTGTTAGAAATCAGACTATCGTTGCCGTGAGTATTTATGTAGTACAGGAATATGAACCTGTTTCCCTTTCGTCCACGTCGTGTTACGAGTGGCCTTAGGACCGACTAACCCTTAGCTAATGATTAGCGCTAAGGAACCCTTGCCCTTTCGGCGGAAAGAATTCTCATCTTTCTATTGTTATTACTAGCGCGAGGATCCATATTCGCGACAGATCCACAAGAAATTTCTCTCTTGCTTCTGCTCTATCGTGACACCTCCCTACTCCATTTGTTTTCTATTGAAAACAAGGCTATGGTATCGGCAGCTGGTTTTAGCCCAGTGAATTTTCAAGACCTTTATTCTAGGTAGGTGAGCTGTTACGCACTCTTTAAAGGATGGCTGCTTCTAAGCAAACCTCCCTACTGTATTAGAACAAAGATACTTTTCGTGTTTACACTTAACCAGCATTTTTGGGCCTTAACCACAGTTTAGGTTGTTCCCTTCTTGGAACAAGGGCTTACCCCTTGCCCCCTACTCTAACCTTCTACGACGATTATAGATTTGGAGTTTAACGAAAAAGCTGGAAGTTTCCGACCAGTACTTTCTAATTAGTATCTCGACACCATAATCTATCTCCAGTTAGGCTAGCCTTAGGGCTAATTCGAGAGGAGCCCGCTATGGCCATGTTCGATTGGCATTTAACTCCTACTCCCAGGTCACCAAAGTAGATAGACTAACACTTGTTGCGGACCTCCACCATTTTGTAAAACGGCTTCATCCTGCCCAGGAGTAACTCACATGGCTTCGGGTCTTACCGTTGTGACTAAAGCAGTTTAATACTTTCAGCCTGATTCTAAAAGAACTGCGCTGACTCGCTTTCGCTGCGGTTTCAAAGTGAAAACTTCTTAACCTTGCCACAAAGGCAACCTCCCCCGCTCGTGATTCAAGACGAACGATATGACACTGATCAAATTCTTTCGTAATTATTTCTCAATAACTTCCTTCAAGAATTCTCTTTTCTTTAATGCCATATCTTGCTATAACCAGTTAGTTTCAAGCGCTTTTAACTCCCTGTTAAGGGTACTTTTCAACTTTCCCTCGCGGTACTAGTATGCTATCGGACTTGAGTAGTATTTAGTGTTAGGAGTTAATGTCTCCCGTATTCACGCGCAAAAACCAATGCACGCTACTCTTAACACGAAAAATTATCCTTTTGAATTTTTTGTTTACAAGGCTTTCACTCTCTTTGGCGCTGCTTTCCAGCAGACTTCAACTAAATTTAAAGGATATAAATCGCTCTACACCACATCTCCCTTAAATTACTTTAAGGGATTCAGTTTGCTCTCTTCTGTCTTCGGTCGACCCTAATAACAGAATCATATTCATTTTCTTTTCCTTCAGGTACTAAGATGCTTCAATTCCCTGAGTTGCCCTTCCTTTCGGAATAATTCAGAAATCCCTGGCTCAAAGATTGCATTGCATCTCACCAAGGCTTATCGCAGCTTGCCACGTCCTTCATCAGCTCTCAAGCCTAGTTATCCACTAACTGGCGTAATGAACTCTTTAATTTGATAGGTTTGCCAATGCATCAACCGTAAACGTTTCGCCGTTTAAGCACGATGCACGATTTCGCTTGCGCTCAATCCTGCTGCCTTAACAGCAAAAGTTTCTAACGATTGCTTCCCAAAGGAAAAAAACTTCCCAGGTGCATTCATCTGTTGTGAAAATAATAAATTGATGAATATAATTTTTGTGATAATTTTTTTTTATGCTTAATACTTTTATTTTATTTTTTTAAATTTTTTTCTTGTTTATTTTCCAAACTATTTTTTTTATTTTTTGATACAACTTTTTCTAAAAGTTGTTTTTGATCAAACTTTTTTTTGTTTTTGATAAACCTTTTTTCTAAAAAGGTTTATGGACTCAACGGGATTCGAACCCGTGGCCTCCTCGTTGCAAACGAGGCGCTCTACCAAGCTGAGCTATGAGCCCTAAACGTTTCGCCGTTTAAGCACGATGCACGACTTTCAGTCGAGCTTGCTCCGCAACAGCTGTCGCGCTCAGCTGGCATGCGTGCAATATCTTTGCTTTTGCTCGATATAGCATCATTCAGCTTAAATCTTGAGTAAATAATTGCATTAGAGCTTGAAATACAACTTTTATAAAAAAGTTATATGTTTTAAAACTTAGGTCCAATACTTTCCGAAAAAAATATTGAACCTAAGTTCTTTTTGAAGGAGGTGATCCGTCCGCAGGTTCCCCTACGGACACCTTGTTACAACTTAGCCCGCTTTACAGAACCTAGAATAACTTCAACCAATAAGTTGAAGTTAATCCAGACTCCATTTAGCTGGCTTGATGGGCGGTGTGTGCAAGGCGCAGGGACTTATTCACCGGAAGATAATGACTTCCGATTACTGGGGATTCCAGCTTCATGAGGCCAAGTTACAGACCTCAATCCGAACTGAGGTTAAGTTTAAGAGATTGCCTTGCCCTTTCGGGTTCGGAGCCCATTGTCTTAACCATTGTATGCCGCGTGTTGCCCAGGAGATTCGGGCCATACTGATCTACCGTTGCCCACTCCTTCCTCAAAGTTACCTTCGCAGTCTTTATAGAGTGCTCCCATTAAAAACGAAATAGCAACTATAAATGTGGGTCTCGCCCGTTGCCTGAGTTGACAGGACGCTTCATAGTACGAGCTGACGATGACCATACAACACCTCTCAGCGCGTCAGGAAAGCCCTTCAGACTGTCCATCATTCTGCTGTCGCCCCTGGTAAATTATCTGGCGTTGTATCCAATTAAACCGCAGCATCCACCCCTTGTAGTGCGCCCCCGCCAATTCCATTAAGTTTCAGCCTTGCGACCGTACTTCCCAGGCGGCAGACTTAACGGCTTCCCTTCGGCACCCCGACAATCCGTGATTGCTAGGACACCTAGTCTGCATCGTTTACGGCTGGGACTAACCGGGTATCTAATCCGGGTCGATCCCCCAGCTTTCGTCTCTCACCGTCAGGTCCGTTCTAGTCAAACGCTTTCGCTACTGGTGGTCCTCCTAAGATCATAACATTTCACCGCTACCTCAGGAATTCCTTTGACTTCTTCCGGCCTCGAGTCTAAGAGTATTTTTAGCACGCCTACAAGTTGAGCTTGCAGATTTCACCAAAAACTTTTTAGACAGGCTACAGACGCTTTAGGCCCAATATTAGTGGACACAACTTATGGAGTACGTATTACCGCGGCGGCTGGCACGTATCTTGCCCTCCATTTATTCGCATAACTTTTTGCATTATACAAAAGCAAGCAAAGCTTGCACTTGAAATCCCCCTATCACGCTTTCGCGCATTGTAGAGAATTCGCAACTGCTGCACCCCGTAGGGCTAGGGACCTTATCTCAGTTCCCTTCTCCGGGCTCCCTCTCTCAAGGCCCGTATGGATCTTAGGCTTGGTGAGCAGTTACCTCGCCAACAACCTAATCCACCGCAGTCCCGTCTTCAAGCAAACTACAAGCATGAATGCAGTTCGTTTGAGCAACAAAACCTTCCAGTATTTGTTGCCTATAGAGCATTAGTCCCAGTTTCCCGGGGTTTACTCTTCTTAAAGGTAGGTTGACTACGTGTTACTGAGCCGTTCGCCACAGTTCATCATAACTTGAACTGTTAGACTTGCATGTTTGAGTCGGATTTCAATAGCAGTGTCCGCCAGCAGGATCAGCTGGTATCATTTTTTTATATCCTAATATTTTCTGGTCGCATTGATTGAGTTATTATGGAATTGTTTGTAACGCTATTGTTACAAGGAAGTATGATGTTACATCATACAATAATACAACTTTTTTTAAAATTGTACTTCAATTAACTCTTGCAATTATTTACGCATCAGATTCAAAAAAACTTGAATCCTCATTTTTTGTCCACCACGGTGGACACTTAAGTCTGTTGCATGAATTTCATTGGATTCAAAAGAATCCTCGTTACGCGCAAAAAGGAGGCGATAAAAAAGTTAAACTGCAAAAAAATCAATCAGAAATCTAAAGTGATTTTCCTGCCTATATATAAGTGTCAGATGATATTTATAAAGCTTTCTGCATCTTTTCTTTTATGTTTTTTTTACTTTAATTATTGGTGTATAAAATGAATTTAAATGCATTGCTTTCTTTATCAAGACCATTAGAATGGAGCAAAACTTTTGGGAATATGGTTTTTGCTTATTTGATTGCTTTATTTTTATTTGATGGTTTTGTTTCTTTTTTAAATTTTGATTTAGGGTTATTTTTACTTGCATTTTTTTCTGCTGGTCCTTTGTTGTGGGGAGGCTTGTATGCTTTAAATGATTTTACTGACGCAGAAAATGATAAACTTCATTCAGTAAAAAAATTCAGGTCAATTCCTTCAGGTAAAGTTTCAAGAAAACAAGCTTTAATTTTTTCTTTAATTTTAATTTTATTTTCTTTTTTAATTGGCTTTTATTTCTTTTTTGTTTTAGGAAATTTTTTGTTTTTGTTTTGTTTAATCGGCATGTTAGTTAATCAAATTTTATATACAATTAATCCTTTTCATTTTAAATCAAAACCAGTATTGGATTTAATTTCAGGTTCATTGGTTAATCCTTTTTTTCGTTTTTATTCAGGCTGGATTTTAGTTTTTAGTTCTTTTAATGCCCCAATTTTAATTTTGTTTTTTATTGTTGGATTACAGTTTGCTGCTTTTTCTTTGTATAGATTAAATGCAAAAGAATTAGAAAAAAAACTTTCTTTTAATTCTTCTATTGTTGTTTTTGGAGAAAAAAAAGTTGTCTGGTTTTCTTATTTTATTGGAATAATTGCTGTTTTATCTTTTGTGTTAATGACTTTAACTAACAGATTTTTTCCTGAATTAATTTTTTTGGGGACTTTGCCGACTAAATTTTTATGGTTAGTTGTAATAAGCATTTTTTTTATGCCGTTGTATTTGCAGGCTTTATTGTTTCCTAAAAAAATGAATATAAAAAAAATGTATTTGTTAATGTATTTTCATTACATTTTTTTTGTTGCAGGATTTATTTTTTTGTTTTTTATTAATTAAACTAAAAAATAAAAGAAAAAGGGAAATAAAAATTAACTATTTAAGTGGTTAATCTTTTCTTTCTATATCTTTTTTTTCTTTGTTCTCTTCGCATCTTCTTTTTTTTCCATTTCCATCTTTCTCTGGCTTTGGTTTTTTTGAATCTGCTTGAATCTTTGCTTCTTGTACCCATTAATTCACCTGTATTAAAACGAAATAAAATCTAGTTTTAAAGTAGAATAAAACTTGACTGTAAAAGTCTTTAAATAGTTTTGCATGGAATTCTTCCAAAAACTTTAATATTTAAATAGTAAAAGACCATTATTTTATTATGAACAATTCAATTGTTTTGTCTGAAAAGATTCCTGTTATTTATTCAATCATCAGACTAAACTATTGGTTTATGTTCAAGCAATTTCACTGACTGATTTGTGCTTTATTTTTTTTTATTTTTTTTTTTTTTTTTTTTTTGCATTGGTCAGTCAGACTATTTTTGAATTTAAATAATTAATAAAGCATTTTAATTGGAAGTGAAGTATATGAAGGAAAAAAAATGCAATGTAAATATGCTTCAATCTGCAAAGATAAAAATTTAACGGTTTATTTATGTAATAATCAGTCTGAAGCATTAAAATACTGTACAACTTATGTAGAAATAAAAGGTTATAGGAAAATTAAATGAATTTTATTTTAATTTAATTTTTTTTGAAGTAATTTTTGGAGCTTTTGGTCGCCATAACCGAGTTCTTCTGTGCGTTAAAAAATAGTTTGGAGGCTTTTTGTTTTTTAAATAATATAATGAAGCAACCTGAATGTTTTTTACATTAACTCCTCTGTTTAGTAAAGTTTTTTTTGCTAATTCAATTGTTTTTCCTGAACTAATGCTATTATCTATAATTAAAACTCTTTGGTTTTTAAGAGAACTATTATTGCTTTTAATTACTTTAGGTTTTTGAAATAATTTAAGTACTTCAATTACTGCTTTAGGAGTTTTTCCTTGTTTTTTTTTCTTTGAAATTGGCCTGTTAATTGTAATGCTTTCAACTTTAATTCCTAATTCTTTTGAAATAACTTCTGCAATAAATTTTCCTTTGCTTTCAATAGCTAAAATTAAATCAGGCTTAAATTTACTTTTCTTAATTTTTTCTGCTAAAGCTTTAGCATATTCTTTTTTTTTCTCCCAGTTTTCTGGCATAACATAAATTAAACCCAAAGTCTTATTTTAGGTTAATGGTTTTAAAAAGCAGTATACTGTCTTTTAATTTATTTTTTTGTCAGCCATTTCCATAAAGGAATAAAATTTATTTTTTGTTTTTTTATTGTTTTTTTGGTTTCATAATTCCATGTTATTACAAGTAAATTATTGCAGTTTAATGCTTTGCTTGCTTTAATTAATGATTTTGTTTCTCTTTCTTTTATTTCTTCTTTTGAGTTAATATAACTTGCCTGAATTAATTGCTGTATTTTTTTTTCTTTTTTTATTATAAAATCAACTTCGTTTTGCTGGTGGTTTTTCCAATAAAAAATTTCCTGTTTGTTTTTTTGTGTTCTTCTTTTTAATTCAACTGCAATAACATTTTCCATTATTCTGCCTTTATCTTCAGAAAATTTAAATCCAATTGTATTTATTAGTCCTGAATCAATACAATAAATTTTTTTTGGTGCAACAAATTGTTTTTTTAATTTAAAGTCAAATCTTTCTAATTCAAAAACTAAAAAAGCGTTTTCTAAAAATTTAGTCCATTTTGATATTGTTGAAACATGTTTTACTGAAAGCATTTTTGCTGTTTTACTGTAACTAAATTCTTTGCCTGAATTAGTTATAAGATATTTAGATAGTTTTCTTAATTCTTCAATTTTTTTTATTTTATGTCTTAATAAAATATCTTTAAATAAAATGTCGTCATAAATTCCTGAAAGAATTTGTTTTCCAAATTTTTGTATTTCAGGAAACCCTCCTGATTCAAGGTATTCTTCTAAAAAATTTAATATTAGAGCTTTTTCTTTTGTTGTATAAACAGAATTTTCTTTGAATTTTTTAAATTTAAGAAATTCCTTAAAAGAAAAAGGAAAAAGCATTATGTCAGAGTGCCTGCCGGTTAAATGAGTTGCAAGTTCTCCTGATAATAAATTTGAGTTGCTTCCAGTTAAAATAATTTTTTTTGTTCTTCTAAGCCTGTTTGCAAACAATTCCCATCCTTTAACATTCTGAATTTCATCTAATATAATAAATTCAATATTTTCATCAAACTTATAAAACTCTTTAAGGATTTCATCTAAATCTTTTGTTTTAATTCCAAGAAGTCTTTCATCATCAAAATTAATGTAACCAAACTTTTTGTTTTTTGCTAAAAGAAAAGAAAAAACAGATTTTCCGCATCTTCTTATTCCAAGAACCGCTAAAATATTCGGATACTTTAAAGCTTTTATTCCTGATTCAAGATTTTCTCTTAAAATAATGTTTTCTTTCTTTTCAATAAAATTTAATTCTTCCCTCTGCTCCTTAATAATGCTTCCATAATCCATACTATTATAATAGCAAGCTTTATTTAAAAAGCTTTCTATTAGAGTATAAAGCTTTTTTAATGGTTTTTGTTGTGGAATTTAATTAAAAAGCAGTAATTTAAATCAATGTTACTATTTTCAGTAACGTTGTCGTTTTGGCTGTTTAGTTTTTTTAAAATACAAAAAAGTGTTTTTTTGCTTTTATAAAGGGTTATGTTATAGTATAATTTATTTTGTTATCAGCCATTTCCATAAAGGAATAAATGTTATTCCGTGTTCTTTTTTTTCTGTGTTTTTTGTTATTAAAGTAAGTTTTTTGGTTTTCTTTTTTTGTTTTTTTAATTCTTTTAATCCTTTAGTTTCCCTTTCTTTTATTTTATCAGTGAAAGAAACATTTATTCCCTGAAGAGAATTATCTTCGTTTTTTATTACAAAATCCACTTCGTTTTGGTTTGCCCAATAATAAACTTGTTTGTTTTGTCTTTTTAGTTCTAAGAAAACAAGATTTTCAGTTAATTTTCCTTTGTCTTCAGAAAACTTGAATGCAACTGCGTTTCTTAAGCCATTATCTATTCCATATATTTTTGTTGGTCTTGTTTTTTGTTCTTTTATTGAATAAGAAAAATGATTTAATTCAAAAAACAAGAATGCTTCAAAAAAATGACTTAAGTATTCTTTTAGTTGGTCATAAGATAAATCTGTTGCTTCTCTTAATTTTCTTAAGGATGTTTTCCCTGTAATGTTTGTTATTAAATATTTAGCAAGCTCTTTTGGTTTCTGGCTTTTAATATTAAATCTGTCAACTACATCTTTGAAAATTATGTCTTCAAAATAGTTTGTTAACACTAATCTTTTTTGTTTTTTTTCTTTAAAAAATATTTCAGGAAACCCGCCTTCATTAATATATTTTTCTAAAGCGTTTTGTATTTTTATTTTATCTTTATTTGAAACAATTCCTTTTTTTAGTAGTTTTTGTTCTGGTTTTATGCCTGAAAACTGCAGGAATTCCTTAAAACTTAAAGGCATTATTTCAAATGCAACTATTCTCCCTGTAAGCAGTGTTGAATATTCTTTTTTAAGTAAATGAGAAGAGCTTCCTGAAATAACAAATTTTGCTTCAGTTTTTAAATCATATTTTTTTCTAATCCATCTCTCCCATTTTTGTTTTTTTTGAACTTCGTCAAAGAAAATAAATGATTTTTTATCTGGATTTATTTTTTCTCTGTACTCTAAATAAATGTCTTCAAGTGAAGTTTCATTTAATACTTCGTCTTCAAAATTCACTAAAAGAATGTTTTTTGAATCAACGCCACTTTCAATGAGTTTCTTAATCATTTGATACATTACAGTGCTTTTTCCTGAACGCCTTACTCCTGTAATAACTGTTATTTCCTTTAAGTTTACAGTTTTAATTAATTCTTTATATTCAGGTCTTTCAATTCCTGATAATTCTTTCAGTTCTTCTTTTTTTTTAAACCACCACGGATTCCATTCACTTAAAATATCAATTAAAGTCATAAAAACACCAATACTTGTTACTAAAAATAGTAACAAAACCTTAATAAATGTTACTAAAAACAGTAACGTTGTCGTTTTGGCTGTTTAGTTTTTTTAAAATACAAAAACTTTTTTTGAATAATTTTTTTGAACTGTTATATGTATGTTTCTATTATCTCTTTAATTTTGTTTGCTCTGCGCTGGATTTGTTTGGTTGTTGAAATAGAAATATAAACTCCGTAATCTGCTTGGCTTTTATGGGCTATTAAAAATTCGTATGCATTCTGGTATTTCTGGAAATCTTCTTCTAAAAACTTTGATAATTCTTTAAAATAAGTAGTGTCTGAATGTGGTTTGTGTTTTGGTATTTTATTCAGGAATTTTTGGCATAATGTGTTGTGGTAGTTAATGGCTGCGTTGATAAACAAGTGTGCTGCTGTATGGTAGTTTTCCTGTTTAAATTGGTCTTCTGCAGCCTGAAATCTTTCATTTGCTAAGTCAAAATGTTGTTTGAATGTGCTCAATTAATCTCCTTCCTTTTATTATTTTTCCTTTTCTTAAAATGTTCTGGATAAACAAGTCTTTTTCAGTCCAGCGCAACTTAATTTCTTTTTTGTCCATGATTACAGGTGAAAACCTTATGCCTGTTTTAGTAGTTGCATTAACAAATTCTTCAACAATTTTTTCTTCTAATTTACTGCTTTTTTTTTCTAAGCCGATTAAAATATCAAAGTCTGATTGATGCGAAAAATCTTTTCTGATGCGTGATCCAAAAGCAATCACTATCTTTATTTTAGAGTTTTTCAAGAGTTTCAAGGATTTAAGTGTTTTAAATAATGGTTTCTGGAAATCACTTGTTTTTTTAAAGATTTTTTTCAGTTCAGGAAGCAAATAAAATTTTTGGTTGATTTTGATTAATTTGTTTCTGCCTTGGTATTCAATTAACACTAATCCTGTTTTTTCCCAGTCTTTTATAATACCTGAAACAGTTGCTTTTGGTGTTCCTGTCATTCTCCCTAATTCTGAAATCGAAAAATGACCGGATTTATGTATGAACTTTTCCAGCATTAAAATCTTTGACTTTGAATTCATTAATTGTTCCATTATCTGCATTAAGACACCATTCAATAAACTGAACATATGTTCAGTATATAGAACATATTTTAAATGAATTGTCTTAATTTGCAGCAATCAGAATTTAATTTACTTTTGCTTTTCTTTAAATAAGTTTTTCTTAAATTAATATATTTAGAAAAGTTTAGCAGATGAAATAATGACTTTGTATTCTCATTCCAGAATTGAATCTTTTTTTCAGTGTCCTTTAAAATTTAAGTTTCAGTACATTGAAAAAATTAAAGTTCCTTTTCATCAAAGCATTGAAGCTTTTATGGGTTCAAGAGTGCATGAAACTTTTGAATATTTATATAAATTAGTTCAGCATACTAAAATTCCTTTACAGCAGGAATTAATTGACTTTTATAAAAAAAAATGGAAACAAAACTGGAATAATAATATTGTTATTGTAAAACAAGGTTTAACTAAAGAAAATTATTTTAATTTAGGAATTAAATGCATTAAAAATTATTATCAAAAAAATCATCCTTTTAATGATGGTTTAACTATTGGAATTGAAAAAAGAATTTTAATTGATTTAGATGGAACAGGTAAATATAAAGTTCAGGGTTTTATTGACCGTTTAGTTGAAAAAAAACCAGGTTTCTTTGAAATTCATGACTATAAAACTGTTTCTAATCTGCCTGACCAAATAAAAGCAGAAGAAGACAGACAATTAGCTTTGTATGCTATTGGATTAGAACAAGAATTTAATGAAGTAAACGAAGTTGAATTAATCTGGCATTTTGTTGTTTTTGGAAAAACAGCTAAAAGCAAAAGAACTAAACAACAATTAACTGAATTAAAAAAAGAAACTATTTCCCGCATTAAAGAAATTGAATCCTGTAATAAATTTAATTCAAATCCTTCTATTTTATGTAATTGGTGTAAATTTCAATGTATTTGCCCTGAATTTAAGCACCAAAAAGAAACAGAAAATCTTCCAGCAAACAAATATTTAAATGAAGCAGGAGTTGTTTTAGCAAACAAATTTATTGAATTAAAAAACAAGGAAACAGAAATTAAAACAGAATTGTCTTTAGTTAAAGAAGCTGTTATTGCTTTTGCAAAAGAAAAAAATTATTCAGTTATTAAAGGAAGCAACGGCAAACTTTCAATAACACAAACTAAATCCTTAAAATTACCAAAAAAAGACTCTAAGGAATATGAAAAACTTGAATTACTTTTACAAAAAATCAACGCCTTAAATGAAACAAGTTCTTTAGACCAAACAAAAATCAAAGAATTCTTAAAGAAAAAAGAAAACAAACAAATAGAAAAGCTTTTGGAGGAAAATGAAATGACGACGGTGAGGGTTGGGAAGAAGTAAAGATAGTTTTATAAATTCCATAATATTTGACCAAATACTGTTTAGAATTTATTTGCTACAATTAGAATATCGTTTGGATTTTCTTGAAATTTTTTTTAATGTATTAGTTATTATTTTCTTCAACATCATTAAATTTATTCAACAAATTTATTTTTTCAGAACCAATTTTTGTATTTTTTTCAATTAAATCAAGAATCTTTTCTGTTCTTTTTAATAAAAATCCTTCATAGTTTCTTTTGTTTACAAGAAGACTATACATTTCTTTATCAATTAAGTGAGTATTTAAAAATTCTTCAAAGTTTTTATTAGATTCGAATTCAGGGAAATATTCATCTGGGTTTTTTTTCTTTATTTCTTGATTTAATTCGCTACTAATAATTGCTATATTAGCAATATTATTTAATAAAAAATCGGCTTTTTCTTGACCTAATTCTTTTCTAAGGCTTTTTGCAGCATCTGAATTAAATGGGATTATGTGGTGTTTGTTATTTTTTGTATATGCTCCAAAATATTCCATTAAATTTATTTCAGAATTAACATTAAAATCTACAGGTTTTAAAGAATTTAATAACAAAATAAGAGAAGAATATAAATTATTTTGATTGTTGTATCCTGCATCAATTAAATATTTTTGATTGTATTCATAGTTTTTGTTAAATATTCCAAAATTTCTATTGTTTTTTATCTGTTCTACAAATGATTCTGATCCTTTATTAAATTCATTCATGTCTGTTTCAATTCCTTGTAATTGGGCTCCTGGATATCTATTAAATATTAAAGTATTCCAAAACCATTTGTTAATTGATTCGAAGTAATTATTTTGACTAAGTGCAGAATATTTGTTAGAACTTATTACATAAGTTAAAAAAGACAAAATTTTATTATCAGTGTATTTTACATCTAAAGATTTAATATTTAATTCATTTGATAAATATTTCAATAATTGCTCAAAAAGTTTTCTAAATTCTAAAAGATTATCTTGAATATATTGTGAATTTAATTCATATATGTGATCTTTTTGAAGCCCGCTTTTTTTGAGATTATGTCTATTATGGATGATTGAAATTAATCTAAGAGTAGTTGTAGTATCAATATTATAATATGAATCGTTTTCGTAATTTAAAGAAATTTGAGGATCTAACTTTTCTGATTCTAAATAAGAGCGCCTGTAAAGAATCTTTTGGATTGCATTTTTTAGATTAAATGTTTTTTTATCATTTTTATATATAATTGTTTTATATGTTTTTGCAACCATTATATCAAAAATATCAAGTTTTACATTTTGAGTATTTATTCTTTCAAAAATAGTTACTACTTTATCTAAATTGCTATCTTCAACAATTTGATGAATCTTATAAGACTTTATTATCTCTGTAAATTTTTCTAAGATTTTTTTATTTTCATCAAGAATTCTATTTTTTTTTTCAATAAAAATAATTGTATCTTCTTTATTTAAGTCTTCAGGAACTTCTTCAGTTATCTTTTTTCGTTCTTTTTCAATAATCTTATCTGGAAATTTATGTTTTTCATCAAATATTTGAGATAAATCTATAAATCTAAATGGATTAAGTTTATTTGTTTCTCTTAATTTTTTAATAGTTATTTTTTCGTTATTCATTTCAATTTTCTGAGTTTCGCTAAGAAAAACATTTGTTTCAATATCGAAATAAATCTTGTAAGGTTTTGATTTTTTATTTTTAGAACGGTATAATTCTTTTCCTTTTAAAACACCATAAATTGTTGTCAACCTTTGTTGGCCATCTAAAATATAATATAATTCTTTTGAACTGTTATTATTTTCGCTTATTTCTTTATCTCCAACATTCCGATAAGCTAAATTTTCTTTAGATTTCCATAACAATAAATTTCCAATAGTATATCCTTTGAAAATACTATCAAATAATAAAGTAAATTTTTCAATATTCCAAACAAAATCTCTTTGAAATTCAGGAATAACCCAATGCCCTTCTTCAATTTTATTTAATATTTTTGAAATAGATATTGGAGGATAAAAGTCTTTATCTAGATTCTTTTCAATTCTACTGTGTTCTTGCATAATTTTTGATTTGTCCATTTTATAACGCCTCTCAATCCAAATCAGCTGGTTTGAATTTATATCCACAATCTTTGCAAGTTCCTTCAACTTTTTCTTTTCTTCTGTCAGTTCTTGAACTAGAAATTCCAGTACTTCCCTGAACTCTATAAGTTTGAGATGATTCAGGAAACCATAAAACATCATTTTTTGTTCCACATTTTGGGCAATTTAAATCAATTTTCTCTGATTGCTGTCCTCTGGTAAATAATTCATAACTCATTTTACTCACTTAAATAATATCTATAGAAAGTCTAAATAGTTTTTCGCAACTCCTGAGATGTGGGCTGAATGCCGTCAACAAGCTTGTCAAGCTTTTCCTTAATTAAATAAAAATCAAAATAACCATTATTTACTCGCAAAGCATATTTGATAATTTTGTAGAATTTATTCCTGTTATTTTTCAATACATCTGGATTCGAACTTAAATAAGCAGTAAGTTTTAGTAAATTGATTCTATCTATACAAGACACCCATATTTTTGATTTAATTTTAAATGCTTTATTTTTAGTTTTTTTTAATTGTTCTGAAAGAGATTCTTTAGCTTTATCAAAATCATCTTTGTCAGTCTCATAGGTTAAAAAAACATAATATTTTAATCCGCCGTGCTTCTTTACTTTAAAATTTCTTTCAAAATTATTCATATATTTTATATCTTTAGATATTTCTGTAGGAAATTTTATTCTCATTTCCTTTTTTTCTTTTATGTAACTACTTAACTTTGTCTTGGTATATCTTTTTGCATCCCATAAAACAAATTGTGTAGTTCCCTGCCCTTCAAATGCAAATGCCCCATCCGCAAGTTTTGGACCGCCAAGTTTTTGATTATGTGGAAACATAAAATTTAATATTGCATAAATACTGTTTTCAAATTCTTCGGGGGTAGGGGGACTGGGAGCTTTTACAATAGTTATGGCGGCTCTGAAAGATTCATACATTAGATCGGAACTTTTTTCTATTGCTTCTTGAATGAGTGAAATTATTTTATCACTTTTTTTTCCTGCAAGCCAATCAATAAATTGTAATCCTTCAACATTACTTAATCCAACCATGTTTGAATTGAGCTCTCCTTTTAATTTTATTATTATTAACGGAATTCCTAATAGTTTTAATTTTTCAAATTTTTCTTTTCCAATACTGTTCTTACTAAAATATAAATAGAAATATTTTCCTCCTTTTTCAATTCTAATTGCAAAATCGTTTTTGTTTAAATTAAGTGCTTTTGCCAAATATTTAGTTGTTTTTATTTTCTCTTTTTTTAGCAAATTAATTGTTTGAAATTCAATCTGTTTTTTATTTGGTTTAATAGAATAAGAAATAGTAAAAGATCTTCTGGCTGGGTTTCCACATTCACAAATTTTTTGCTTTATAGGTTTAATTACATCACAGGAAGGATTAGAACACCAATATAATTTATTCTGTTTTTTCCTTAGAAGTTTGACTTTTATCATTTCATTAAGTTTTGTGCCTACTTGAGGAAGATTAAAATAATATGGCTCAACATCTTGACGATAAATCACATTTGTTAATATTTCATTAAAATCTAAATTGTCAAATATTATTTGCCCTTTATTAATTATATTCCTAAATTCTTTTGGCAAAGCATATCTTGAACCAAAATAAGTAATTTTTTTTCCTAATTTTGATTTATTAAACATTAATTTGGCTTGTCCAGAATTCCCAATAGACGTCTTTACTTGGTTTAAGGTATCTAAAGAAAAAGTAACAATGCCATCTTTTTCCCAATCTAAAGCTTGTTGCAAAGCATTTCCAGTCTTAGATTTAATTATTACTGACTCGCCAGAACCTGGAGCCTTTGTTCTTTTTAGATCAATAAGGTAAAATTTTTGGTTTACTTTATTGAAAATATTCTTTATCTTCTCTTTATCTATTTTGATTGGTTCGTGTTTTGGCAACCATATAATATTTTTCACTTTTAGCCACCATAGAATCAATTCCTTTATTTTGTGGCTTATATTAAAAAATTCAACAATAATGTTTTCTTTATCAAAAACAATACAAAAAAAATTTTTACTCAAATTTTTATAACTTTTAATTGTTCTTGTAGTTAAACCAGTTCCAGGTTCCACGTATCCAATGATTACAATTATTTTTCTACCATGTTTTTTTGCATAAATGACGGCAAGTTCTCTTTTACTTTTAAATAATTTTTTATTATAACTCAAAACAATTCTTTTGAACAAATTTTTGATTTTCTTTTCTCCTGTAAGAATTTTATTACATTGAATAGTTTCAGTGCTATTCCCCTTAGAAATTTCTTTTAAACAATAAGCTGCAATAATGGTTTTTTGATTTATTTTTCCATCTTTTGAAATTAATTCTAGTTCTGTCTTATAATCTTCTTTAAATTGATCTAGATCATCACCATAAGTTCTCTGCAATCCGATATAAGAAAAGCTGTCAGTTAATTTCGCCATTATTATCGCACACCATAAATTCTTTATTAAAACAAATAAATAAGTTCAATTGACAAATCCTCCTTTAAACGCTTTCTGCATCAAACAATCAAATAAAATATTAATTTCTTCTGTTGATTGGCTTTGTTTGTATTTTAAAGTCATAAGAGAATCAAAAAACAATGAAAATTTTTTTTGTAAATCCAAAGGAGGAGTTACAATCTCAAGGTTCCTTAAAATTGTAAGATTAAGCCCGCTCCTAAAACCATCTCCTGTAATATTTCTTAGTTCGTTATATCTTGTTTTTAAATTGACGTGCAAATATTCAGAAGTAATTTTAGAATAATCTGGAGAAATGGATGCAACGGACTGATTACTTGTGGTGTTCACTTTTAGAATTCCTGTAGTGCCCCTTGTTTTTCCTTGCCCATTTAATGCAATTACCACATCTCCTATTTTATACAATTTAGCATTAGAATTCTTTAAACCTAATTTTGTAATTTTATTAGGAACATTAATTATGTAATCTGATTTAATATTTCCTGATTTCATCCAATTTATTGTTCCTTTTTCAAAATATTCTATAAATTTCTTATTAGGGGTTCCCCCCATATCAAGTTTAGCAATATCTTTTAATTTTAGTTTAGGCCATTGTTTCTCATTTTTAGCAGGCCCTCCAAATATTTCATGAAAGACATTTTTTAAAATTTTATTTGTTTCTTCATTTACTTGATTTCTTTTTTCTTTCAGCTTTTCAGCTTGTTCAAGAATAGAAACAATTTGTTTTTGAATGGGCATTGGAGGAACAATTAATTTTTTTCTTTTTAGAAACCGATAATGTCTACTATACCCTCCAGATTCAAGAGGCAAATATTTTAGTTGATAATACATAAATTTAGCGTTCAATAAATCCTTTTTAGGGAGTAAAACTTTAGTGCCATCAGCTCCAACACAGAAGCTGAAATCAGCATATTTAATTCTTTTAGTATGGTCTCCAAATATTACTACAGGATTGCCATAAGGATATAATTTACTTTTATCATCACAATACCCTGCAATCTGTTTTTCCCCTTGATCTATTATTGGAAATTTTCCTTTTTCTTTAAATTCTGACTTTTTGATTTTTATAGCAGATGGAACGCTATCAGTCTCTAAGCAATCTTTGAATTCTTTTTCTTCCCATTTTTTTGACAATTTTTGATTATTCATTATTATTCTCCTTAAAGTTTTTTTTCTCATATTCCAGAATTGCATCTATTGTGAAAGGCATAGTAGTAGTTCTTTTCCCATATTTAGGGGAAACTGATTCTCTATTTATTTGCTGTTGAAATCCAACTATTTGTGACTTGAATAGTTGAGCTTCTTCAAAAGGAAGATTTTTGTCTACAAATTTTTTTAAGTATTCAATGCCCTTTTCAATTTTCTCTTTTTGACTAAGTTCTTTTCCAATATTTTTTGTTTCTTCTTTCTCACAGTAATGTATATGGAACTGTTTGTGAAGAGAGTGTTCTTTTGGGTGTTTACTCTCTTCTAGTCTAATAATTGGTTTGTGATTTCTATTTTCCTGAAGTTCATCAAGAAGAATAACAAAATCCTCTTCTCCAGAATTGCTTTTTTCTATGTTAAATCGTAACTGATATTTTTTAGTAGAGGTGTTTATTACAAATTCTCTTTTATTTTTATTAATCATTTTATTATTCCCTTAAATTCTTGAAAATTTCATTTTTGTTCCACGCCTATAAGTTTAATATATATTTCGTTAATGTTGTAATTATCTTTTTTTTGTAATTTAAAAGATATTTGATATGGCCTAAAATTATCTCCACTAAAAAGTAAATTTAACTCATATTTTCCAGGCAATAATGTTTCAGGTATCCCTATAGGAATTGAATGGTACTTTTCAAAGTGAATTTTTTTATCCGTATTAACAGCTACTGCCACATCAATGAATTCTTGCTCTCCAATACCAATTGATAGCCTTTCCGCGTTTCGTTGATCAAGTATTAACTCTGGTCTACTGGCCCACTTTAATGGAAAGCCTTCGTAATCATTTAATACTTCACTTTCCTTAACAATGTTAAATATTTGACATCTACAGTTGATTGCAGGGTTTTTTCCATTATTTTTAACTTTCATTCTTAGAAATGTTCCTAATGGTTTTATCTCGTTAACAACTGAAGCACTCTTAAGTTTTAAATTTCCAATGGCAATATTTTCTTTTCTAAATGGAACTTTTTCTTTATACTCGAATTCAAGTTTCGGTTTTTTCCAGAATGGAAGTATAAAATCTTTCAAAAGGGCAATTAATATTGCAACAAATGAGATTATTATTGCCCAGATTTCTATTTGAATACCAACTATTAATATTTTTTCAGCCATCTAAACAAGCCTCTTCAATTCTTCTAATTGATTAGTTATCTCTTTTTCAAGCTTCAATACTTTTTCAATTATTTTTTTTGGTGGTTCGTATTTTATTTCTTCAAATTTAATTTCTTGATAGCGTGAAATGCTTAGATTGTATTCATTTTCTTTTATTTTTTTGAATGGAACTTTAATACTGTTTTCTGAAACTTCTTTTGACTTAAATTTTTTTGTTATGTCTGGAATGTCTCCTTTCCCATCCTTAAATTGTCTTTTATCGTCTAAACTAAAACCATCATCTTTCATTTCATAAAACCAAACGGAATCTGTTTGGCCTCCTTTAATAAAAATTAGAACTGCTGTTCCTACTCCAGAATAAGGTTTGAATACCCCTGAAGGCATTGAAATAACTGCTTCTAACTGGCATTTTTCTAATAAAAGTTTTCTGGCTGACTTGTGTGCATTACTGCTTCCAAACAACACTCCATTTGGAACAATTATAGCTGCTCTTCCCCCTTGTTCAAGCAAATTATAAAACAATTCAATAAACAATAATTCTGTTTTAGTAGTTCCTACTTTGAATATATCATTAATGTCGCTTTTGTCAATTGAACCAGTAAAAGGAGGATTAGCTAACACTACATCAAATTTTTTGCTTAAATCAAAATTTTTGGATAAAGAGTCAGCGTATTTAATGTTTGGGTTTTCAATTCCATGCAAAATCATATTCATTAAAGCAATTCTAACCATTGTAGTGTCAACATCAAAACCAAAAAAAGTATTCCGCTTTAAAAAACTCCAAGCTTTCTTGTTAGTGCCAATTTTATCTCCAATCAAATTATGAGGAGTTCCATCTTCATCATATTTAATTGAATCCTTTGAAGTATTTTTTTCTAAAATATGATAATAACAATTTATTAGAAAACCAGAAGTTCCACATGCAGGATCGCAAACAGTTTCTCCAATTTTAGGATTAACTAACTCAACCATCATTCTAATAATATGTCTTGGAGTTCTAAACTGTCCGTTTTTTCCAGAAGTTTGAATTTCTTTCAATAAGTATTCATAAATGTCTCCTAAAGTGTCTCCATTAGCAGTTAAAGCAGAATCATATAATTCATCAATAATGCTGACTGCTTCCTGCAACAAAGAAGGTTTTGGAATAATAAAAACAGCATCCTTCATGTTTTCAGAAAAAAGAGTGTCTCCTCCTCTCCTAATATTTTTAATGAAAGGAAAAACTTTATCTCTTACGTGTTGAATCATTTGCTCTGAACTATAATGCTTCCAATTACTCCAAAGGCAATCTTCATTTCCTTCAAACACTGACTCAAATTTTTCTTTCCTTGCAATAGCTTGATTTTTGTGCATTTCATCCAAGTCTTCTAATCTCTTCATGAAAATTAAATAAGAAATTTGTTCAATAGCAGTCAAAGGGTTAGCTATTCCTCCAGCCCAAAATTTATCCCATAACTGGCTAATTTTAGATTTAAGTTCAGCGTTTAACATTATTTTTTGCCTCCTTTAATTTTCTTTATATTAGTAGGAACAAGAACAGAGTCTTTTCTTGTTTTTTTAATGTAAGAATTTCTTGTATTCAAAACAGAATTCATTTGACTTAAAAGGTTTTCAAGAAACAAAGGAGTTAACTTTTCTCCTACACTAATTTTTTCTCCGTCATCAAACTCAACACTCCAAGAAAAACAATCATTATTTTTGTCGTAAACAAATTTATTTACTCCAGCTTTATTTAATGGAATTAATTTAGAAACATTGCTTTCAATTAAATTTTTAATAAAAAGAGAAGTAGTTATTTTTTCTTTTTCACAGTAATGCTTTAATTGAGAAAAAGTTAAGCGATCAATTTTAGAGCTAACAGTTATGTAATCCATGAAAGAACTTTATAAAAAACAATTTATAAATGAAACCTGTCTATTCAGGTATACCTCTTATTTGCTTTTTGTAGTTTCTTTTTCCAAACCATTGCATAAAGCCACAATTTCTTTTAATTCAGAATCATTAAACAATGGCTTTGGAGCCTTTCCAATATTAGTAAAAGGTTCAGCAAACAAATCAGAATACTCAATATGATCCTTTTTAGCAAAAACCGTTTGAAGAGTTCGCATAAACAACAATTTATTTGAATTCAATTCAATCTGCTTTTCAACCATAAACTTCCTAAAAGCTTCAGCAACCATTTTTTCAGAATCAGGAAACTCATACAACCCCAAAACATTCTTAATGAATTCAACTAAAGCACCATTACTTTGACGATAAGCTTTCTGCAAAACTTCTTCAGTAATATACAATTCAGGGCTATTAAGGATTTCCTCAAGCTTAACCAAATCTTTTTCATCTAATACTTCATTTTTTTTAATTTTCTTAATTGTAGGGTGAGTTTCAGCTAACTCTTTAATTCTCTTTTCAACTAAATCCTTATACTCTTTAACATAAATTTCTTTTCCTTCAGGACCAAACTCAATTTTTTCTCTTGATTCAGCTTCAACAACATCATCCATGTCAATAACAATTGGTTCTCTTGGATTCTTTCTCTTTAACTTCATTAATTCAGCAAACGCTTCTTGTAACTTAAAAGCATCAGAAACAGAAACCTTCTCCCAAAAATCTTTTCTTTTAGCTTTATTCAAAAAAGTTTCTTTATCTTTTACTTTCTTTAAAGTAACAGGCAAACACTGCAAATCAAAACCAATTCTCTCCTGCAATCTTTCCAATTTCTTTTTATCTTTCTCTAAAACAGCTAACTTTAATTGCTCTGTCTTCAAAATAAAAGAATAAACATCATAATTAACATCAGTCTTAAACTTCATCAAAGGAGAAATTTTCTTCATTAAAAAATCAAAATGTTTTAATCCAACCTGACTCCAAAAATCTTTATGCAAAGCTTTCTCTATGTTTTCAGTATGCTCTCTAATAGAAATAGAATCCATCGGCAAAGATTTAATTTCTTTATAAATTTCACTCCTAACTATTTCAACTTCTTCCTTCATTCCGTTCTTTTCAAATAACTCCAACAAATTCAGCTTTAACTTAAATATTTTAACTGGCAAAGCCTCACTTGCCTTTGATTCCCTTCCTTCAGGTTCAACTTTAAACCGCTTAAAATTACCCCAAAAATCCAAAATCTTAAAATACTCTTTATTCATTTGCTTACATAAAACATTATCGCTACCACAATCAGGAGAACACTTTCTTGTACCACGACCAATCATCTGCCAAAACCTAATCTTAGAAAAAATTGGTTTAGCAAAAACAAGATTTTGAATAGGCTCAACATCCACGCCAGTAGAAAGCATATCAACAGTAATGGCAATTCTAGGCCACTTCTCATACTCAAATTCTTTCAATAATTCATCTCTTCTTTCAATCTGATAATCAATAATTTGAGCTAACTTCCCTTTATACTGGGGATAAAGTTTATTGAAAGCCTCCCAAATTCTTTTAGCATGAACATGAGTTAAAGCAAAAACAATAGTCTTGCCAGGCAAAGTTCCAGTTTCATCATATTCAGCTTCAGCCATAAACTCTCTAACTAAAGCTTCATTAGTGCCAACAGGGGCAACCTCTTTTTCAATCTTTGAACCATCCCAATTTAAATCATCCAAAGTCAAACCTTCTTCTAACAAACGCTTTCTTTCACTTGCAGGAATATCTTCAGAAGTAATACCTTTAACTTGAAAATGAGTTTGAGCATTATAAACTTCAAATGGAATCAAATGTCCTTCTTCAACTGCTGGCCAATATTCATACAAAAAAGTTGGAACACCAAACTCACACTCAAAAAACCTAAAAGTATCTCTATCAACTAAATCAGCAGGAGTAGCTGTTAAGCCAACTTGAATAGAATCAAAATAAGTGAAAATTTCCTTAAACTTATTAAAAATACTTCTATGGGATTCATCAGAAATAATTAAATCAAAATAACCAGGAGAAATACTTTGATAACAAGAAATCAAAGTCTGCAAAGTAGAAACATATAATCGAGCAGACTTATCAATTTCTCCAGAGAAAATAGTTGAGCGAGATTCCTCAGGCAAAAACTTCTTGAAACCTTTATTTAAAGCTTGATCCCTTAAAGCCCTTCTATCAGTCAAAAACAAAACCTTCTTAATCCAATGAGCCTTCAAAAGAACATCAATCAAAGCCACAGAAGTTCGAGTTTTACCAGTGCCAGTGGCCATAACTAACAAAAACTTTTTTTTACCTTGTTCCAATCCTTCAAGAATTCTTTTAACTGCTTCAATCTGATAAGGCCTATCAATAATATCTTGCCTAATCTCCATTACAGACAATGGTTTCTTATTTTCATTCAAAAACCTAACTTTCTCTAAATCATCTTGAGAATAAAAACCCCTAATCTGCTTTGGAACGCCATCAACTTTATTCCAAAACCAAATTTCAACCCCGTTAGTTAAAAAAATAAAAACAGGTTTTCTAGTTTGCTTTTCAATGTCATCAGCATAATCTTGAGCTTGTTTTTGACCAACAATAGGATCTCTAGAAAATTTTTTGGCTTCAATAACTGCAAGTGGATTATTTTGTTTATCTAAAAGAAGATAATCTGCAAATTGACTTTCTTCTTTATTATTCCAAGTATCTTTATTGATTTTATAATCTTGAACTTTAAAATTAGATTGTTTAGTATCAACTTCTTCAATAATCATTGAATTATCAAATTTCCAACCTTGTTCTTTAAGAGCTACATCAATTTTTTCCTTTCTAGTTCTAAACTCGTTTAAATCCATGCTTTATTTTATGTTAAAACCATTATTTTATTGTTTTGCATACAAAAAATGTATATAGTTTAATGCTTAAACAAATAAAAAATAGTTATGGATTACCTGAAGAGAAAAAATATTCCTGCAAAAATACAACTTGAAGTTTGGAATAGAGATAACTGGCATTGCCGTTACTGTGACAAACCAATTTTTTATACTCTTTCATTAAAAATTCTTGATAAAATAAATCCAAAACATTCTTACTTTCATCCAAACGGTAAAACTGGAGAAATACTGCCTTTATTTATTTATTCTTGGGCAAGTGTTGACCATGTTAAACCATTCTCAAAACAAGGATCTGACGAAAAAGAGAACTATGTTTCTGCCTGTTGGGAATGCAATATGAAATATGGAAACATGGAAGTTGGACAAGGAAAGCCAGAACCAAAAGGAATAATTGAGAGTAATTGGGATGGGTTTTATGGATTGTATTTTAAATTGAAAAAATAAATTTATTGATAATAAAGAAATCTTAAAATATGCTAAAAAACATTTTTGAAAATCTTAATATTCTCTCTATTTTTCAATATGATTTTTATTAAAGTTTTCATTTCTAACCTTGTTTTTTCCTCTTTTTCTTCATAATGCAAAAACAATCTCTGAGTTTCTTTTTTATTAAAAGGATTGATTTGAGTTTTAGTTTTGCATAAAACCTCTTTTTTGTTGTATGCGATTATTCTATTGCCTATGATTTCGTCTTTAACATAATATATGGGAATTTCTTTCTTATTTAATTCCAACACAAACATGTTTTTTTCATTACTCCAATTTACTAAATAATCTTTAGCTCTTTCTATTATTCCATTTTTTACAACGTTTGATGTTAAAATTACTATGTTTTCTTCATTTGCCTCTGTCTTTAGAAGCCTTTTTAAGTAGTCTAAAAAATCTTTTGCTTTCATTTTGTTTTTATAATCAGATGCTTTGATGTCTTTAATTATGCTTTGAGTCAAATATTCTATTTCTCCTCTTGCAATAAAGAACCCATCACTATCTAAACCAACAAGAGTTGGTTCAGAAGGGTCAAAAAATTCAGCATCTATCTTAATTGCTTTTCCAATTTGCGTGAATTCGCCGTCTGTTTCTTTAACTAAAGAATGAGTGGTTATTTTTGGCAAAATTTCAGATTCTTTAAATCTATAGTTTATAGCTCTAAGATTTTTTTCTATGACTAATTCTCTTTTCAAGCTCTTTGACTCTATATCTATATAATTTATTCCTAAATCTGTAATAGTGTAAGTATTTTGAAACATATTTTTTGAAATGTATCCTTGTCTTCTAAGTTTATCAATCGTTGGCATAATATCTACCTTCTTAATTTTCAAGTTTGGAAATAATTTTTTTAAATCTAGTTGGAAACCAGTTAATCCTTTACTATTTCTTAAAAATATTTTTAATATTTCTAATTCTACCTCTTTTAGTTCACTTCCTTCTGACTCAACATTCCAACCCATTTTTTCTTCAATTGCAGTAAGCTTGGAATTCAAATATAGAAACACTATAATCTCTATGAAAAAAATAATCTCAATAATGATTGGAATTTTTTCTTTAAATGTAGGATCTTCATTGTTTGGGACATAACCAAAGTAATACCCTACTAAAGATAGAATAATGGCGGATAATAATCCAATTGCAAGTTGTAAGATTGAAATAAATCTTTTATGTCTTAGTTCTCCTGCTTTAATTTTAGTTTCCATATTTCTCAACTATAAAATAAATTAACTGCAAATCCAATTAGCATTATAATTAATCCGTAAAGACCGTATCCGTTGAAATTTGTTAAAAATATTATCCCTCCTCCGAGAACTAATATAAAACCTAAACTTCTAGAATCAGCTTTTGAAATTCCAAGGAGCCCCCTGCCTATTCCAAATAAACTCATAATTATTACCTATTAACATGTCATTAAATGTTTTTTGTTAAAGAAAATTAGTATTTTTTGTTTATTTTCCATCCCCGCTTTTCCCCTTAAACTGTTCCAGAAATCCTGGCATTTCTTTGTAGAGCTAGGTTTTGAAAACATTATTCAATTTTTATTTTAGGTTTAAACCTTTATTTCATTCTTTTGGTTTTTAGAGTCAGATATTTATTTGAAAGACTGTTTTTGTTTTGGTTGAATTCAATTAATATTTACTAAACTTTAAGTGTATTTAAGGAATAGTTGGACTAAAGTTTAATTTGAGTTAAGGAATAGTAAGGTTTATATAAATGTTTGCAGAGGGATTGCAGGAAAAAGCATAAGAAGCTTTATACAAAAATACAAAACTGTAAAATAAAAACAATAAATGTTTACAAACTAAAAAATTAAAATCCTATTTTATTTTTAATAACCCGCATAACATTTGAATACTTATCAAAATTTCTATATCCGGCATACAAGAATATTCCTGCAACTATTCCAGTAGTAAGCAGAGGATAGCCTTCTGCAAGTTCTGGTTGAATTAAATGCGCATTTATTAGCATTGCAAATGCGCCTAAACCCAAAAGTAAATAGATTCCACCTAAAAATAATTTAACATAACTTTTTATTCTTCCTTTACTAACAAAATCAGCCCAAACAAACAATCCTAAAAAACCTATTAAACTCCACATTTCAAGTTCAACATTATTTGTAGTTTGTTTTATTATTTGTGAAATCGCATAAGCTAAAAAAAGATACCAAAAAAATTTAATTGTAAGTACATAAACTTTTTTTTGTCTTCTTACATAATCTTCTCGAGGTTCAGTAATTATATGGACTGGCATAAAACTCCCTTAAAAACATTATATTTTTGTATACAAACTTTTATTTACAGTTTTCGGTTTTAAAAAAAAAGAGTGCTCCGACCGGGATTCGAACCCGGGTCTACGGCTTGAAAGGCCATTATGCTTGGCCGGGCTACACTATCGGAGCATCTCAACTGAAAACGATCAACTGGTAGTTGGACATGGAAAAATCCATGACAGCGCCACTTTATGTGGTGCACCGTTTCACCCGCACGGAAGCGGGTAATTAAATAAGCTTTTTAATGCTTTTAGTTGAATTAATATTATAGTTTAATAGCATTAAAAAAATAATTTAATCAGTTATTAATTTTAATATACTATTGTTTTTAAATTTAATGAAAAAAGGTGGACAAAATGGCTAGATTTAAAGAAGCAGACGCAAGAATATTTGCAAATGTATGGATTTGCATGAGATGCAATGCAAAAATAAGAGCAACAACAGGAAAAAAACCAAGTAAATGCAGAAAATGTAATTCAAAAGGATTAAGATTAAAGAAAAAAGCATTAAAGAAAACTGGATAATAAAACTTGGTAAAATGAATTTAACTGAATTCATAAAAATAATTCGGTCAATTGACTGTGTTATTGCATCTTTAGGTGTATTTATTGGATTTAGTTTATCTATTCAGGGAATAAGTTTTCCTTTACAATTATTTTATGCAATGTTAACTGTATTTTTTGTTTGTGCAGGCGGACAAACAATAAATGATTATTTTGATTTTAACATAGATAAAAAAACAAACAAAAACAAACCATTAATTAAAGGAACAATAACAAAAAAACAAGCATTAATTTATTCCTTAATTTTGTTTGCAATTGGAATTTTATTTTCTTTTTTAATCAGCCAGTTAGCTGTAATAACCGCAGTATTTTTTGCTTTACTTTTAGTTAGTTATTCTGCTTTAATGAAAAAAATAAAGTATTTTGGAAATTTTGTTGTATCATTTAGTGTAGCTTTTACAATTTTATTTGGAGCAATAATTTCAATGAATTTTTTTCTTCCGTTAATATTATTTTTTTCTGCGTTTTTTGCTAATACTGCAAGAGAAATAATAAAAGATTTAGAAGACTTAAAAACAGAACAAGGAATCAAAATTACTTTACCTCAATTAATTCCAATTAACATAGTTTTTGTTTTAGTAATTTTATTTTATGTTTTGTCAATTTTAATTGGATTTTATCCTTTAATTAAAGGAATATTTAATTCAATTTTATATATTGTAATAATGGTTATTGCAGTAATTTTTTTTGGTTTAAGTTCAAAAGAAATGTTAAATAAAAATTATTTTGTTTCACAAAAATATTCAAAAATAGGAATGCTTGCAGGTTTACTGGCTTTTTTGTTTGGAGTAATTTAAAGGAGAAAAAAAATGAGAGAATTATTGTTAATGAAAACAATTTCTTTTTTAAAAAACTCTGGTTTTGAAGTAAACACTTTTTTTAATTCAAATTCTTGTTTTGATTTAATAGCAAAAAAAACAGATTTAAAATTAGTGCTAAAAGTTTACTCTAATATTGATGGTTTTAGAAAAGAACAGGCAGAAGAACTCCAAAAAATAGCTAATGTATTTAATGCAGTAGTAGTAATTATAGGCGAAAAAACTAAAGCATTTACATTAAAAAAAGGAGTTGTATATGAAAGATATTCAATTCCTGCAATGAATTATTTAACTTTTGTTTCAGTTTTTGATACAGCAGTTCCTTCAATTAAATCATTTAAAGGAAAAACAATAGTTGAATTAGAAACAGAAAAACTAAAAGAAAAAAGAGAAGAATTAGAGTTAACTTTAAATGAATTAGCAAAAAAAACAGGCATAACAAAAGAATCATTATATCGATTAGAACATGGATTTAATACAAGCATTGAAACAGCAAAAAAACTAGAAAAATTACTTAAAGCAGATTTAATTATAGAAAAAAATTTATTGGAAGATTTTATTGCTAAAATGCCTGAAAAAACTTTTGATAAAGAATTTGATGACAGTTCATTAGAAAAAATTCATTCATTAGGATTAGATTTAATTGAATTCAAGCACGCGCCATTTAAGGCTTTTGGAACAAAAAAAGAATTTTTGTTAATTGACAGAGGAAAAGAAAAAACAGAAATAAAAAAGAAAGCTTTAGTGTTAGAAAAAACTAAAGCAGTATTTGAAGCGCATGCATTAATTATAACAAAAAAATTTAGTTTAAATCAAATTGCTTCAACTTCCATTATAGAAGAACAGGAATTAGATTCTTATTCAAAAATAAATGAATTAATGAAAGAAATAAAAAAAAGAGAAAAACCAAAAAAACAAAAAGAAAATTAACTGTTTTTTCAATTAACTTTTTAAATTGTTAGCAACTAAATTATTATTGATTTAAATGAAATACAGTGAATGTCTTCCACTTCAATTCTAATTCTATTCTGGATAGACATATTTCGTTCATTGGATTCGGCAATATTTCTCAGGCTTTATGCAAGGGACTGCTTTCTATTGAAGTTAACTCAAAAAACATTTTTGTTTCTGATACTGATTTAAGTAAATTAAATAAAGCAAAAGAATTAAACTTAAATTCAAGTTTAGTTAATTCTGATGCCTTAAAGTTTGCTGAAATTATTTTTTTGTGTGTTAAACCAAATAAAACTTTAAGTGTATTAAAAGAAATTTCTGAATTTATTACTGAAAAACATTTAATTGTTTCTGTTGCAGCAGGAATTAATTTAAGTCAATTAAATAAAATTGTTTCCTGTAAAACTGCAAGAATAATGCCAAATATTCCTGTTTCTTTAGGAAAAGGAGTTATTGCTTGTTCATTTAATGAATTGTTTTCTGAAAAAGACAAAGAAATTATTTTTTCTGTTTTACAGAAACTTGGATTAATTTTTGAAATAAAAGAAAATAAATTTGATTTAATTACTGCTGTTTCAGGTGCAGGAACTGCTTTTTGGGCGTTTATTGCAGAAAAAACAATTAATGCAGTTCAACTTCAGGGATTAAATGAAGAACAAGCAAGAAAACTTGTATTGCATTCAATTAACGGAATGGTTTCTTTTTTATTAAAAGAAAATTTAACTGAAAAAGAATTAATTAAAAAAGTTGCTTCTAAAGGAGGAGTAACTGAAACTGAATTAACTGTTTTAGAGAATTCTTCTTTGAGTTTAATTATTGAAGAAGCTTTAATTAAAGGAATAAAAAAATCAAGTGATTTAAATGAAAAGTAATGCAATTGTTTTAGCTGAAAAATTTGGAGCAAACAATTATGCGCCGTTGCCTGTAGTTTTAGTTAAAGCTAAAGGTTGCTGGACTAAAGATGAAAACGGAAAAAAATATTTTGATTGTTTAAGTGCTTATTCTGCTTTAAATCAAGGACACAATCATCCAAAAATAATTAATGCAGCAATAAATCAAATGCAAAAAATTACTTTGACTTCACGGGCATTTCATAATGTTTTGCTTGGAGATTTTTTGAAAGAATTAGTTAAAGTCAGTGGATTAAGTAAAGCTTTACCAATGAATTCAGGAGCTGAAGCAGTTGAAACTGCAATTAAAGCAGCAAGAAAATGGGCTTATGAAATTAAAAAAATAAAAAAAATAAAGCAAACATTATTGTATGCAAGAATAATTTTCATGGAAGAACTACAACTATTGTTGGTTTTTCTTCTGAAGAACAATACAGAAACGGTTTTGGTCCTTTTTGTGATGGATTTAAATTAATTGAATTTAATGACATTAAAGCATTAAAAAAAGCAATAAACAAAAATACAGCTGGTTTTTTGATTGAACCAATTCAAGGAGAAGGAGGAATAA
>JAJRVL010000010.1 GCA_024277355.1 archaeon
TCATTATTTTTAAGTTAAACTGATATAATTAATACAATACTTAAATAAAAAAAGTGGTATTTTGTTTGAATTTATAGCTTTTCTGATAACTTTAACAATTCCTGGTTATTTGTTGGTTGAAAAGCATTTTTTTGGTTTGGAGAAATGGGTTTTGTCTGTTTTTTTGTCTTTGTCTGTTACTTCTTTTTTTTATTATTTCATGGTTTCTTTTTTTGGCATAACAAAAGAAATAATTTATTTTTATGCTTTAATTTTGTTAATTGTTTTTTTTGTGTTAAAAAAACCAAATTTTAAACGAGTGTTTTATTCAATAAAAGAAATTAAGTTACCAAGCAAAACAGTTAAAAAAGAAAATTTATTTGAATTAACAGGAATTTTTATTTTAGTTTTTTGTTTTTCTTTAATTGTTTTTTTTATTTATGCAGGGCAGCCTTATAGTTTTGATGATTCTGCTTATCATTTGCCTATTATTAATGATTTTGCTGATGATGGCGAAAAAACTTTTTTTGTTGAACCAAAAAATGTTTATGAATTAAGAAGCAATCAGTTTCCTTTGTTGTTTGAATCTTTTGCAGGAGTATCAAAGTTCTTTATTGGAGGAAACTTATTTCATTTTATTTCTTTTTTTTCATTTGTTTTATCTTTATTTTTAGTTTATCTTATTAGTAAACTAACAGGCTATAATGAATTCTTTTCTTTGGTTATTTTTGGTTTAACTCAATCTGTTCTAATTTTAACTCGTTATTTTAGTGCTGAAACTTTTCTGCCACTGCTTTTTTTGGGGGCAGTTTTTTTTGTTTTAAAGTTTATTAAAACAGAAAAACTGTTTTTTATTTTTGTTTCTGGTTTTTTGGCTGGTTTAATGTTTTTATCTAAGTTTACTGGTTTTATTTTTTTTGCTGGCTTATTTTTGTTTTTGCTGTATAAAAGAAAATTTAAAGAAAGTGTTTTATTTGCTTTAATTTTTGTTTTGATTTCTTCAGTTTTTTTTGTTTCTCATCTAAATGTTTCTTTTAATGAAAATACTATGGGGGCTTATGGAAAAATAGTTGCTGAAAATATTTGGGATAAACCCTCTTTGAATTTTTTCAAAATTACTGAAATTTTATTTTATTTTTTTTCAAATAACTATTACTTTTTTTTGATTCCTTTACTTTTTGTTTTAGGTTTTTTTGGTCTGAAAGAAAAAGAATTAGATTTTTTTGTTTTAATGAACATTACTTTTGTTTTGTTTTTGTTTGTAAATGTTGTGAATCAAATGGTTCCCACTTACACAGGTTTTCCGCGTTATTTTCTTCCAATTTATTCTTTATTGTGTATTTTTGCAGGCATCCAATTGAAAAAAGCATTTTTTTTCAGAAATAAGTTAATTAAAGTTTTATTAGGATTGATTTTTATTTTTTTGATTCTTTTTTCTTCTTTTTTTATTTTGGGGGTGTTCAACCATCAAGCAGGAAAAACTGTTTTTTATTCTGATAAACTGATTCCAAATAATTAAAATGTTTCTGTTTGGTTTGTTAATGGTGCTGCTCCAATAACTGAATTGAATAATGCTGTTTTGTATGATTATGCGTGGAATAATCGCGGCTGGACTTCTTGTGATTATTTAAATAAAATGAAAATAAATTATGTGGTTTATTATAAAACAGAAGAATCTTATAATCATTCTGATTCTTCAGATTTAAGTATTATTTTTCAAGAACATTCTTGTTTAGAATTTTTTTCTCAAACAGATTCTAATAATATAATTAATTCTGTGACCTTTAAAGTAAACTAATCTTTTTTTTTGCGTTATTTGATTAATTTTCTTTTATTTGAAATTCAATTCTTTTTATTTTGCTGTTTTTTAATGAAATTTTTTCTGTTTGAAATTCATTTGCCTGAAACTTTATTTTTTTATCTGAAATTGATTCAAGATTATTTTGTTCAATAAAACTTCCAAAAGCTATTATTATCATTGAAATAATAAAAAGGATTTCAATGGTAAACAGAATTCTTGTTTTTTCTTTCATAAAATGTTTTTCTGTTGATATTATTAATTTAGTATTTTTTTTGTTAGCTTTTTTCCTAAGTTTTTATAATTCTTCTTTTTACTATTATATAGTATGTGTTCTATTTCAGGCGTGATTTCAAAGAAGAAAGAAAATGTATTTGATCATTTAATGGAATTATTGTTTGATTTAAAGCATAGAGGCAATGATTCTTTTGGTGTTTCAATAAATAATAAAACAGTTACAGCTAAAACTATTTCTTTGTTAAGAGAAAAAGAAATTAAAGGTTTATCTGGAATAGCACATTCAAGATTAGAAATTACAGGAAAACAAACTCAACCTTTATCTTTTGGAAATTCTTCTGTTGTTTTTAACGGTCAAATTTATAATTTTTTTGAGTTTTCTGATTCTGATTCAGATGCAGTTTTTGTAAAAGAATTTTTTGAAAAAGAATTAAAGAAAAATTCAGTTGAATCTGCAGTAAAGAAATTTATGCAAAAAGCAAATGGACAGTATTCTATTGCATTATTTCATAAAAAAAAGTTTTTTGTTTTCAGGGATTTATTTGGAATAAAACCTGTTTGGTTCGGCGAAAATGATTCTTTTATTGCTTTTTCTTCTGAACCTAAACCATTAAAAAAAATGAATATTAATTTTCCTTTGCCTTTGCTTCCGGGAAACTTATTAATTATGTCTGAAAAAGGAATTGAAGTAAGAAAAGTTTTTTCTTTTGATTTAATGAAAAAGAAATGTAAAACAAAAGCATCTTTTTTGGATTTAAAAAAAGCTTTTTTTGATTCTATTTATTTGCGTACCAGAAACTTAGATAAAGCAGGAGTATTGTTTTCAGGGGGAATTGATTCAAGTTTAATTGCTAAAACTGTTTCTTCTGTTGTTCCAAAAACTGAATTATTTGCTGTTGGAATGGAAGATTCTCATGATATTGATTCAGCAGTTAAAGCTGCAGAAGAATTAAACTTAAAACTGCATTTAAGAATTTTAAAAAAAGATGAATTAAAGGATTATTCATTGAAAAGTTTAAGTTTGCTTTCTTTTTTTGATGAAATGCAATTGCAGTTATCTGTTCCTGAATATGCTGTGTGTGAGTTAGCCAAAAAGCAGGGAATGAAAGTAATATTTTCAGGGCAAGGTTCAGATGAAATTTTTGCAGGTTATCATAGTTATTCTAAAGCTCTTTCTTCAAAAAAAAATATTTCAGATGAAATTTGGCATTCAATTCTTAATTTATGGAGCAGAAACCTTTACAGAGAAGATTTAATTTCAATGAATTTTTCTTTAGAACATAGAATTCCTTTTTTGGATAAAGAATTAATTTGTACTGCAATGAAAATTCCTGTTAAACAGAAAATTTTTAATGAACAAGATAAATTAAGAAAAAGAATTTTAAGAAAACTTGCTTTGGATTTAGGTTTATCTGAAAGCATTGCATTAAAACCAAAAAAAGCTTTGCAGTATGGAACAGGAGTGTCAAAACATATAAGCAAGTTTTTTTAAATTATAAAATAGTTTACATCCTGTAATCCTGACTGTTTGTCTATTATCATATAATTGCAGTCAGTGGTTGTGCTGTTATAATTTGCATCAATTATTTTTTCAAATATAATATTTTTTTCATATAATGCAAGTGAATTTAAATCTAATCCAATTTCAAGTTTATGTCTGCATTGTAAATCCATGCTTATATTTATGTCATAAATATTTAATTCTCCCACTGAATGAGGCAGGGTTATTGGACCTAATTTAGTTACATTAAAGTTTTCTATACTGCAGTCTGAATTTGTTGAAGCTAATACATTTTGGTCATAATAATAAATATTTGAATCTGGATTAAATAATCCTGTAAGGCAGTCGGCTGAATAAGCTGAATCAATTAGTGCATCTGCTGAAGCTTTATCTAATAATCTTTGAGTATTTTGCCATTGTTTTACAGTAAAAGAAAAACTTTCTTTTTGCGGGATTAATGCCTGGCTTTTGTTAAATGAATTAACTGTAAATAATGCTGTTGATAAAACAATTAATGCTATTACTCAGATTAATACACTGTAATACCCCTTCATCTTAAACTCCTTTTACCCATGCAGTATTTTTTTTCAATTAATTCTCCTTTGCCGTAAATTAGCTGGTAGTCCATATTGTAATCATATAAAATAAAGCATTCTGCATAATCAAAATTATTGAAATCTGAATTGCCTGACTGCAAGCCAATATCTTCTGCTGTTTTTCCCTGATAAAATCCTGTTATTGCCTGATTTGGAAGTTCTTGTTTAATAAAAGAAATATTTGCTTCACTTCCTTCTTCTATTGAATAAGGAAAAGTCATAATTAATGTAATAATTATTACTGTTGTTAATCCAATTAATGCATCTGTACTAAACATAAATCCTTTAGTCATTTTTCCACACCAAAAATTTTATTGTTGCAGGATACATAAAACAGTTTGCTGTATTTCCTGTAATGCAGTATTCCATTTCATTTTTATCTATTGTTAATGTTTTTCCGTTTTCGGTATCTGAATGAATCATTACATTTAAGTCTATTGCATAAATATTTTTTGCTAATGCTGGAGGAGAAATTTCACAGTCTGATAACAGTGTTGCGTTTTCATCTGGATTTAATCTTCCGCCTAATACTTTAATATAACAAGAATAATCTTTAGGCAACCCTAAAAATTCTTTTAATATTGGCTTAAATGTTCTGTGATTATTTCCATATTTATCCCATGTTTTGCAGTCGGCTTCACTTCCCCCGCAGTCAGATAAATTTAATGCAAATTCCGGAATGCAGTTGCTTGCATAAGAAATTATTTTGTTTTTATCTCTTATATCAACTAACTCGCAGATAATTCTTGGATTATTTACCATTAAAACTGAAGCAGTTTTTCCTGTTATTTGTGTTTCATCTTTTAATTGTTTGTCTTTGAAATTATAGTTTTCTATTTCGCTTAACTGCATAACTAAACCTATTGCTAAAACAACCAAAACTAATGACATTATGAAATCAAGTGATACTAATTGTCCTTTTTTCATGTTGTTTCACCTAATATTTCTTTGTTTAAGTCTATTGTCATTCCACAGAAATAATTCAGGCTTGTTGTTGCAGTAAAATTAAAGTTTATGTCTTTTTGGACTGCTACTTCATTTAAGTCAGTTGAATAATGGCTTATTCTGATAAAAGGAGTTGTACTTCTATTTAGTGTTATGTTGCAGTCTTGTCCTCCTCTTTTATCTGAATCAAAAATAAATGGAACTTTATAATTAATGCTATAATTGCTGTCTGTTTCATCAAATACTTTTGCTTGATTAATTAATTCAAGTAAATCGTTTGCAATATTTTCTTGTTGTGCTCTTATTCCTGTTGTTCTTTCACTTAAAGTTAATTCGCCTGTAAAAGTCATAAATACGTTTCCTAAAAGTATTGCTGCAATGACTGTAAGCATTAAATCCAAACTAATTTGTCCTTTTTTCATAATTAATAGATAAGAATACAATTCAAGAATATTTAAACCTTAATGTAGTATTATGCTTTTTCCTGTCATTTCTTTTGGTTTTTTTATTCCAAGCAATTCAATTATTGTAGGGCTTATATCAATTAATCCTGCATTTTTCTTTAATTTTATTTTTTTTAGTTTTTCTTTTCCTGAAACAATAATTAAAGGCACTTTATTCAAAGTGTGTGCTGGACAAACTTGTTTATTTGAATAAAACATTTGCTCTGCATTTCCATGGTCTGCTGTAATTATTGCTGTTCCGTTTTTTTTCAGTATTTCTTTTATTATTTCTCCAATACATTTATCTACTGTTTTTACTGCTTTAATGACTGCATTTAATTTTCCTGAATGGCCGACTAAATCAGGGTTAGCAAAATTTAATATTATTACATTTTGTTTTCCTTTTTTTATTTCCTGTAAAACTTTGTTTTTAACTTTTATTGCACTCATTTCAGGTTTTAAATCATAAGAAGGAACTTTAGGAGAATTAACTAAAATTCTTTTTTCTTTTTTGTTTGGTTTTTCTGTTTGGCTGTTAAAAAAGAAAGTTACATGAGCATATTTTTCTGTTTCTGCGATTCTTAATTGATTTAAATTGTTTTTGGCTAAAACATTTCCTAAATTATTTTTTACTTTTGTTTGTTCAAATGCAATTCCTGCTTTTATTTTTTTTTCATATCTTGTCATGCATACAAAATTTACTTTAGGGGATTTAAATTTTCTTTCAGTAAAGCATTTAGTTAACTGCCTGCTTCTGTCTGAACGGAAATTAAAGAAAATAATTAAATCATCTTGTTTTATTTTCCCGTTTTCATTTAAACAAATAGGTTTAACATAATAATCTGTTTTATCTCCTCTTTTATATGCGTTTTTTACTGCAGTTAAAGCATTTTTTTCTTTAAATCCTTTGCCTTTTACAAGCAATTCTATTGTTTGTTTTGTTCTGTTCCAGTTGTTGTCTCTGTCCATTGCATAATATCTTCCTATAATGCTGGTAATTTTCCCGACTCCAATTTTTTTTATTTCTTTTTCTAATTCTTTTAAGTATTTTCCTGCAGATTTTTCAGGAACATCTCTTCCATCTAAAAAACAGTGAATAAATACTTTGTTTATTTTCATTTTTTTTGTTAGTTTCATTAAAGCATACAAATGCTGTGTTGTTGCATGAACTCCTTCATCTGAAAGCAGTCCCATTAAATGAACTGCTTTATTTTTTTCTTTTGCTTTTTTTACTGCTTTAACTAAAGTTTCATTTCTATAAAAACTTTTATTTTTTATTGCTTTATTAATTAACATTAATGGCTGAAAAACAATTCGTCCTGCTCCAATATGCAAATGTCCTACTTCTGAGTTTCCCTGACTTTTTGGAGGCAAACCAACATCTGCTCCTGAACAATTTAATTCTGTATTAGAATAATTTTTTAAATAATTTAAATAGTTTTTTGGTTTAGCTAAAAAAACTGCGTTTCCTTTTTTTTGTTTGCTTTTTCCCCAGCCGTCCATTATAATTAAAATCAAAGGAACATTTTCTTTTTTTTTCATTTTTTTCACTTAATTTTTAATTTTTATTTAATCATTTTTTTTGATTTTATTTATTTTTAATATTTTTTTGTTATTAATTTATTTTTTTTTATTTCTTCATTCAATTATTTCTATTGTTATTTCTTTTCCTGTTTCATCAAATGATTTAATATTATCTAAATTAAAAGGCCAACAAATTATTAAGTGTATTTTTCCTAAAACAGAGAAAACATTTAAGTCTGCTGAAGAAGGATTGTTGTTTGGGGATGGGTGTGAATGGATTGTTCCAATAATTTTTGAGTCAAACGGAATTAAGTCTGTTCTGATTGAAGAAAAATTTTTACCATAAACTGCCGGCAATACTACTAATTCATCTACTTCTTCTTTTTCATTTTTTCCTAACATTGAAATGAATTCATTTGGATAAACTTTTCTTGAAGCCATTAAAATTGATTCCAAAACACTTTTTTTTATTTTATGCATTTGTTTTCTTCCTTTTTAGAATAAAACTGAATTCATCATAAAATAATGCAAGAAAAACTCCTGCAATAATATAAGATGAAACTAGAAAAATAAACGCTATTAAAGCAGAATATTCTGGCCCAACTCCAACTAAAGAATAAAGATAAATCAAAATTCCTTCTCTTAATCCTAAACCATTAATTGTTATGGGAATAAGCCCTATAAGTAGTGCTAAAGATGAAATTAATGCAATATCAATTAATTCAACTTTTTGCCCTAATGCTGAGAATAATATTTGTGTTATCCAAAACATTAAAATAAAATTAATTAAAGAAAAAAAGTAATTTGTCAATATTGCTTTTTTTTCAGTTTTAAGATATTCTTTACTTTCTATGAATAATTTATAAATTTTGTTAACTAATTTTATTTTTTTTATTTTGTTTTTTAATCCAAGTAAAATAAAAACAACTATAAAAAAAGTAATCAAATAACTAATATCTGGTTTAACTTCAAAATATTTTATTAATGCTATTAAAGAAAAAAACCCTATAATTGAAAAAGAAACAAATCTGTCAATAAAGAAAATAGCAAGTGCTTTTTTTGTTGAAACATCTGCTTTTTTTAAAAGCAAAGCAAAAGACATTTCGCCTATTTTTCCCGGCAAAAACATTCCAGTTGACCAGCTTATTGCTTTAAATCTAAATGTCTGATAAGTTGTTGTTTTAAGAAATGGTTTTACTGCTAAAGTAGTGATTACTGTTGAAACAACAAAAAAAAATCCAACTAAAACAAAATATTCAATTTTTATCTTTGTTAATGCATCTGAAATTTCTTTTAATCCTATAAATTGAATTATAAAAAATAGGATGATAATACTTGTTGCTGTTTTTAGGACAGTTTTTAATTTATTGTTTTTATTCATTTCAATCAATCTTTACTAAAAATAATTCAAGGCAATTCAATTAAAAATAGCTTTTGATTTATAAATAACTATGGAAAAGATAAAAGAAAGAGCATCTTTTAGCTGTTCTGTTTTTGCCGAAAACTGGAAATCATTAGAAGAATATCTTCTTTTTTTAAAGGAAATTTTTGCATATGATTTTGCAGCAAATAAAATTTCTAAAGATTCAACAGTATTAGAGCTTGGTTTTGGAGAAGGTTTTGGAACAAAAATGCTTGCAAAAAAAGCAAAAAAAGTTTTTGCATTAGATGTAGACGAAAAAGCATTTAATCATGCAAAACAAAAATATTCTTCTGAAAAAATACTTTTTAGTTTATATAACGGAAAAAAAATTCCTTTTGAAGATAACTATTTTGATGCAGTTGTTTCTTTACAGGTAATTGAACATATCAAAGACGATTTTAATTTTGTTAATGAAATTTACCGAGTAACAAAAAAAAACGCAGTAGTAATTATTACGACGCCTAATAGAAAAATAAGACTTAAAGAAAACAGCAAACCCTGGAATGAATTTCATTGCAAAGAATATTCAGAAAAAGAGCTTGAAAATTTGTTTAATAATTTCAGTTCAGTAAATATTTTTGGAGTGTTTGCAAGTAAAGAAATTATGAAAACAGAATTAAACAGAATTAAAAAAGCAGTTTTTATGGCTTCATTAGATCCCTTTAAATTAAGAAAATTTTTTCCATTTTATTTAAAAAATACTCTAAAAAAAATAATAAAAAAAGTATTTGCAAATGAAAAAAGAGAATTTGACCAGAAAAAATTCAGTCATAAAGATTTTTTTATTTCAGAAAAAAATGCAGATAACTCTCTTGACTTACTAGCAGTGTGTAGAAAATAAAATCAGTTTATTTCATTTAATCTTTCTTTTAATTCTTTTCCAATTTTTTCTATAATAAATTTTTCTTTAAATAAATTATATCCATTTAAAGCTATTCTTTCTCTTAAAACTTTATTTTTTTTAAGTTCAATTATAGTGTTAGCAAGACTTTTTTCACCATTCATTCTGCAAAAAAATATGTTTTCTTTATGGCTAAACACCTCTTTCACTGCTTTAGATTCTCTTGTTATTACAGGTTTTTTCATTGCAATACATTGAAATACTTTGTTTGGAATTACATTTGAAGCTTTTTCTGTTTTCCCAAAAATTCCCAAACAGACATCAAATCTTGCAATTTTTCCTGGAAGTTCTTCTAATTTAACTGGTTTAAAAAATTTAATATTTGAAATATTGTTTTGTTTTGCTAAATTACTTATTTCCACATAAAGCTGTCCTTTTCCTATTATTTCAAACTCGATGTTTTCTTTTTCAAGTATTTTTACTGCTTTAATAATATATTTTATTCCATGTAATGGAATAAAAGTTCCATAAAATCCTACTTTAAATTTTTTGTTTTCTTTTGGTTTTTTTGGGTAAAAAATTGTTTCATCTGCCCCAACAAAAACTTTAATGAATTTATTTTTGTTTAATCCAAATTTGTTTGTAAAATAATTTATATGTGATTCAGTATCAAGAATTATTTTGTTGCTTAATTTTAATCCAAATTTTTCCAGATAAAATACTATTTTTGCGGTAATTGAATTTTCTTTTATTACTTTTCTGTCTTCAATTAAAGTGTTGTAAATAGAAACTAAAGGATTAATTACGAGTTTTTTTCTTGAAAAAAAAGAAATTATTTTAGCTAAAAAAACATCAGGGAAAGAAGGAAACCCAACTAAAATTAAATCGTAGTTTTTTATTTTAACAGATTTTATAATTAATTTTAAATAAGCTGAAAAATAATCAATTATTAAACTAAGATTTTCTATTATAAAATTTTTTGAGTATTTTTTTCTTTTTTTTATTGGAACATTAATTTCAATTACTTTAACATCATTTTTTTTTAGCCCTTCAATAAAAATCTTGTTTCTTGGATAATTTTTTTCATATGTACCAAAATAAAGTATTTTCATTTTTTCACTTTTTCATGTCAGCCAGAAAACCAAATAAAATAATTTGTAATCCGGTTACAATTAAAATCATTGTTAAAATCATTAAGGCAATATGCCCTTCTATTCCTGAAGTTAAATGCAAAAACACTAAATATAACCCCGTCAAAAAACCTAATCCAAATAAGCTTCCTCCAATTAAACCAAAAAACTTTAATGGAGCATAATCTCTGTAAACTCTTAAAATGTTAAGCCATGCTTTAATTGCATAATCAAAAGGATTAGACATTAACCTGCTTTCTCCTTGAGTTCTTTTTCTGAAAGTGCATGGAATTTCTTTTACTTTAAATTTTTCTTTTGTTGTTCTGATTATTTGTTCTTGTGTGTAAGTGTAATTTGCGATTATATCTAATTTTGCTATTTTTTGGTTAAATGCTCTAAATCCTGTTTGTGCATCAGTTATTTGCTGGTGAGTTATGTTTGAAATCACTTTAGAGAAAGCTTTGTTGCCTAATTTTTTGATTAAAGGCATTTCTTCTATTTTTCCTGCAAATCTGCTTGCTAAAACTAAATCATTTCCTTTTCTTACTTCTTTTATCATTAAAGGAATTATTTTTGGGTCATATTGTCCGTCTGCGTCAACATGAATTATTATTTCAGGATTTAATTTTAATGCCTGTTTCATTTCTGTTCTAAAAGTTTCAGCTAAACCTGAATTTCTTGGATGAGAAAAAACAATTGCATTTTCTTTTTTTGCTTCTATTACAGTATTATCTTTACTGCCGTCATCTAATACAAGAATTTTATATTCTTCATTTTTCAGATATTGTTTTAATTCTCTTATCACTGAAGAAATTGTTTTTTCTTCATTGAATGCAGGAATAGTTATTACAATTATTTTTTTTCCCCTCATTATTTTTAAGTTAAACTGATATAATTAATACAATACTTAAATAAAAAAAGTGGTATTTTGTTTGAATTTATAGCTTTTCTGATAACTTTAACAATTCCTGGTTATTTGTTGGTTGAAAAGCATTTTTTTGGTTTGGA
>JAJRVL010000011.1 GCA_024277355.1 archaeon
ACTATTCTTTTCTTTTAATAATTTTAACTTTTGACGGAGTAACTAAAATTCTTTCAGTTGAAATTCTTGCAATGTCCCCGTTAATTTCGTCTACAACGCCTTTAATGCTCTTAACCATTTCCATTAATTTAATTGCATTTCTTTTTGACATGTCTCCAATATTCAACAAAAGAATGTTTCCTTTTCTTAATTAATCTATTGCCATAGTTGTATCTTCATCGTTTAATAAAGAAACTGGTTTAACATAAGCATCTGCATCTTCAACCATTGTTTCTTCTTCTACATCAAGATTGTTTAAAAATTCCTCAATGTCTACATTGTCCTCTGTTTTCTTAAAAATTTTATCCATAAAAGCCATGAAAATTCCACCCCAATAATAATAATCCTGCAATATCATCTGAAAAGAACATATTTTAAAATAAATAGACAAAAATCCAGAAAAGAATAGTTTGATTTAAATTAATTTTTCAATTAAGTTAGTTTATGGCTAATTTATTTGAAAAAGAATTACAAAAAGAAAGTATTTTCAAAGACAGAGATGCAATAAGCCAGCATTACTTTCCAAAAGAACTTCCATTTAGAGAAAAACAAATATCTGAAATAACAAAAATTTTAGCTCCTTCATTAAAAGGAAAAAAACCAGATAACTTGTTTTTATACGGCAAAGTGGGAACAGGAAAAACTACTGTAACATTTCATGTAATGAAAGATTTAGAAGAATTTACACAAAAAAACCAAGGGAAAGCAGTATGCAATTATATTAACTGCAGAAATCATAACTCAAAATATAAAGTTTTAATTAAAGCAGTGAAAAAATTTTTTCCTGAAAAAAATTTTATTGGTTATTCAGCAGGATTTATTCAGGAAAAATTAATGGATTACTGCAGCAAAGAAAACCAAGTTATTTTAATTTTAGATGAAATAGATAAAGTAAAAGATTTAGATGAATTAATTTATTCTTTAAGCAGAAGCAATGACGAAATAGAAAAAGGAAGCATTTCAATTATTGGAATTTCAAATAACTTAATGTTCAAAGAAAAATTAGATCCAAGAACTAAAAGTTCTTTATGCGAAAAAGAAATGATTTTTCCGCCGTATAATGCAGAAGAATTAAGAGCAATATTAAATTCAAGAGTGAAATTAGCGTTTATTTCCGGCAGTGTATCTGATTCAGCAGTAAATTTAGCAGCAGCCATTGCGGCACAGGAATCAGGAGATGCAAGAACTGCAGTAATGTTATTAATGCGGGCAGGAGAAATAGCAGAAAATAGTGCTTCAAAAAAAATAACTGATTTAGAAGTGCAAAAAGCAAAAAAGAAAGTTGAAGAAGACATAATTTTTAATATGATTTCAACTTTGCCTGAACAACAGCAGTTAGTGTTAAAAGCAATAGCTTTGCTTTCAATGTCAACTAAAGGAATAAAAAAAATTACAGGACAAGAAGAACAAGGTGTGCTTTATTCAGGAGAAATATATGAAAAATACAAGCAATTAGCATTAAGTTTAAAGGAAAGCGTTGTAAGTTCACGATGGTATAGACAATATATCAATGAATTAGAAATGTATGGTTTAATTTTAACTTCTGCTTCAGGACCAGGAATTAAAGGGCAAACAAAATTAATTAAATTAGGTTTTCCTCCTGAAAAAATTAATTCAATTTTAGAAAACCAGTTAAATAAATAATTATTCTGCAATGCATTCTGATTCAATACCTGTTTCTCTTGCAGTTAATTCACTTAATAATTTTTCTTTATTCCAGACAATATAAGTGAAATTTCCTTGATTTTTAACACATGCATATTCAGAATCAATTAAATCAAATAATTCCTTTAATGAATCTGCACTTGAATTTGGAGCAGAATTAAAATGAGTTCCTGAAACTCCTTTTAATGGAATCCAGTTTCTTAAAGGTTCAGATGGATTGCTTGTATCTCCTGAAGAATAAAGTTTTATTTCACTAAAAGGATTATTTGAATAATCATTTATTTTAAAATAACTTAAAGGAACATTAACAGGAGAAAATAAAACTGAATGTAAAAAAGTTTTCCCTGTGTTTAACGGATTACTCCAAGATAACTTAAATACATTATCATAATCTAAACCTAAATTTATGTTATCTGCATTAATTGTTTTTCTGTCAGAAAACAAAGTTCCTTCCGGATTTCCTGAAAAATCAACACAAGAACTTCCAATAGTTTTCCATTTAGTTAAATTGTCTGCTTCAATTAACTGCTTTTTATTTTCTGCATCAACTATTGAATAATAAATTAAAGCATTGTTTAATTCAGTTAAATCTGCTTTCATTAAAATCGGAGTAGCATAACTTGGATAAAATTTTGCTGTTCTTAAATTAGTTGAAACATCTCTTGCTAACTCCATTAAAGTTCCTTTATTTAAAGTAGAATTAAGTTTATTAAAATCATCAAACTGCCTTAACCATAAAGTAGTATAACCAGACAAACTAGAAGAAGAATAAATATCATTTCCTAATTCATTTAATCTGAATAATCCATTAGGAGAAGTTACATCAAAACTTGAACCATAATTAATTCTGTTTAATTCACTTCCTTTTAATCCAATTTTTCCATCAAAAGGTATATAATAAAAAACTGAATCTTCTGAACCCATTTCTGGTTCTAATTCAGAAGAAGGCTTAATTAAAGTAAATGAAAGAGAAATTAAATCAGCCTGAACATCAACTGTTACATTATACCATCCTGGTAATTCAATTTCAGTTGAAGCACCTGAACTTAAATAAGAATCAACTGTTATATCAAATTTACTTTCAGCAAAATACTTTCTTACTAAATCATAATCTCCTTTATATGAAGTAGGCGTGTCATTGTTAACATTATTAGCCCAGTAATCAAAATCTTCAAAAAACTGGGAAGAAAAATTATCTGTTATTAAAGTTGAATTAAAACTAAAAGAACCAGTTTTAGTTGCATCGCCTGCTTTAAACTGGATTAATCTGTAAATTAATTCCATTGAAAACTGCGAGGCATCACAGTATTTATAATCAACATAAGCTAAATTTTCTTTAGTGCATTTTCCAATTTCACTACTGACATTAAAAGAAGAAAAATTCCAGTTTAATTCAATTTTTGGTTTTTGCAAAGAACAATCAGTTGATGCTGTTTCTTCGATACTGCATCCAACCCAAAAACTTACATCAAAGTTTGTTCCTGTTTCATTTAATGAACCTTCTCCAATACAAGCTTTTAAATCAAATGACTCTGATTCAATTGTTCCTGCAGAAGTTAATAATGAAACTTTAACTGGAATTGTTTTAGTGAAATCCCTTCCTTTAACAGAATACAATAAATCCAAAGAACCATTAATTATTCTGCTTGTCTCTAATGTTTGTCCTTCAGAAGTCAAAGTTAAAGTTAAACCAACATTTCTTCCTTCGCTGTTTATGTCAATTGATTCAGCAAAAGAAGGAACTGAAACAAAAAATTCATTTAAATCAAAAATAACATCAGTTATTAAAGAAGAATAATTATTCGAATAACTTTTTGCAAAAATATTTTTTTCAATTAAATTATCTGAATCAAGATAAAAAACATAATCAAGTCTATCAGGAGAAATTTCCATTGGATTATCTGAAAGAATTACTGTTTCAAAAGGAACAACCAAAAAGTCTGGTGAATTATTTGCATCAAAAGTAAAAAGAATTGTTCCTGATGCAGTTTTTGTCTGAGTTATAGTTGAAGCAGAAGAAGCTAAAACTGAATCAAAATCAATTATTAAATCAGAAGAAATTATTTTTCCTTTATTTGTTTCTAATGATTCCTGCATTGCAGTTAAATCAAGATAAATTGAATTAGAATCAATTTCAACTTCAGTTATTTTAATTTCAGGTACTCCATTATTTTTTTTCAAAGCAAACTGTTCAGTTAAATTAATTTTATTAAAAAATAATGAACCTGAAACAGGGTTTTCAGTACTTACTTGGGTTCCTCCAACAGGAAAATAAGCTGTTGCATAGTCTGAAACCCCTGGAACAGCATTAATTAATACAGTAAAAGGAATTGTTTCAAATAAAACATAGCTTCCTAATTCTATTTCTACATCAAGATTTCCATCAACTGAAACATTTGAAGTTAAAGCATTTGTTTCAGCTGTATTAAGAGACAAATTTAATTCAGTTATTATTCCATCAGAAGTAAATGTCTGCCCTGAAAAACCAGTAAAAGAATTTTCATCAAAAAATTCTAAATTAGAAAATAAACTTATTGAATAAGAATTAATTTTCTGGTTTAATAATCCATTAGATGAATCAAAAAAAGTAACTTCTTTTGATTTAATTCTTGAATCAGAAGAAGAAAAAACAAAAACTAAAGATTCAGGAGAAAAACTAAAAGTATTTGCATCTTGTACAATAACTTCTTTTGATGCAATTGCATCATCAAACTCTGCTGTTACTTCAATTAAAGAAAGAGGATATAATCCAGTGATTTTTTCTGCTCCGTCAAAAACTGCTTCACCTGATTCATTTGTTTCTTTTGGACCAAATAAAGTTTCTGAATTAGATACTGAATCAGTTATTTTTAGTTTTACTTCTGCTCCATTAACTGGATTTCCTTTTTCATCTAATACTTCAACTGTTAAAGGAGTTTCAGTAAAAGCATGGATTTCCTCAGGCAGTAAATTAATATTAAGGTTTAAATCACTCCTGATTCTTAATTCATGGAAATTACTGTCAGAAAATCTTCCAGAATATACAGTTGTTTTTATTCCAGGAATTCTTCCCTCTAAGTTTTTCACTAATTTTACAGGTATAAAATTTGCATCAGCATAAACTAATTCTTTTTCATTTAAAGAAAAAGTTTCAGTTATAATTCTGTCATTTGCTGTTCCTGAAAAAACATCTGATTTTGTTTTAATTAAATAATCATCAAAAATTAATGCATTTAATGCTTCTGAAATTAATCCAGCAGAAGAATTTTCAACTGAAAAGTCAACAGAAGAGTAATCTTTATCATTGTTTAAAACAAAAGAAGATAATTTATAAAGACAATTAATTCTAATGCTTGAAACAGAACCAAAATCAAGAACTTCGCATAAAGTTTCAGTTGAAATGTCTGCAACTGAATAAGAATAACAAAAATCAGTATTGCATAAACTTAAGTCTTTTGTTTTATGATTTGAATAAGTGTAATCCTCTAAAGAAGTGAATTCTGTTTCATCTTCCGGATCTAAAAAATATTCAGGACTGCTTCTGTTTTCTACAGCTAAAGCCTTGAAAAACAAAACTAAATTATTTGCATCAAATAAGCTTTCTTTTACTTTGATTTTAACTGGAACAATAAAAGAAGTTTCAGTGAATTCATCTTTATCATAATCAAAGTCATCAAATTCAACTAAAATTGCTTTTGCGTCTGCCTGAGTTGAATTAGATACAAAATCATTCTGGTAATTTCCTGTAAAAGAAGTTGTTTTTTTTACTTCAAATTGAGTAAAAGAAGTAAAAGGACTATCAAAAGAAGAAATAAAAATTGAATCTTTTTCAATTGAATTTTCTCTTCCGGTTCCAATCAAAAAATTAAAATAAAAAATATTTGAATCAGGATTAACAGTAAATAAAAGATCTGCTGAATATTCCTGTCCTAAATTAATAGAAGTTGCAGGAAGCCCGTTTTCTTTAAATAATCCAATAAAATCAATTGAAACTTTTTCTGAAGACGAAATTTTTTTCAGAACAACATTAACTATTATTTTAGATTTAGGCAAAACTTCAAAGTCTTTTGTTTTAACTGAATAATAAGTTTCTTTTGAAATTACTGCATAATAATTTCCTTCATCAAAAGCAAAAGAATTAGTTTTTGGATTAAAAGAATATTTTGAGTCAGAAATTTTTCTTGCAGTTACTGCATTAAAAAATTCAATTTCAAAGTTTTCTATTTTTGCATTGGATTTTAATTCAGTTACATTTAATTCAATTATTCCTCTTATTTTTTCCATTTGAACTTCAAAAGCAGTTGTTTTGTTTGCATCAATTACTTTAGAAGAAGAAATGCCTTTCATGTCATTTGTTACTGCTTCAGCATAATACGTTCCAGGTTTAATGTTTTCAATTAAAGATTCTCCTTTAAATCCAATTGAAGCAGAATAAGGAGTTCTTAAATCTTTTAAAGGACCTGAACCATATTTCAAAAACACGTTTCCTGAAGAAGCAGTGTTTCCTTTGTAATCCAAAACCTTAATTTTTGCTGAACCTGAATTTTGTTGTGTTGCTTTAACTAATTTAACAATTAAAGAATCCCCTTTTTTCAGTAATTCAGTTGTATTAAAATAAGGCAGATAACCCTGACTTGAAACTAAAACAATATATTCTCCGTCTTCTACAGCAAAAGAAGCATTAGAAACATTTTTTTTAACTGAAACAAATTCAAATATATTTCCGGTTTTTTCTCTTAATTCAACATCAGAAACAATAGATTCATTTGAAACAGAATCAACTACATTAATTGAAATTAAATCTTCTGTTCCGACAGCAAAACATTTTGCATTAAAAGTTACTTCTTCTCCTGTGTTAAGTGTTTGAGTTTTAGAAGGATTTTGACAGGAATAATTTGGAATTTCAGCTGAATCATAAACTTTAATGAAATAATCTCCTGCTAAAACATTAATGCTTTTTAATCCTGAATAAACTGAAACATTATCAAATCCTGAAACAGGACTTGAATTTCCTGCTTCAAACAAAGAAAATTTCATTTTATCTGAAATCAATGAATCTGATTCATCAAAAATTTTAACATGAATTGTTCCTGTTGGATCTTCTTTTTTAGTTAAATATAATTTAGTTCCAGCTAAAACTTGTTTTTCTATTTTTTTATAATCAGCTGATTCTGCACTAACTAAAACATTACCACAGCCTGATTTTTTTACTTTAATTTGAATCATTCCATTAGTAGTCTGGCTTATTAAACCTCCGTCAGAAACTTCAATAAAAGAATTATCTTTAGAGCAATCAAATTCAGCTCTAATAAAATCAGTGATAACTGTCCCTGATTTTTTGTCATAAAACTTAATTGTTTTTGCTGCCCAGCTGTCTTCAAAAGAAATAACTTCTTTTTTCTTTAATTTAACCGTAAAAAATTGTTCTTTTTCTGTTAACTCAATTGTTTCATTAAAGTCATTAAAATCAGAAACATTTTTTACTTCAATTTTAATTACAGAAAATAAATCTAAATTAATTAATACAATTTGAGCATTTGCATCTGTTATAAATTTATTTTTATTTCCATCAATTGAAACAAAAACCTCAAAATCTGAAAGAATTTCATCAGAATTTTCTTTTTCTAAAGTAATAGTTAAAACAGCTTTTTCTTCTGCTGTAAAAAACAAAGACGAAAAAACCAAAAGCAATAAAACTAAAATTAATCCTGAAAATAAAACAAAAGAAGGAACAATTTTGTCTATTGGATCAATTACAGTATAAACTGGGATTTTTTCATTTAATTTATCTAAAACAGAATAATATTTATCTTCAAAAAAATAATAAAAAGCAGATAATTTTTCTTTTAAATTAACTGGTTCTTTTTCTTCTTTTTCCTGTTTATTTAGATCAAATGCAAATTTTCCTTTAAGTTCTGTTTTTTTGACTTCTTTACCTCTTAAAATTTCCTGTATTTGTTTTTTCTGCAAAAGCTTTTTTTCTGTTTTTTTGTTGTCTTGAGTTTGTTTTGATTCTTCTGTTTTTTCTTCAGGTTTTTTTTTCACTAATCCTTTTAAGGCATTTAATTCTTTTTCTAACTCAGCCATTACCATAACCTTCTCCAAGTGAAAAAATCAAAAACAAACTGTTCACATAAACTTCCATTGCTGTTGCATACTTTAAAATAAATTTTATAAGCAGTATTAGAATAAAGATTTGCATTTAAAACAGAAGAAAAAAAACCATTAAAGAAATCTTTCTGGCTTAAATCCTCAAATTCTGTTTGGCCTGTTGCAAAATTAACTATTTTTATGTCTTTTATAAAACCTTCCTGAATATTATGAATTCTTCCTTCAAAAGGAATCTGCATATCATATTTTGGATTTAAATTACAGGAAAAATTTTTATTAACAGACAAACTAACACCAGCTGTAAACAAAACTCTGTCAAAAAATTTCAAAGGATTCCATACATTAACATCAAAAGCTGCTGCATTAATTTTAATTTGTTCAGATACTTCATTTCCATTAACACTTAACTCCATTCCCGCACCCCCTAACCTGCAGGCAGTAAAATCAAATGTTTCGGAAGACGAATAAATAGTATCAGGAAAAAAATCAATATTTCCTAAAGGTTTAGCTTTAATCATAATATTTTTTGCAGTAATGTTCCAAGGAGAAAAACCAGTTAAATCATACAACAAAGCATCACCTGTTCCTGTTCCTGATAAACCATTTCTTCCTTTATCTCCATTACAACCGCAAATTCCTCCATCATCAGTTCCTCTTTTTCCTCCAATTCCTTTTAATCCTCCATTAACAGTAATATTTATTTTTGATGATTTATTAACTGTATTAAATACTTTTACTTCCCCTGAATTTCCTCCGTTTCCTGCGTCTCCTCCGTCATGTGCTCCGCCGCAACCATTATTATTTCCTCCTTTTCCGCCATTTCCGCCATTTCCGCCTGAAGTATTTAAATTAATGCTTCCTTTTACTGCAATTAAATTATCAATAATTAAAGAATTTCCATTTCCTCCTTTTCCGCCATTTCCTCCTCTGATTGCATCCTGGCCTCCGCTGCCTTCATTGTTCCCCCAAGTCCCATTTCCTCCATGGCCTCCTGCACTAGAAAAAACAGCATCAGCTTCTACTAAAACATTTTTAATATATAAAATTCCTGCATTATTTCCTGAAGTTGCTCTTCGCGAATCATTATCAATACTGCATCTTGTATCATAATTTCCACACCTTCCACAACCTCCTTCATCTTTTGGACCATGCCAAACTCCATTATTTCCGTCTTCTCCAGAAGAAGAAATAATTGAATTTCCTTTAATTAATAAATTTGCATCAATTGTAAGATTTGTATTTCTTGCATGAATTACAGCAGGACTTCCTGAAGCACCATTCATTATCACAGTAATACTTGAATCAATCTTTAATGCAGTTCCTGCTTTATTAATTAACTTTGAATCAGCTCCAAAAATCAAAAAAATGTTTTTTGAATAACCTGCTTCTTTTTTTATTGTAAAGTCAGTTGCTTCAACTGTTTCCCCTGATTTTATAGTTAAAATAAAACTTTCATCATCAGTAATTTTTTCAAATTTTGGGGTATCCCAGTCTAATCCTGTAAGAACTGCAGAATAAGCAAAAGAACAAAAAAACAAAACAAAAAATAAAAATAAAAATAATTTTTTCATTTTATTCACCGCATACCCCAATAGTATAATCAGTTAAAATAAAATTTCCTTTAGAAGAATCAGAAAAAACAGGAATTAAAGTGTTAATTGTAAAAGATAAAAGATAAGTAAAAGGACCAAAATTTAATTTTTGGTTTGAAAAAATTAATTGGTTTTTGCCGAAAGAAAAATTAAAAAAACCATTATAAAAAGAATAAGAACCTGAATCAGAGTTAATTGTTTCAGTTGAAGTAATTAAATCTTTTTCTAAAATAAAATTATTAAAATTTCCTGCAAGAAGATTTCCTGTAAAAGTTTCTGCTGTCCCAGTTAAAGAAAAAAGTATGTCTGTTTCAGTTGAACCTGACTCAGAATAACAGTCACAATTTAATTTTGGCTGAATCTGAGTTCTTGGTCTTTCACAAACAGCAGGTTCTCCATTAGAAAGTGAATTCATTAATTCAATTGAATCATTAGAATAAATTCTTACTCTTTCTGCTTTACATATCTGGAAAGTTAAATTCTTTAAATCACATCCTTTAAATGAAACAATCCCGTCATTTAATTCACTTGAATCAGAATTAATTCCAGTTCCCTTAAAAGCAGTAAAACCCAGAGAAGGATTTCCTGTAATTATCATTTCTTTTAAAATGATTTTTCCTGCACTTTCAGCTAAACCGTTTTTTCCATCTGCACCGTCCACAGCATAGTTAGTTCCACTGTCTTCATCATAAACTTGTCCGCTTGCGCCTGTTCCTCCAATTCCACCGTTTCCGCCATTAACATTAAAGAAAATTCTTGAAGTTGAATCAGCAAAAACTAATTTTTCAATTAAAATTTCTCCTCCAGCTGAACCATTTCCTCCATTAGTTGCATCTAAATGCTGACAACTGCTGTTGCTGTCAAAACCATTTCCTCCAGTTCCTCCGCTTCCACCGGAAGAATCAATAGTTAAACTTGAATTGCCCAAAACAAAAACTTCTTCTTGAATTTCAATATTTCCTGTTTTTCCTGCATTACTTCCTGCAGTTAAAGAACAGGCAACTTTTTTTCCATTTAACCCGTTTGCTCCAACAGAATTAATTTCAGCTGAATTTTTTGCAGTTAAATTTCCTTCAATAATTAAATTAAGTGAATCTTTTAATGAAGAATTATTAAGATTTAATTTTCCTCCATCAATAATTATTCCATTAATACTTGAATCAAAAATCACATAATTTGAAGGATTAGCAGAAGAAAAAGTACAGTCTGCTTCTGCTCCACAAGGAAGCAAAGTTGTTCCTGAAGGAATTACAATTGAATAAATGTTTTCAGGAGTTGAATCAATAACAGAAATTGACTCAGAAAAAAAAGGAATTAAACCTGAATTTAAAGTAAAAGTTACATTATTTCCTGAAACTGTTTTAGTGTAAGCAGAATTAACTCCTAATAAAATTGAATCATCAGAATAAGCAAAAGAACCCAAAAATAAAAATAAAAATAAAAATAATTTTTTCTGCATAAACTTCCCTTAACTAAATAATTTATTTATAAAAATAGGGTATTTAGATATAAAAAAGTAATGCAATTAGTAATTTCCTAAATTAGTCTGCACAGGAGTAAAATGCTTAAAAGACTTTAATTCTTTTTCACTTAAGCCTAATTGTTTTTTTATTTTAAATGCGGTTTCATTTCCTATAATTCCGGCTAAATCATTTAATTCAGTTTTTTTTAGCAAAGCAATTGAATTAATATTTGAATTAAATAATTTTCTTGCTCTAACCCTTCCAATTCCTTTTAATTCAGTTAAAACTAATAATTCTTCTTTTATGCCGTATTTTATTCTTTTTCTTAATTTTGAAATCAAAGAAATAACAGATTTTTTTCCTGAAATTAAAGCTAATTCAGAAAAGCAATATAATAACCAGTCAGCAATCATTAATTTTGAACGAAGTATTCCGGGCTGAACATTAAATTCTTTCCTTAAAGTTTCTTCAGGAACTTCACTAATCCATTTGTTTAGCAATAAAGCAGAATTATATTTTTTTAATAAAGAAATATCAGAATAAAAGTCATCTGAATCAATTGGAAGAGAATCTGCTTCAACATTCATCTGTTCCCATAATTCTGTTTCTTTTGCTCTTGGAACAGAAAATAAAGGAAAAAATTCAAAAGCTGAAGTCAGCAAAAATAAAAAAGAAAAATTATTTAAATCTTTTTTAAATGAATCTAAAATCATTTTTGCAGTTAAAGGATCCAAAAAAAGTTCTGCAATTCTTTTGCCGATTAAAGTTGCCTTAAAAGATTTTTCATTTCCTTCAATAAACTTTAATTCCTTTAATTCAATTAAAACAGAATTAACTTTCAAAAATAATTCATCTAATCCATTAAACTGAAAAGCATAAAAAGTCTTGGAAAAAAATTTTTCTAATGACTCTAAATCAAAAGCAAAACCAGTTGCAATTGCAGCTAAAACATGGGTTCTTAAAACAGGTTCAATTCCTAATTTAGATGAAACTTCTTCTACATCCCCTAAAATAAATTCTTCTTTTAATTCATCCATTTCAAATTCATTCCCTGCAATTAACACGCTTTCCCCAACAGAATCAAATTTAGGCCTTCCGGCTCTTCCGCTCCATTGTTTATATTCTCTTACAGGAATTTTCTGATGCCCAAAAGCAGTATAACGAAAAACAGAAGGAATAATTACACGAAACGCAGGCAAATTAACTCCTGCTGCTAAAGTAGGCGTAGCAGAAATAACTTTAATTAAATTTTTTTTAAATAATTCTTCAACAACATCTCTTTGCTTTGCAAGCATTCCTGCATTATGAAAAGCAATGCCAGACTTAACTAAATTAGATAAAATTCTGCATTGTTCTGTTGGGTTTTCTAAGGCATTAAGAATTTCAAGAGATTTCTTAGACAAAAACTCTTTTTCCTTTACTAATAATGTCTTTTCCACTGTTTTTGCTAGTTTTTTTGCCATGCCAACAGTTCTTGGACGAGTATTGCAGAAAACTAATGCCTGCTTATTTTTTTCTAACGCATCTTTAACTAAGGCTTCAACTGGATCAGATATTGGATTAATTTTTTGTTTTCCTCTTAAAAAATGAATTTGGTTTTCAAAAAAAACTCCTTCATTTAATTTTACAGGACGAAAAGAACTTTCAATTAATTTTGCATTAAGCCATTTGCTTAATTCTTTTGAGTTAGGGATTGTTGCACTTAAGCCCAACACCTGAATTTCAGGATTTAAAATTAAAAGTTTTGTTGTCATTATTTCAATTGTCGGACCTCTATCTGAATCAATTTCATGGATTTCGTCAATTATAAGCAGACCTATTTGTTTAAGCCATTCTGATTTATGCCTTAATAATGATTCAGTTTTTTCATAAGTAGTAAAAATAACATCATAATTATGCAGATATTTAGAAGAAGAATCAAAGTCTCCTGTTGACATAGTTGATTTAATGTTTAATTCAGAATACTTTTTTTGAATTCACGGAAATGCTCTGACGCCAAAGCCTTTAACGGACAGGCATAAATAACTTTTTTTTTCTTATTTATGACTGAATTTAATGCAGTTAATTCTCCAATTAAAGTTTTTCCTGAAGCAGTAGGAGAAGAAACAATAACATTTGAATCAAATAAACCAGCTTTAATTGCTTTTTCCTGCATTGGATTAAATTCAATTGAATTGATTTCTTTTACTTTTTGAATTACATCCATTAAAGAAAGAATAAGAAAAGAAAATAAAAAGGATTTGACAGTTAACTGCAGGTGAAAAACATAATAATTAACTTTAAAACTGTTTCTACATAATAGTTTTTTTATGGTTTCAGAAAAACAAAAAAACACATTTCTAGTTTTAGTTATCCTGCTTGTAATATTTATTTCATTGTTTTTTGCTTACCAAAACGGAGTAATAGGAAAAGCAATAATTTCAGGTTTTAGTTAACTTTCAGCCCATTTCATTATTTCTTTTAAGCAGTTAATGTTTTTGTTTATTGATTCAAGTTTTGCTGTTAATTCTTTTATTTTTGTTTCAGATATTTCTTTTCTTAATTCCTGTAAATGAGACGCATGTTTTGCAAGTTTTTTGTCTTTTTTGTATACAACTGAATTTTCAAATGCTTCAATTAACTGCCTTCTGTATTCAGTGTCATTAAGAAAAGTTTCAATCATTGCCTTGTATTTTTTATCTGCAACTAAATCAACAGGCAATTTAACTCTTTCAGTTGAATGCTTGTATTCTTTGTCTGTCATTGTTTTCATTAAATGCTTCCAGTAAACTGGTTCAGCAAATTTTTTGAAAAAAATTGTTTTCTTGTAATTTTTTGCTTCAGAATTCTTTTTTTTCCAGTCATTTAATTTTGATTCAAATAATTTCCTGCTTAAATCCAGTTCATTTAACTGAAAAATAATTCTTTGTTTTGACGGATAAATTAATTTAGGCCACCCATTTCCTGAAGGAAGCATTGAAAGAAAGCCTCCAAAAGCAAAATAATCTTTTAATGCATTAGCTCTTTCAGAATTTGATTCAGTGTTTAAATCAGGATTTGCATTAACAAAATTTTCAAAAGAAGAAATAATCCCTCTTTGAACAGCACTTTCTTTTGTCATAAAAAAAGTAATTCAATCAAGGTTAATAAATTTATTGGAACAACAAAAAAAGAATTAAAAGGGTTTACCCTTAAAAATTGTTTTAGGTGATTAAATGATTCCAGGATTAGGAAAAATGAATCCAAAACAAATGCAGGGCATGATGAAGCAATTCGGCATAAAAACTGAAGAAATTAATGCAAAAAAAGTAATATTTGAATTAGAAAACGGAAACAAATTAGTAATAGATAATCCTAATGTTTCTGCTATGAACGCACAAGGACAGAAAATTTATTCTGTCGTAGGAGAAGCAAAAGAAGAAAAAGGATTAAACGAAGACGACTTAAAAATGGTAATAGAACAAACTAACACAACAAAAGAAGAAGCAGTAAAAGCATTAGAAGAAAGCAACGGCGATTTAGCTGAAGCCATAATGAAATTAAAGAAAGAATAAAATAAACTTTTTAGAAAAAAGCTTTACCAAAAAAACAAGTTATTCTTCTGAAGCAGTTATTAAACCTTTTTTAGAAAAAAAGCTTTACCAAAAAATAAAAGCTATTCTTCTGAAGCAGTAATTGAAGTAATTTTTTTTCTATGATAAATGCTTGATTCAATCTGAATCTTTAATTCAACTTCTTCGCCTTCTTTTCTTTCAGGTTTAACAAAAACTTGTGTTGAAGTTAAATCATCTGCAATAAATTCTGCTCCATTTTCAGCTGTAAAAACATCAAATAAAACAACTGCTTCCTGCTGGAATTCCATGTTAATAAAATTTAATTCATCAAACAAAGCAGTTAACTTCAAAATAATTTCAGATGAATCAGATGAAATTAATTCAACTGAACCAAACAATTGCCCTCTTGCTTCAGAAACAGAAATATTTGAAACATTATTGTCTTTTAAAAAATCAAGTGTATTTTGTTCTAATTCTTTTATATTTAATCCTTCAGCAAAATTTAATTGAGCAGAAAAACCATTTCCTACTTTAGAAACATCAATTGAACTAAAAACAGGGTGCTTTTCAAGGAAAACATTAAATTCTTCTTTTAAATCTGAATCAGCATCAAAGAAAACCACAAAATAATTTTCAGGAGCAAACCCATTAATATTTACATCAATTATTCCATCAAACTCAAGGATTTTTTCTTTTAACTCCTGTTCTTTTGGAAAATCAGAATAATCAGCAAACAATCCAAAAATTATTCTTGGAAGTTTTGATTCAATTGATTTATTTAAATCAAAAGAAAAAAACCCAGGTCTTGTTTCAGAAGCAATTGAATTAACTAAAGTTTTTCCAGTAAAATAACCGTCAATTCTTATAGTTAAAAAATCTTCTTTTTGTGTTCCAGGAATAACATAAGCTAAATTTAATGGATCAGTAAATTCATAATTCACATCAAAGCCTTGTTCATTAGAAAAATAAACATTTTTTGGCACAGAAACCAAAACCATTTCATTTGCAACAGAATCAAACAAAAAATCTTTTGTTGCTTCATTTATTTCTGAAATTACTTCAACTGAATCTCTTTTTTTATCAAAAGAAACTTCAGCTGCATAAATCAAAGAAGTTCCAAAAGAAGAATTATTTAACTGCTTGTATCTTGAATCAATTTTATAAACTCCTTCGACTAAAGCAATTTTTTTGTCTATTACAGTAATGTCTGCTTCATTAGTAAAAGCAGTGAAAAAGATTTTTGGAAGTTTATCAACAACTTTTGCTTTAACTTCAGTTGCAGTCATTTGAATTGTAGTTGAATCAGGAAGATTACTGTCATCATAAACAAAATCAGAATCATCTGTGTTTTCACTGCCGTCAGTAAAATAAGTAGTAAAACCAACAATTGAACCAATCATTAAAATTATAATAAATATTCCCATTAATTGTCCTGAATTCATAAAAAAACCTCAAAAAAAGCAATAAATGCAATAAAAAGCTTTAGCATAAAAGGTATTAAAAGAATTGAGTTTTAGTAAATATTATTACTAAAATCAAATTTAACTGATTTTTATTTTTTAATTTAAAGGTGAGATAATGCAGAAAGGAGATATAGCAGTAATTAATTACACTGCAACAGATAAAACAAACAACAAAATATTTGATTCAACTGAAGAAAAAAAAGCAAAAGAAGCAGGAATATTTAATGAAAGAATAGCTTATCAGGCATTAAATGTAATAATTGGAAACAATGAATTAATGAAAGCATTAGAAGATGAAATAATAAAAATGAAAGCAGGAGAAGAAAAAAAAGTTGCATTAACTCCTGAAAAAGCTTTTGGAGAAAGAAAAAGCGAATTAATTAAAGTAATGCCAATGAAAGAATTTATTTCAAGAGATATCAGACCTGTTCCTGGATTAACAGTTGAATTAAACGAAATGAGAGGAAAAATTCAAAGTGTTTCAGGCGGAAGAGTAAGAGTAGATTTTAATCATGAATTAGCAGGAAAAGAAGTAGAATATGACGTTAAATTAGAAAAAGTTTTAACAGGAAAAAAAGATAAATTAAATGCATTAACAGAAAAATTCTTTTTAGGAACAAACGCTAAATTAAAAGAAGACAAAGATAAAATTGAAGTAGAATTTAATTTAATTCTGCCTGAACCAAGACTAAAAGGAAATTTTGTTCAAACAGTTTTTTCTAACTTTGATGACATAAAAAAAGTGAATTTTATTGAATCAATAGAAAAAATTGAAGAAAAGCCAGCAGAAAAAAAGGTTAAAGAAAAAACAAAAATTGAAGAAAAAGAAGCAGTAAAAGAAGAGAAAAAAACGGGATAACGACAACAAAAAACATAAATATCTTAAGAATATAATTTTATGGGAAGGAAAACATGGAATTTGAAGAAATCCATAATGTTGTTGCAGGCCAGAGGTTTGGAGCAATTTTAATCGGAATAGGAGTAGGATTAATTTTTGCAGATTTATTAGGAGATGCTGCTAAAGTAATAGGACTTTTTATTCTGGCACCTATTGGAGGAATAATAACTGTTTATTATTACAATAAACACTTAAAACTCTTCAAAAGAAAAATGCCAAATTTACCGGGACAAATTCCTCCTAAAGAAGAAAAAAAAGGAATAAAATCTTAAACACCAAAGATTTTTAATTCCTTAAACCTATTTTTATTGGATGATAAATAAATTAGTAAATTTAACTAAACTGCATAGTTCCCCTGACACTGCTTTTCTAATGGGATTTATTTATGCATTAATCGGAATAATTGTTTCATTCTTTTTATTTCCAAGTTATATTGGAATAGTTTCAGTTTTTTTTACTTCAATGGCTTTGATTCCAATAATAAGCAAATTAATGGAAGAATTAGCTTTAAGAGAAGGAAGAGAAAAAAAAATTCACGAAGGCGGAATAACTTTAACTGAACTGCAATTAAGATCCAAAAAATTTTCAATTAAAAGTTTATGGACAGATCACAAAAATTTAATTGAAGTTTATTTTTATTCTTTTTTTGGAGTGTTTCTTTTGTTTTCTTCAATTATTTTTATTTTACCTCAGGAAAACGGAGATTATAACGGAATAATCCAAATTAAAATTGAAAGAAATGGAACAGAACAACTTGTTTCAGATGAATATATTTTAAGCGAACAATTTCAGGCATATAAAAGAATAACCGGAAACACAGGAGAAGCAATAGGACAGGCAACAGAACAATGTTTTCTTGGAAGCTGTGATAAATGGGATTTTTTTCTTGGAATAATTAAAAACAATTTATGGGTTTTAATTGTAACTTTTTTAGTTTCATTAATTTATGGTTTTGGAGCAATGTTTATTATTACATGGAATGCTTCAGTTTGGGGGATGGTTTTTGCTAACCGTTCACTTGAATTAGCACCAATTGCAGGAAAAAATCCAGTAGTATTTTTTGGTTTGTTAATGTTAACAGTATTGCCGCATACTGCATTAGAAGCATTAACTTATTTTACTGCAGCAATTTCCGGAGGAGTAGCCTCACAAGGAATAACAAAAGAAGACTTTGAATCAGAAAGATTTGAAAGAGTTTTAATGCATTCAATGCTTTTAATGGGAGTTTCATTAATCCTGCTTATTTTAGCTGCATTTATGGAAACATATATTATATCAATCATAGATGAAATGATACCAAAATACTAAAAAAAGAAAAAGAAAAGTTTCTGCAAATGCAGAAACTATTTATTTAAATTCCTGGGCACAAAACCCATTGCCCTGTTTCCTTGTCATAATAAGGACAATCACTTGAATCAGAACTATTGTCATCTGTTACTGTAACTGTAGTGTAAGCAAAAGCTATTCCATTTTGCGCTGATACTTTTAATGAAACATTAAAAGTTCCCTTTGAATTAAAGGTAAATACTGGATTTTGTAGTGTTGAATTCATATCTAAATTATTTAAGTCAATATTCCAAAAGAAATTTGCTGTTCCTAAAGGATATAATGCAGTTCCATTCAACATTATGCTTTGTCCTGTTAATGCAAAATAAGGTCCATTTGCTTCTGCTCCAAATTTTGGGTAAGCTGAAACAGTATCAGACCATTGACTGCAGGAACCTAAAATACATGCTCTTACTTTATAGTAATGCAATAATGCTGTTATTGGAGGGGTTGGGGTTGTATGAACTAAATAAGTAATATTTGAATTTAATGTTCCATTGTAATCACTACTTAAATTGAAATCATCTGTATGCCAATTAACTTCAAAGTTAATATTTGAATCTGAAACATTTTCATCTGAATAATTCCAGTCTAAAGTAATCTGCCCTGTGTTTGGTCCAGAAGTAGCAATTAAATTTGTTGGAACTTAAGAAACTGCAGTCGAAACTGAAATTGGTTCAGTTACAACTGTTTTCTTTGTTAAAGTTTTAAATGCACCTCCGGTTGAATCATTTTGCTGTAAAACACATCCTGATAAAACTATTGCTGCAATTAATAAAACTGCAAAAAATATTTTTTTAATTTAAATCACCTCACAAATTCAATATAATTAAAATTAATAATTACAAAGATAAAAAAAAAGTGATTTTCTTTGTTAATAAAAGTTTTCTTTTAGTTTAATGAAATTTCTTTAAAAAAGTGCTTTTCCCTTAACTTTTTAAATAGTTAGTAAGCCATTAAATATAGGCACACTGACTAATTTTATGGTGATTTATTGGAAGCAAATAAACAACTTAAAACAGGAACAACAACAGTTGGATTAATAACAAAAGAATCAGTTATATTAGCAGCTGATATGAGAGCATCAATGGGCCACATAGCTTATGATGAAGAAGTAAACAAAATACATAGAATAACAGATAATGTTTCAGTAACTATTGCAGGTTCGGTTGGAGATGCATTAGCTTTAATTAGATATTTAAGAAGTCATTCAAGATTATTTGAAATTGAAAGAGAAACAAAAATAACTCCAAAAGCAATTGCAACTTATGTTTCAAACATATTAAACTCAAACAGATTTTATCCTTTCTTTGTTCAGTTTATTATTGGCGGAGTAAATACTAAACCAGAAATATTTGATGTAGACCCTTCAGGCGGATTACTTGAAAGAAACAAGTTTGCAGTAACCGGTTCTGGAACAGAATTAGCAATGTCAGTTTTAGACCAAAGTTATATTGAAGGATTAAACACAGAAGAAGGAATAAAATTAGCAATTAAAGCAGTTAAAGCATCAAAGAAAAGAGACATTTATTCAGGCGGAGTATCAGTAAAAGTAACAGTAATAGACAAAAATGGAACAAGAGAATTAAACGAAACAGAAATACAAAAATACGGCAACTAAAAAAAACAATTTAATAAAAAATTTCCAATTTTTTTAATTAACACAGTCATACATTAAACAAAAAAAAGAGAGTGACTTAATGGACATACAAAAAGAAGTAAAAGAAATAGTCAAAAAAAATCTTCCACCAGAAACACAAATAACTAATGTTGAAATGGAAGGACCAGAAGTAGCAATTTATACAAGAAATCCAAAAGCTTTTTTTGAAAACGAAAACTTTGTTGCAAAAATTGCATTTGAATTAAAAAAAAGAGTAAACATCAGAACAGACAAAAGTTTACTTTCAGACGAACATTATGCAAAAAATTTAATTAAAGAATTAGTTCCAGAAACAGCAGGAATAAAAGAAATTTATTTTAATCCATCTTTCAGCGAAGTAGTAATTGAAGCAATAAAACCTGGATTAGTTATAGGAAAAGGCGGAGAAACCTCAAAAGAAATTATATTAAAGACCGGCTGGACTCCAAATATTTTAAGAAGCCCTACTTCTGAATCAGAAATACTAAAAGGAATAAGGCACCATTTACATAAATACAGTTCAGAAAGAAAAAAAATTTTACAGGAAACCTCTAAAAAAATTTACAGAGAACTTCCAAAAAATAACGGGTGGGTTAGATTAACTGCTTTAGGCGGCTTTAGAGAAGTAGGAAAAAGTTGTATGTTAATTGACACTCCTGAAACAAAAGTTTTATGCGATGTAGGAGTAGATGTAGCAAATCAAGATCAACCTTACCCTTATCTTGAAGCATTAAGACTTCCACTTGACAGATTAGATGCAGTAGTAGTAAGCCACGCACACTTAGATCATGCTGGATTAGTTCCATTATTATTTAAAATGGGTTATAGAGGGCCAGTTTATTGCACGGTTCCTACAAGAGACTTAATGGCTTTACTGCAGTTTGATTACATTGATGTTTTAGTTAAAGAAGGAAAAGAACCTCCTTATACTGAAAGAGATGTAAAAGAAATGCTAAAATACTGCATTACAAGAGAATATAGGGAAGTAACAGACATTGCACCAGATATGAGAATAACATTACATAATGCAGCTCATATTTTGGGGAGTAGTTCAGTTCATTTCCATATAGGACAAGGAGCACATAATTTAGTTTATTCAGCTGACATAAAATTTGCTTTTACAAGATTATTCAATAATGTTGATATTAATTATCCAAGATTAGAAACATTAATTATTGAATCAACTTACGGCGGAAAAGATGCAGTACAACAGGATAGAAATTTAGCTGAAGAACAATTAATCAGAATCCTGAAAGAAACAATGCATAAAGAAGGAAACACTTTGATTCCTGTTTTTTCTGTTGGAAGAGCACAAGAAATAATGTTAGTAATAGAAGAATATTATAGAAAAGGAATGTTAGACGGCAAAGTTTATATTGATGGAATGACAAGAGAAGCAAGTGCAATTCATACAGCTTATCCTGAATATTTAAGAAAAGGAGTTCAACGAAGAGTTTTACAAAATGATTCTCCTTTTACTTCAGATTTATTTCAGATTGCAGACTACAAAAACAGAGATAAAATTTTAGAAGAAAAAGACGCAATAATTATTGCTTCATCAGGAATGCTGACAGGCGGTCCTTCAGTTCAATATTTCCAAAAAATGGCTGAAAACCCAAACAACAGTTTAATTTTTGTTGGATACCAAGGAGAAGGTTCATTAGGAAACAGACTGCAAAAAGGTTTAAGAAAAACTCCAATAACAGACAACGGAAAAACAAGAGAATTACCAATAAACATGAGAGTGGAAACAGTAGAAGGCTTTTCAGGACACTCAGACCGAAACCAGTTAGTTAATTATTTAAGAAGCTTAAATCCAAAACCAAAAAGAATCATAGTAAACCACGGAGAAAAAAACACTGCAATAGAATTTGCAAGATATGTTTCAAATAAATTCAGAATTAATGCAACAGCATTAAGAGATTTAGATGCAGTAAGATTGAAGTAAACATAACTCCTAAAGTTTCTTTTTTTATTTTTTTAATACACCTTATTCTAAAAAGTATTTTTACATAATTTTATTGTTGTTTTTATGAAAAATTTCCTTGTTTTTTTTAAGAAAAACAAACCACTGCTTTCTCAACCGAAACAAATAAAAACAAAAAACATATTACTAATTCTGGATTGAAATGACAAAAGAAAAAATTTTAGAATTATGCAGTAAACTGGAAAAAGGCTGCAAAAAAAAAAGACAATGATTTTGCTTTAAGCAAAAAAGCATGTGCTGAATTTAAACTAATTTATTTCATAAATTCTTGTTTCTTTATTCTCAAAAATTTTATCAAAAGAATTACTATCATTAAATTTTCTTAAATGCGTTGCAGGTTTCATTAATTCATTTGCAGGCTGAACCATTAAAGAATCCATGTCTTTAGTTAAAAGCAAATGCGTTGCTTCATACTGATTTAATCTTAATACAGCCTGAAAAATATTTGAATCAAAATAAATAGGAATAATTTCATTTTCCATATAATCACCAAACTCTAATTTAGCATTAACAACACTTAATCCTGTTTTTAATCCAACTGCTTTAGCCATTTTAACATCGCTGTAAATTCTTGATTTTTCATTTAAGTTTTCTTTAATCCATTGAATTGAATTCAAATGCTTTTCATTAAACTGTTCATATTTATATTGAGGAGTTTGAGTAAAAAATACAAAAGGAATTAATAAAACAAAAACAAAAAATACAGCTAAAAAAGAATGCTTTAGAAAACTTGTTTTCATTTCATTTAATCCAATAAGGCAAAGTATTGACAAAAAAAAGAAAATCATTGATGCTCCTCTGTTAGAAATAAAAGCAAAAGAAAAAAGCATGAAAAGCCCTATAATAGAATAAAGTATAGCTTGAGAAAAAATAAAAGATTTAATTAAATTGTTTTTTAAAATAAAAGATTTTATTTTATTGAAATTAAAGATTAATAAGCTTAAAACAACAAAAAAAGGAATAAAATACCTTAAAATACTGTAAGAGAAATCTTTTTCTAAATAATATTCAGAAAAAGGCAGATTAGGAAACAAAAAAGAAGGCAAAAAATTCATTTCAGAGAAATTATATATTAAAGCACCAATATTCCATGAAATCTGATTTAAAATATTAACAAAAGAAAAGACAAGAAGCAAAAGAAAAATTAACAAAAAAGAATTCAAATGAATCTGCTTAACTTTAATTTCCTTTTTTTTAAAGAAAAAATAAATCAAAAAAAACAGCAGTAAAGGAAGAATACTTAATGCAAAAGCACTTTTATCTGAATAAACTGAAAGAACAGAAAAAAACAGCAGTAAAAACAGGTTTTTTGATTTAAAAGAAAAACCTTGTTTAAGGAATTTCACTAAAAAATACAATGACATTGCCCCGAAAATTCTAACAAAAAACCAGCCGTGAATTGAAATTTTATAGTACAATGGTTCAAAAGGAAATAGTACTACAAGCAAAGACAAAGTTAAAGCAAGAATATCTTTCCTGAATATTTCTCTGAATAAAACAAAAAAAGCCAAAGCTGCAATAAAAATCAAAAAATAAAAATGATTAAATAAAAAATACAAATCCAAGCCTGATAAAAAATTAAATATTGCCGCTGAAAGAACAGGAATAGTAAAAAAAATAAGGTTTTTTTTTGAAAAAAACCTGTCAAAAAAATAGAAGTTAGTTGTATTTTCATTTCTTAAAAAAGACCATCCGGAAAACCTAATGGCCTCAAATTTTTCACCTATTGTATCTGCTTTATTTTTTTCTTTAATAAATTCTGCTGCACTAAAATGCCTAAACATATAAGGGTCTCTATAAAGCGAAGTGGGAGAAGTCAATTCAATAACTAACCCTGAAATAAGACAAAATAAAGCCAGTAGAAAAATAATTTTAGTTTCTTTTTTCATTTAATGCTTCCTCAAATAAATTAATTAGTTTTTTTATTTCTTTTTCTGAAGAAAATTCTTTTGCTTTTTTTAATGAATTTAATCCCATTTCTTTTGCTTTGCTTTTGTTTGTTAAAATAAAAGAAATTGCTTTAGTCAATTTTTTCGTGTTTTTTGGTTCCACAAGAAAACCATTAAATTTGTCTTTAATTACTGCAGGAATTCCTCCAACAGTACTTCCTATAACTGGCTTGGAAAAAGCCATTACTTCCAATAAAACTAAACCAAATCCTTCTGAATCATTAATTGAAGGAAGAATTAATGTTTCACATTCAGAATAAAAAAACAATAATTGTGATTGATAAACAGTTCCTGCAAAAAAAACATTTTTTTCTATTTCAAGATTTTTTGTTAATTTCTTAAAATAATTAATATTGTTGCCTTCTCCTATAACCACAAGCATTAAATCAGGAAAAGCGTTTTTAAGTTCAGCAACTGACTTAATTAAATAATTTAATCCTTTGTATTTTTGTCCTTTATTTAACGCTCCTACAAATAAAATAATTCTGTTTTTAGAAAAAATCTGTTTTTTGGTTTTTAAAGTGAATTCATTTAAATCAATAAAAGGATGAATAGCCATAGTTTTTCCTGAAAAAGATTTAAGCAAAAGAGATTTTTTTGCATAATAATCAGATAAAACAATTATTTTTCTGCTTAACTCAAAAGTTTTTTTTAAAATAAAAGAATAATAAAAATTAAGGAAAATTTTTTCAGTGAATTTTTGTTTTACATAATCATTGAAATAAAACAAGAAAAAAGGAATATTTTTTTGTTTTGCAATTCTTGCAGCAGAATCAGCCATAAAAGGAGTGGATAATGAACCTGCAATTATTTCAGGTTTTTCTTTTTCAATTACTTTCTTTAAAGAAAAATTCCAGAAATTAAAAGGCGTATTAGAATACTTAAACATGTAATTTTCTGAATAAATTTTTATTCCATTAATATTTCTTGCAGTCTTAGTTGAAGTAAAAACAATTATTTCATGATTTTTTTTCTTTAATTCTCTGCATATTCTAAGAATATGGTTTTCTGCCCCTCCAATAAAAGGAAAGAATTCAGGGGAAACAAACAAAATCTTCATTGACATCACTTTTTCAGCATTATGTTATTAATTAAGATTAAAGTAAAATATAATAAAAAAGTGGTTTAATGAATTCAGAGGAAAGACTGTTTATTGCATTAATTAAAGGCAATGTTACAGCAAAAGATTATGAAAACATTGACTGGAATGAATTTATTAAACTGGCTTATTACCACAGAATAACTGGTTTTATTGCTAAAAAATTAAATAAAAAACTTATTTCAGAAAAAACAATAAAACAAATAAATAAATTAAATAAAATAATTATTTCAAAAAACCTTATTTTGAACAATGAAATGATTTCATTATTTAAAGAATTTAAAAAAAAAGAATTGAATTTATTGCAATAAAAGGAATGGCATTAAATAATTTTATTTATCCTGAAAGTTTTTTACGGGTTTCAAGCGATATTGATTTTCTGATAAAAGAAAAAGAATACTCTGAAATAAAAAAAACTACAGAAAAAAAAGGATTTAAGGAAAGTAACTTCTGGTTATGGGAAAAACAGTTGTTTTATCACCATTACCCTATACTTGAAAAAAATGTTAATGGATTAAATTGCATGATTGAACCGCATAAAGAATTAATTTTTCCTGTTAATCCTTTTGAAATAGATTTAAAAGAAATATGGCGTGACAGAATTGAAATTAATGATATTTTTATTCCTTCAATTGAAGATTCACTTATTTTAACTGCATTAAGTTCAGTTTATCAGCATAATTTTTACGGAATGTTTGAAGGGTTGATTGATGCAAAAAATCTTATGAAAAAAAACATTAATTACACAAAACTAAAAGAAAAAACAGAAAAATATAATGTAATTGAAATAATGATTTATTTTAATGAATTAATAAAAGAAATTTTTGGGAATGGAATTAAAGGAATAAAAGAATTAGAAGAAAAGGCAGATAAAAAAAAGCTGGATTATTTAAAGGAAAAATCATTAGAAAAAATAATTAAAATTCAGGATAAAAAAGAAATTGATTCTGAAATAATCAAAAACAGGTTTTATTGGGCTAAAGGAATAAAACAAAAAACAAAAGTATTAATTTTTGTTTTAAACCATAAACTTTTATCTGCTGTGTGGAAAATAAGAAAAAGAAAAAAAATTTAATAACTTTGTGTTAAATATAATTAAAGCTGATTTTATGGAAATTTTTAACGCAAAAATATCCTTAGCAGGAAAAACAATTTTAATTAAAACAAACAACAAAAAACTAAATACAATATTAAAATCATATTTTCCTGAATTCTCTTCAAAAAAAAAACCTAATTTAACAATAGAATATATTTTTAAAGAAGGGAATTTTGATTTAAATTTATTTATTGTAAAAGATGAATGGCGGTCAAAAGAAAAAATAAAAGAAACAAAAAAAAATTTGTTTTTATTTAAACACAAAAAAGGAAAAAATGGAATGCTTATTACAGGTTATTTAGATTTAAACCGGAAAAAAAGCAAAATGAAAATAATTTCAGATAAAAATTTTTTTTGGGGTGCGTTTGTTTTTAATTTTGCTAAATGCATTTCAATTTACTTTAATGAATTTAATGCAAATTTAATTCATTCAGCAGCAATAGCAGAAAAAAACAAGGGATTTATGTTTATTGGAAAAAATAATGCAGGAAAAAGCACAATACTTAGAATTTGCCCAGAAGCATTAAATTTAGGAGAAGACCTAAACATTTTGTTCAAAAAAGAAAAAAAATTCTTTATTCAAGCATTCCCTTTTATTATGATGATTACTGCAATAAACAAAAAAAATTCGCAACCAGTGGAAATACAAAATATTTTTTTCTTAAAAAAATCAAAAGAATTAAAGCTTAAAAAACTAAGAAAAACAGATGCAATAACCTTGATGCTTGAAAACGATATTCAGGGAACATTTAATTTCCAGCAAATAAAGACAGAAAAAAGAATATTGTTGTACCACAAACTTTTTTCAGAAATTTCTGCATTTAAAATTAATTTTCCTTTAGAAAAAAAGTTATGGAAAAAAATCAAAAAAGAACTGAAAAAACAAAAAATTTAAAATTAGATTCACTTTAAACAAATAAGGAGATTAAATGAATAAAGCAAAAAATATTGAATCAAGAGAAATTGACGGGGAAACAATTCTTGTCAGCCCTAAAAAAAACGAGTTCTTTATTTTAAACAAAACAGGAACATTTATATGGAAAAACATAAACGGAAAAAACACTGAAAAAAATATAGCAGAAAAATTAGCTAAAAAATACAATTTAAAAGAAAAAATTTCTTTAGCAGACACAAAAAAATTAATTAAAAAACTGGCTTCAATGAAGCTTATTACAAAAAAAAATTAATTGTTCATCTTAAAAAATTCTTTATTTATTTACACTTTCTTTTGCGATTTTCTTTTTGTTTTTAAGTTCAGTTTTTGCAATTTTCTGTAATTCAATATCTTTATTTAATTCATTTAAAAGCATTTTATTAATGCTTTTTTTTTCATAAGGACTCAAACTAAAAACACAAAAATCACATAAACTTGCATACCCTTGTAATACTTTTTTTACTTTATTCACTTTTTTAAGTTTGTTTTTTTTTGCGAGATCAAAAATAAAAGCAGGGCCTTTATGTCTCAAATAAAAAACAAAAATATTTTTTCTGTAAGCTTCAATTGATTTTTTATGTGAATCAGTATTAAAATCTGCAAACTTAAAAGCCGTATTTGATCCTTCAAATCCATTACAACAAACAAACATTTTACCATCGTGATTTATTGTTGGTTTTCCTAAGAAAGGGCATTTTTGTTTAAGCAGTTTTTTATTTGAAATAAAATAGGTTTTATTAGAGACATTTTTAGCTGCTCTTCCTGCCGGAACAAGAATTTGACTTAACACATGAAAAGGCTTTTTATCTGCATGTATTTTAGTAAAATATTCTTTATTATTTACTAAAAAATCCAAAAAAGAATAATCTTTTGAAACAGCAACCCTTAAAATAATTTGAAGTTTTTTATATTTCCTTGCAGCATCAAAAATATTAATTATATTTTTTTCAGGAATAAATTTAACGTGAAAATTATCTGTGCTTATATTAAGACACATTAATCCTGCAGAAACAAGCTTTGAAAGCATTTTTTCTGTTTTTTCAGGACTTGAACCCCAAAAACCGTTGCTTATAAGTTTAGGGTTTACTTTGTTTTTTTTTGCAGCAGAAAAAAGAGCAATCATTTCATCAAAATATAATAAAGGTTCTCCTCCTGTAAACCCTATTTCTTTTATTCCTTCTTCTTTTAACAAAGGCAAAACACTTAAACAAGTATTCAAATCTACTTTAGATGTTTCAAAAGGCCCGCAGTTATTAATACAATGATCACATTTGATATTGCATTTTTTTGTGTAAATAAATTCCAAAGAAATAATTGGATTAAATATCTTTAAATTTTTAGTATCCACAAAAAAAAAAGAGAATGAGAACTGTTTAAAAAATTATTGAATAAACAGCAACAAGTTAGGAAACCCTTATAAAAAAACAATAGCATATTTATTTAAATATAAACTGAGTTATATTTTAGAGGAAGTATTAATATGACTTATGAAAAACCAGCTATAAAAAAACTTAATATAAAAACAGCATCAAGCGGAGGGACTACCTTCCTAATAGAGGTTGCACCAAGCACTACTTCAGCTTAATTCATAAATTAAATATGTTTTGCTAATGACTAAAAAAATTTTTATTCTGGCTTTAATTCTGCTCATATTTTTTTCAGGATGCACTAAAAAAACAGAAGAATCTGAAAACCAAAAAATAGACTTAAAAGAATATTCTGCGGATTTTGAAAAAAACACAATTGAATTTACTGTATTTTCTGAAAAAGAAAATCCAAAAGTATTATTTGAAATTTTTAACTCAGAAAAAAAACTTAAATGTTTTAAATATTTTAATTTAAAAAAAGGAAAAAATCTGCTTTTAATTAACTGTCAGGAAATAACTTCAAAAAATTTATTTGTTTCAGTTACTCCTTCAAAAACAGAAACAGAAGAATTTGAAATTAAATTAAATCCAAAACCAAAACTTGAATTAAAAAAAGGATTTAAATACACATTTATTCAAAAAGCCCCTGAATATAATCTTGTTTTTGATTATGAAGTTTTTGTAATTGACAAAAATGAAGAGTTAATTAAAGTACTGTCAAAAACAGCAATAAATGAAAAAGACACATTTGATTTGCTTTTAATTGACAATAATTATTTTATTTATTCAAGCGGGCTTAAAGACACCTGTGAAGAGGCTTTTTCTTCTGAATTAACAAGAAAGTTTAATGACGATGAATCTAACATAATTTATCCTTTTATATTTTTTTATTATCAGAATAACGGCAGTTTTTTATTAAATGAATTTATTGAAAAAAGAAATTATGAAAAATATTTTCCTAAAATTAAAAAAACTGTTAAATTAACTTTAATTCAGGAAACACTCTTAAAAGGAAGAGAAACTTATGAAATAAATTTTAAGGTTTCTGAGACTCCTGCTTTTTTAGCGAATATTCAGTCAAAAGATCCTAAAATACTTCTTTATTACAAAACAGCACATACTGAATTTGAATTCAAGAAAGAAATAAAAGAAGAATTTGATGAAGAAAAATACGGTTGTCTCAGAACAAATTTAGTGGTTGAATGAAAGATAAATCTATTGCAGAAGCCATTAAAATATTTAAAGAAAAAAATTCAGAAAAAAAAATTAAATTAAAAACAAAAGGAAAAAGCATGTATCCTTTAATTAAAGATAATTCTGAAATTGAAGTGAAAGTTTCAACTGAAAAACTGAAAAAAGGAGATATAATTCTATACTTTAAAAATAAGAAATTTTTTGTACACAGATTACTTAAAAAAAAAGGAAAAAAACATTTGCTTAAAGGAGATAATAACTGGGACTTTGATGAAATTACAAAAGAAAAAAATATTATAGGAAAAGTTGAAAAAATAAACGGAAAAAAAACAGATTCAATTGGCTTTGAATTAATTAAAATGCCAATTATTGCTTATTCTTATTTTACTGGAATTATTTTAGAACAAAGGCGGAAAAAATGAAAATATTAATTACAGGAACTCCTGGAACAGGAAAAACAGAAATTGCAGAAATACTGAAAAAAAAATTAGGGTATAAAGTAATAAATGAAAAAGATTTTGCATTGAAAAGCAAAAGCGGAAAGAAAAAAAATAAAGAAATTGAAATTGACGCAAAAAAATTTGAAAAAAAAATTAATGAATTCTTAAAAGAAAAAGACAACTTAATAATTGAAGGCCATGTTTTATGCGAAATGAAAATTAAAGTTGATTTAGTGTTTTTACTTAGAACTAAATCTGAATTACTGGAAAAAAGACTGAAAAAAAGAGATTATTCTGAAGTAAAGATTCTGGATAATGTTTTCTGTGAAAAAACAGGTTATTGCAAAGAAAAATCACTTAAAAATTACAAAAAAGTGATTGAAATAAAAAACGAGAAAACTTTAAACAGTTCCATACAAAAAATAATTAAAAAAATAAAGGGGAAAAAATGAAGAAAATTGTTTTTATTTTAGTTTTATTGATGTTAAGTTTTGTTAATGCTGAAACCATTAAAGAGGAAACTTTTGCTTTGATTGGTTATTCAGATTTTTTAGTTGAAGGAACAAACCAAAAACAATGCAATGAAGTTATTTTTTATGATGAGTTTAATGGAGAAGAATTCACAATAATTTCAATTCATTCTGAATTTGTCCCAAAAATCAAAGGAGAAGCAAATATTACTGTTCACTTAAACAATGAATTAATTTCAGTTATTGATTCAGAAACTGAATTCGGAAGAATTATAATTAAAAAAGAAAAATTAAAGGAAAAAAACATAATTAAATTATGTGCTTTTACTTCTGATGCAATAACAAAAATTTCAGTTAAAGATGATTCAACAATAGGGAATTACAAAACAGCTTTTTTTCCTGAAGGAAGCCTTACAAAAAAAGTTTTATCTGAAGAAATAATTATAGGAAAAGAAATTACAATTAAGACTTCATTAAAGAATTATGGGAACGAAAAAACTTCCATTGAAATCATTGACGGAGATGCAGATAGGGAAGACATTGAATTAATCAAAGGAAAAAGTTCATTTAAAGGAGAAATTCTTTCAGGAGAAGAAATTTCATTTGAATACACTTACAGATTAAAAGATGAAAGAACAAGAATTCTTCCTAATGCAAAAGCTTACTATTTGAATGAATTCGGAGAAAAAAAAGAAATTGAATCCAACTACCCTGAAATATTTCCTTTAACAAAACAGGCATTAGAACCAATAATAATGCTGAAAAAACAAATTAATTTTATTGGAGAAGAAAGCGAAATAGAAATTGTAATAATAAACAATTCAGAAAATACAGTTTATAATGCAGAAATCAAATTAATTTCTGAAGTTATTACCGGTGAAAAAACAACTGAATTTGAATCAATCCAGCCAAAAGAAACAGTTTACTTTAAAACAAAAGCAAAATCTAATTCAGCAGGAGAATTTGAATTAAAATGCGAATTAAGTTACGGCAAAGAAAAAACTTTATGCGATAAAACAACAATCCTGTTTGAAGAAAACACAATAGACCAAAAACTGATTATTGGAAGTGTAATGGTTTTAATTGGAATAATAATTTACAGTTACCTTTATTTAAGATAAATTATTTACACATCTGTTTTTCATTAAAGAATCAGAAATCATATTGCATAAACTTATGTCTTTATTTTTTTCTGCAATTCTTGTAATGCAGTCATATTTAATTGAAGGTAAAGAAAAAGCAGTGCATAAATCTGCATTGCCTATTGATAAAGCAGCATTAAACTTGCAGGTTTCTGTTGCACTTCCTTTAATTAAACTGCATATTTCCAGGTCTTTTTCCTGTGCAGCTAATTCAATTAAACAGGAATTTTGTTCTATTGATTCAGAAAGAGTACTGCAAATGCTTGGATCAGAAGCATTTAATGCAATTTCCTTAATACAGGAAGCCTGATCAAATTTAGTTATAAGTTCACTGCATTTACTTAATTCCTGTGAAACAACCACATATTCTTTCCAGACTAGTCTTTTGCATTTCTCTGAATCAAGATTAACTAACTCCTCACATAAAATATCCTTATTTGATTCAATTGCTAATTTTTGTAAACATTCATCTTTTTCCTGAATTAAAGTTTTATCCATGCATGATTCATATTTTTCTTCAGGAGTTAAAGGAATTTCTTCCTGGATACAATCTTCTTCTGAAGCAACAATACTTCCATCAGGACAAGTAAAAGTTTTTTCTTCAGTTGTTTTGGTTAATCCAGGCAAAAGCATTACAAGCAGAACAATTATTACTAAAACAATTCCTCCAACTAAAAATAAATTAGAATTATTTGCTTTAGTAACAGATTTAGAAGGATTTGTTTTCTGAACAATTTTGCTTTTTTGATTTTGAACAGGATTACTGCTTTTTGCTTGAACTGGTTTCTTTACTTTGTTTTCCATAGCAGTAATTATTGAATTAACTTTTATTTAAACCTTTTTAATCAGGAATTCATCTTAATTGCTTGAAATCTTTCTTTTAGGTTTTTTTCTTTTCTTTTTTGGTTTTCTGAATTTTCTAAACAAGACAAAAAAAATCACTCCAAACAAAGGATAAACTTGAAAAGGCAGTTCAATTAAAGGCAAAGAAAAAAAACCCGTTGAATTTATTTCCTGTAAAACAAAAGACTCATTAATTGAATCAACATATTTCCCTTTATTAAATAATTTTTTTGCAGAAGAAATGTTTTTGCCTGATAATTTAGCTGCCAGCAAAAAAACTTTTGCATCTTCTTTCATTTTATTTAAAGAAAAAACAAGTTCTTCTTCTATTCCATTTAAATTTTTTTCAAAATCAGCTAAATCCTGTTCTGCTGAAATCAAATACTCAAAAGAATTATTATCTGAATCAAAAAAAAATTTAAGTTCATTAAAAGAATTATTTAACTGTAAAAGTCTTTTTTTTGTTATTGGAGGGAGATAAACTTCACTTTCAGACAAAGCAGTATTTAGTTCTGGGAAAATGTCTTTAATTTCAGTTTTTTTTTCATTTAAAAAAAACTGTTTTTCTTTTAAAAATTTCTTTTTTTTCTGAATTTTTTCATTAACTGATTTATTTAAATCCTTAATTTCTTCATAAAAGATTAATTCATTTAAATCAGATAAATCTTCTTTTGTTTCAGGGAATTGTATTTGCCTTAGCCTTATACCCTGTTGTTTTTCATTAAATTCAATAAATAAACCGTTTTTTGGAATACAAGAAGTAACCGCTCTTAGCTGATTTCCTTCTTTTACGATTTCTTTAATGCAGGAATCAGTAAAAATTATGTCCTCTGAATTTCCAGGAAAAATAAAAGAAAACTCTGAATTAATTTCTTCATTTAAAGGATTAGGAAAAAAAAGTTCTTTTTTATCTGAAACTGTTTTAGATAATCGTTTTGCTGAAAGGAATTTTTCCAGTGAAGAAACAAAAAAAGAATTAATTTTATAATTAAATTTTTTTAAACCAGTTAATTCTTCTGAAGAAAATTCAAGAAAATCAAAATCCAGTTTATCTGAAGAAAAATGAGATGAAATTTTAGTTAGTTTTTCATTAAAAGCAGTTGTCTCTTTTGGAGAAAAAAAAGCAGGATAAAGCTTTGATAAAAAAGAAATTTTAGATAAAAGGTTTTTTGATTTAAAAAAAAGTAAATTAACTTCAGTTATTTCCTTGTCATTTAAATAAAGGTATTTTAGTATTCTTTCTTTTAATTCAGAACAGGAGTCGTAAAGATAAGAATAATGGATTTTTTTCATTGATTTTAATGAATAAAAAGCATCAACAAAAGGAGAAAGGTTTTTGGCATAAAAAATTCTTTCAAGCGAATCAACACATTGATTTAATGATTTTTCTGACTTCAGAAAAAATTTTTCCTGATTTTCTAAAGCAGCAGAAAGTTTTTCATTTAACAAAATTGCGTCTTTGCAGTAAAAGAGTTTTTCTTTTTTAAGTGCTTTTTCAAAAGAAGAAATTTTAACCGCAGTCCTTAAAGCAATAAAATTTATTTCAGCTGGTTTTTCAGAGAAATTAGTTTTAGTTAAATCATCTTCAATTGATTTAATTTTTGAATCGCATAAAACATTTAATTCATCAAATAATTCAACTGAATAAAAAGCAATATCTTCTTTAAGAAAAACAATTTCAGAGTTTAATTTTTTCAATGAATTAGTTTTTTTTCCCAAAGAAATTTTATTAAAATATTCTTTTTCAATTAATTCATTAAACTGCCTTTTTGACAGTAAAAGTTTTTCTTTTGATTCAGAAACAAAATCTTCAATTTCATAAACTTCATGCTGTTTTTCAGAAATAAATGTGTTTTCAAGTTCTTCAAATAAAAAACTTAAAACATTTGAATCAAATTTATTCAAAGAAGAAAGAGATAATTCATCTAATTCAACAGAGATTTGGTTAATATTAAATTTAATTTCGGCTGAAATTTCTTTATTCCTCTGATTTAAAGCAGTTTTATGTTCTGAAATATCTGAAACTAATCCAGAAAATTCAAATGCAACAGAATTTTCAGGAGACGCAAAATCTCCAAATAAATTGAATAATTCATTTGTAGGCATTGAATTCAAAAGTTTAACACTTCTTTCCAAATCCACAAAATCAAACAAAAAAGAAAGAACAGAAGAAAAAGTTTTTTTCAGCAAAGGAACATAAAATTTTTTTGATTTAATTAAATTTAATGCATCTTTCTGATAAAAGCTAATTAAATCATTTGAAGTGAATTCATTTAAATACAAAGAATAAAATCCTGCTTTAGAAGAAAATTCATTGAAATTCCTTGAAGCAGTAAAATAACGTGAAACAAAAGAATCAGATGTCTTGTTTACTTCAGGAGTTGAAAGTTCATTTAAATTCTGGTTTAATAAAATAAAATCATCAAATAACTCTTCTTCTGGAATTAATTCAATTTGCTGTTTGTCAAGGAAATTTTTTTCAATTAAAATAAAAGAAAAAGCATTAAGATTTGCTTTGTCTGTAAACTCAAACGCTTTTTCTAAAGAAAAAGCTAATTCATTTGTTTTTTCAGGAAGGAAAGAGAAATTATTGTTTTGACATAACTGGTTTATTTGTTTGACAAGAGAAAGAGATTTATTAAAATAAAGCCAAGAAGAAGCCAAATTGTTTTTATAAGAATTTAAGTTGTCTGCTGATTCAAAAGAAAAGTTATTAGGAAAAACAAACAATTGTTTTTCAACTTTATTAAAGCAGTCTTCTTGTGAACTGCATTTAGGTATTTTCTGGAAAGAATAAGAAGTTAAAGAAAGACACGCAGATTTGTATTCAAATTGTTTTTCCTGAGAAATGCATCCTGAAAAAAAAAGTAAAACAAAAAATAAAGCTAAAATTTTTAGTTTCATTCCTGAATTCTTTTTGAAAACAAATAAAAAGAATTTTACACGTTAATTGACGAAAAACAATTAATTGTTTTATTGCATAAAGTATTTATGGCAAAACTTTCACAAAAACAAGGAAAAGAATTAATTAAATTAGCAAGAAAAAGCATTAAGTATTTTCTTGCTTCAGGACAAATAATGAAAGAAATTTCTCCGGAAGAATTCTCTGAAAAACAAGGAGTGTTTGTTACATTACATAACAAAAAAGGAGAATTAAGAGGCTGTGTTGGTTTTCCTTACCCAATACTTCCTTTATGGAATGCAGTAATTGAAGCAGGCGTTTCAGCTGGATTTAATGATTCAAGGTTTAATCAACTAACATTAAAAGAACTTGAAGAAATTAAAATTGAAATTTCTGTTTTAAGTGTTCCGGAAGAAATTACAGAAAAAAAAGAATTAATTCCAGAAAAAATTGAAACAGGAAAAGATGGTTTAATTGTAAAAATTAATAATCAATCAGGTTTACTTCTGCCTCAGGTGGCAGAAGAAATGAAATGGAATTCAGAAATATTCTTGGAACAAACTTGTGTTAAAGCAGGATTAAACAAAGAAAACTGGAAAGAAAAAGAATGTAAAATATTTAAGTTTCAGGCGCAAATATTTAATGAATAATTATGAATTAGAACAGTTTTCAGGATTAATACTATTAGATTTAATACATGAAAGATAATTTGACACTTCTTTGTCACAGATGCTTCTGCTTGATTCACAGACAGCTAATTTTGATTTAAATGAATCAGAATTATCAAGCAAAGGCTGAACAAACATCAACTGAATTACTGCACCTAAAATTAAACCAAAAACAAAAATTAAAATTAATTTACCTGAAATTAATGATTTCTTTTTTTTAGAAAATTCTTCTTTAGGCATAAACCAAATAATAGGTTAAACTGATATAAAAAACTGATGTGAAAAAAAGACAAAAAGACAATTATACATAACTAAGGTTTGGTTTTTGGACAAATAACCCGAAGATTCTTAAAAAAACAAAGAAAATTAGAAACTGAAAAAAGACTATTTTAAAAAAGACAGCTTATGTAGAGTTGTCTTAACGCAATGTTTATAAATATGTTAAGACCTTATTCATTATATTAAAATTTAAAGGTTTGAAAATGTACAAATACACTGTTGCAAGGCAATTAGCTACAAAAAGAGTTATTACAAACAGAGGAGACGAAGTAGGAAAATTAACTGATTTACTAGTTAATGAATTAACCGGAGAAATCGAAACATTATTAGTTGAAGTTGACAGAGACAGCAAAGTAATGAGAAGAGTCGGTGCAAAAGACAGAATCATTAATATTCCTTATTCTGCAGTAACTGCAGTAAGCGACGTCTTTATTGTTGATGAAAGAGAATTAAGCGCAATAGAAGAATAAAACTTAATTTTCCCTGAAATCCAATAAAACTTTGTTTTTAGTTAAAGCAATTAACTCTATTTCTTTTTTATTTTGTTTTAAGTAACTATTAATTTTTTCTTTTATTTCTTTATCATTTAATCCTTTAGAAAAACCTTTTTTTGCTGAATCAATTATGTCCTGAATAATTAAATTATTTGAATAAATTGTTTCTGCTTTTTTCCTGTATTCTTCTATTTCTTTTTCAAGTTTTTTTCTATGAGTTAACTGCTGTTCAAAACTATTCTGTAAGGCAATTAGTTTTTTTGGTTTTTTTTCAGGAATTCTTTGTTTAAAAAATTCTTTTGAATAAAATTCATCTAAAAAAGAATTAACTGAATCTTTTTCTTTAAAGTCTTTAACTAAAGCTAATTTTAACGGAAGAATTAATTTTTCTTTTCCTTTTTGGATTTCAATTGGATTTGGTTCTTTTAATAAATACATTTTTTTTATTTCATCAAAAACTTTTTTTATTTCTTTTTCAGTTATTTTTTCTTTTTTCAGTTTTAACTTAAAAAAAACTTCTTCAGCTAAAATTGATGGAATTTCAATTGACCCCATAACAGAAGAAAAAGCATTATTTTCTTTCTTTAAATTTTTCTTAAATTTTTCTGTGAATTCTTTAAAAGACATTCCTTTTGGATTAAGTTTTCCTGATTCAGGAAAAACATAAATTTGTTTTTTTTCAATTTTTCTTTTTTCTTCTTTTTTTAAGGCAGAAATAATCTCAAGACTTTTATCTGTTAAAATAATATTCTTATTTGCAAAAAATTCAACTATAAGAAAATAATCCTGCAGTTCAAATACAACTATTCTGTCAGAATTATGCTGTTCTATTGATGAGATTTTTTTTCCTTCAATTCTTTTCCTTAAAAAAGCACCAAAACCCGAAGTCTGTTTTCTTGCATCAATCTTGTAATCAGAAAAAAACACTGCTTCAGGGAAAAGTAAAAGATTTTTTGTTCCTTGTTTTGTTCTTAATTTTAACTTGAATTTATCTGAATCAAGTTCTTGGAGTTTATTTATATAAGACTCTTTAAGTAAAGGTTTTAATTCCTGCAACAGACAAGTTAAAGTTAAATTCAATAAGTGCATTTTAGCCCTTTTTTAGTTTTTAAACTGATATAAAACTAAATAAAACAATAAATATAAAAAGAACAAAAACTACAAAACTACTTGTACATAATAAATATGCATAAACAATAAAATAGTTTAAGAGAGGCGGTAAAATTGAAAAAAATAATCCCAATATTTTTGCTTGCAATAATTTTAATAACAGGTTGTGTATTAAATCCTGGAAAATCTGAATCTACAGGGCAAGCAATAGCTTCAAAAACAATTAATTACTCTGAAGAAATGGAAAAATCAATTTTATCTGGAACAAAATTCCCTTATCTGAAACAAATAACTCAGCCTGGTTTTACTGCAAAAGAAAACTTAATTACCGGAAACATGAATAACACTAATGGAATAAGCTATGAAGTAACTTTTAGTCCGGGAATTGCTTTTGGAAAAACAACTAAAATTATATGGCTGCAGGAAGAAGCAAAATTAAATGCTTTAAATACAAATATTATTACAATAACTCAAAAAGGAAAAACAATTACTCTAAAAAACTTCAATAAATACAACGGCAAACTTAACACTGAATTTATTTTTAGTTCAGATGGAAAATTAAACGGAATAAAAATTTACAATACACAAAAAATAACTGCAAAAGAAGTTTCAGAAATGCTTTATTTCAAATAAAAAGCATTTTTTCCTTTTTTATTTAAATTTAGTTGGCTGACTAAACAAAAAAGAATATTAAAAGTTTTCCTTAAACTAATTACTAATACTAAAACAAGGGAAAATTATGGAAACAGACCACATAAAAATTGCCGAAAAATGGCAGGAAAAATGGAAAAAAGAAAAAATTTTTGAAGTTAAATCTGACTTAAAGAAAAAAAAATATTATGTTTTAGAAATGTTTCCATATCCTTCAGGAAAACTGCATATGGGGCACGTAAGAAATTACTCTATTGGAGATTCTTTAGCCAGATTTAAGAGAATGCAGGGATTTAATGTTTTATATCCTACTGGTTATGATGCTTTAGGTTTGCCTGCAGAAAATGCCGCAATAAAAGGCAGAGTTAACCCAAAAAAATGGACTTATGAAAAAATAAACGAAATGAAATCACAGCAAGAAATGCTTGGGTTTAGCTATGATTGGAATAGAAGTTTTGCTACAGCCGATACTGATTATTATAAATGGAATCAATGGTTATTCAGAGAATTTTATAAAAAAGGTTTAGCATACAAAAAAAAATCAAATGTAAATTGGTGTGATGACTGCGGAACAGTTTTGGCAAATGAACAAGTAATTAATGGAAACTGCTGGAGATGTAAAAATCAAGTTATTGAAAAAGAATTAGACCAATGGTTTTTGAAAATCACAGAGTATGCAGACGAATTGCTTGAAGATTTAAGTAAGCTAAAATACTGGCCTGAAAGAGTTAAATTAATGCAAAAAAACTGGATTGGAAAAAGTCATGGAATAAATATTTTATTTAAAGTCAAAGATACAGAATTTGTTTTGCCTGCTTTTACTACAAGATGCGATACTTTGTTTAGTGTGACTTTTGTTGTTATGGCCCCTGAAAGCCCTTGGGTTGAAAAATTAGTTAAAGGAACAAAATATGAAGAAAAAATAAAAAAAATAATTGATGAAATAAAAAAACAAACAATAATTGAAAGGACAAGTGAAACAGGAAAAGATAAGATTGGGTGTTTTACAGGAAAATATGCAGTTAACCCTGCAAATGGAGAAGAAATTCCAATTTGGATTGCAAATTTTGCTGTTGGTTCTTATGGAACAGGAATAGTAATGGCTGATGCTCATGACAAAAGAGACTTTGAATTTGCAAATAAATATGAAATTCCATTAAAATTTGTTATTTCAAAAGATGGAAAAAAAACTGATGCAGGCAAAGCAAAACAAGCTTATACAGAAAACGGAATTTTATTTAATTCAGGAAAATTTTCAGGAATGCAGAATTTAGAAGCATTACCAAAAATAGCTGACTGGCTTGAAGAAACAAAAGGCGGAAAAAAAACAGTTAATTACAAGTTAAGAGACTGGTTAATTTCAAGGCAGAGGTTTTGGGGAACTCCAATTCCAATAGTTTACTGTAATAAATGCGGAATACAATTAGTTCCTGAAAAAGAGCTTCCAGTTAAATTGCCTGAAAACGCTGAATTTACTGGAAAAGGAAATCCTCTTGACAAAGTAAAAGAATTTGTTGAAACAAACTGTCCTAAATGCAAAGGAAAAGCCAAAAGAGAAACAGACACAATGGATACTTTTTTTGATTCAAGCTGGTATTATTTAAGATATTGTTCACCTAAATCAGACAAAATATTTGACAAAGAAGCAGATTACTGGATGCCTGTAGACCAATATATTGGAGGCATTGAACATGCAATACTTCATTTAATGTATGCAAGATTTTTTACTAAAGCAATAAAAGACTTAAAATTACTTAAAATAAATGAACCATTTAAAAGATTATTAACGCAGGGAATGGTGTTAAAAGACGGAAAAGCAATGAGTAAAAGTTTAGGAAATGTAGTTGATCCTGGAGAAATAATAACTAAGTTTGGAGCAGATACTGCAAGAGTATTTATTTTATCTGTAAGCAATCCTGAAAGCGAAATGGAATGGGATGACAAAGGAACTGAAAACATCTATAAATTTTTAAATAAAATTTATTCACTTACAGAAGACAATAAAGAAAAAATAAATAAAAAAGAAGAAAAAAAAATTCAATTAAATTCAAAGACAAAGCTTTTGCAGTCAAAAATTCAAAGAATTATAAAAAACACAACTAACTTTTTAGAAAAACTGGAAATGAATAAGGCTGTAGCAGAATTAATGAAATTAACAAACGAATTACATAAATTTAACGAAAAAGAAAGCAAAGTTTTTTCTGACGGAGTTAAAGCATTAATTTTAATGCTAAATCCTTTTGCCCCGCATTTAAGCGAAGAATTATGGGAAAAAATTAATGAAAAAAGTTTTTCAAGTTTAGAAAAATGGCCTGAATTTGATTTAAAGAAAATTAATTTAACTGCAGAACAACAGGAAGAATTTGCTGAAAACTTAAGAGAAGACATAATCCAAATAAAAGAATTAGTAAAAAAAGACAAAATTGAAAGAATGAAAATTTTTATTGCTCCTGAATGGAAATGGAGTTTATATAAAAAATTATTTAAAGAAAAAGAAAAAACAAAAAATAAAAGAATTGAGTTTGGTTTAGCAATGAAAAAAGCAATGGAAACAGAAGAAGGAAAAAAGCATGCAAAAGAAATTAAAGGTTTTGTTCAGGTTTCAGTTAAGAAATTAAATGAAGCACAGGAATTAACCGAAATAAATGAAGAAAAAACATTAAATGAAAATATTGAAGAATTAAAAAAAGAGTTTAACACAGAAATTGAATTAATTAAAGCAGAAAAAAGTTCAGAAAAAAAAGCAGGAAATGCTTTTCCATTAAAGCCGGCTATACTAATTGAGTGATTTTTCTAAATAAATGAGTTGAATTAAAAAACTTTCTTGTATTAATATTAGTCTGTTTAAGTGATTTCAAATGATTTGTTTTATTGCATTAATTGTTTTTGCGATTTTGGGAATTTTTTCTGCTAAATACAGAGAATATGCTAAAGAAGCATTTGACTGTGTTTTTAGAAGAGTTACCTTAAGAAAATGCAATACTGCTTTTGATAAAAAAATGAAAATGAAGTTAACAGGGAAACTAATGAAAATAAGTCCTAAAGCAGGAGGAACTGTATTTAAGCACTTTGAATTAATTTCATGGTTTTTTACTTTGCTTACAATAATAAGTTTTGTCTATGCCGCAGCAGGAGTATATAACTTTGTAGTATATGATAACTGTGAAGGGCCAAATGCAACTGCCAGTTGTATTTACTCTGAATTAACCGGAAGTGCTGAAACTGTTTCCTGCGGTTCACAGCATTGTGCTGATACAGGATGCAATTGCGATGCAGGATGCGATGAAAGCAATAATTTTGCTGAATGTGATGGGAACTGTGATTGTGTTAAAGAGGTTTGCGGCTAAATGTGTGTTAATATTCCTGCTTTAATTGAAAAAGACGGAAAAATCGCAGAAGTCAAAATAGGCAAAAAAACAATTAAAGTATTTAATTTTATTAAAGCAAAAAAAGGCGATTATGTTTATCTAAACGGCAGCTCAATTGTTGAATTAATTGAAAAAGGAACAGAAAAAGAAATAATTAAAGCTTATTCTTTGAAAAGAAAAAAAAAGAAAAAATTACTTAATTGAATTTACAAAGTTAATTGAATTTTCAGTGAATTTTTTTAGAGAATTAAACTGCTGAATGTTTATTGGCGTACAAAAAACATTCCAATGAAAAGCAATTAAACTTCCTTTAGTAATTTTTTGGTTCCATTCAGGAAAAAAAGAAATTTCCTTTACAATTTCTTCTCCTAAAAAAAGCTTGTTGTTAACTGAAACAACAGGATAATATTCAACCAGTAATTTTTTTGTTTCTTTGTTTTCCTGCAGAACTTTTCCAAAAGAAATTTTACAGGAATCCATAAAATCAATTGTTCCTTTAGTTTTATCAGTTAAAGAATGAAATAAAAAAACATGAAAAGAATGATGCAAATCAGTTTTTTCAGGAAGAACTGAAATTAATTCTTCTGCAGCTTCTTTATTTAAGTAATTTGAATTAACAAGAGAAAAATAAATTTCTTCTAATTCTTTTTTTTTAAGGTCTTTAATTAAGTTATTCCCTATCCAATAACCTTCAACTATTTTTTCATCTAAAAAATCACAAGAATTCTTTCTGGCTAAAAGAGAAAGATAAGGAAAAGCCATTTCAAAAGAAGGAATTTTTTTTCTGATTGAATTTTCAAGAGAATTATTGCCGGATAAAAACGCATTAATTAAAGAAGGAAGTTCTTTGCTTCCGCAGTAATGCAGATTATTTGGAGGAAAAGCAAACTTACAGAAAAGCCTTAATCCATCAATCATTTCTTACACTAAAAAACTTTTTCAAAAAGAAAAAATGTTTTTCCTTAGAAATTATCAGCAAAAGTCCTGCAAACATAAAAAAATAACCAAGCAACTGCATTGGAACTAAAGGACTTGATTTAAAAAAGAAATTAAGCAAAGCAGTTATTGGAAGGCCCAACAACAAAATGCTTACTGCAGTTGAAGCAGGAATTTTTGATAAACCATTATACCAGGTTAAAACATAACCTAAAAGAAATAAAGAAGTTATTCCAATCCAAAAAAAGTTTTCTAAAGTAAGGGAAAACAAAAAAGAAGTTTTTCCGCTGAATAAAATATAAATTAAAATAAATAAAGAACCAAAAAACATTCTTCCAAAAGCAACTGCATTAGGTTTAATTGAATTCATTAAATGCTTTGAATAAGTGTTTTCAATACTCCAGAATAAAACTGCAATTAAAATCATTAAGTCAGCTGAAGCAAAAGAAGTTATTTTTAATCCAAAAAGCAGGAAAACTGAAGCAAAAAGCAATAACGCACCAACAATAAACTTGGCATTTATTTTTTCTTTTAAGAAAATTACTGCTAAAACAGTTACAAACAAAAACATGCTTTTATGAATAAACGCAGAATTAATGGAAGTAGTTGATTTTAATGCATTAAAAAACAAAACAAAAGGAATACTCCCTCCAACAAAACCAACTGCAATTAACTGCAAAAAATTCTTTTTTGTTAACTGCTTTAAATAATTAAATTCTTTAAATAAGACAATTAATGAAAACAAAAAAAGTCCCACAACTAAGTTTTTTAAAAAAGTAAAAACAGTTGCATCAAGCGGTTTAACTGCAAAAGAATTAACAAAAATTGAAATGCCTGAAATTAAAGCAGTTAATAATACAAGCTGAATTCCTTTATTCATGAAAAGAAAAAAAGAACAAAATTTATGTAAAGAGTCAGCTTTGATTGTTTTAATGCTTCAATAGCAATTAATTTTTTTCCTGAAAGGAATTTTAATGACGCTTTTCCGCTTAAAGAAACAAAAGAAAAATCTTCTTTAGAAAAACCAAGAGAAGATAAAGCAGTTTCAGTATCTCCTCCTCCTAAAAAAGTAAAACCTGAATTTTCTTTCATTGCCTGTAAAATTTCTTTTGTGCCTTTAGAAAATTCTTTTTCTTCAAAGACTCCTAAAGGACCATTAAATACAATTAATTTTGCTTTGGAAATTTCTTCAGAGAAATCCTTTATTGCATTTTCACCTAAATCTTTTGAAATAAAGTCCGCAGGCAAATCAAAAACATTAATATTAGTTCTTTTTCCATTTTCATCTAAAGCAAAATCTTTTGGAAAAAATATTTTTTCAGAAAACGGTTCATAAATTTCTTTTATTTCCGGAATCAAAGAAAGAAAACCTTTTTCTTCAAAAAACTTTTGTTTTTTGCCAAAATCATAACCTAAAGAAACAATAATTAATTCTCCTAATAATCCTCCGGCTAAAACTTTGTCTGTTTTGTTTTCTTTTAAGAAAAAAGCCATAGTTTTAAGTGAATCTTCAGGTTTAGCTCCTCCAAGAATTAATAATTTTGGTTTTTCTTTTGAGTTTAACACTTTTTCAATATTAATTATTTCTGACTCTAATACTTTTCCCATAAAAGAAGGCATTAAAGGAATAAAACCTACAACTGTCGCATGGCTTCTATGGCTTACACTAAATGCATCTAAAACAAATAAATCAGCTGAATCAGCTAAATTTTTTATTATTTCATTTTCAGAATGTTCTTTAGGAGTTTTTTCTTCTGATTCAAAATCAAGAAACCTTGTATTTTCCATTAAAAGAATTTCTTCTTCTTTTAAAGAAAAAATTTTTTCTTTAAAGTTTTCTTTCCATAAAGAAAACTGAATTTTTTTTCCAGTTAATTTTTCCAGTTCAGGCAAATGATTTTTTAATGAAACAAAATCTGGTTTCCCTTTTCTTCCTTGGTGAGATAAAACAACAATTTTTGCTTTTTTAGAAGAAAAAAAAGAAATTGTTTTTGCATGCTCTTTTAACCTTGCAGAAACAACCGGTTTTCCTTCCTGAATATTTGAATTTAAATCTACTCTTAACAAAATGGTTTTGCCTGAAATGTTTTCGGGAACTGGTTTAAGCAATATTACACCTTTTTAATTAAATCAAGCAATCTTGCAGAATAACCCCATTCATTGTCATACCAGGACATAACTCTAACCATATTTTTGTTTACTACCTGAGTTAAATCTGAATCAACAATACTTGAATGAGAATTTCCTAAAATATCATGAGAAACAATTGGAGCAGTAGAATATTCCAGAATTCCTTTCAGATAAGTTTCAGATGCTTTTTTAAATGCAGCATTAACTTCTTCTTTTGTTGTTTCTTTTTTAACTAAACAAACAAAATCAGTCATTGAACCATTTGGAACAGGAACTCTTAATGAAACTCCGTCCATTTTTCCTGCTAATATAGGCAAAACTTTTCCTGCTGCTTTAGTTGCTCCAGTGGTAGTTGGAATAATCGATAAAGAAGCAGCTCTTGCTCTTCTTAAATCTTTATGGGCAAAATCTAATAATCTTTGGTCATTAGTATAAGCATGAATTGTATTCATCATTCCTGAAACAATGCCAAATTCTTTTTCTAATACTGCAGCTACAGGAGCTAAACAATTTGTTGTACAAGAAGCATTAGAATAAGTGTTTTTGTCTTTGGCAATTTTTTCGTCATTTACTCCAAAAACAACTGTTGCATCAACATCATCTGATGGAGCTGAAACAATTACTTTTTTTGCGCCTGCGTTTAAATGCTGATTAAAGTCTTCTTTTTTCCTGAATCTTCCGGTGCATTCTAATACTACATCAATATTTAATTCTTTCCAGGGAAGTTTTTCAGGATCTGCTATTGCAAAAGATTTAATGTTTCTTTTTCCAATTACAATACTTTCATCAGTAAAAGAAACTTCTTCTGGATAAACACCATAAACTGAATCATATTTGAATAAATGAGCTAAAGTTTTATTATCAGTTAAGTCATTTATTGCAACCCATTCAATATCATTTCTTTTTAGTCCTTCTCTTAAGACAACTCTTCCAATTCTTCCAAAACCATTTATTGCAACTCTAATCATTTAAAGCCCCCTAAACAAAAATAATTCTTTAATTCACTTTTTTTAACCCTTTTTTCTTTTGGGCAACTTGCACTTTTCTTTTTCGGAAAAAAGAAAAGGACAGATTCATAAAAATTGTGAACAATAAGAAAATTAAAGAATAAGTGTTTAAAAACAAAAGGAAGGTGCTACATAATAAATATTTATTCTGCGAATTGCTCGTATTCTTCTGAATTAAACCTGTATAAAAATCGCTTGATTTTTGAATTTTTAAAAGAATATTTTTCTATTACTTTTTCTTTTTTTCCTGAGAATTCCTCAAAAGGTGTTTTTTGTGAGGGGTCAAACAAATAAAAATTATTTTTGTATTCTGTAATTACAAAAGTATGAGTAGATAAATTTTCCAGTTCTGCTACAACAACAAAAGCTTTTTCATCTCCTAAAGCATAAAGCAAAGTACATAAAAAAACCGCAATGTCTTCATCATCTGCAATTTTATGTCTTAATATTTCTGAAGGAGCCATCCAATAATTGATTTTTAAATTTGATTCAACAAAAGAAATTTCTTTTACAACAAAGTCAAACGCTTCTTTTGCAATAGTTAAATAATTTTTTTCAAAAGAATAATCAGAAGAAATTAATTCAGCTAAAATTGCCTGAATGCTTAAATCATCAGGATCAATTAATCCTTTGATTTCTCCAATAGTTTTCTCTTCTTTTTCATTTATTATTTCAGTGTATTTTTCAAGCAAAAAAGAATAAAGCTTGAATTTAAGTTCTTTTTCTTTTTGTTTGTAATCTATTTCTGAAACTGATCCTAAAGCCTGCCTTAATTTAGAATATTTTTCATATAAATCATTGTATTGAGATTGTTTTTTTGCTAATTCTAATTCAAAAACAGCAGTTGATTTTTTTGGTTTAGGAAACTGAATTTCATTTAACTTTAATTTTAATTTAGCTAATTTAACTTCAAGTTCAGGTTTAGATAAATCATCTGCTTTTTTCAAAGAAGATTCTAATTCTTCAATTTTTTTCCATAATTCCTGTTCTTCTATTGCCTTTGATTTAACTGGGAACATTAAATAAAAGCCCACAGAGAATGATTTAAACATAACGAAAAGCGAGAAAATTCGTTGATTGACGAAAACGGGCTTTAATTGGCGCGGTTTGCTTTTTTAGCTGAAAAGGTTTTTATTAGACAAGTGTGTTCTATTAAAGTAAAATGGTGATTTTTTGAAGGGACAAATTTCAATTGAATATCTTACTTTAACTGCAATTGTTCTCCTTATTGTAGGAGTAATGTTTGTTTTTGCAATAACAACTGTAAATGAAAACGCAAGACTTAATTCAGCTTATTATGCTACAAGAGAATTAGCTAATGCAGCAGATGAAGTAAGTACTAGAAATGGAAGCACTATTGTGGTTGAAATTGAACTGCCTTCAGATGTAACTTCTTTTTCAACTTTTGGGACAGACATTACAATTGAAATGACGTCTCTTTTAAATTCATTTCAGGTTTTTGATTCAAGCAAGGCATCATTACAGCCGACAAATTTTTCCACTTCAGAAGGAACTCATTTTATTGCAGTGAATTCAACTGATTCAAATATCACTTTTACTGAACTTAATTAAAGGGATTATAAATGAAAGGGCAGGTTTCAATGGAAGTAATTATTGGAGCAATAATTTTATTGCTTGTATTGGTTTTTATCTGGATTTACAGTATTCAAACAAATGAAGGAATTGATGCATTAAAAAATTCAGTTGAATCAAAATCTTACTGCAGAGAAATTGCAGATACAATTAGTTCAGTTTATGCTTCAGGAACAAAAACTACAATAGAATTTTATTCAGAAAAAGACTTTAATTTAAGCAATGGAATGGTTGATGTTAATGGTTTTCTCTGCAGTTATTATGCTGAAGCAGAAGAAAAATTTATAGCAAAAGGAAACATAAGAATAAAAGATTTGAACGGGGTTGTCGTGATTGAAAATATTTAAGAGAAAATGCTCGGCTGAGCAAAGCGAATGCCGTGCACCGTCACACCCGAGCGGAATCGGGTCGCGAGCGAAATCGCGAGGGCAGTCAAGTTTAATTGATTTAGTTATTGGGTTTTTTATTTTTGCTTTGATTCTTGCTTCAATTATGGGAACTATAAATAAAAATACAAAAGATTTCACTAGAAATTCAGAAATAGATGAAATAAATCATGATTCTTTTTTTTCAGTAAAAGAATTAACTGAAACAAAAGGTTTTCCTGAAAACTGGGAAATATTAGATGAAAATTCAGTTGAAAAAATAGGTTTAATTGAAAGGAGAAATACAATAAGTGAAGACAAAGTTGTTGCTTTTTCTAATATGACTTACAGCAAAACAAAAGAACTACTTAAAATAGAAGGATATGATTATTATTTTGTATTAAACGGAGTAGATAATATTACTGCAGGAATAAATCCTGTTGGGCAAACAAAATATTCAATTATTACTAAAAGAATTGTAAATTATAAAGGAAGTGAAGCTGAAATTGAATTCAGATTATATGAACTCTGGGAATAAAGGATTTACTTTTACTTTAGATTCAATTCTTGCCTTGCTTATAGTTTCAGGAATAGTTATTTCTTCAGGATTATTTTTTACTGAAGAAAAAACTGAAATTAATTTAAGCCAGGAATTAAATGATTCATTTAATGCAATGGAAGAAACAGGTTATTTGATTAGTCAAGTGGATACAAATGTTTCTGGTTCAGCACAAAATATTTACAATAAATTAATTGGTTTTTTTCCTGACAGAATTGACTTTAATGTAACTGTAAAAGAATTAGACTTAAATAATACAAACTGCAGAGCAACACCAACTTTTAACGGCTGTTTTACTGATTCAAATGAATTTACTTTTGGTTCAAGTGTTCCAACAGACAAAACAATTTTTTATGGAAAAAAATTAATAATAAAAAAACAACCTCCAGGAGAATGCGATACAAATATGCTTGGATTAGCAGAATATCCTTTTACATTTTATGAAAAAAACGATATCTTGTTTTTTGCGGGATCTGGAGATTTAAATTTTGTTTTTGATGTAAATGTAACTCCTTCAACTGAAATTGAATGCGACCAGAACATTACAATAGATTTAAGTGCAGCATTTCCTCCGGGTTATAGAAGACCTGTGGACATAATGCTTGTAATAGACAAAAGCGGTTCAATGAGCTGGGGGGGAAGATATGATACAAGCAGTGCAAGAGGAATAGATTTAGATGGAAATTATGCATATATTGCAGATTATAGCAATGGAATAAGAAGTTTTGATATTAGTGTTCCTTTAGTTCCTCAGTATTTGGATAGATATGATACTTACAGAGCATATGATGTTTTTGTTGATGGAAGTGAAGCTTATTTGGCAGATTATTCATCTGGAATACGGTCAATTGATGTAAGCGATCCAAATAATATGAGTCAGGATGACAGAGTTGATTTATCTGTAAATTATTCTTTTGGAATAACAGTTAATGGAAATTATGCTTTTGCAGGCAATGGTTCAAGAGGAGTTGATTCCTATGACATAAGCAACCCAAACAACATGAATCAATTAGACAGATATAATACGCCTGGAACTGCAAGAGGAATTGATGCAAACGGAGACTATGTTTATGTTGCAGATGGAGGAAGAGGATTAAGAGTATTAAATGCCTCAGATCCAAATGATTTATCTAATGAAGATTCTTTGGATTTAGGAGGATATGCTTATGATGTAAGAAATGTTGGAGATTATGCTTTTGTTGCAAATGGTTCAAGAGGATTAGATATTTTTGATGTAAGTGATCCTTCAGACATCAGTTCAAGAGGGCGGTATAATACTGCTGGAACTTCTTATGGAATTGATGTTGTTGGAAATACAGCTTATATTGCTGACGGAGGAGGAGGATTATATTCAATTGATATTAGTGATGTTGACAATCCTTCTTTAATTAAGAGATATGATACTCCTTATACTTATTATGATGTAAGAGTGAAAAATGGTTATGCTTTTATTGCAGCAGGAAACATGGGGTTAATTACTTTGGATTTAACTTCAGGAACAAAAATGGATGCAGTTCATGCTTCAGCTAATGCTTTTGTTGACTTTAATGAATGGACTGATAATGATCAAATGGGAATTGCAAGTTTTAATACAAGTTCAACTTTGGATTCACAATTACTAAAATTAGATGACACAAACAAAACACAATTGAAAAATGATATTAATGCAATAACTCCTGGCGGAGGAACAAACATTGAAGAAGGAATAAGAGAAGCAACAGATGAATTAATTTCAAGCAGAGCAGATCCTTATGCAATAAAATTTATGGTGTTGCTTTCAGACGGAGTATCAACTTCAGGAGATTCACTTGATGCAGCACAAGATGCAAATGCAGAAGGAATAACAATTTATACAATTGGATTTGGCGGAGATGTAAGTGAATCAGAACTGCAGAATATTGCTAATGCAACTGATGGAAATTATTATTTTGCTTCAGATGCAAATACATTAATAGACATCTATAATATTATTGCAGATAAAATTCAGGCTCAAGCAACTGATTCAAATGTAACAATTGTTGTTCCAAGTAATGTAACAATAATTAATGACGGAAACGCATCAATAATTGACGGCAATTTAGTTTTTGATTCAGGAAATATTACTCCTGATACTCCCTGGCAGGGAAGTTATATCATTAATATTCCTTGTGATTCAAATTTAAGCTGCGACACTGCTTCAATTACTTTTCCCGGCCAAGGAAGCTTTTTGTCTTATGTTGATGTAAACGGAGTAACACAAACAGTTGACTGGAATAGTTTTACTGTTCCAATTCCATTTAAGAAAAGAGACATTACAGTTGAAATTACTAGTGGAGAATTGTTATCTGAAACAGATATTTTTATTGATGTAAATGTATCAAATATTGGGGATTTAAATACCGGAACAACAGACTTAAATTTTTATTTAGGAAATGATTCAATCTGCAGTATTGGAGCAGGAAGAACTCTTTTGTCAAATCATTATTTAGTTCCGGAATTATGCGGAAGCAATGATGAAAACTGTTCTTTTTCTACAACGCTTTATTTGGATGAATATATGTTAAGTCAGGGAATAATTTGTGCTGAAGTTAATCCTGACAGAAATTTAAAAGAATGTCCAAATAATAATCTTGATTCAATTCACTGTTATTTAGCTCCAAAAACACAGTTTTATGTAATTGAATACAGAGGATGGATTAAATGAAAAATAAAGGAATCTTTTTTCTTTTAATGGGATTAATTCTTTCTCTTTTAGTTTTGGGTTTTGGATTTAAAATAAACCAGCAGTATCTTGAAGCAGAAAAAAAATCATTTAATTCAAATGCATTACAACAAGTTAAAAACAAATACTCAAATATTAATTCAGTTAAAGACTTTTACAGAGAAGGAACAATAAAAACTTATTTTGAAAGAATTGTTCCGATTACTTATTCGGTTGATGAAAATACAATAAGCATTACTCAACAGCTTCCGATAAAAAAAGCTTTAGTGCGAAATTTTTTTGATTTTGTTAATGCATTTGAAATTTTCACTGAAACAACTGATTCATTAGTTTATGACGGAATAGATGTTGAAATTGAAACTGTTCAAAACAGTTTATGGGGAGGAACAGATGAAAACATTGTTTTAATGATTAAACCTCAATGCAAAAAATATTCAATTACAGATTATAATTCAATGCATTTTTATGGTTCAAATGAATGCGACAATGCTTTTGATATCAGTTTAATTGAAAGAATTGACATAAATATTACTGTAAGTTCAGATGATGATTTTAACAGATTATCCTGTAATTTCGGAGGCGATTTAGTCTGTTATCAGGAAACTTATGTGCCTGCAAACCCAAATCCATTTATTGAAATAAACTTGATTGATTCAGCCTGCCCTAATTGCGATTTAAATTCAGATACAAGAACAATAAAAAAACATTTTACTCCTACTTCTGCAAACACAGTAATTTTTTCATGTTCAGGAACATGCACTTCTCTTCCAATAGAAATATTATTTAATGAAAATAATACTGAAATAAGGCATTCAGGAACAACAATAAGTGTTAAAACTGAATTTTTGTTTACAGACAAAATAACTGAATTTGAATTAAATGATTTAAACATAAGTTTAACTGACTCAAAATTTAGTATAACAAAAACAAATAAGTGAAAAAATGAATGCCATGAATTTAATTTCAATAATTGCTTCAATAGCAATAATAATTGCAGTGTTTTTTGTCGCTAATGAAAACATTGTTAATTTTGAAAACACAAAAACACAAATAGAAATTCAATCAAAAGAAAACTTTGAACAAGGAGAAAATGCAGAATTTATAATAAACATAGAAAGCGGAAAAGAAATAACAAAAATAATTTATATTTCTCCCACAAAAAGAGAAGAAAAAAATTGCGGAAAAAAAACATGCGTTTTGACTTTTAAGGAAATATTTACAGAAAAAGGAGTTTTTTTTATTGAAATAAAAGTTGAAATAGGAAAAGAAACATTCAGTGAAAAAAAGAAAGTTTATGTAAATGCCGCAGGAAAAAAATGTTCTGATGGAACTGCTTTTGGGTTATGCTCTTTAAACAAACCACAATACTGCAATAACGGCAAACTTGAATATAACTGTGAAAAATGCGGATGTGAACAAGGAGAATGCATTAATAATAAATGCAGTTATTCAGGAACAACTGAAATTACAGGAATTTCACTTGAAAGAACATTTTTTGAGCCAAATCAGGAAGTGAAAATTAATTTAAATTCAAAAGAAAATAGTTTAGTTAATGTTGTAATTGAATGGAAAAAAGACAATAAAACAGAAAAAACAGAAACAAAAAATACTTCATTAAATTATGTTCTGTCAGTTTCTCCGCCAAAAGAAGGAGTATATGAATTAAACTTAGTTTTTGAAGAAAAAGTTTTTTCAGTTGAAAACATAACAATAAGAAATGACTCAACACCCCCAAAAACACCTGAAGGAATTATTGCAAGCAAAAGAAACGGAAAAATACTTATTGCATGGAATCCAAATACTGAAGCTGATTTAATGGAATACAGAATTTACAGGAGTAAAGAAGATAATCAGGCGTTTACAACTTATACTATGGCAGAAACTGCATCAAAAAATGAAACCGGGAAAGAACTTGAAATATGGTCAACAAATTATTTTTACATTACTTCAGTTGACTATTACGGCAATACATCAAAGCCAAGTGCAATAATTGAAGCAACGTGAAAATTAAAAAGAATAAATAACTAAATATAACAACAGGTAATTAAAAATGGAAAAAGAACAGCAGAAAAAAAATTTATTAATAAGCAAAATGCTTGAAGCAAAAAGAATAGAATTAGGAATCATAGAAAACCAGTTATTATACAAACTAAAAATTTTATTTAAAAAACCTGAAAAAACTAAAAGCCAAAAAATAAATGAACTAAAAAAAAGTCTTGAAAAAAAAGAAACAGACGAACTTGAATTAATGCTTGTTGAAAAAGAACACGCATTAATAAAACTTGAAACAACAGTAAAAGAAAAAAAAGACAAAGAAAAATTAAAAGAAGTAATAAAACTAGTTGAAAAAATAAAAAACAGTGAAGGCGAAAGAGGCAAAATAGGAATGGAAATAGGCTTAAAAAGAAAAGAAATAAAAGAACTCAAAAAAGAAGTAGAACAGAAATTAAAAGATATAACCAGAGAAAAAACTATTCTGACTCCAAAAAAGAAAAAAATTAAGAAAACAGAAATAAAAAAAGGAAAAAAAACTAAAAAGAAAAAAGAAAAGAATTCTTCAACTCTTCTAAAAAAAAGAAAAAAAGAAAAAGTTTCAGGTTCATCCAGAAAATTAAAGAAAAAAACTAAAATAGAAATGAAAAAACCAAAAATTTCTTTTTCTTCACCTGAAGAAGAATTAAAAGCAAAAAGAGAACAAGAAGTAAAAGAAAAAAGGAAAAAAGCCATGGCTGCATTTCATCAGAATTTTACTTCAGGAAACGAAACTTTAATTAACATTAAAGGAAACGCTCAAATAGTTTCAGGAACAAGAGGCACAGGAACAACAGGAATAAACAATAAAGAAACAGCAAAACAAACTGAATATGCTGAAAGCAGAAAAAATGAAGAACTTGAATTTGACATACAGAAAACAAAAGAAAAAATAAAGAACTTAAAATCCGCTTTTTTCCACAGACAAATAAATGAAGAAACATACAAGAAAAAACAGTTTGAATACCAAGAAGAATTAAGCTCACTTGAAATGGAAAAAAAAAGGCCAAAAAAAAGAAGTTTTGCTCCTGTTCAAAAAACAGAATCTGTTTCAGCTTATGCAGGATTAAAAACAGTTCAGGATGAAAGCGTTCAGTTTGCAACAAAACACACTCAAAAAAGCAGAGCAAAAGTAAAAAATGCATTAAAGAGATTTAAAAAAGAATTTAATGCAGGTTCAAAAACAAAAGCCAATTTAGATTCCGAAGAAAAAACACGTGTTAAAACTGAACCAGAAGAAATAAAACCAACCGGAATAATAAAAAGACTTGCTCCTGGAACAAGCCAGGAAAAAGAAATGGAAATGGAAAAAAAGCTTTATAGGGTAATGCAAAAAAATCAGATTGACCAAAGCAGGATTAGAAGAGAATTTGAATTTGTTTCAGCTAAAGATTTAATGAAAAGGTTTGACAAAATACTTGATGTAATTGACAACAAGTATTCTCAAACAGAAAAACCTGCAGAAAAAGAAGAAAAGCCATTTGAAGAAGGATTGTATGTAACAAACAAACAAACTTCCCAAAAAACAGGAGAAATAAGAGACATAAAAGAAAAAATAATAGTAACTGATTTTGACAGATTACTTGAATTAGTAAATAAAAAAGGAAAAGTAAACGAAAAAGAAGCAGAAAAAACACTTAAATTAAGTCCAGAAAGAATAAAAGAATGTTATACTGTATTAGAAAAGAATGACTTAATTAGAATAGAATACCCTATGTTTGGAGGAACACAAATTTTTTCAAAAAATTTTGTTGAACCAAAAAAAATTAAAAAGAAAAAAAAGTGATTAAATGAAAGAAAAAGTTTTAGAAACATATAAAGTAAAATCAATTGAAACAGAAATAGAAGTAAATATTATTGAAAGAGAAAAAGAAGTAGTAAGAATTTATTTTTTAAATTTTCCTGAATTTGGAGCAGGAACAAAAGCCGTATTAAAAAATTTAAAAAGAAGCATTATAACTGATTCAACAATTCAGGCAGAAAAAATGATGGATCCTAATTTTGTTGATTCACTTAAAAGAAAATTTCAGGGAAGAGCAGAAAAAATACTTGAAAAAGAACTTCCAAATATAGCTGAAGGCTCAAAAAGTTTGTTAATAGGATTATTATTAGAAGAAATGCTTGGATTAGGCAAATTAGAGTTTTTATTAAATGACGGAAACATTGAAGAAATAGTTGTAAATACTGCAACTGAACCAGTATGGATTTATCATAAAGGATATGGCTGGCTGAAAACAAATGTTTTTATTACTCCTGAAAAAGAAATACAAAATTATGCAAGTATTATTGCAAGAAGAATTGGAAAACAAATTACAATATTAAATCCTTTGCTTGATGCACATTTAATTACAGGAGACAGAGCTAATGCAACTTTATTTCCTATTTCAAGCAAAGGAAACACTATTACAATAAGGCGTTTTAGAAGAGAACCATACACTATAACTGATTTTGTTGAAAACCGAACACTTAACACCGATATAATGGCTTTAGTATGGCTTGCAATGGAATATGAATTAAACATTATTTTTTCAGGAGGAACAGGTTCAGGAAAAACCACTTCATTAAATGTTTGTCTGCCTTTTATTCAGCCAAACCAAAGAATTTTAAGTATAGAGGACACAAGAGAACTTTCACTTCCAGAATATCTCCACTGGGTTCCATTAACTACAAGAGAACCAAACACTGAAGGAAAAGGCGAAGTAACAATGCTTAATTTATTAGTTAACTCTTTAAGAATGCGTCCAGACAGGCTGATTGTAGGAGAAATCAGAAGGCAAAGAGAAGCAGAAGTATTATTTGAAGCAATGCATACAGGACATTCAGCTTACACTACTTTTCACGCTAACACAGCAGAAGAAACAATCAGAAGATTAGTTAATCCTCCAATTGAAATTCCAAAAACAATGCTTGATTCAGTTCACTTAAATATAGTAATGTTTAGAAACAGAAGATTAAATGTAAGAAGAGTGCTTCAGGTAGCTGAATATGTAACTGAAAGAAGAGGAGACACAGAAGAAGTAAAAGCAAATATTTTATATCGATGGAAAGGAGCAACAGATACAATAGAAAAACATTCTGAAAGCATTAGATTATTTGATGAATTAGGATTACATACAGGTTTAAGCAAACAGGAAATGAACAATGAATTAAAAACAAAAAAGAAAATTCTTGACTGGATTACATCAAACAAAATTCGTTCAATACAGCATGTTGGAAGGATAATGGCAGATTATTATATGAATAAAGACAACATAATTGAATTAGCAGAAAAAAACAAAAAACCAGATTATATTTTTGAGGAGAAAAAATGATTGATAAAAGTGAAATAATTCCTTTCAATATTCTTCCAGTTCCATTAATAAAAAAACTTTCAATGAAATTTTATGGTACAGGAACAAAATTATCAAAATTTTTTCCTGATTTAAAATTAGAGTTAGCTCAGGCAGAATTAGCTTACAGCGAAAAAGAATACAGTGCAATAATCATTACAATGGCAGTAATTTACGGTGTTATTGGATTAATAATTGGATTATTGTTTGGTTTCAGGCTTTTTCCTGATGGATTTATTTTAGTTGGGTTAGGCGGAGGAGCATTAGTTGGTTTTTTTGTAATGTTTCAGGTTGCTTTTTATCCAAAAATAAAAGGAAAAAAGAAAATAAGAGAAATTGAAAGAAATTTAATTTTTGCTTTAAGGACAATGAGTGTAGAAATAAAATCAGGAGTTTCATTATTTGATTCACTTAATATTATAGCACAAGGAGATTATGGTGCTTTATCAATTGAATTTGGCAAAGCAGTAAAAGAAATTGAAACAGGAACAATGGAAGAAAATGCATTAGAAAAAATTGCAAGATATAATCCTTCATTGTTTTTCAGAAGAAGTATATGGCAGATAATTAATGGAATGAAAGCAGGAGCAGATGTAAGTTCAGTAATGGAAGAATTAGTTGCAACAATGATAAGAGAAGAAAAATTACAGATAACAAGATACGGTAATTCAATGAAATTACTTTCATTAATGTACATGATGTTAGGTGTAATAATTCCTTCTTTAGGAATAACTTTTTTGATTATATTATCTTCTTTTCCTCAAATGCAGTTAGGAGAATTATTATTCTGGATGTTATTAGGAGTTATTATTGTAGGTGAATTTATGTATTTAGGAATATTAAAATCAAAAACACCAAATTTAATGGGATAAAATGTATGAAAAAATTAGTTCAATGATTCCAAGAAATGTCTTAAAGGCATTTAAAAACGAATTAACATATGCAGGAATAGACTTAGATGAAAAAAACTTTGTTGGTTTTGTGTTTGTTTTTGGTTTTGCAACAGCAATTGCAGCAGGATTTGCTTTAAATTTCTTTTTTTCACTTCATTTTTTTATTGGATTTATTACAGGATTTATTTTAACTGTAGGGGGAATTTATTACCTGCTTAATCAGGCAGGAGACAGCAAAGCAAGATTTGTAGAAAAAATTCTGCCTGACGCACTTCAATTAATTGCTTCAAACATGAAGTCAGGATTAACAACAGAAAAAGCATTATTGGTTTCATCAAGACCTGAATTTGGTGCATTAGCAATAGAATTAAAATAAGCAAGCAAAAAAATGATGACTGGAGAAAGAACTGAAACAGCCTTAAAAGAAATGACTTTAAAAATAAGATCAAAAATTTTCAGTAAAACAGTCTGGCTTATAACAGAAGGAATTAATTCAGGCGGAGAAATGGCTAACTTGCTTTTACAGTTGTCTAATGATTTAAGAGAGCAGAATGCATTACAGGAAGAAGTAAAAGGAAATGTTTCAATGTATGTAATTTTGATTTTTTTTGCTTCAGTTATTGGCGCACCATTAATGTTTGGAATAAGTTCTTTTATTGTACAGATAATGGCAAAACAAGCAGGTGGTTTATCAGGATTATCAGAAGAAAGTTTAGCTTTAGCTTCATCTCAAGGAGCATTTTCATCTGGAACAGGAATAAGTATTACAGCTGACTTTATTGTAATGTTTTCAATGATAACTTTGTTTGTTATTTCAGTTTTTGGTTCACTTACAATAGGAATAATAAGTACTAGAAGTGAAAAAGGCGTAATAAAGAATATTCCTTTAATGTTAATTTCATCTTATGTGATTTACTTTATTGTTTTAACTGTATTACAATCAACTTTTAGTTCATTGGTTTAAAACAAAAATAACGCTAAAAAAAAAGTTAATTAATTCTTAATTCAATAAAAACATAAACAACTAAAAGAACAAAAATAATTACAATTAAAAAATAAAAAAAAATACTAATTAAAAATATAAACAACTAAAACAGAAAAATAAATTAAAATTCAATAAATATCAATAACTAAAAAAAAATAATTATCATTAACTAAAAAATTAAAAAAAAAGAAAAAGAAAAGTGGAAGTTTAAGTTTAAACTGTTCCACTGCAAGTTGTTTTTTCTGATTTGGTTATTCCGCCTGTAACTGTATAATTAATTGTTACGTCTTCTGTAATGTTTCCTGAAAAAGTGTTTCCGCCTAAAACAAATGTGTTTTCATCTGTTTTTGCAAGCGAGGCATCTCCTGATGCAGAACCGTCTGCCCAAACAATAGTACCAGAACTTCCTGTAAAGCTATTAATGGTTATTGCATTAGGATTAGTGTTTTTAATTGTCAACTGAATGGTGTCTGCGTTAAAATCATAGTCTTTAATAAACAACTTTCCTCCGGTTGCAGTGCATTGTTTTGGAGTATTAAACACACCAAAAGCAAATAAGGCTGCAATTACAATTACAATTACAACCAAAGCCCAACCATAAGTCATCAGGTATTCCAATGCAGATTGTCCTTTTGTATCTTTAAACATTTATCTTCCTCCTTTTAAATTTAAAAAACAATAAATGAATACTATTAGAAGGTTTATTGTATTTAAATGTTTTGTGGTTTAAGAAAACAAAACCACTGTTTAATAAAAAAAAAATAAATAAAAAAATGTTTAAAACTGAAAGGCAGTTATTTTAAATAACTTAAACCTATTTTATTAGAAGACTTAATTTAAAGTGAAATTTAATGCCAAGATTAACTGACAGAACAAAAACAGGAGTTCCAGGATTAGATGAATTACTGGACGGCGGGATTCCAAGAGGAAATTTAGTTGTATTAGCAGGAGACCCTGGTTCAGGAAAAACCTGTTTTTGCCTTGAATATCTATACAAAGGAGCATTGGATTACAACGAACCAGGAATATATATTTCATTAGAAGAAAGCTATGCTGAAATAATACGAAACGGAAGAGAATTTGGATATGAATTAGAAGAATTAATAAAGAAAAAAATGCTGATAATTGAAACAGTAGAATTATATGATTTTGAAAAACTGAAAAATTTAATTGAAGATTCAATTCAGATAATTAATGCAAAACGATTAGTAATTGATCCTGGAGTAATTTTCAGATTATATTTTGATAGAGAATTAGATGCAAGAAAAAGAATAATGAGTTTAGGAAAAATGCTTAAATTAATTGACTGCACTACTATAATAACAAATGAAATTAATTTAGACAAAACAAGAAGTTTATTTGGATTAGAAGAATATGTGGCTGACGGAGTGTTGTTGCTGTATCATACAAAAATAGAAAACAGGTTTGTAAGAAGTTTAGGTGTATTAAAAATGAGAGGAACAAAAATATCAGAAAAACTTCATCCAGTTACAATCGGCCCAACAGGAATAAAAGTTTTATCAAAACAAGAATTATTTGAGGATATATAAAATGAAGAAAAAAAAAGCAAAACAAAAGGTTAAACTGAAAAAAGCAGTTAAAAAACCAAAAAACAAAAAAAAGCCAAGTTCAATTAAAGAATTAGAAAACTTACTTACAAAACCATTAAAGCAGAAAAGAACTTTTGTGACAAAAGAAGAAAAAAGTATTGTAAAACAAAAAAATAAAATAAACAGCAAAATTGAAATGAAAACAAATCTTGAACAAGAAATCCATCCTGATGCTGAATTATCAGAATTAATTGACCCAAAAAGAGGCATTGACTTAAAGATATTAAGATATTTAGAAGAACTTCCAAAAGAACAGTTTACTGCATTGCTTTTAGTTGAACCAACAAATTACTCTAAAATAAACTATGAATTATTAAGGCTTTTAATAAACCATACAAAAGGAAAAGGAATATATGTAACTTTAAATCGTGCTTATGAATTTGTAGAAGAAACACTAAAAAAAGAAAAAATTGATACAGAACAAATAGTTTTCATTGATGCAATAAGCAAAGGAACAGGAAAAAACATTGTATCCAGAGAAAACGTTGAATACATTGAATCCCCAAGAGATTTAACTGCATTAAGTGTAATATTAGATGAAACATACCAGAAAATGACAGAAAAACCAAAATTTATGGTGTTTGATTCAATCAGCACTTTATTGATTTACAATGATGTTTCTTCAGTTGAAAGATTTACTCATTTAATTATAGGAAAATTAAGGGAATGGCGGATGAAAGGAGTATTATTAATGGTTAAATCAGAAGAACACAGAGGAGTAGTTAATTCATTAAGCCAGTTCTGCGACAGAATTCTTGAAATAATATAAAAATCAAAAACAGAAACTATAAATCAAAAACAAAATTCTTTTTCACTGAATTAAAAGGAAAAGCAGTTAATTCAACAAACAATTTTTTTTCTTTAACTTCAAAGAAAAAATTATAATCCATCATTTTTTTTATATTCATTAAAACAGCATTATCATGCAGTCTTTCATCAATAAAACACACAACTGAATAATTCAGTTCTTTTGCTTTTCTTGTTTCAAAAAACAAAAAAGAATAAACTGCATTAGAAGGATTAAATGAAAGTAAAGAAGACAAAGAATCAAATAATAAAATTCCTTTGTTTTCTTTTTTGCCTTGAACTGAATGAATTGAAGAAGAAATTTCAGGAAGAGAAAACCCTTCAATTTCAACTGCTTTTTTTCCAAAACCATATTTTGATATAACAAAAAAGTCATCCATTAAAGAAGAATAATTTGATGGATTAAATAAAACTAAAATGTTTTTTTGGTTTTTGTTTTTTTTAAACATTAATTCAATTAGTTTTTTTGCCTGAACTGACTTTCCGGAAAACATAATGCTTGAATTAGGCTTTACTCCTAATAAATCAAAAGAAAAATTCATAATAAAAAAACACATTAAGCAAATAAAAGGTTTATTGCTTAAAAGAAATAATTTTGCCTGAAAACTCTGAAAGTTTTTCTTTTAAAGAGTCAGTTAAAGATAAAATTTCATCTGAAATTTTTTTTGAGTTATTTTGCTGTCTTGCAAGTTCTTTTTCTGAATTCTGCTTTGAATTATTCAAAGAAATTATTTCTTCTTCTAAAGAAGAAATTTTACCTGAAATTTCAGATAAACTGATTTTTCTTTCTATTTCATTAAGTGATTTCTCTGTTTCAGAAAATTCATTAAACATTAAATCAAAATTATATTCAGTTAATTCATTTAAAACAGCTGTTTTTTTTATTTTTTCTTTTTCTTTTAATGAAATTTTTCCTTCAGAAATTAATTCCTGAATATAAGAAAAAATTTTTTTTAAGATTAATGCATTATTGTCTTTTTTTAATGCAAGAAAAGGATTTGAAAGATAAGCTTCTAAAAGAGATTTTTCTTCTGGTTTAAGCAAAAAATTCTTTGATTCAGATAACTTGCTTAAAACTTTCATGGATTTTTCAATTGGAAAAAGAAGTTGAATTAATTTTGTTTTAGTTTCCTGTTTTTTATGGATTAAAACGCTTTTTTCTTCAAAAAAAGATTTCAGTTCTGCTGCTTCAGGAGAAAGTTTTAATGAATCTAATCTTTCCTGTAATTCAGTTATTTTTTTATTTAAATCATTATTTCTTTTTTTTATTTCTGTTTCAGATAAAACAGAAGCAGAATTCAATTCATTTTTTTTCTTTAATTCAGTAAATTCTTCTTTTATTTCTGAAAGCAGTAAAATTTGTTTTTTTGAATCAAATAATTTTTTTAATTCAGTGAAAACTGAATTTAATTCATTTATTTTTTCTCCTAATTTTTTCACTGAATCTTTTAAGACAATTCCAGTGTAAGCAATATTTCTTCCAAAAGAATTAATTTCAGATTCAAGTAATTTTAATGAGTTAATACAGTAAGTATTTAATTCAATAAAATCATTAGAAGAAACAGGAGTTAACTTTGAAATCAAAGGATTCATTTTACTGATTAATGTTTTCTTGCTTGTCAAAACAATTCTTCTTAATTTAGGGTTTCCTTTGTCTTCTTCTATTTTTTCTTTTTCTAAGTCATTTAAAATTAAATCTAATTCTCTGATTAAATGCTTGATTTCAGCTAACTTAGAAAAAATTTCTTTTGAAATTTCATTGAATTCTTTTAAATAAAATTCCTCTGCAAAAGAAACAGAATTATTTAATTCAATAATTAACTCTTCTTTTTTTGGTTTTATTGCTTCTTTTTTTCCAAAAATTTTATCTAAAAAACTCATATAAAAAAATAAAAGATTAGAAAGAATTAAACGGTTATGCAAATTAAATGCTTTTTTCCATTCTAATATGTTTGATTCCGGTTGGTTTAGTAATAAAATAATCTCCAACTGGAACATAACCTATTTTTTTGTAAAAACCAACTGCATAATCTCTTGCAATAACAAAAATTTTGTTCTTATTTTTTTCTTTTGCTTTTTTATGCAGAAATTCAATTAATTTTGAACCAATTCCTTTTCTTTCATGGTCTACATCAGTTAAAATTTTGTCAATTTCCGCTGAATTGTCTTTGTAAACAGTTAATCTTGCAGTTCCAACAATTTTTTTTAATTCATCATCAAAAGCAATAACAAATTCACTTAAAGATTCTTTTCCGTCTTTTTCACTTCCTTTAGGCAAACCCAAAGGTTTGCGCAGCATTTTCCACATTAACAAAAACATTTCTTCAAATTCATTTTTTTCAGGAGTTCTTATTTCAATCATGTTTTCAACAAAAAAATTAAATTTTATTTAACTTAAACAATTCTGCAAAAATATCTGCTAAAATTTTAGTTTTGGCATATTGAACAGTAAAACGGGCTTTTTTAAGTGCATTTGCCTGCTTCTGCAAAAACTCATAAAAAAAAGTTAATTGACGGTTATTTTTCTGCATCTTTACTGGAATTGACTTAAAAACCAATTCACTTAATTGATTTTTTACTGCTTGTCTTTGTTTTCCTCCTTCCATTGTAATATAAGTAGCTAACAAAGACTTTTTTGAAGTCAAAGAAAGTCTTTTAGTTAAATTGCGAAAAATTTCTTTATTTCTTAATTCAGCACGCATTTGAACTTGTTTTTCAACTGAAATTTTAATTATTGGCTTTATTTTTTTAGTTTTCGCTTTCTTTTTTTAACTCCAATTATAGGTTTACTTCTTTTAAGCATATAATACTTATAAATTTCAGGCTTTAAAAAATTAACATAAAAAGGTTAAGCCTTAAGAAACAATGAAAAAAATAGTTTTTATGGACTTTGAAGAACTAAAAAAAAGAAACCAGTTAATAGCAGAAGAAATCAAAAAAAGAAATAATTTTGTTATAGTTAACCATCATGATGCAGATGGATTATGTTCCGGAGCAATAATTGCAAAAGCATTAGAAAGAGAAAACAAAAAATTCAATCAGATTACAGCAAAACAACTTTATTCTGATACAATAAGAGAAATTAAAAATTCAGGAGAAAACTATATTTTTGTTGACTTTGGTTCAGGCCAATTAAATTTGCTTGAAGAAATGCTTGAAAAAAACTATTTTGTAATAGACCACCATCAGCCAGTAAAATCTGATTACTTATTTCATTCAAATCCTTTTTTGTTTGGGTTTGACGGAGGCAAAGAAGTTTCAGGAGCAGGAATGACTTATTTTTTAGCAAAAGAATTAAATGAAAAAAACAAGGATTTAAGTGCATTAGCAATTGTTGGAGCAGTAGGAGACATGCAGGATTATGAAGGCGAATTAACCGGATTAAACCGAAAAATTTTAGCTGATGCAGAAGAAATGAAATTAATAAAAAAAGAAAAAGATTTGAGGTTATATGGAAAAATTTCAAGGCCTTTAACTCAGTTTCTTTCTTTTTCTTCTAATCCAATTTTTCCCGGCTTAGCAGCAAATGACAAAGCATGCGTTGACTTTATTTTAAATTCAGGAATTGAATTAAAAGAAAAAAATGCATGGAAAACTTATTCAGATTTAACTAAAGAAGAAAAAAAAACTTTTACTTCAAATTTAATTGTTTATTCAATTGAAAATGGTTTCAGTGAATGGAAAGCACAAAATATTATTGGAGAAACATACACTTTACTGAAAGAAAACCCAAAAAGCCCTTTAAGAGATGCAAAAGAGTTTGCTACACTTCTTAATTCCTGCGGAAGACACGGAGAAGCACATATAGGCTTAAAAGTCTGCATGGGAGACAGAATCAACGCATACCAAAATGCAATGGAATTATTATTAGAACATAAAAGACAGTTAAGAGCAGGAATTGAATGGGTTCATGAACAGGGATTAACAGAAGAAAAAGCATTTTATTTTTTTGATGCAGAAGAAAACATAAAAGAAGAAATTGTAGGAATAATTGCAGGAATGCTTTATGGTTCAAATTTAGTTAGCCAAAAAAAACCAATAATTGCTTTTGCAAGACAAAAAGACGGATTAATTAAAGTTAGTGCAAGAGCAACAGATGATTTAATTAGAAAAGGATTAAATTTAGGAAAAATTTTAAGAGAAACCTGCATGGAATTAGGTTCTGATGCAGAAGGCGGAGGCCATAAAATTGCAGCAGGATGCAGAATTAATTTATGGCAGCAGAATTCATTTAAAGAAAAATTAAATAAAAAAATAGCTGACAGCATTAAAATCTGAAAAAGGAAAAGCAAATAAATGTCTAATGCTTAAATAATTTAATGCCAAAAAGAAAATATACTCCTGGACCAAAAAAAATTACTGTTCAAAAAAAATAATAACAGAAACAGAATACTGGAAATTAATTAAACAGGGAAAAAGAATTCCTGCAGGAGCAGAAGTAAAACCAAGAAAAGTCGGAGAAACAACTTTAGGAAAATTAAAAATAAGGTTTCATGCGGACGGTTCAATTGAAATTCCAAAATATACAGGAAAAGAAGGCAAACTAAAAAAAAGCACGCTTAGAACAAAAACAATTCCAGAAGGAGTAAGACTAATTTATCATCAAATAGAATCAGTTAAAACAAGAATTGGACAGGCAAAAGAAATTTCAAATACAGTTTCAAGAATGCATTATGACTTAGAACATCAATGGAAAAAATTCAATCCCGCACAAAAAAAATCTTATACAAAATATCTAACAGAGCTGCTTGGAAAATTAACAAAAAACCCGCTTTTATTAAAAGAAGAAAACAAAATTCGTGCAGTTCAAAGATTTAACAATGCAAAGCAATTATTAGAAAAAGGAAATTTCCCTGCTGCTTCAGCTGTTTTAAGAGGAATAGAAAATGATATGCAGAACTGGTTAAGAAAAATGAAACTGCAAAGCACAAGACTTGAAAGAAGAAGAAGTTTAGTTGTGGATAAAAAATTCCAGAAAGATGAAAGAATTTTTTCTGCATTAGATTCAATGATTAATGTGTTTAATCAGTTAAGACAGGGAATTGAACCAAGAGCAAGGCAAAGGGTTGCTGGAACTCTTTCTTCAATTAAAAGAAAATTGTTTGCAACAGGGTTGTCAAAATTTAAAAGTGCAGGAATAATTATTGAAAAAGCAGCTGAATTAGTTAAAAAAGGAGAAATAACAAAAGCAAGAAGTTATATAAAAAATGCAAACAAAAAAACAGTTGCTGCTGCTTCAGAGATTTCTTCTATTTATCCTGATAAATTGATGAGAATTGGAAAAAGCACAGATTTAAAATTTAAAACAACCGTTTTAGCAAATCAAACTTTATTGTTTCACGATATGATGAGTTTATGGTGGATTCCAAAAAACAAGGCAAAAAAAAAATTAATTTTAGAAACAATAACAGAACTTTCATCTTTAGCTGAAAGCACAGGAAAAAAAGAAGTAAGCAGAATTATTTTAAATGCAAAAATACAATTAACAGAAAATAAAATACAGGTATTTACTGAACTGTTTGAAAAAGCTTTAAATAAATTAGAATCAAAAAAACAGAAACACAAATAAACTTTTAATGCTTAATTTATTTATGCCGAGAATTCCCATTAAAAAAAGAAGAATTGTTCCTGCAAAAAAATCTGGAAAAATCCTGATTAGCGGAAACAAAGGAACTGAATATTTAAATAAATATACTTCTGCAAGGCTTACAAAACAAACTAAAAATACTTTAATAAAACTTGCAAAAAGAAAACCTAAATTATTTGAACAAAAATATTCAAAAACAAGATTAAATTATCAGGCACTTTTTGCCAGAACAATAAAAACATTAAAAAAACACGGAATTGAAGTGGACTTTAAAGAATTAAAACACGAAGATGAAATTACCTGGGGGCATAACCACAGGCATATTAGAGGAATTTATACTAAAACAGCTGAAAAACAAAAAGTCCAAATGTGGAAGACTGCTGAAAAAATAATGAAAAACGCTGAAAAACAAATAGTGGTGGCTGAATTATATTTGAAAACATTTTTAGAGATTGCAAAAAGCAATGGAACAACACTTCAGGAATTTCCATCAGATATTGAATCAGGATTTAAAATAATTTCAAAGTATATTAGAAAACAAGGAGAAACTCTTATTTACTAAAAACCTAAATAAATAAATTTAAATCAAGTTAATTTCTAATTGAAAAAGATGTATTTAATTAAAGAAAACAAAGACAAAAAATATTTGGTTTTATCAGGGAATAAAGGATTTTATTTAAGGTATTTAGATAATGGATTTAAAACTAAATGGACTGGTTTATGGAAAGATTCAGTGAAATATTTAGAATATTTTGCAGTCAAAGGCTTAGAAGAAGAAAAATGCATTAAAACAGAATACACTTATGGAAAAGCAGTTTATTATTACAAAGGAATAACAGAAACAAACTTAATTCCAAAAAACAAAACAGGTTTATACATAAAACTTGAGTTTGGGAAAGAAAAACAAACTGAAATAGAATTAGCTTTAAATATAAGAAAAAGAGAAGAAAATTTAACTAAAAGAAAATATAAAATAAAATTTAATAAAAAGAAAAAAGAAATAAAAATTTCAAATGAATTAAGTGCATTAACTTTTTTTTTAATTAAAGGAGAACTTAATTTTCAAGAACAATCTTATGAAAAAATTCATTTTCCTTCAGATGAAAAACAAAACTGCTTTATTCCCGGAAAAATTTCAGTTAAAGGAAAAGAAATAATTTTTGGGTTAATCCCAGAAAAAGAAAAAAAATTAAATAAACGAGAAATAGAAAAAGAACTGAAAAAACAAAAAATTCAAAACAAGAAAACTGAAGAATTAATTAAATGCAGTTCAAAAGAAATAGAAAAAGGATTTATTAATTCAGTTAAGGCAGTTGAACTGCTTGAAAACAACGGGAATTTTTTTGCTGGTTATCCCTGGTTTCTGCAGTATTGGGGAAGAGATAATTTATGGAGTTTAAATGCATTAATTTCAGCAGGCAAATTTGAATTAACTGAAAAAGTTTTATTGTATTTCTGGAAAAAAAACAGTAACGGAAAAATACCAAACTTTATTGACGGCAAAAAAGTGTTATTTAATTCAATTGATGCTTCATTGTTATTTTTAATTTCCCTGCAGAATTATGTTTTTGCTTCAGGAAACAAAAAAATTTTAAAGAAAATTAAATACACTGAAGTGTTGGATTTTCTTAAATCAAGAGAAGAAAACAAATTGATTTTTCATGAAGGAAATGAAACATGGATGGATTCAATTGAAAGAAAAGGAAAAGCAATTGAAATTCAAGCACTATATCTTAAAGCACTACATTGTGCAAGGAATTTAATGAAATTAGAAGGAAAAGAAAAAGAAGTTCATTTAACTGAAAAAAAAGCTGTTAACTTAAACAGGAAAATAATTGAAGAATTTGAAGTTAACGGAGTTTACAGGGATTTAGTTAATGAAAAAAATGAATTCATTAAAACATGCAATCCTTTGGTTTATTTAATGGGAAAGAAAGCAGAAGAAAAAGAAATTGCTTTATTTGAATCAGAAGAATTTAATGGACTAAAAGGAATTTTAACAAGAAGCAAAAAAGAACAGGGATTTGATTCAGAAGGATATCACACAGGATTAAGCTGGAGTTTAATTAACGGCTGGATGAGTTGTGTTGAATTTAAAGCCGAAAAAACAAAAAAAGGATTGTTTTATCTACAAAAATTAATTGAAGATTTAAATCAAGATTGTATTGGAGGAATAGGGGAATGCTGGTCTCTTGATGGAAAACTAAAAGGGTGCGGAATGCAGTTATGGGGAAATGCTTTTGTAATTAAAATTATCGATGAATTTATGCTAGGAATAAAAATAAATGAATTTGAAAAAAAAGTTTTTTTAAAACCGCAATTGCCTGAAAAAATTAATTTAATTAAAAGAAAAATAAGAATTGGAAATACTTGGTTTGAACTTATTGTTGAAAGAAAAAAAAGAAAGGTTTCAGCTAAAACAGACAACAAGAAAATTAAAATTGAATTTTATTGAAAAAAAATAATAGAAATAAAATTGCATTAATCAAAAAAAAGTTAATTAAAATAAAGTGAAATAAAAAAAAGTTAAAGTAATTTTTCTAAAAATCAATTTTAACGCAGTCAAATTCATTTAGTTTCTGCCTGAATTTAGATTTAATTTCCTCTAATTCGTTTTGAGTTTTTGCTTCAAATCTTAATACTAAAACAGGCTGAGTGTTTGATGCACGAACTAAACCCCATCCATTATCAAATAAAACTCTTGCTCCGTCAATGTCAATTACTTTATGATTTTTCTTAAAGTATTCTCCTACTATTTTAACTACTTCAAATTTTTTTTCATCTGAACAATCTACTCTGATTTCAGGAGAAGAAAAATATTTTGGGGCATCAGATAATAATTCAGATAATTTTTTATCTGAATTTGAAAGAATTCTTAAAATTCTTGCTGAAGCATAAATTGCATCATCAAAACCAAAAAATTCATCTCTGAAAAACATATGCCCTGACATTTCTCCTGCAATTAAAGCATGTTCTTCAATCATTTTTGCTTCAATAATACTGTGCCCAGTTGGAGATAAAATTGGAATTCCATTATGGTTTTTGATGTCTTCAATTAAAGCCTGAGAGCATTTAACTTCAACTAAAATTTTTGATTCAGGTTTTTTTGCTAATAATTCCCTTGAAAATAAAATCAATAACTGGTCTCCCCATAAAATTACTCCTTTGTCATCAACTACTCCAATTCTATCTGCATCTCCATCTAATGCAATTCCAATATCTGCATTAGAATCTTTTACTTTTTTAATTAAGTCAGTTAAAGTTTCAGGCAAAGTTGGATCAGGATGATGATTAGGAAAAGTGCCGTCAGAAACACAATATAATTCCTGTAATTCAACTCCTAAACTGTTTAAGATTTTTGGAGCAATAACAGATCCTACTCCATTACCACAGTCTAAAACTACTTTTAATTTTTTATTTAAAGAAACTTTTTCTTTAATCATTTCAGCATAAATATCTAAAATTTCTGTTTTTTTTATGCTTCCTTCTCCTTTAAGAAATTCATCTTTTTCCATTAAATGCATTATTTTCTGGATTTCTTCTCCAAAAATTGCATGGTTTTCTTTGGAAATCTTAAAACCGTTAAATTCAGATGGGTTATGTGAACCTGTAATCATTACTCCTCCTGAAGCCTTAAAATGCACTACAGAAAAATAATAAGCAGGAGTAGGAACTAAACCTACATCAATTACATCAATTCCAGTTGAAACTAATCCACGAATTAAATGCTTTGAATAAGAAGGAGAAGAAGGCCTGTTATCATAACCTACAACAGCTGATTTTCCTCCGCTTTTAATTATATAAGTTCCTACAGCTTTACCTAAAGCTTCAGCAAAATCCCCATTTAAATCTTTATTGACTAAACCTCTGATATCATATTGCCTGAAAATATTCTGATTAACTTTCATTCAAAACCAATAGAAATATAAAAACCAAAGCATTAAAGACATTATGGAAGCAAACGAACTGAGAAAAGATTACTTAATGGATGAATGGTCAATTATATCCAAAAACCGTTCTTCACGCCCTTTTGATCATAAAACATCAGAAAAATTAAAAGAAACAGAAAAAATTGAAGTGGATGTAAACTGCCCTTTTTGTTTAGGAAATGAAAAACAGACTCCTCCTGAAATTTTCAGAACAGGAAGCAAAATTAAATGGAATTTACGGGGATTTGCAAACAAATTTTCTGCAATGCAGACAGAAAAAGAATTTTCAATTCAAAAAAAAGGGTTGCTTGAATTTGATGATGCTTTTGGTTATCATGAAGTAATAGTTGAAACAAATAATCATTCAAAAGAATTAGCTGAATTAAATAAACAGGAAATGACTGAATTATTTACTGCATACCAAGAAAGAGAAAACAAATTAAAGAAAAGAAAGGGAGTAAAACATGTTTTAATAATAAAAAATTTCGGCAAAGAATGCGGGGCTTCATTAAGGCATAATCATTCACAATTAATTACTTTTCCTTTTGTTCCTCCAAAAATTGAATTAGAAATAAAAAAAGCAGAAGAATTTTTTAAAGAAAAAGGAAAAAACGTTTTTTTGGAAATAACTGAAACTGAAAGCAAAACAGAAAGAAAAGTATTTGAAAACGAAAATTTTGTTGCTTTTACTGCTTTTGCACCTAAATGGACTTATGAAACATGGATTACCCCAAAAAAACAATTTTCTAATTTAAGTGAAATGGATGAAAAAACATTGAAAGATTTAGGAGAAATAACTGAATTTGTTTTAAAAAAAATAAAGAAAAATTTAGGCAATGCTTCATATAATTATTTTTTGCATGAATCAATGACACAAAATAAAGCTTATTGTTTTCATTTGAAAATCCAGCCAAACGTCAAAAAAATTTACGGCGGAATAGAAAAAGCTTCAGATATAATTTTAATTGAAGTTTCTCCGGAACAAGCAGCAGAAGAACTAAGGAAATGAAAACCTTAATCCATTAAATTTAATAAAAGAAAGAACAGATTATTAGTGGAAAAACTGTTTTGTGATTAAATGGATTATGTTGTATTAGAAGCAAGCTATGAAGTAGCAAACAAAGTTGGCGGAATACATACAGTTTTAACAAGCAAATCAGCAAGAATGCAGGAAAAAATTCCTGAATTTTATGAGATTGGACCTTACTACAAAAAAAAAGCACAAGTAGAATTTGAAGAAAAAGAAATTCCAAATAAATTTCATAAAACTTTTGTTGAAATGGAAAAAGAATTAGGAATAAAATGCTATTATGGAAACTGGGTTGTAGCAGAAAAATCTCCAAATTGTATTTTAATTGACCATTTAAACTTAAAGAAAAAAACAAATGAAATAAAAAAAGAGTTATGGGATGCATTTAAAATTGATTCAATGGGAACAGACGAATGGTTTAACGAACCGGTAATCTGGAGCAAAGCAGTCGGTTTACTAATAGAAAAACTAGAAAAAAATAAAGTTTTTGGAAATAAAAAAATTGTTTCACATTTTCATGAATATTTAAGCGGAACAGGATTACTGCATTTAAAAAAAATTAAAAGCAAAACAAAAACGGTTTTTACAACTCATGCAACAGTTTTAGGAAGAACAATAGCTGAATCAAGAAAACAGGATTTATATGAATTAATTGAAAAAGGATTTAAAGAAAAACAAACTGCATCAAATGAATTAGCTTATTCTTATGGAGTTCAGTCAAAACATTTATTAGAAAAAGCATGTGCATTAAATGCTGATGTATTTACTTCAGTAAGCAAAGCAGTAGCAAAAGAATCAGAATTTATTTTAGGAAAAAAATGCGATTTAATTCTGCCTAATGGATTAGATTTAGATAAATTTCCAATAATGGAAGACTTAAGTATTTTACATAAACAATACAGAGACAGAATAAGGCATTTTATTGAAGCATATTTTTATCCATATTATTATTTTGACATAAAAAAAACTTTGTTTTATTTTATTGCGGGAAGATATGAATTCCACAACAAAGGAATAGACTTGTTTATTGATGCCTTAGGAGAATTAAATAAAGAACTAAAAAAACAGAAATCAGATTTAAAAATAATTGCTTTTATCTGGATTGCAGAAGAAACAACAGCAAGAAATTTAGCTGTAATGGAAAACATGGTAATACACCAAACCATAGAAGATTTAATGGAAAGAGAACTGCCTAATATTCAAAGACAATTATTTAGAAATTTAATGGAAGGCCAAAAACTGGAAACAAATTTATTTGAAAAAGACTTTTTATTAAATTCAAAAAAAATGGCTTTAAGATTAAAAAGCAAAAAAGAAGTTTTGCCTCCAATAAGTGCATTTGAAACAAGAGAAAATGAAATATTAAAATCAATTAAAAGAAATAATTTATTAAACAAAGAAGAAGACAAAGTCAAAATCATTTATTATCCAACTTATTTAAGTACTGCAGATGGATTAATCGGATTAAATTATTATGAAGCAATAATCGGATCACATTACGGAATTTTTCCTTCTTATTATGAACCCTGGGGTTATACTCCATTAGAAACTGCTGCTTTAGCTGTTCCTTCTGTGACAACAGATTTAGGAGGATATGGGCAGTTTATTGAAGAAACATTAGGAAAAAAAGCTGAAGGAAGTATTCAGGTATTAAAAAGAAAAGGAAAAACATACAAAGAAGAAGTAAAAGAAATGAAAAATAAAATGAAAGATATTTATTTAATGACAAAACAGCAGAGAATGCAGAAAAAAATTAATGCAAAAGAATATTCTTTTTTGGCTGACTGGCGAAACTTAATTGAAAATTACATTAAAGCATATGAAAGCTAATAATTTTTAATAAAACCTTTTTGAAAAGTTTGTTTTTGCAAAGCAAACTAATTTTTGATAAACCTTTTTTTTTAAAAAGATTTTTTTGATAAAACTTTTTCTGAAAAAGTTTTTTATTCAGTTAAATAAAACTTGTTTTTTGAGATTCCAATTTTTCCTTCTCTTGCAAGCCAGCCTAAAGCAGCAAAAACATGTTCTGATTTAAGTTTAGTTGCTTTTTTTAACTGAACTGCATTCATTGGTTTTTTGTTGTTTAATACATTCCATACAGTTCCTGCTTTGCTTCCAAAATATTCATTTGATTCCATTTTATGCCCTCCTAAGAAAGTTAATTCATTAATATTGTAAAAAATAAATTATTAAATCTATTGCAATCTTTGCTTTAAATCAGCTAAAACATTAGCATAATTCAAAAAAGATTCATAAGGAGAATCATAAGGATTGAAATATTTATGCACGTCTCCGTCAGCAAACCATTTAGTGCACATATAATAAAAATGATCTGAAATCTGCAGTTTTCTCCAGTCCTGAATTAACTTTGGGTTTCTTGAAGCTAAAATTTTTTCTTCTAAAGATTTAATTTCGTTAAATGCCTGCTGCTGCATTTGATTTTCAAGCCATGCAGATAAATCTCTGTCAACATCAGCCCAAGAAGAAATATAAGGAACATCAAATTCTCCTACAACAGGAAAATCATTAATTATTTCTGAAGCAGTAGCAAACTCTAATTTTTTTGTTTTAAACATTTCTTTTGGAAGATGCTTTAAAAAATTAAATATTCCTGTTGACTCCCATTGATGTTCACCAAAAGTTTCATAATCCATAAATAAATTAATGCAATGCCCTTTGTTTTGTGAAAGCCATAAAGCATATTTATCAGCAGTTAAAGGCCATTCATTCCAGTCTCTTGAAGAAAAACGAAAAGCAATATCATCTGAAAGCTTGTAATTTCTTAACAAAACTTTAATATTTGAATTTTTAGCTTTGTAAACATAATTAGGGGAACGCCAACCTAAAACAGAAGTTAAACCTTCAGATACAATTCCTTTAAAATTCATTTCTTCTGCTGCTTTAGCTATTTCATTTGAATACATTGCTTCAGTGTTACGGAAAATTTTTGGTTTAACTCTAAAAACTTTCTTGAATTTCTTTGAATGCATTTTAACTTGTTTTACAAATTCTTTTTGTGAAACTAAATAAGCTAAAGAATGATAATAAGTTTCATCAAATAATTCAACGTTCCCGGAATCAACTAATTTCTGAAATGATTCAACTACTTCAGGAAAATGTTCTTCTAATTGATCTAAAAAAACTCCTGTAATGCTGAAACAAAATTTAAATTTGTCTCCGTGTTTTTCAATTAAATCCAGTAAAATTTTGTTTGTTGGGAGATAACATTTATTTGAAACTCTTTCTAAATAAAATTTATTTGCCAAATCATCAAAATAATTATTGTTTTTTCCTATGTCAAACAAAGAATAATTCCTTAAACGCAAAGGCTGATGAACATGAAAATAAAGACAAACTGCAGGCATTAAACAACCTCTTTGTAAATTTCAAGGCATTGATCTGCAACAGAACCCCAACTAAAAGACTGAAGTTCAGTAAAAGCATTATGTTTTAGTTCATGCGAAAGAGAACCATGTTCTAATACCCCAATTATTTTATTTGTTAATTGATTTACATCCCAAAAATCAACTTTAAAGCAATGATTAATCACTTCACTTACTCCTGATTGTTTTGAAATAATCACAGGATTCTTAGAAGCCATTGCCTCTAATGCAGTCAAACCAAAAGGCTCTGAAACAGAAGGCATAACAAACAAATCTGCAATAGAATAAAATTGTTTTACATTGTCTTGAAAACCAGAAAAAGAAATTTTATCTGAAATGCCCATTGCAATAGCTTTATTGATTAAAGAAGAAAGCATGTCTCCGTCTCCAACAATAACAAAACGAGTATTAGGTTTAAATTGAAGAACTTGATATGCTGCTTCAAGAAACCAGTCAGGACCTTTTTGAATAGTTAATCTTCCTAAAAACAAAACAACTTTTTCATTTAAAGCAAAATTAGAATTATCCACGATATAACTTGATTTATCTATTCCATTGTATACTACTTGAATTTTTTGTTCAGGAATATTATATCTTTCAATTAACTGGTTTTTCATGTAATTGCTTATTGTAATTACTTTATCTGCTTCAATTAAGCCGTTTCTTTCAACTTTACAGATTTTTTCATTAGGAAACTGATTTCCTGTCCTGTCAAATTCAGTTGAATGAATAGTAACAATTAAGGGCTTGTTTTTTGCTTTTTTTAATGCAATTCCTGCAGGAAAAGTCATCCAATCATGACAATGGATTACATCACAAGGTTTTGAAGTCATTTTTTTCACTGCAGAAACAGTATAACTTTTAACTTTAGAGAAAAAATCCATTCCATAAGCATTAATGTTTTTTTCAGCTTCATGCCTTTCAAGATCACTTTTAACTTCCTCAGAATAAATAATGTTATTTGAAGGAGAATAAGGATGAAAATCAAAGCCTTCAATTTCAATTAAATCTAAATGAGCATAATCTTCTGCCTGAACAACTTCAATAAAACCCGGATTAATTTTTACGCCAGTAGAAGGCATAACAAAAGTAACTTTAGTTCCTTTTTTAGATAAAGCTTTAGTAAAACCAAATAAATAAGTGCCTAAACCTCCAGATTTAAATGGAGGAAACTCCCAACCAAGCATTAAAACATTCATATAATCAACCACTAACCTGCATGATTTTCTCATAATTGTGCAGTTGGGTTACTAAAAAAACACAAGTCAATACTGCAAGGTAATATATGGGCTTAAGTTAAATAAAAGAGTTTGTGTTTGGAAAAATTAACCAAAAAAATAAAACAAAAAAAGATTTATACATAATTTTACACAAAAACAATAAATACAATTACTTCGTATTCTTAAAGAATGAAACCAAAAATTGCTTGTATTGGTTCTGCTACAGAAGACATTTTTGTTAAAACAGATGAATTTCATTTCAGAAAAGACAAAACCCATAAAGGAACAGATTTATGCCTTAAATTAGGCAAAAAATTTGATATAGATGAAATTCACTTTGATTTTGGCGGAGGGGCATTAAATACTTCTTTAGGATTTAAAAAAATGGGTTTTGACACAAATGTACTGGTTTCTTTAGGAAATGATTCAACTGCAAAAAAAATTGAAATAATTCTTAAAATGGAAAAAATTAATTTAATTAAAGTTCAGTCAGACAAAGAAACCGGTTTTTCAATTATATTCAGGAAACCTAAAGGAGACAGAACAATAATGACTTACCGAGGAGCAAACAATAAATGGAATGAAAAAGAAGTTGAATGGAATAAACTAAAAAAAATGAACTGGATTTACCTTTGTTCATTTGGAACTAATATTAAGTTTTTAGAAAAAATTGCTTTTTTCTGCAAAAAACACAAAATCAAATTAGTCTTTAATCCTGGTTTATCTCAAAGAAAACTTAAATTAGACAAAATGAAAAACATAGTAAAAAACTGTTATTCAATAATTTTGAATAAAGAAGAAATAACTGAATGGACAAAAAAAAGAAATGAAATGGATGCAATGAGAGAATTAAATGAATTAGGAACAAAAATTATTGTGACAACAGACGGAAGAAAAGGAAGTTCTGCTTTTAATGGAAAAAAGTTTTTTAAACAAAAAGGATTTGATGTAAAAAGAGAAGATGTAACAGGAGCAGGAGATGCTTTTTCTGTTGGATTTATTGCAGGAATGGAAAAGAAAAAAAACATTAAAGACGCATTAAAAATTGGAACAGCTAATGCCTGTTCAACTATAACTAAAATCGGCGCACACAACGGAATATTATCTTTTCCTAAATCAGAAGAATTTGTAAAAAAACATCAATGACGTTTTGGTTTTATTGGATTTCGTATTCTGGAAATTGTTCTTTTTAATTTTAAGTTATATGCTTTGTGTTTTCTTTTTAAATAAATTTTATAATCAATTTTATTTAAATGTTTCTGAAACCATTGCTCTTTTGCAAAAGCTATTGAATGATTTTTGTTTTTTGCATTCCATCGGAATTCATTGAATTCTTTTTCAAACGCTTCTTTTGTAGGCCATGTTTTTTTGTCTGCCCCATATTTAAAAAAAGGTGCAAAAACTTTTTTTCCATTTAATTTAACATACATTAAAATAAATTATTGACTTGAAAATTTAAATGTTTTTCGAATATCTTCCAGAAAAATTTAAATAGTAAAAGAATAATAGTATTAGTGATTAAATGAAATTCTTTGAAGATTTAATTAAAAAACTAAAAAAAGAAACTAAATTTTTGTTTAACGGAATGAATACATATGAACTGCAGAGAACTAAAGGAAGCGAGTGTGCTGCAGTATTGTTAAGCGAAGTAAAACATTCTGATCATTATTTTTATTTGGATTCCAGTATTGCAATTAAAAGTTTATGCGAATTATCCGACCATTTACAGGAAATGGATGCAGAAACATTCAGTAAACATGTAAATGAAGAAAAAAATGATTTTAGTGCGTGGGTTTCAAATACAATTGGCGACAAGACTTTAGGAAAAAAAATGAATGAATTAAAAGAACAGGATGAAATTGCCAAAGCAGTTGAAATTAGAGTTAATTACATTAAAAGAAGAGCACAAAATAATTACTGATTTTTATGCATTTAATGCTGAAAGAAAAAGAAATTCTTGTAAGTATTTTAGATGAACCAAAAACAATTGAAGAAATACAATTAAAAGTTTTTTTAAGTTTTGGAGAAACAAGAGAATTAATAAGAAAACTAATTAAAGAAAAAAAAATTTCAAGAGAAAAAAGTTTTCCTGTAAAATATTCAGTTAAAAAAGAATTAAGAAAAAGCATTAAAGAAATTAAAAGAAAACTTGACTGGACTGAATTAGTTTCTGATGCGTGTTTTGTTTGTGATTACTAAAAAGTGAATTCAATGACTGAAGAATTTGAAAACCAATTAAAAAAATTAGATGAAAGAATTAAAAAAGACTTAAAAAAAGAAAAGTCAATTCCTTCCTGCATTAGATGCTGTAAATAAAAAAAATAGTTTACTTTTTTTCTTTTATTTTTGCCTGAGCTGCAGCTAATCTTGCAATTGGAACCCTAAAAGGCGAACAAGAAACATAACTTAAACCTAAAGAATGACAGAATTCAATTGAAGCAGGATCTCCTCCGTGTTCCCCGCAGATTCCTAACTTAATATTTTCTTTTGCTTTTTTTGCATGACCTACTGCAATTTCCATTAATTTTCCTACTCCTGAAATATCAACTGAAACAAAAGGAGAAACAGAAAAAATTTTTTCTTCAAAATATTTATTGAAAAATTTTCCTTCAACATCGTCTCTAGAAAAACCAAAAGTAGTCTGAGTTAAATCATTTGTTCCAAAAGAAAAAAAATCCGCATGCTCTGCAATTTCATCTGCAGTTAAAGCAGCTCTAGGTAATTCAATCATTGTCCCAATAGGAATATTATTTTCAGGAATTAAATCAGATAAAACTTTTTCTACTTTTTTTCTTGACAATTCAAGTTCTTTTGCTATTCCAACTAAAGGAATCATTATTTCAGGTTTAGGTGAAAGCCCTTTATTTTTCAAATTTAATGCAGCTTCAGCTATTGCTCTGGTTTGCATTTCAATTATTTCAGGATAAACTATTCCAATCCTGCATCCTCTAAAACCAAGCATTGGGTTAACTTCATGTAATTCTTTTATTTTAATTAATAAAGCTTTTTTTACTGCAATTTCTTCTAAAACGTCAGAGTTATTTAAATCTCTTTTTCTTTTTAATCGGTTTATTTCTCTTAATAATTTTTCTTTTGAAGGCAAAAATTCATGTAAAGGAGGATCAATTAAACGAATTGTAACAGGAAAGCCATCCATTGCCTCAAAAATTTCTTCAAAATCTTTTCTCTGCATTTTTTCTAATTCATCTAAATGTTTTTTTCTTTCATCAAAAGAAGAACTTAAAATCATTTTCTGAACAATAGGAAGTCTTTTAGCGTCAAAAAACATGTGTTCAGTTCTGCATAAGCCGATTCCTTTAGCTCCTAATTCAACTGCTTTTTTTGCGTCTTTTGGAGTATCAGCATTAGTTCTTACTCCTAAAGTTTTAATTTCATCACTCCATTCAAGAATAGTAGAAAAAAACTTATATGGTTCAGGTTCAATTAATTTAATTTCCCCTAAAAAAACTTTTCCTGTTGTACCGTCAATTGAAATAAAATCTCCTTGATTTAATTCAGTTCCCTCAACTTTAAGGGTTTTAGTTGAATAATCAATTTTTATTTCTTCGCATCCAACAACACAAGGTTTGCCCATTCCTCTTGCAACAACAGCAGCATGAGAAGTGTTTCCTCCTCTGCAAGTTAAAATTCCTTTTGATGCAATCATTCCATGAATATCTTCAGGAGAAGTTTCATGTCTGACTAAAATTACGTTTCCTTTTTCGCTTTCTTTTTCAGCTGTATTTGCATCAAAAAACATTCTCCCTGATGCAGCCCCGGGAGAAGCATTTAACCCTAAAGCAATTTCATTTAATTTTTGTTTTGGGTCAATTCTTTTATGGAGCAGTTGATTTAAATCTAAAGGATTAATTCTCAGTAAAGCTTCTTGTTTTGAAATTAGTTTTTCTTCAACTAATTCAACTGCAATTCTAACTGCTGCCTGACCGGTTCTTTTTCCGTTTCTGGTCTGCAGTAAAAATAATTTTTTGTCTTCAATAGTAAATTCAGTGTCCTGCATGTCTTTGTAGTGTTTTTCTAATTTTTCGCATACAGACTTAAATTCTTCAAAAACTTCAGGCATTACTTCATTTAATTCAGCAATTATTCTTGGAGTACGGATTCCTGCAACAACATCCTCGCCTTGAGCATTTAACAAAAATTCTCCATATAATTTTTTTATTCCATTAGAAGGGTTTCTGGTAAAACACACTCCTGTCCCTGAAGTTTCGCCTAAATTTCCAAAAACCATTTCCTGAATTACTACTCCAGTTCCCCATGAATCAGGAATTTTATTTAATTTACGATAAGTTATTGCTCGTTTATTATTCCATGAATTAAATACAGCCTTAACCGCTAAAATTAATTGTTGTTTTGGTTCTTCAGGAAAAGTGTTTTTTGTTTCTTGTTCAACTAAATTTTTGTATTCTTTAATTATTTTTTTTAGTGATTCAGCAGTTAAATCACAGTCTTTTGTTGTTTCTGTATTTTGTTTTTCTTTTTCTAAGATTTCTTCAAATTTATCGTGTTCTAAATTTAATACAACATTAGAAAACATCTGAATAAATCTTCTGTAAGAATCTAATACAAATCTTTCATTTTTTGTTTTTTCAATCATTGATTTAATTGTTTTTTCATTTAATCCAAGATTTAATACTGTATCCATCATTCCAGGCATTGAGGTTCTTGCACCACTTCTAACTGAAACTAATAAGGGGTTTTCTCCTGAAAACTGTTTTTTTGTTTGTTTTTCTAATTGCATTAAAGAGTCATTTAATTCTTGTTCTAATCCTTCAGGGAAATCATTTGAATCAAAAAAATTAATACAAGCTTGAGTTGAAATCACAAAACCTTTAGGGACAGGCAAACCTAATTTAGTCATTTCACATAAATTGCTTCCTTTTCCTCCTAAAAGGTTTTTCATTTCTTTGCTTCCTTCCTCAAAAAAATAAATATACTTCAATTCAAATCCCCCTTAAACAAAATCATGTAAAACTTCATAAAAAGTATGAAAACTTAGATAAAGAAAGCTTTTAAACCAAATGTTTAACTAAAAAAAGCAATTCATTTAAACTATTAAGAACTGAATATTACAGGAGATTAAATGAAAAAAATAAGTATTTTAGGTTCAACCGGAAGCATCGGAACACAGACTTTAGATGTAGTAAGACAGCATTCTGATGAATTCAAAGTTTTAGGGTTAGCTGCGTTTAATGAAATAGACAAAATAATTGAACAAATTAATGAATTTAAGCCGGAAAAAGTCTGTTTGTTTGATGAAAAATCAGCTGAAGAGTTAGCAAAAAAAACTGATGTTGAAGTTGTTTCAGGGATGCAGGGATTAAAAGAAATTGCAGTAATAGAAGAAATTGAGCAGACAATTGTTTCAGTTGTAGGTGCAATAGGAATTGAGCCGACAATGCATGCAATAAAAAAAGGAAAAAATATTGCTTTAGCAAATAAAGAAACTTTAGTTTCAGCAGGACAGCCAATAATGAAAGAAGTCAAAAAACAAGGAATTGTATTAATGCCAATTGATTCAGAGCATTCAGCTATATTTCAATGTTTGAATGGAGAGGAAAGAAAAAAAGTTTCAAAAGTTTTAATTACTTGTTCTGGCGGGCCGTTTAGAGGGAAAAAAATTTCTGATTTTTATAATGCAACTCCTGAACAGGCTTTAGGACATCCAACATGGAGTATGGGTTCAAAAATTACAATTGATTCTTCAACTTTAATGAATAAAGGCCTGGAAGTATTGGAAGCAAAATGGCTGTATGATTTAGAATTAGAAGAAATTGAAGTAGTAATTCATCCTCAAAGTTTAATTCATTCAATGGTTGAATTTACTGACGGGAGTATTATGGCTCAAATTGGAACACACGATATGCGTACTCCCATCCAATATGCTTTAACTTATCCAAAAAGATTAACAAATGAATTTCCAAGATTAAATTTATTTGAAAACAATAATTTAACTTTTGAAAAACCTGATTACAAAAATTTTCCGTGTTTAGGTTTTGCTTTTGAAGCAGGAAAACAAAAAGGAACTTTAGCTTCAGCAATGAATGCAGCAAATGAAATTGCTGTCTGGAGTTTTTTAGATAAAAAAATCAAGTACTGAGAAATCCCGGAAATAATTAAACAAGTAATGGATTTACATAAAAATACTTTAAATCCTTCTTTAGAGGATTCACTTGAAGCAGATAAAAAAGCAAGAGAAACAGCAAAAAAAATAATAGAAGAAAAATGAGAAAAAATGAAAAAACAGCAGAGTATTCAGTTATTCAGTAATTGATAATTTAATAAACAAAACAAAAAGAAATTTAAGCATTAAAAGAGTTTAATTACAAAGTGATGAAATGAATTATGCAGTAATTTGTGCCGGCGGAAAAGGAATAAGAATGGACGCCGGAAAAAACAAAGTGTTCTTAAAAATTAAAGGCAAAGAAATAATTGCAAAAACTATTTTAGTGTTTGAAAAAGCAAAAGAAATAAACGGAATAATTATTTCAATTGGAAAGAATGACATAAAAGAAATACAGGAAATAATTGAAAAAGAAAAATTTGAAAAAATTAAAGCAGTAATTGAAGGTGGAAAAGAAAGACAGGATTCCGTTTATAATGGAATAAAAAAATTACAGGAATTTGCAGAAAAAGATGACGTGATTTTAATTCATAATGCAGCAAACCCTTTTGTAAAAGAAGAAACAATAAACAACTGCATTAAAGCAGCAAAAGAATTTGGAGCAAGTGTTGCAGCACAAAAAGTAAAAGACACAATAAAAAAAGTTGATGAAGATTTATTAGTTAAAAAAACATTAAACCGAAAAGAATTATGGCAAATGCAGACTCCGCAGGCAATAATTAACCACATTGCATTAAAAGCATTTGAAAAAGCTTATTCAGAAAACTTTTATGGAACAGATGACGTTCAGTTAGTTGAAAGAATTCATGGAAAAATAAAAATAGTTGAATGTTCATATAAAAACATTAAAATTACAACAAAAGAAGATATAGAATTAGCAGAAAGAATTTTAGATGAAAACTGATTAAAATGAAAAAAATTGTCAGGAAATTGTTTAAAAGAAAAAAAAACCCCTAAAAAAATAAATATTCCCAGAAGAAAGTTTCTCAAAACCATAACTATCGGAACTACATCAATATCTTTAGCTTATCTTTTGAGCTGTTTTCCAATTAAGCTATCTAAACTGCCTATAGAAAAAACCCATCAAACTACATTACTTGGAATGATTCATTTTACAGACATGAAATCAAGCAAACAAGAAATTATTAATAAAACAAAAACCAATAAAAATACTTTAAAAAGCTACAATAAAGCACTTGAAGCCATTAAAAGACTGCCTGCTGGTTCAAGAATATTAATTGAAGATGCTACTCCTTTTTCAGTTAACGGAAAAAAGTATTACAGTATTTTTTCTGTTTTATCTGAAAAAGCAAGAGCAAAAGGATTAATAGTTGAAAATTATCTTCCAAGAAAAGCAATATTCAGGAGAATTGACGCATACAGTTATTTGATTGAAACATTTTATAAAAATAAAAATCCAGAAATAATTAAAGCAAGAAAAAAAGAACTAGCTAAAAAATACAATCTTAGTTCAATAAAAAACATTAATTCTGTTGAAGAAGCAAGCACAAAATTATATCAATATTTTGAACATATGACAAATTTTTTAATTAAATCTTACAGAAAAAAACCAGCATTAATTATTGCAGGAGATTTACATGTTGCTGCATCAAAAAAATGGCTGAAAAATGCTGAAGATATAACTCCTAAAAACACCAGAAAATACACTGAAAAAATCATGGCAAATTCAAAACAAGAATTTAAAGAACTAGTTGAATTATTTGAAAAACACAGAGAAAAAATGGTTAAAAAATTAAAAGTTAACGGATGAATTAATAGTTAGATAAAAAAAAAAGCAACAATATAAAAAGGATTTTATACATAATTTTAGTGAGAGTTATGCCATTTAGAGTAGGATTAGGACAAGATTCCCATAGGTTTTCTCACGTGCATGAAAAAAGACCTTTGATTTTAGGCGGAATAGAAATTAAAGATTGTTTGGGTTTAAAGGGAAATTCAGATGCAGATGTAATACTTCATGCATTATTTAATTCTCTTGCACAATTAATTGGCTGGAAAAGTTTAGGAAGCCATGCAGACAAAATGGTTAAAGAACAAGGAATAACTGATTCAAAAGAATACTTAAAAGAACCATTAAAAAAACTAAAAGAAATGAATTATGAAATTACAACTGTAAGCATCACACTTGAATGCAAAAAACCAAAAATTGATCCGGTATCAAATGAAATAAGAACAAGTGTTGCAAAAATTCTTGGAATAAAAAAAGAACAAGTAGGAATAATTGCAACAACAGGAGAAAGATTAACTGCTTTTGGAAGAGGGGAAGGAATACAAGCATTTACAGTGATAACAGCAATACATAAAGACATCAAAAAATTTACAGGAAAAAAAAATAAATAAATAAATTCGTTCTTTGACGTAATATGCTTGTTAAATCAACGTAAGGTTTAAATAGTTTGAGCTATAATATTGGTATTTCGGGAAAAGATTTTTATGGATAAAAATGAATTAAATTTTGGAAAATTACTGGAAAAAATTGATTCTCCAGCAGACTTAAAAAAACTAAAAGTTGAAGAATTAGAAGAATTGTCTAAAGAAGTAAGAGAAGTTTTAATTAAAACCTGTTCAGCTAACGGAGGACATATTGGGGCAAATTTAGGAGTAGTTGAATTAAGCATTGCATTGCATTATGTTTTTAATTCTCCTCAAGACAAATTTTTGTTTGATACAAGCCATCAAAGTTATACTCACAAATTATTGACTGGAAGGAAAAAAGATTTCCATACAATCTGCACTCCAAAAGGAATTCCAAGATTTACAGTAAGAAATGAAACTCCATTTGATAACTGGAGTGCAGGCCATGCTTCAACTGCATTAAGCGGAGCAATGGGAATGGCTGAAGCAAGAAAAACAAACAAACAAGAATATGAAGTAGTAGCAGTAACAGGCGACGGAGCATTAACCGGCGGAATGTGTTATGAAGCACTAAATAATATCGGGTATAACCAGACAGATGTAATTTTAATTTTAAATGACAACAAAATGAGCATTTCTCCTAATGTAGGTGCAATGTATAAACATTTGAAAAAGCTGTCAATGTTTGCAGACGAAAAAATTCCACGAAGAGAAGTAGGAACAATATTTGAAAAATTAGGAATTCAATATTACGGGCCGGTTGACGGCCATAACGTAAAAAAATTAGTTGAAGAATTAGAAAATTTAAAAGACTTAAAAGGACCAAAATTGCTTCATGTATTAACCATTAAAGGAAAAGGAATGGAATACATGGAAAACGATAAAGCAACATGGCATGAGCACCCTGCATTTGATGTTGAAACCGGCCAGCCAATAAAAAAAGGACCTGCAAAAATAGAAAAAATTGCAGTTCAGGCTTTAATGGAATTAGCAGAACAAGATAAATCAATTGTGGGAATTACAGCAGCAATGCCTGCAGGAACCGCTTTAATTGAATTCAGCAAAAAATTCCCTGACAGATTTTATGATGTAGGAATAGCAGAAGAACACGCAGTTACTTTTGCAGCAGGATTAGCTGCAGAAAAAACAAAACCTTTTGTAGTAATTTACAGTCCTTTTTTGCAGAGAGCTTTTGATCAGGTAGCACATGATGTTGCATTACAGGATTTGCCGGTAAAATTATTGGTTCCAAAAGCAGCAATAACCGGAGACGGCCCAACACAAGGAGGAATCCTTGACTTCAGTTATCTGAGAATTATTCCAAACTTAATTGTAATGGCGCCAAAAGATGAAAACGAATTAAGACATATGATTAAAACCGCACAAGAATACAATAAAGGACCAATTAGTGTCAGATACCCAAAAGGAAATGCTTTAGGAGTAGAATTAGATAAAGAAATGAAATCAATTGAAATAGGAAAAGCTGAAATGATTAAAGAAGGAAAAGACATTTCTTTGATTAGTATTGGATTTATGTTAAAAGAAACAGTTGAAGCTGCTGAGATTTTAAAGAAAGAAGGGATTGATGCTGAAGTAATTAATTCAAGGTTTGTTAAACCATTAGATAGAAAAATGATTTCTGAAAGCCTGAAAAAAACAGGAAAAGGAATCACAATAGAAGAAAATATTCTTCCCGGAGGGTTTGGTTCAGCTGTCTTGGAAATGCTTGAAGCTAAAGGACTAAATGAAGTTGTATTGCAGAGAATAGGCGCACCAGACGAATATATTGGTTATGACAGTCCAAATGAAATCAAAAAACAGTTTGGAATGGATGCAGAAAGCATAGTAAAAAAAGTTAAAAAAATGCTTGGAAAATAATTACAAAAAGAATAACAGCTAATTATAAAAGAATAAAAATAATAGAAATAAAAAATTAAGGAAAAAAATAAAACTAATAAATTACTAATTAATCAAAAACTAATTAAAAAAAAGAAAAGTTGATTGCTAAAGCAATCAAACACCAATTTTTAATTTTGAAGGCTGAATAATAAAACCCCAATCAGCTACTGTAAATTTTAATGGAGAACCGCCATCTCCGCCACCCATCAAAATTACAGGAACAGAATTGCTTTCTTCGTCATCTTTAGGAACAGATGTTACTCCATCTTCAATTTCATCCCCAACAACACCAATTTGATTCCACACTGCAGAAGTAAACCCTGCAAAAGCAATTAACAAAACTGCTAAAATTAATAATTTTTTCATTTAATAAAACCTCCAAATAAACAAAACAATTAGTATATGTGTGTTTTACTTTAAAAAGTTTTAGTTTACAAAAAATCCCTTGATTTTTTCCATTCAATTTCAGCTTTCTCACAAAAAGAAATAATTTTTTGTTTTTGTTCTGAAACTAAACCTTTCCAGTCAAACAAAACAAAATCAACTTTTTCAGAAGTCTGTTTAATCATTTGTTCAAATAAAACAAAATCAACTTCATTAACATAATATTTAGATAAAATATGAGAAACCGCAATATCTGTTCTGGCCATTACTTTAGAAAAAGAAGGACAATAATGGGTTCCGCCTACTCCAATTGCTGTCTTGAAATTTGAATTAAAATTAAAAAAAGAATCCATAATAGAAAAAGCAATTATTTTTCCTGCCTGCTTATTTTTCCATTCGGTTTCATTGCTTCCAATTTCAATAAAAACTGCAGGTTTAGACAAAAAAGGGCCGTGATGAGTTTGCTCCATTAAAACAGGCCAGTCAAAATTTTCTTTTTTTGTTTGTTCAAGTAAATTCAAAAAAAAGTTTTTCATTACTAAAGAAGAAACTGAAACTAAAGTTTTTTCTTTTCCGCCTAAATCAGCTTTACTAAAATTTCCTATTGGGTGAACAGAAAAAGTTTTTTGTCCTGATTCACTTGAATGCTTTGAAGCAAAAATAAACAAATCAGTTTCTAATTCATCTAAAAAATCTGCGGTAACTTGTTTTTCATTAATTAAAATTAAATCAAAAATTTGTTTTTCATTAGAAAAAGAATAAATTGAATTTGAATTAAATTGTTTTTCTGTTTTCTTAAAATCAAAGCATTCAATTAAATTAGAATAAATGTTTAATCCTGCTAAATCTGTTTTAGAAACAATAATTGAAATTTTATTAAAGTTCATAAGAAAAAAACAAATAATTATTTTTTATAACTTAAGGATAACTGGCCAAAAACATCTTCTAAATTATTTAAAGTTTGAATTAAGTTTTTTGTAACGTAATGATTGAAAGATGCTTTGAGGTCATCTCGTTCAGCAAAAGGCGCAGGATTAAATAAATACGCCTGTTTTTTTCTAACTAATAAATCAAATTCTTTCATTCGGTTTAAATGATATCTTAAAAGTTTTTCAGAGATTTTTTTTGAATTCTTTTTTTTAATATAAGACTGGATGTTTGGAACAGTAGGAAGCGTTTTAGAAAAATTCAAATAAAATAATGCATCTAATACATCTAAAACAGTGGTTCTGGATTCTTTTTCTGAAAGCAAACCAAAAGACAAAGCAAACCACCTTAACATTGAACGTTTAGTTAATTTTACATTAGGGGGGAAATCCATTGATTTAATTATGAAAGTTTTTCTAACTAAACAGCTTTCAGGTAATTCAGACAATTTAACACCAAAACATTATTTCCTTTTCAAATAGATTATTCTCATTGATTTATTTAAGTTTTTTGGTTAAATTAAGCAAAAATTGAATAAACGTTTAAAATAAGTTAATGTCATATAATTTTACTGATTCTATATGAGTATTTCAATTAATACAAGCTTTCTTCCATTCAAGCTTGACTTAAAAGAAAAAAAGCCTGTAAGAATGGATATTGAAGTAATAAACAGATATGATAAACCAAAAAAAGTTATTTTAGAGTTATTAGCTTCAAGTCAGATTGGATTTAACAAGACAAGCGCAACAAAAGAAAAATATGAAATTGGATTGCTTGAACCAGGACAAAGCAAAAACATCAAAATAGATATTTTTCCTAAAAATTTTGCAATAAAAAGAGAAGAAGTAATTTCAATTACTGCAACAGAAATAACTATTGAAGATTCAGGTTATAGTTTTCCTTCAAAAAAATTCAAGAAAAACGTCGGCTTAGAAATAAAATAATTCACTTTTTTTTAGTTTTTTTTATTTCTTTTTTTTCTTCTTTTAGTTCTTCCTGAAATTCTTCTCGGTCTTCGTCATCTAAGCCTAATTGTTTAAGCATTTTATCATGGTCTTGCGGAGTAAGCTTGTCATACCATTCATTCCATATTTTATCTTCGGCTTTAGAAACGATTTTTCCTTCTATAGGTTTTTTTCGTTTAGGCATAAATAAAAAAATCCTTGAATAATATTTAAAATACTTTCCTATAAATCAAAAAATCAATAAAAGTATTTAAAGGAATTAACTCATTAATCAATAAAATGAGCAAAATTATTTCAAATCCTGACAAAAACCAGAATATAATTCTGATTGTTCCTGAAGAAAAATACCAGAATACAATTCAAGCATTACTAAAAGAACTGGTTTCAGCAAAAAAAACAATTGTTTTTATTTCAGTTAATAAAACAAAAAAAGCATTAGAAAAAGAATTAAAAGAAAATAAAATTTCAACAGAAAAAATTTATTTTGTTGACTGTGTAAGCAAAAGTATTTCAAAAGGAAAAATTTCATGGAGCGACGAAAAAAACCAATATGTCGATAACCCAACTTCTTTAACTCAAATAAGCCTTGCAGTATTTAAATTATTTGACCAGACAAAAATGGATTATTTAGTTTTAGATTCAATTAACACTTTGCTGATATATAATGAAGAAAAAGAAGTGTTGAAATTTGTACATCACACAACAGGCAAACTAAAAGAAAACAACAAAACCGGTGTGTTTGTTTATTTAAAGGAAGAAATGAATCAAACTTTGCTGAAAAAGTTTTCTCAGTTTTCCGATAAAATAATTGAAGCAAATCCCCCTGAAAAAAAAGAATTTATTAGAAAAAAAGGTTCAATGAATTCATTTGAAGAAATAAAGCTTTAATCAAAAATTAAAATATTTTTTTAACTCCCATTCAGAAACCTGAGTATTATATTCAAGACATTCAGCTTTTTTTGCTTTTATAAAGCTTTCAAAGATTTTTTCGCCTAAAACATTTTTAATTAATTCATCTTTTTCTAATTCATTTAATGCTTCAGACAAAGAAGAAGGAAGTTTTTCAATTTTTAATTCACTCATTTTTTCTTCAGAAAAACCATAAACATCTTCTTCAACTGCATCAGGTGGAAAAAGATTTTTTTCTATTCCGTTTAATCCTGCTTCAAGCATTACAGCAAAAGCCAAATAAGGATTAGAAGAAGGGTCAGGGCAGCGTAATTCAATTCTTGCAGCTTTTTCTTTTTCCTTAAAAATTCTTGGAACACGGATTAAAGCAGAACGATTAGTTGTAGCCCAGCAGATGTTTACTGGGGCTTCAAAACCAGAAACAAGTCTTTTATAAGAATTAATTGTTGGAGAAAGAACTGCGCTCATGGCTTTAATGTGTTTTAACTGCCCTGCAATAAAATTCATTGCTAAATCTGAAAGATTATGCTTAAAAGAAAAATCACAAAAAAGATTTTTTCCATTTAAGTCAAATAAAGATTGATGAACATGCATTCCTGAACCATTAATTCCAAAAACAGGTTTAGGCATAAAAGAAGCAAACAAATCAAAAGAAGACGCAACAGATTTTACAGTCTGCTTAAAAGTTATGGCTCTGTCAGCAGTAATTAAAGCATCTCCATATTCAAAATCAATTTCATGCTGGCCAAAAGCAACTTCATGATGAGAAGATTCAACTTTAACCCCTAACTCCAATAAAAAAGAAACAATTCTGCTTCTGACATTAGTTGCTAAATCTTTAGAAGAAAAATCAAAATAAGAACCAGTGTCATGAGGAACAGGCCTAATATCTCCGTTAGGCTTTTCAAACAAAAAAAATTCTAATTCAGGCCCTGTATTAAAAATAAATCCTTTTACTTTTGCTTTTTCAATTGTTTTTTTTAAAATAAATCTTGGGTCTCCTTCAAAAGGTTTCCCTTCAGGAGAAAAAACATCACAAATAAATCTTGCAGTTTTTTTATCCCAAGGCAAAACAGCATAAGTTGATGCATCAGGTTTAAGATACATGTCTGACTCATGAATTCTGGCAAAACCTTCAATAGAAGAACCATCAAACCAAGTCCCTGTTTCTAAAGAATTCTTTAATTGAGCAGCAGGAAAATAAACGCTTTTAATGTTTCCAATTATATCCGTGAACTGAAGAACAATTTCTTCTATTTTATCTTCTTTAACTTTATTTAAAATATTATCAAAATCAACCATAAAAAAAGACAATTTTGTTTATTTATATAGCTTTGCGGAAAAAAAGTAAACAAAAATTTAGGAAATAAGGAAAATAATAAAAACTTGTTTATACTTTAATTGATTTTATGAATAAAAGTAAAAAAACGTTTAGCGAAAATTCAAGTAAAAGAGTTCTTAATGCATTAATTGAGAACTCAAGAATGTCATCAAGAGAAATCGCAAAAAAAGTCAATTTAAGCACTGCCACAGTAATAAAAAAAATAAACGAAATGAAGAAAAAAGGAATTATTAAAGGCTTTACTGCAAAAGTTGATTTTGAGAAATTAGGCTATGATTTTCCTGCTTTAATTGAAATAAGAGTTTCAAAAGGAAAATTGACTGAAGTCGAAAACAAAATAGCAAAAGACAAAAATGTAAAAGCAGTTTATGACATTACAGGGCAATTTGATGCTGCAATTTTAGCTGATTTTAAAAAAAGAAAAGAACTAAATGATTTTCTTAAAAAACTGCAAAAAATTGAATTTGTTGAACGAACTGAAGCAAAATTAATTCTGAATAAAGTAAAAGAAGAATAGTTTTATACATAACGAAAGGTTTTTATTAAAACAAATTTATTATTTGTTTGATGACTAGAAGAAGACACTTTAAAAGAAGCCCTGCAGGCGCTTTTGGAAAAAAACCTACTCATGGAACAGAGCTTTCTGTTGACAGGAAAATAGGCGGAGCTATAGGAAAACTAATTAAACAAAGAAAACAAGAACAAAGAAAACAAGATAAAAGAATGGCACAATTAAAAAAAATTTCAAAAACAAAACTTACTCTTGCAGAAGAACTTGAGTTAATTAAACTAAATTTAATTAAATACCAAAAATTATTAGGAGATACTTCAAAAGGAGTAGTTACATTAAACCTTGCAGGAATAGGAAAAAAAAGGAATCTTTCTGAAAAACAACTAAAACAAATTTCAAAACTGCTTTATGAAGGAAATATTGAAGAAATAAGAAATTACAAGATAGAAACTTTAACAGAAAAAAAAAGCACTCAACTAAAAACAATAATAAAAAAATATCCTGCAAAATTAATCCCTAAACCTAAATCTTTTACTCATTTGCCTTCAGGAAACATGCTTGCAAGAATTTCAGTTGAATTAAAAATAATTAAACCAAGAAAACAAGTACAGCAAGTAAATAAATATGGCTCCAGAATAGGAAAACCAAAGCAAATAACAGAAGAAATTGAAACTACTAGCACAGAATTATTAGTTGAATATAATTTGAATAGTCTGCCTTCAAGAAAAAAGAAAGGAAACTTAAGAATTCAGACAATTGATGGAAAAGGAAAAGTTGGATTAATTCCTGACAGTGTTGTTTCAATAGTAAGTCAAATAAGACAAATGCACGAAGGAAAAACAGGAACTACTCTTTTTCTTCAGGGAACTTTAACTAAAGCAAACTGATTTATTTTTCATTAATTATTTTTAGTAAAGCTTCATGCACTAAACTATTTGAAGCAAAGCAGTCAATTGGCAAAGGCTTTAATTCTGTTTCAGAATCAGGATCAGAAACTTTTCCGCCGGCTTCCTGAACTAATAAAGCACCAGCACATAAATCCCATGGCTTTAAATGATATTCAAGATAGGCATCAACCCTTCCGCAAGCAATATAAGCTAAATCTAATGCAGCCGAACCGCTTCTTCTGATATCTTTAATTTTATACAACAGTCTTCTTACTGCATTTAAAGTGAATTCCATTTTTTCTCCTCTATTATAAGAAAAACCAGTGTTAAGCAAAATGCGGATTAATTCAGAATTCTGAGAAACAGAAATTTTGTTTCCGTTCAAAAAAGCACCTTTTCCTTTTTCTGCAGTAAATAATTCATTTAAAACCGGATCAAAAATTACTCCAAGAATTGTTTGTTCTTTTTTCTTTAAAGCAATTGAAACACAAAAATGAGGATAATTATGTGCAAAGTTTACTGTTCCATCTAAAGGATCAACAACCCACAAAAAATCAGCTAATTCATAGCCTCTAGGAGTTTCTTCAGCTAAAATTTCATGCGAAGGAAAAGCTTTCAGAATTGTTTCTTTAATTATTTTTTCTGCTTCAAAATCCGCTTTAGTTACAATATCCCTTTTGCCTTTGTATTTAACTTTATTTAAGTCAGTGAATTTTCCCCTGTAAGACAAAATTACAGTTCCTGCTTTTTTTGCTGCAAGAACTGCTGTTTTCATAAACTCTGACTGCATAACAAAACAAAAGAACAAAAGGAATTAAAAATAAATTCTGCTTGGTCAAGAAATAGCTTTAAGAAACAAACTGTTATGTAGACAGAATATACATAATTATTAGTCTTTTTTGGCCAAAAAAGAGCCCTCAACATACTAAAACCCTTTATTTCAGCCAGATAAGCCAATATAGCCAAACCCATCAAAAATGGCTTTAAATATGCCTTAAAAAAACTCTGCTAAAAAAATCTTATTTTAGAGTATTTCGTTAATTTAAGCCAAATTAAACTGAATTTAATAGATTTACTGGCTTTTCTTATAGATCGGCAAAGCAATTCAACCCCTCACAGATTTCCAAAAACCTCTTTGGAAATTTCCTTGATTTTTCTGGGTTTTTTCTTTATTTTTTCAACTATTTCTAATTAAGGAATTTTTTGTTTATTTTTGTTTTTTCTTAGAAGTTTTCCAGAAAATTTTTGAAAAGTTTTATTTTTTTAAGCCACTTCGCAAACTCCCTTTCTGGATTTTTTGAGCCACATCTGACTCCGCCTATTTTGTATACATAACTCTTGATCTTGCTGGCTTCTCCAAACAACCAACTTACCCGCCCCCACACTTCCACTAAAGTTCAGTTTTTCACACTTTTCAACAAAGTCCCCTCTATGAAAACACGGATAATGTAGATTATACGTGGATTCATGAGTAAATAAAGGCTCAAACAAACGCTTTAATCAACCAAACTAAACCGCTCGCCTTAAAGATAAGCGATTTTAACGGGTTTTAAGCCAGTTTTTGGTTTTGCTGCCTAAAAATTAGAAGTTAACTTTGAATAGTTAATTTTGTTTTTGATCTGTTAGAGGAACACAGACAATAACTTATCAAAACCAGAGTTATGTATAAGACTAAATTTGTTTTAGGTTTCTATATGTTTTACACACAATTTTGCTTTAATTGCTATAATATTATGTTTTTGTGTTTTATTTAAATCAGCAAATCAATTCCACAAAATTATCTGTAAATTGAATTTTTATCTAAAAATTGAAATAAAAGAACTATGAAAATAAATGCGCTTGCGCGCGCGCCGAAAATTTAGGGTTAGTTTAAGCAACCATTATAACTCAAAAATAGCTTCTATATCCTCATTAAACACTTTAGCTATATTATAAGCTAATTTTAAAGAAGGATTATATTTCCCTTGCTCTAAAAAGACAATTGTTTCTCTTCGAACTTTAACGATTTTAGCTAATTGTTCCTGTGTTAAATTGTATTTTGCTCTGAATTCTTTGATTTTTGTCTTCATTTGATTCACTTATTTAAAATCAAATTTAAGTTAGAAATAATTAACCTTATGTTAGAATTACATAACAACTAATATTTAAGATTTTGCATTAAGCAGCAAATATCAAAAAAACCAACAAATACTTGAAAAGCAAAAAACCTGTCTAATTCAATATAATTTAAAAGAAAAAGAAACTAAACAATATTATGAAAAAATTGTTTATTTTATTGATTTTATTGGTTTTTATTTTTGGATGTATTAATTCTCCAGAGCCAATAAAAGATTCATTCAAATTAGGCGAAACATTTACTATAAAAGAAAATCAAACTTTAACTGAAGAAAAAGAAAAATTCATTGTCAAAGTAGTTTCTTTTGTTGATTCAAGATGCCCTGCAGAAGTTAAATGTATCTGGGAAGGAGAATTAGGAGTTGATTTGTTAATTGTTAGCAGTTTAGGAGAACAAGAAATTTATTTAGGCGCAACAACAGTCTCTAAAGAAAATTTTTCTTTATATAATTCTTATGAAATTGAATTACTTTCAATTGATTTTGAAACAAAAACTGCTGAATTAAAAATAACTGAAATTGATTCAAATACAAAAACATGGTTTTCAATTAAACCAATTCAATGCAAAGGAAACAACTGGAATACCTGGCCTGCTTCTGCAACAATGAAATTTGAAAACGAATTATCTTTAATTAAAAACTGGTTCGATATTGAACATAACATAAAAGTTTATGAAATTAAATCAAAACAAATTTATGAAGCAGTATGCAGTGCTTGTTCTTGTTCCAGAGGAGACAAAATCGCAGTTTTAGTTGATGTAAAAAATAAAGAAAAAACATTAGATCTTGGTTGGGAAGAAATGATTATTGAATGCGCTGAAGAAACAAAACAATGCCCTAACGGTTCAATAACAGCAAGAATTAATCCATTTTGTGATTTTGAAAAATGCTCACAATAAACAAATTATGTATAAACTGTTTTTTGTTGAGTTAATTCTGATTTAACTTTAATTTGTTATTTTAATCAATTCTCTTTAAATTTAATTCCTACACAGTTTTTTAGTGAAGTTTATACTTAATTTAACAGGAAATTATTATGTTTGCATCTGAAATAAATAAATTATTAAATTTAGTTTCCAGAAGCTTTACGCTTTGTATTCCGCGTCTTCCAAAACAAGTCAGAAACGAAGTAGGAAACTTTTATCTTTTATGCAGGTATGCAGACTCAATCGAAGACTCAAAAATTTCATTTACTGACAAAAAAAAGTACTTTAAAAGGTATTTAACCTGCCTTAAACAAGAAGACTTAAACAAAATGAACACGTTATCGGCTGAATTAACTCCTAAAATTCTAAACAAAAATGATCAAAAAATGTTTAAGCGGTTTTCTAAAGTATTTAAGCAGTTTGTGGGTTTTGACGAAAAATCAAAAAAAATTGCTTTAAAATGGCTAAAAGAAATGACTAAAGGAATGGCTAAATACTCTAAAAAAGAAATTGAAAATTTTTTGGATTTAGATAATTATTGTTATTATGTTGCAGGCACAGTTGGTTTTTATATTACGCAAATCACCGACCATAAATTTAATTTACATAAATATGATTTTTTGTTATCTAAATGCGAAGATTTTGGTTTATTACTTCAGAAAGTAAATATTATACGGGATTTTTCAAAAGACTATGAAAATGGAAAAACCTTCTGGCCTAAATCACTTTTTAAAAAACACAACATGGAAATAAAAGATGCATTTAAAAATAAAAATGACTTAAAAAGAAAACAAATTTTGTCTGAAATGATTAAAAGCACTGAACCGCATATTAAAAATACGCTTGAATACTTAAAAAATTTGCCTGCTGAATTAAAATTTGTCTGGGCAATTCCTTTTTATATGGCAATTCCAACACTGTTAAAGTGTTATGGTAACGACGAAATTTTTGATCCGCAAAAAAAAGTAAAAATTGGAAAAATCCAGACAACTCAAATAATTTCATCTTTAAACAAAAAAATTTCTTCAGAACAATTTTTTGAAGAATATCTTATTGCTTTAAATGAAAAAAACTCACAAGGACTAAATTTAAATCTTCAACTAAAATAACTTTTTGTTTGCTTCAGACTAATAAAGCAAAACTATAAATTAAGCTAATTCTTTAATTATTTAAGGGATTTTATGCCTGCAGGAAAAAAATATAAGCCTTCAAGTAAATTAAAAAGAAAATGGAGAAACAGTTCAGCTGGAAAAATTACTAAAGGATTATTCGGCCCAAGCAGGAAAACAATTGAAAGAGTTAAAACAGGATTAACTTTAAGAGAAACAAAAAAACACATTAGTTTAGCCGAGGCTGTTGATTTATTAGAAAAATTAGAAAACAAAAAAATAAATGCTTCTAAATCAATGGCAATAAAATACTCTTTAGACGCCATCAATGTAAAAAACTTAAAAAAAAGACAACAAATAATAGCTGCAATAAAAAAAGCTGATAGACAAGTAAGCTTTGCTAACATGCATGGAAAAGGCGTGCCTGTGACTACTTTAAAAGAAATGACTCGTGTTTTTGTTGAAAATTTAGGTCCAATTAAAGCGCGTTTGTTTTTTAAAATTATTACCAAAAAACAAAAAAACATCAGAATAAAAATGACGGATTAAAGCAAAAGAAATAATATAAGATAGACTCATTGAATATTCAAGAGATAATTTTATGCCTGCAAAAAAAAACAACACTAGTTTTTCTTATAAAAAAGTTTTAGCTGGTTTTGTGCTTAAACCAAAAAGAAAAGTAATTAAAGCAACAAGAAAAGGATTAAAAAAAAGCAAAAAAAACCTTGACCAGACTGCTAAGTTAATGGGAATAAAAATTGCTTTAGATGCCGTTGGAATTAAAAACCCTGCAACAAGAAAAAAATTAAAAAATATTTTATTAAATCATTTTGGGCAAATCGCATTAATGGTTAAACCAGGAAAAAAAACTTTAAAAGAAAAAGCAAATGATGCAAACACAATATTTAGATTAAAAGCCCGTGTAACAAATCGGTTAATAGAAGAACTTGGAAGAGAACAAGGCAAAAAAATAAGTGTGCTTTTGGCTTTAACAGAAAGTAAAAGAGATGTAATCTATCAAGAATTAATAAAAAAAGACCCGTTAATTACAAGAGCAATTAAGAAAATAAAAAAATAAATTTATTCTAATTTTTTATAATAACATTCTTTTGTCTATTTAAGTTTTTGGAGTGTTTTGATGTCTAAAAAAACCAATAATTATGTATAAGCTAAGTTTTTTTAAGTTTAAATGAGTTTTTTGTTTGTGTTTTCAGTTAATTTTATTTTAAGTGTATTGCTTGATATTGTAGTTTTATTTTATGCTGCAAGATTTTTTCGTGTTCCAAGAAACTCTGCTCAAAAAGCATTAATTATAACTGTCATTGCTTCTTTGTTTGGTTTTTTTATTGGAGATGTTTTAATTAAACTTATTTTGTCTCCGTTTCTTTCATTATTGCTGTTGTTTGCTCCGTTGGTTTTAATTACGGTGATTTTTATTAGATTATTTATCATTAAATTTGTTTATAGAATTAGTTTTAGTAAATCTTTTATTATTTGGATTTTGTCTGCTGTGGTTTCAGTTTTAGTTTCAAGGTTTTTGCCTTTTTAACTGGAAAAGAATTTAAATTCCAAACACATTAATTTTTTATGCCGCCAAGAAAACCGTATTTCAGAAAGCACAGAAAAAGAAACACCAAGCACGCTAATTCCGATAAAAAAATTATTTTGAATCAGGTTAAACCTGGAGAAAAATTTAATTCAAAAAAACATGAAGAGAGAAGAAACAGACAATTTGGAGTTATGGTTAAACCTTCAGGCAATGAAAAAAAAAGAAGATTTTTTGTTTCAAAAAATGAATTAGATTTATTAATTAAGCATAATCAGAATTTACCTGAATTAGCAGGCTCAAATAAAGGAAAATACCCTTATGGTTTTGTTGACAGAAGAAAAAAAACACACAAATACCAAAAAACTAAAACATTTAAAAGCGGTGGACAAAGAAAAAATAAACCCGCAAAGAAGAAATAAACTATTTTTTTATAAATTCAGTCCATTTCTTAAGTGAAGAAACTGCATTAATCATTTTAGGCATATTTTGTTTTATGAATTTGTTTTTCTCTAAATCGGTTTTGGGTTTTTGTTTTTTGTAGTTTTCATAAACTTGTTTCCCATTAAAATCAACAAAAGCAATTCTTGCACTAAAATTATTTTCTTTCAGCATCACTGAATCCCCAGTTATTACTGCAATATGAAATGGATGAGAAAGTAAAGATTCTGCTAACTGGTTTGAAGTTTTTATTTTTTTTCTTTTTAAGTCTTTTTTTAATTCATTAAAATCAGCAAAAAAATAAAATCCGCCTTTAGGTTTAGTTGCTTTTATTCCTTTAATTTCATTAAATTGTTCACTGAAATATTTTCCTGTCATTTCATGAATTTTTCTTGTTATTTCAAAGTATTCTTCTATTTCTTTGTTTTTTGAATAAGCAGTTATCCCTGCAAACTGAATTGGAGTTGAAACATTAGAGTAAATTGTTGCTGCAACTTTTTTGAAATCCAAACTTAATTATTTTGAACAGTTTTTTGGTAAAATACAGTGCCCTAATCTATATCCCCCTGCTGACCTGTCTTTAGATAAACCATTTGTAACAAAAGTTCCTTCTGGATAAATTTTTCCCATTGAAACAAAATTTCTGAAGTTATAGGAAGTTAAAGCATAAATTTCATCTGCGATAACAAAAACATTGTGTTTTCTGCATATTTTAGTTATTTCTTCTAATTCTTTTTTTGAATAAAGATTTCCTGTTGGATTATGAGGATTATTCAAAACAAGAATGCGTTGATCTTTATGCAGTTTAAATAAAAATCCATCTAAATCTTTTGGCTGAATTTTATAATCAAATTCTGGTTTTAAATAAAAAGTATGAAAATGTTTTTTTAATAATTTTATTTCAGGATAATAGCCAATCCATGAAGGCGAAGGAATAATTATATCTCCTTTAATTATTTCAAAAATCATGTGAATTAAGGTTTTTGTTCCTGGGCCAATTATTATCCTTGAAGGATTAATTTCTAATCCAAAATGCTTTTTATTGAATTCTGCAACTTTTTTTCTTAATTCAATTATTCCTTGTGCATCAGAATAATGGCTTTTATCTGAGTTTTGTCCTAAGGCTTTTGCAATTACTTCTGGGACATGAAAAGGACTTTGACCAAAAGATAAAGCAGAAAAATCAAAATTGCATTTCATTTTAGTGCATTTTTTTCTTTGTTCTGCAATTAATATTCCTGTCCTGAGGTTTTCAGGCATTTTAATTGCATTAATTTCTTTTTCAACTAAAATTTTCATTTAATTTCCCTATCTATTAAATGGGTTATTATTTTATAATTTAGATACTTATTATTAATTATGCTTTCGGATTATTTTAAACAGTTTTTAAGAGAAGATAAATCTGAAAAACAAATGAAATTAATTCAAAAAATGGCTGAAACAAGAAAAAGTGTTTCTGAAGCAATGGGTTCTCATAGAGAGTAATTAAAATTTGACGGTTTAAGTTTTGTTCCTGCACAGCTTTCTGTTTTTCCTTTATTAAAAAAAGAAAAAGTAAACACTAAAGTGAAAATTGGAACTGTCTGCAAAAAACCTTTTGAGATTTCCACGCCTATAATGATTTCCCATATGAGTTTTGGAGCTTTAGCAAAAGAAATTAAAATAGCATTAGCTAAAGCTTCTGCGATGTCTGGAACTCTTTCTGCCAGCGGAGAAGGCGGAATGTTAAATGAAGAAAGAAAACAAGCTGATAAATATATTATTGAATTTGCTTCAGGAAGATTTGGTGTTTCAGAAAAAAGACTTGCTTTAGCTGATGGAATTGAAATAAAAATTGGCCAGGCGGCAAAAGCAGGAATGGGCGGGCATTTGCCTGCAAAAAAAGTAACAAAAGAAATAGCTAAAGTAAGAGAAATAAAAGAAGGAACTGACGCAGTAAGCCCTGCAAGACATTTAGATATTAAAACAAAACAGGGTTTAAAAGAAAAAGTCAACTGGCTTAGAAGCATTAATAAAGGCCCAATTGGAATTAAGATTGCTTCAGGGAATATAGAAAAAGATTTAGAGTTTGCTTTGTTTGCTGAACCTGATTTTGTTACTTTTGATGGGGTTTCCGGCGCTACTGGTTCTGCACAAAAATTAATCAAAGACAATGTTGGAATACCTTCTATTGCTGCATTAAGCCGTGCACAAAATTTTTTAGAAGAAACAGGACAAAAAAATAAAGTTCAGTTGTTTATCACTGGCGGATTAAGAACCAGTGCAGATTTTACTAAAGCATTAGCTTTAGGAGCAGATGCGGTTTATATTGCTACGGCTGCTTTAATGGCTTTAGGGTGCCAGCAATACAGGATTTGTGAAACAGGAAACTGCCCTATGGCGATTACAACCCAAAATGAATTTATAAGAAAAAAAATTGATATTGAAAAACGAGCTTTAGGTGTTTCAAATTTTATTAATACAAGCACTAAAGAAATAGAAGATTTCTGCAGGTTAATGGGATTAAATGACATTAAAAAACTTTCAAAAGAAAATTTACGATCAATGGATGAATTAACTGCTAAAACCACTAAAACCAAAATGTTTTATGAAAAATGAATACTGAAAAAAACACAACAGGGTTAAATAAAAGTTATACAACAATATTAACTGAATTCAGGAGGTTTTGTTTATGGAAGAAATGAATCCGGAACAAATGGAAGAAAAAAAACAAATGGTTTTGCAGATGTGTATTTGTAAAAACTGTCCTAGTTTTGTTGATTGCAGCGGAGAAAGCATAGGATATTGTTTTCCTTCAATAGGAAAAAGTAAATGTATTGCAGAAGAAAAAGGCTGTATTTGCGGCGGCTGTCCAATAACAGAAAAAATGGGATTAAAAAACACGTATTTTTGTACTAAAGGAAGCGAAAAAGAACAAATGAAAAAAGACATGTAAAAAGCTGATTGTTTTTTGAATAAATTTATATTCAAAAGACAAAATACAGAAATCATTAAATATAAAAAAAAGCAATAACTAATTATGCCCCCAAAAAAACCAATTAAACCTAAAAAATTAACTAAACCAAAAAAACGTGCGTTTATGGTTTCAGAAAAAAAATACTCTGAAATGGATAAATCAAACACAGGCCGAGCAAGAAGATTTAAATCAGCTCCAGGCGTTGTTTTTTTACCTGAAAAAAGGAAAGAGCAGATTGGGAAAGTTCGCGGAAACGTTTTTTATGTGAAAAAAAAAGACCGGGGCAGAATAAATGATTTACCAGGGATTGCAATACAGCGCAGGTTTCCTAATAAACAAAATGTAATAGGTTTTTATAACAGAAGAAAAAGTGCTAAAGAAGAACAGGCTAAATTATCTGCCGAACTTAAGAAAAAACAAAAAAAGAAATAACTGTTATTTAGTTTCATTCAACATATAAAGTTTAAATAGTTGGCTGAAGATATTCTTTTTATGGTAAAAAAATTAAGGGTCGGTTGGTTTTCTTTTACTTGTGGAGAAGATTCAACAATAGTTTTTTCTGAACTGCTTAATGATCATTATTTTGACTGGATTAAATTAATTGACTTTAAATACATTAAAATTCTGAAATCAAAAAATGTATTGGATAAATTAGATGTTGCTTTTGTTGAAGGTGCTATTTCAAATGACAAAGACGAAAAATTCCTTAAAGATATAAGAAAAAAATCAAAGAAAGTTGTTGCAATTGGTTCCTGCGCCTGTAATGGAATGCCTTCAGCTCAAAGAAATGATTTTGATAAAAAAACAGTAAATGAAATTAATTTTTTGCTTAAAAAATTCAGGCATAAAAAGAAGGTGCTTCCATTAAATAAAATAATCAAAGTTGATGAGTTAGTTAATGGGTGTCCAATGCAGGAAAAAGTTTTCCTTAAAGTATTAAATGATTTATTAATTGAATTTGGTGTAATTAATGCATAAAATCGAGGATATTACAATTGATAGTTTAACTAAAGTTGAAGGGCATTCAGAGGTTAAAGTAAAAGTTAAAGATAAAAAAGTTCAGGACGTTCAGTTCAATATAATTGAAAATAAAAGATTTTATACTCAGGCAATAAGAGGTAAAAATTTCAGAATGATAACTCAGTTAGTTCCAAGAATTTGCGGGACCTGCAGTATTGCTCATTTAATGGCTTGTATTGAAGCAGTAGAAAAAACATTAGATGTAAAAGTATCAAATCAAACAAAAATTTTAAGGCGGCTTCTTGTTAATGGTTTAATGATCAGAGATCATGCATTGCATTTGTATTTGTTTACTTTGCCTGATGTTTTTGGAGTGGATTCTGTTTTAGAGTTTGATGAAACAAAACACGAATTACTGCATGATGCATTTAAAGTTAAAGCAGTAGGAAACAAACTTGATACTATTATTGGAGGAAGAGCAGTTCATGCAACTTTTCCTGCTGTAGGAGGATTTACTCATTTTCCTTCCTTTGAAGAAATCAAAGAAGTAATTAAATTATTAAAAAACTCAAGACCTGCAGTATTAAGATTAATTTAAATTTACTTTAATTGTCCTCTTTCACTGGAAAGAGAAACAAATTTTGTTGGATTAGTTGAAAAAAATTATGGTTTTCTTGAAGGAAAAATAATGGATTCAGAAGGCAGTTGTTTTGAAGAACATGAATATTTAGAACATCTTGAAAAAACTGAATTTGATCGTTCTGAGGCAATAGGCTATAAATTTGAAGGAAAAGATTATATGGTTGGTGCTTTAGCAAGAATGAATTTAAATAAAAATGCTTTAAACAAAAAAACACGAAAAGACTTAAAAAAATATTTGAAAGTGTTTCCTTCAAAAAATATTTTCCATAATAATCTTGCTCAAGCAATCGAAATACTGCATTGTATTGATGATTCAATCGAAATACTTGAAAACAATAAATTCAAAAAAGAGCATTTAGCTGAAGTAAAAGTAAAAGCCGCAACAGGAATAGGAGTAATTGAAGCGCCAAGAGGAACACTTTATTACAGGTTAAATATTCAAAAAGATGGGAAAATAAAAGACGGAAACATTATTGTTCCAACATCACAAAATCAAGTTAACATAAATGACGATATAAAAAAATTAGTTGAAGACAACATAAACAAACCAAAAAAAGAAATTGCTTATGAAATAGAAAAATTAATCAGAGCTTATGATCCGTGTTTAAGTTGTGCTGCCCATTTTATTAAATTAAAGTTTGAATAATTTCCTTTACTCCTTTAAATGCTTTTTCTTCAGTTAAATCTGAAGGAATTCCAATTATTTCAAATTCGTTTATTTTGCCTATTTTTTTTAATAATTTCAAAGTTAACCCTAAATCAAAGCCGTGCACTGAACAGATTTTTCTGGTTTCAATTTTATTTAAATTATTAATTAAAGAAACTTTTTTTATTCCTAAAACTGAATCCAAAAAAACAAGTTTTTTTTCTGGAAATTCTTCAGTTGGATCAAATTCCTTAAAATTTATTTCTGGGAAATTTTTTGCGAGTTTTCCTTTAATTTTTAAGGGAAGAGAATCTTCTTTTAATAATTCATTTCCTAAAACAAAAATTGTTTTCATTCTTCCACTTTATTTAATTTTATAAATTGTTTTTCAACTGTTTTTCTATTTACAAAGGGTTTATGGTGTCTAAAACCCCCTCCAAAATTATGAGGAATATGCATTAATTCATGAATTAATGTTTTAGTTTGTTCTTCTTCCGGCTGCCTGAAAAAAAGTTCCATTAATTCAATTACATAAAATGGTTTTTCCTGCATTCCAATCTGAACTGCTTTGCCAATTGTGTGGATTCTTGCAATTGTTCTTTTTGTTTTAGTGCCTTTAGAAATAATGCATGAAATTCTTTCAGATGGAATGTGATTAAATTCTAATCTATTAGCTAACTTTCTTGCTTTTTTTGTAAAGGTTTCAGAGAATTCATACTGCATAAACAAACCACAAGTTATGTATAAGACTATTTTAGTTTTACTGCTGTTCCATAAACAAGAATTTCTGCCGCAGAAGCCATTACTTGTGAAGTTGTAAATCTTACATTGATTACAGCATCTGCACCTAGTTTTTCTGCTTCCCTCTGCAACCTTATAACTGCTTCTTCTCTGGCTTCAGTTAATAATTCAGTATATTCTTTTAGTTCTCCGCCGACAATTTGTCTTAATCCAGATAAAATATCTTTTCCAAACCATTTTGCTCTGATAGTGTTTCCTCTAACTAATCCAAGTGTTTGTTTTATTTCTTTTCCTGCTACAAAATCTGTTGAAACAATAATCATTTTTTCACTCTTTTTTTATTTAAATTCTATTACATCTGCTTTTATAATAAGGCTTTCCGAGGCTTTTGCGTTCAAAAGAATTCCTCCAGAAGAATTTGAATCAGTTCTTGCTAAACCAACAACTAATTCTCCTTTATAACCCATATTTCCTTTTTAAAGCAGTACGCCGTGTAAAGAGGTTACTTTGAATTCGTCTTCCACAAATTTTTTCCGGAAGATGCCTCCCCCAAAAACACTTAATTCAACTTCTTTTATTTTTCCTTCAACACTTCTTATTGACGCTCTTTGAACTTTGTTTTCAGAAAACGCCTGCTTTAATCCTGACATTATATCTTCGCCGTCTTCAAATTCCATTGTAATCGTTTTTTTTCCTTCCATAAAAACAACCCCTGCTCTATTTTTATTTGTACTTAATACAATAAACCTAAATAAAACTAAATAAAAATAAATTGCTTTAATCCCAACAAAACATGAAAATTTATTAACAAAAACAAACATATTTTATGTTATGTGTGAAGAAAAAAAATTAAATGAAGAACAAAAACAATTTGTTGAGAGATTAAGAGAAGAGTTGATTATTGGTGGTTATTCTGAAAGAACAACAAAAATGTATCTCCATTATTTAAATGATTTTTTTAAGGAAACCGAAAAAACTGTTAAAGAAATATTAAGAGAAGATATTGTAAAATATTTGGCTGCAAAAAGAGAAAAAAGTCATCTGACAAATGCTTCACTAGCATTAATTCATGCGTCTTTAAAATTCTTTTTTGACGGAATTCTGAAAAACAAAGTAATGGATGAAATAAAAATTCCAAAAAAAGAAAAAAAACTGCCTACGATTTTAACTCCGAGAGAAATCAAAATATTAATTAAAACTGCAAAAGCTGGAAGAGACCGAACCATAATCGAATTTCTTTATTCAACTGGAATAAGAGTAAGTGAGTGTGCAAATATGAAAATATCAAGTTTAGAATTAAATGAAGGGGTTGCAAGAGTAAAAGGAGGAAAAGGAAAAAAAGATAGAATAATAATTTTATCAAAAAAATGGATTCATAACTTGAAAAAATACTTGAAAAGAAAAAAAATAACATCTGAGTTTGTTTTCTCTAAAAAAAATGGAAAACCAATCACAGGAGACACTATAGAAAGAATGGTAAAAAAATATGCAGAGAAAGCAGGAATCCAGAAAACTGTTACCCCACATGTTTTAAGACATTCTTTTGCAACTCATTTACTTGAAGGTGGTGAAAACATTAGAAAAATCCAGGAATTATTAGGGCATAGCAATTTGGCTACAACTCAAATTTATACTTTTGTTTCAACTGAAGAACTCAAAAAAGTTCAAAGCCCTTTAGATAAGCTTTAGACCCTCTAGTTCCAGTAATAAACATAAAATTGCACAAAACACTCAAAAAACCATTAAATTTTATGTATACTTGGTTAAATTTATCTGCCATTACAAAAGCAAACACACAACCCAAACCAGCAATTATGTATAATTTCGTTTTTTCGTTTAGTTTCTATAAAAAAACTCCAAATCAGGGGGGTTTTTTTGTTTGCTGAACAAAAAGTTTATATATATAAAAGAAGTTATTATTTAATCAATTTTAGAGGTGTTTTCAGTGACAGTAAGATTATCAAAATTATTTGGAATGGATATTTACACTGATAGTGCAGAATATAAAGGAAAAGTTTTTGATTTAGTTATTAACTTAGAAAAAGGAAGAATTGAGACTATAACTACTGAACCATTAAAAGTTAAATCAAAACAAGAAGCAAAAAAAATAATTAAAGAAAAAAGCGTCCCTTATAAAAACATAAAATCTGCAAAAGATATTCTAATAGTTAAAACTGGAAGAGTAGCTGATGTTGAAGAAAACGAAGAACCAAAGTCTCAAAAATCATATTACTCATCTTTTATTAGAAGACGCTAATTCTATTTTTTTATTCTTTTTTTAGCAAACATTTATATTTAGTTATAACATATATATATACATAAAAAAGGTTATAATAATATAATAAAGCATTAGTGGAACTGAGGGGTGTCTGTGAAAGGTTATTTTGTTCAATATAAATTTATTTTGCCTAAAGATGTAAAACATTCATCTTATACTTATCAAAAGCTATTTAGAGCTATTTATGGTTATTCTCAACAAGTTTCAAAATCCAATGGAAAAACATATGTTTATCATAGACATGGTGTTTTATCAAAAACACCTTTTATTAAACATGGAAAAAACTGTGTTGTAATTCCTCAAGAAAAGTTTTCAGATTTAATTAGTTTTTTTAAAACAGGAAAAAACCCAAGTCATTCCTGGACTATTAAAGGAGACTGGAAAGCAGTTTATTATTTAAATGAAAAAGAAATTGGCGAAACTGATATTACAGCGTCTTTAGAAAATCTTTTAGATAGAACTTATATAGTAAACCCAGCAAAAGAACACGGGCTTTTATTGTCTGAAATGGAAAAACTCAAAGAAAGTGCCGAAAGTAGAAAATCAAAAGACAACGTATTTTCAGATGTAATTTTTAATGAAGCAAAAGAAATAATAACTTCTTCTTGGTTTAAGGAAGTTTATTCTAAATCAGAAAAATTAAAATATTTCCATTCACTGTATACTTTTCTCAAAAGCAAGTAATCTTTCTTCTTCTTTTTCTTCTATTTTTTCTTTTAATTTAAGTATTAATTCTCTTTTTCTCCATTTTCTTTTTCCACCAACATTAGATGATTCAAGTAAACCAACATCAACAAGTGTTTTAATATAAGGATATAAACTTCTGTCGTTTTTGTAGTCAATAGAAAAAAGTTCATTTATTCTTCTTTTTATTTCATCCATTGGAACCCATTCATCAAAACCAATGACAGATAAAATATGGTGTGCCTGAGTATTATCAACGAGTTTGATATAATCCCATAAACTATAAATTTTAGATATTGTTTTTTCTTCATGTTCATAAATTGTTTTTTCTGGTTCTTGTTTTGTCTGCTTAAACACCGAAAAAATACGGTTTAATATGTCTTTAATCATTAGTTATCAATATTATAATTACCTTAACTACTTATAAATTTAACTCTTTTTACAATTTTTACGAGTAATTACGAGTAGTTTTAGTTTTTCTATTAAGTAATTACTCTGTATTTTGCTCTAAATCGCCAAATAATGCTTGTTTTATGAACTAGTGAGTGTAAGGTAATTTAAGCAGGTTAGCTAAATTTGTTGCATTTGTCTTTGTGTTATTTTGGGTTAGTGCTTTTTTCTGTTTTTTAGCAAGTAGTGAGCCGCAATTTTTTTAAGATTTAAAACGAGTTTTTTTTTATTTAACTAGTGAGTTAGTGGTTTTTCAGATTTTTAATAAAATCTTGTTTTGTGTTAAAAAGTAAGTGCTTATTTTTTAGTTTTTGGGAATAATTAGATTTTTTGAGTGTTTTTTTAATAGCGGGGAAAGGATTTGAACCTTTGACCTTCGGGTTATGAGCCCGACGGGCACTCCTGGCTGCCCCACCCCGCTATCTTTATTTCTTTTTTAAGTGCTTATTTGTGCTTTTTTTCTTGTTTTAAGCATTTTATTGAATTTTTTTGCTTTTTAAGTTAATTTTTGTGCTTTTTTTCCGTTTTTTAGTCTTGTTTTTCTTTTTTTATTTTATGTGTTTGTTTTGTTTTTTTGTCCTAGTTTTTGTGTTTTTTCGCCTTATTTTGAAAGGTTTTTTAACAAATTTTCTATTAAATCTAGTTATTTTTTGAGTTCTTTAATTCTTTTTTTGTTATCTACAATTTCCATTGCTTTTCCGCATTTTGGGCATTTGAATTGATATTCTGAAGCAATTTCAAATGGGACATTGTCGCATAATTTTTTACATGTAAAAAACACATAGTCTTTTTCAAATTCAAGTTTTTTTTCTAATTTCTTAATTTCTTCACTTTGTTCTTCTAATATAAGTTCGGCAATTCTTTTTTCTTTGATTTCCCAGGTATATGAATACCATCCTGTTTTGTTGTTCTTTTTTTTATCATAACAAGCAATTCCTCTGTAGTGAAGTCTGTTTAATATTGCTCTTACTTCAGTTATTTTTAATTTGGTTTTTTTTGATATTTCTTCATCGGTAAATTTTTTTTTTTGGTTTTGACAGGCTTTAATTAAAGGTATTGCATCTTCTCCGCCAGTGTTTATTATAAATTCTTTCGCAATACTTTGTGAAAAAATGTCTTTTCTTGCCATATATTTTGTGTTGTTGAATAATAATTTAAACTAATGGGCGTTTTTTAGTTTTTTTTCCTTTTTTTTGTGGAATAATTTTTATTTTGTTATTAGGAAACTTTTTGTTTAGTTCTTTTCCTTCAAAAACCTCGTGCAGGGTTAATGCTAAAGCAGCAATTTCTGAATGCGGTTGATTTCCTATGGAAATATTGTAGTCGCTTTTTTCATACACTAATGGAGGGACTTTTTCTGCACCGACGATTATACATATTTTATTTTTTTTTCTTATTTCTTTTATTTTTTTACCTAATAATTCTCCGTACATTGTTAAATGAACAATACAGTATTTTTCTTTTTTGATTTTATTTATTTCGTTTTTTATGTTTTCTGCAAACCGTATTTTGAATTTTCCGCCCCAGTTGTTAACTATTTTATTAACACTGTCTTCTATTGAATAATCAGTTTCCCCAATTATTGTTATTTTTTCTGCACCTAATGCTCTTGAAGTTAATGCACAATGGGTTGTTGTTCTGATATCTCTGTAAATTCTGTGCCCTAATCTTAATACTTGAACTTTTTTAACCATATTATTTTATTGCTTGCTTTGTATTTTTATATTATCTTTTTTAGGGATATTATGCTTGATATAAAATTAATAAGAGAAAAGCCTGAATTAGTAAGAAAAAATCTTGAGAAAAGGCAGTCAAAGAAATATTTAGAGTTATTTGACAACCTGCTTATTGTAGATAAAAAAATGCTTTTTTTGTTAAAAGAAACAGAGGAGTTAAGACACAAAAGAAACACAATCACTTCTGAAGTAAAAAAGTTATTAACAGAAAAAAAAGACGCAACAGAAAAAATAAAACAAGCAAAGGAAATTCCCTTACAAATAAAAGAAAAAGACCAAAAGTTAACTGAATTAAAACAGGAACATAATTCAATTTTATTTAAACTTCCTAATTTACTGCACAAAAGCGTTCCTTTTGGAAAAGATGATTCAGAAAACAAGGAAATAAAAAAAGAAGGAAAAATTCAAAAACAGGATTTTGATTTAATTCATCATGGAAAACTTGCAGCTGATTTAAACGGAGCAGACTTTGAAAGAGCAGTAAAAATTTCTGGTTCAGGGTTTTATTTTTTAAAAGGAGATTTAGCTTTACTTGAACAAGCTTTAATCAGATTTGCAACAGATTTGCTGACAAAAAAAAATTATGAATTAATTTTTCCTCCTCTGCTTATGCGGAGAAAACCATATTCTGGAGTAACTGATTTAAACGACTTTGAAAATGTAATGTACAAAATTGAAAATGAAGATTTATATTTAATTGCAACTTCAGAACACCCTTTAGTTTCAATGTATATGGATGAAACTTTAAATGAAAAAAATTTGCCTTTAAAATTTGCAGGAGTTTCTCCTTGTTTTAGAAAAGAAGTAGGAAAACATGGTTTAGATGAAAGAGGATTATTCAGGGTGCATCAATTTAATAAAGTTGAACAAGTTATTTTTTGCAGGCCTGAAGAGTCAGAAAAACTTCATGAAGAATTATTAAAGAATTCAGAAAAATTAATGCAGTCACTTAAAATTCCTTATATAGTAGTTAATGTCTGCACCGGAGACATAGGGGTTGTCGCGTCAAAAAAATATGATGTTGAAGGATATTCTCCAAGAGAAAAAAAATATATTGAAGTAATGTCTTGTTCTAATTGCACTGATTTTCAGTCAAGAAGACTAAATATAAAATATTATTCCGGAAAAGAAAAAGTTTTTGTTCACACTTTAAATAATACGATGATTGCAACTGCAAGGGCTTTAAGGTTAATTCTTGAAAATTTTCAGACAAAAAAACACACAGTTAAAATTCCAAAAGCATTACGCCCTTATTTAAACGGTTTAAAGGAGTTAAAGCTAAAAAAGTAAGTTTAAATACCTTTTTTTACCCAGTTTATTATCTGATTTTCAGAGACAATTTATATTTTTATTGAAGCAATTTTATTTATTGTTGTTCTGGGTCCGTAGCTCAGTCGGTAGAGCACCGGCCTTTTAAGCCGGGTGTCGAGGGTTCGAGTCCCTTCGGACTCGTTTCGCGGTTTTGTCCGCGAGACGATATACTGTATTCAGTTCAGTGGTGCTTTGTTTTTTCATTTATTTCTTAAAAGTTTTGTGATTTAATTTTAATTAATCTTAGTTTTTGATCAAACTTTTTCTTAAAAGTTTGTTTTGGGCCCATAGCTCAGTCGGTAGAGCACCAGCCTCTTAAGCTGGGTGTCGAGGGTTCGATCCCCTCTGGGCTCGTTATTCTCATTTATGTGAGTTTAATTGATTGAAGCGTTCAATCGTTTTGTTTAATATTAATTTATATTGGTTATTCCAATAATATTTTATTTCTGAGACTGTAGCTCAGCATGGGAGAGCACACGGCTGAAGACCGTGGTGTCGCGGGTCCAAATCCCGCCAGTCTCATTTTTTTAAATTTAACGATTGTTGCTTTTTTAATTTTTTTTTTGCCTTTCTTTTTTTAAATTCTTCTCATCTTATTTTGAAAGGTTTTATGAATTCTACTTTAGTTATTGGTTCTCAGTTTGGGGATGAAGGAAAAGGAAAAATAGTTGACTATTTGGCTGAAA
>JAJRVL010000001.1 GCA_024277355.1 archaeon
ACCAACACAGGACCAAGAAACACAACACAAAAAGACTTTACAGTAAGTATAACTCCAACAGAATTAGTTGATGAATTGCCTTTTGTTTTAACTGTTAGTTCTGATGCAAATCCTTTGCAAAACACAAAAATTTCTTATGCAAACCAAACATACTTCACAAACACACAAGGAACAGTAACACTAAAAACAAACCAAAACTATCCAACAATAACCCTAACAAGAACAGGCTATAGAACTCAAACAATTTCATTAAACATTAAAACACAATACTGCGGAAACTCAATTTGTGAAGAAAATGAATCTTATGAAAACTGTTCTCAAGACTGCAGTCAAAACTTATTAGATTTAATTATTTCAACTCAAACACAAGAAAACTTGTTAATAATTACAATAACTGATTTACAGGGAAATCCTATAGAAAATACACAAATAAAATATGGAACACAAACAAAAAACAGTAATGCAAAAGGAACAGCAGAATTTACTGAATTAGAAGGAACACAAAAAATCAGCATTTCAAAACAAGGATATAAAACAAAGACTTTGAATTATAATTCAACTGCAGAATGCATTGAAGGAACAACACAAATTTGTGTTAGCTCAGAAAACTGCGAAGGAACACAAACCTGCATTAATGGAAACTGGAGTTCCTGTGAAAACACAGAAAACTCCTGTCCAGCAACAAAAACAAACCCACTAACAACAACAATACTAGCAACAATACTAATAATAGGAATAATTATTTTGGTTATAACAAAAATGCAGACAAATTAAAGCATTGCTTTTTAAATTATTAATTCCTTTTTTTTAGCGTATGAAGTATTCCAGAAAAATGAAAATAAAATTTATTGATATTGAAGCAGGCAAACTGATTTCAATTATCCATGAAAAAGACGCAAAAGAATTAGGTATTTTTCCTTTAGACAGAATTGAATTAATTAACCCTAAAACAAAAAGAAAAATTATTACTGTTGCAGACATAACTGATTCAATAGTTAAAGAAAAAGAAATTGGATTGTTTAAAGATGTATCTAAAAGTTTAGGTTTAAAGAAAAAAACTGAAATTAATGTAACTCCTGTTTCTATTCCTGAAAGCGTTAAATTTATTAAGAAAAAAATGGATGGAAATTCATTAAATGAAAAAGAAATACAAAAAATTGTTGAAGACTTATCTAATAATCATTTATCCCAAATTGAAGCAAGTGCTTTTGTTTCAGCTGTTTATATAAATGGATTTAATTTGCAGGAAACAATTGCAATGACTAAAGCTTTAGTTGAAGGCGGAAAAAAATTAAATTTAAATAAAAAATTTGTTGTAGATAAACATTCAATTGGAGGAATAAATGGAAGAGCTACAATGATTATTGTGCCAATTGTTGCCTGTAATGAATTGTTTATTCCAAAAACTTCTTCAAGGAGCATTACTTCTGCCTCAGGAACAGCAGATTCAATGGAAGTATTAACTAAAGTTGAATTATCTCTTAAAAAAATAAAAAAAATAACTCAAAAAATAGGAGGAGTAATTGCATGGGGCGGTTCACTTGAATTAGCTCCAGGTGACGACAAAATAATTGAAATTGAACATCCATTAAACTTAGATCCTCCAGGGCAGGTTATTGCTTCAGTGATGGCAAAAAAAGTAAGTGTAGGAACAAAATATTTGGTTATTGATATTCCTGTAGGAGAACACACTAAAGTTAAAACAAAAGAAAATGCAGAAAACATTGCAAAAAAATTCCTTGAAGTATCAAAAGAAATGAAAATAAAAACTGAAGTACTGCTTACAGACGGAACAAAAGCAAACGGGCCTGCTTTTGGTGCAGCATTAGAAGCAAAACATGCAATGGAAATATTAGAAGGAAAAGTATTTGATAATTTAGCACAAAAATCCTGCCAGTTAGCAGGCGCTTTATTTGAATTAACAGGAAAAACAAAAAAGGGAAAAGGTTATGAAAAAGCAGTTGAATTACTTAAAAATGGAAAAGCCTTAAAGAAAATGCAGGAAATAATTAAAGCTCAAGGCGGAAAAATTATTTCATCAAAACAAATAAAATTAAGTTCAAAAAAAATTGAAATTAAAGCAAACAAAAGCGGAAAAATTGAAAGAATTGATTTAACTGCATTAAAAGAAATAGCAAGAACTTCAGGGGCGCCGGCAGATAAAAAAGCAGGATTATTATTAAAAGTAGAAGAAGATGACATAATAAAAAAAGGCCAAATAGTATTTGAAATTCATGGAACAAATGAAAGAAAACTAAAAGTTGCAGAAGAAAAAGCAATAAAAAATAATCCAATTAAATTAGGAAATGTAATAATAGAAAAAATTCAATGAAATTATTTTGTTAAAAAAGAAAACAATTCAATGAAATCTTTTGTTTCCATTAAATAAATTTTTTCAGAAAAATCTGTTTTTACAGCATTCTTTTTTATTTTTTCTTTTATTTTTTTATTTAATTTCATTAAAGGAACTGCCTTACTTAAAGCAGAAACAAAAGTTCTGTTCCTGAATCTGAATAAAATTTTTACAAACTCAAAAAAATCTTTTTTGTTTTTTATTTTTGTTTTGTTTCTTTTAGTTAACTTAATTAAAAAGAAGTCTCCTGAAGTAGGAGGAAAAAAGAAATTTGGTTTAACTTCAGTTACTTCTTTTATTTCAAAAAAACAGTCAGTTAAAACTGAAAGAAAATTATATTCAACAAAACCCGGTTCAGCTAAAACTTTTTCTGAAAAATCTTTATGCAAAAGCAAAACTATTAAATCAAAATCAAAAAAAAGAAGTTTAAAGAAAGTTTCAGAAGAATCTTTTTGCGGAACAAAAGAAAAACATTTGTTTGAATTAATTTTTTTTGAAAAATCAAATAAAGGAATTAATTCAGCTTTAGTTAATTCATTTTTAATTAAAGGAATTAATTCTTTTCTTTTTTCATAAACTTTTAAGTTTGCTTTAATTAAAATTTTTCTTGCAGTAAAAAATTCTCCTGCAAAAACTTCAAAGACTTTATCGGATTTCTTTAAGTTAAGCATTAAAAGAATTTCATTAATTAGTTTTTCTTTTATTATGAAATGAATTCCTGAACCTTTTTTTGGATAAAAACGGTGCTTTAAAATTAAATTATTTAATTCAAGAAACAAATTCATTTAAATCAACGAAAGCTTCTTTCTTCTTTTGCAGGGGGTCTGACAAAAACATAATATTTCAGTTTATCATCTTCTAATTCCAGTATTACCCGTTTAACTATAAGTTTTGCCGGATCAGGCATTAAATTAACTCTTTCAGTTATTTCTTTAAATGACTCAAAAGGTTTTGTTTCTCTTTCTTTAAGCATTTCAAATAAATGTTTTTTTCCTAAGCCAGGCAGTAATTCTAATTGATGCATTCTTAAAGACAAAGAACCTGATTTATTAAAAAAATCAAGAAATTTACCTGAATTTTCTTTTACAATTAATTCAATTGCTTTTTCTATTTCTGAAACAGCAGTATTAGTTAATTCATCAAAAGAAACTCTTTTTTTAATAAACTGAATTTCATCTCTTTTATCTTTTCCAATATAAACTTTCTGCAAAACTTTAAGAGAATTAGAAGGAATAACTTCAAGTAAAGTAAAAAATTCAATTCCAAGAACTTGGGCTAAAGGTTCTGCTTTGAAGTTGCTGCTTTTGCCTGTAGGCAGATAATCCAAAACTATTGCATTTTCTTCGTTTGGCATAATTTAACAACTCCATTTTAATCTACTTTACTTTTTTTTATTCATTTACTTTTTTTTGTTTTTGATTCTGGTGTATAATATGATTTAATTGATTTTAATATTTTTGCTATATCTTCATCTGAAATTTTAATGTTTTTTCCTATAACCAAAGATAAAATTTCTTCATTTTGAGGAAGCAAATCAACTATTTTAATTGCTACTTCATTAGTCATGCCTTCAATTTTCTTTAATTCTTCCATTAATTTTTCTGTTTTAGTTCTTGGAAGTTTAGAAAATTTATCTGCATATTTTAAAGTTAAACTTTGTTCATAAGTTAATTCTCCTTCTTTGGCTAATTCCTTTAATAATTCTTTTACTTTAACCAAAGGAATCTGATTAACTGATAAAACTTTTTCATTCATCATTTTGCTTTCACCTGCATTTTTAATTCCTTTAAATGGGCTGGATGAACAATTAATTGTTTTGCTTTATTCCCATCCTTTAAATTAACAACATAACTTCTTCCTCTTTTTTCAGCAACTCTTCCAGTTTTACCTTGGAATCTTCTGAAAGGAATTCCTGCATGGATTCTTGAATTAATATGAATCTGAACAGTCTGTCCTTTATCTAACTCTGCAAGCATTTTGTTTACAGTAGTTCTTTCTTTTCTTTTAAGAGTATCTCTTTGTTTTGCTCTTTTTCCTTTTGCTTTCTTGTTTGGCATAATATATCACCTAAAAATGTCTAAGTAAGTCTTACTAATAAATGAAAGATAACGTTTAAATAGGTAATTAAAAGCAGTATTTTTCCAGAAAAAAAACAAACAAAGCGTAAAAGAAAAAATTTAGATTTAGAATTCATTTTAAGTGCAAAGCCAAGCCCTTTCCACCCTTTTTAAATACCTTTTTAAAGGTTTAGTTAGCTTTTTATATAAGCTTTTTAAAGGGGTTTAAACATAACCTTTAATCAAATTTTTTGTCGGGGGATTAAAAAATGGAATATCAAATTGTTAATTTAGTTGCTTCAGCAGCAATGAATGCTACTTTAGATTTATATAATTTAGCAGTAAGCGTACCAAATATAGAATATGAACCAGAACAATTTCCAGGAGCAATATTAAAACTAAAAGAACCAAAAGTTTCAATGCTTTTATTCAAAAACGGAAAAGTAATTTGTTCAGGTGCTTCAAGCGAAAAAGAAATTGAATTAGGAATAATTAAAGCATCAAAATTAATTCACGAAATTCAGCCTTCAGTTAAAGTACTAAAAAAAGTTAAATACACAGTAGTAAATTTAGTTGCAACAGCAAACTTGCACCAGCAATTGGATTTGTTTAATACTGCATTAAATTTAGATGACGTCGAATATGAACCAGAACAATTTCCAGGAGCAATATTAAGATTAAGTGACCCAAAAATTACTTTGCTTTTATTCAAAAACGGAAAAGTAATTTGTGCAGGAGCAAAACAAGAAGAAGACTTAAAAAAAGGATTAGAAAAAGCAGCAAAATTAGTCGGCAAAGTAAACAAAAAAGTAAAAAACCCAGCATTCTCTGACAGCTTACCTGCACCGCCAAATTTTAGTGAAATAAAATCAAAACCAGTTAAAGATAAACCAAAAACAGTTTCAAAACCAAAGAAAACAATTAAAGCTAAACCAAAAACAGTCAAAAAAACTAAAGCAAAACCAGTAAAAAAAGTTAAATCAGTAAAGAAAAAACCAGTTAAAAAGAAAACTGTTAAGAAAAAGAAAAAATAAGGTCTTCAAAAGCCTTTTTATTTCTTTCTTTTCATAAAATAATACGATTAGCGGTCATAGCAGAAGGGAAACACCTGGACTCATTCCGAACCCAGAAGTTAAGCCTTCAAGCGATTTGGTTTGCACTGGATTTTTATTTGGAGCATCCATGACGCTGCTAATCACTTTTGATTCTAATTTTTTTTTAATTTAACAACTAATTATACTTATTAACAAAGTTGTAATTCAATTTTTCATCAGAAACTACAAAGACAACTTTAATATATTAGTTTAATCTAATTAATTATGATTTTATGATTTTAATAAAAAGAATATTACTCTTAAGTTTTGTTTTGTTGTTAGTTTTTGTTGGTTTTGCTTTAGCACGTCCTGAAATCAGCGGAGAACTTGAATTAGAACTTTTAAATAAAGGTATTAACGAACCTTTGCCAGCAGTAATTGTGTTGAATAAAGCAATTGAACCTCATGAACTAAGAGTCCTAAAAGCAATTGGAATAGAAATAGATAAAACGTCTTACAGTGATGTTATTTTTGGAAATCTTTCATGGAAAATGCTTGAAAAACTAAAAGACAAAGAATATCTTTCGGCTATTGGTTCAGATTTTGAAATAAATGCATTAGCTAACGGAAAAACTGAAATTGGTTTTGATAAATTACTTGAATTAAACATTACAAAAGAAGAAAACTTTGGAAAAAATATTACTGTTGCAGTTCTTGATTCAGGCATAAACAATAACAACAACTTAAATTTAATTCAGGAAATTGATTTTACAGGAGAAGGAGTAATAGATTCTCTTGGGCACGGAACAGTCATAGCTGAAGTAATTGGGTCAAATAATACTGTAAACAAAGGAATTGCATTTAATTCTCAGATTATTAGTTTAAAAGTTTTAGATTCAACAGGAAAAGGAAGAGCCTCAAATGCCGTTAAAGCAATTGAATGGGCAATAAAAAATAAAGTTAAAGTAGTAAATTTAGGTTTTGGAGGAATAATAAGCAACTGTGGAAATGACATTTTGTCAAAAGCAGTGAATAAAGCAGCAGAAAAAGGAATTTTAGTTATAGTTGCAGCAGGAAACCCGGAAATTGAAGGAATAATGAGTCCTGCTTGTGCAGAAAAAGCAATGGCTGTTGGTTCAATGACAGCTACAGCAAAAAATTTTCCTGACATAGTTGCTCCAAACCAAGAAATTTCAGGAACAAGCATTTCAAGTGCTTATGTTTCAGGAACAGCCGCATTATTGTTAAGTGCAAAACCAGAAACAAGCAATAAAGAATTAAAAGAAATATTATTTGAAACAGCAGATGACATTAACCTTCCAATGGAATTTCAAGGTTTTGGAAAAATAAATGCATTTAATGCATACATAAAATTAGTGGGGTTAACTATTGCTGACTTAAATATAGATTTAAATATTTTAGATAAAAATTTTCTTAAATCAAATAACTTTGAAAAACTTTCAAGAGAAGAACAGAAAAAAATAGAAAAAATTTTAAATAAAAAAGACAAAACAGAAAAAAAAGAAAAAATAATAAGTAAATTACCTAAAATAAAAGAAAGCCCAGGAACACTCTTTTATGGAATTCAGAAGTTTTTGGAAGAAGTTGACTTGCTTTTAACTTTTGACGAAAAAACTAAAGCAGAAAAAAAATTAAAGTTAGCAAATTTGAGGTTAAGTGAATTAATAGAAATAGACAAAAAACAAGAAACTTCATTTAACAGACAGCTTTTTAAAGAATTTAAAGAAAACCTTAACAAAGCATTAACAATTGCAGAAGACGTTTCTGAAATACAGGAAAACGTTGCAGAACAAGCAATTGAAAATATTGAATTAATTGAATTCATGGAATTAAATGAAGAAACACAAGATGTCTCTGAAAAAGCTTTGAGTTTAGTTGATAGATTTGCAGCAACAAAACCAGAAAAAGCAGCTGAATTATATTTCAAGTTATCTGAAAAAATGCTTGAAAAACTTGAAGAAAAAGAAAATAAAGAATTAGCAGAAGACTATGAAAAAACAATTGCAAAAACCCAAAAAGCTGTTGAAAAAGCAAAAGATGAAGGAAAAAATGTAAAACAACTTGAACAAAAAATTAAAATAATGACTGAAAAAGAAATTGAAAAATTAACTGAAAAACACAAAAAAATTTTAGAAATCAATGAAGAAATACAAAAAGCAATTGAAAAAACGAGAGAAGAAACAGAAAAAGAATCATTTAAAGAATTAGGTATAGAAATAGAAAAACAAAAGAAATTAGTTGAAGAACAAGCAAGAATTGAATCAGAAAAAGATAACAGCAGTGGAACAGGAGATGGAAATGGTCAGAGCGGTGATGGAGACAGCAGTGACGGAGGAGATAATAGCGATTCTGAAGGAGACAGCGGAAATAGCAATGGAGATAATAGCGGACAAGGAAATAATGGCGATTCCGGAGGAGACAATGGAGACAGCGAGGACAATAGCGGACACGGAGGACAATAAAAAATGAATTCAAAACATTTTCTTTTAATAATTTTTTTTATTGCAAGTTTTTCCAGTGCTTTTGCAGCAATTACTGTAATAGTAAATTCTCCTAATGGGAGCCAATATATAAATGAAACTTATGTACTTGACTTTAACTGGACTGACTCAAATGAAGCTGCATTAACCTATGAAGCAGACTTATATTACAGTACAACCGCAGGCGCTTTCAGCAATACAATTGCATTAAATGTTGACTTAACTGATGCAAATGCAACAAATCCAGATTCAAATGTTGCTACAACAAACAATTATGTTTTTAGTTGGGATACAACAACAGTTACAGATGGAAATTATTTTATTGATGTAATAGTCCACAATGGAAATGCCACCCAAGCAGATGACTCCTCTGATACAAGTTTTAATTTAGATAACACTGCTCCAGCAACAACTTGGAGCGGAGATAATGATACATGGAAAACTTCAGATATTACAGTGACTTTAACCTGCACTGATGCAAATTCTGGATGCGATACAACACAATATCGCTTAGACACTAATGCAACAAATACAGTAACTTATGGAAGCTGGACTGCTTACTCAACTTCTTTTACTATTTCAACTGACGGAAATTATGCAATAGACTTTAATTCAACTGACCGAGCAGGAAATCTTGAAACAACAAATACAGTTTATGCATTGTTAGATAAAACAGCAGCTACTACAACAGATGATTCCCCTGCAACCTGGCAAAATTCTTCTTTTGATGTTACTTTAACTTGCTCTGACGGAGACACTACAACAGCTACAAGATCTGGATGCAATGTTACACAATATAGAATAGACAGCGGAAGCTGGACTGCTTACTCAACAGCAATAAGTATTTCAACTGATGCAAATCATCAAATTGATTATAATTCAAGCGATAATGCAGGAAACATTGAAACAACAAATATCACTTATGCTGCATTAGATACTGTTGCTCCAACAACTTCCTGGGATGGAAACCATAATGTTTGGCAGGCATCTGATGCAAATGTTCACTTAACTTGTAACGATTCAACAAGTGGTTGCAGTTCAACAAAATACAGATTAGACACTGATGCTTCAAACACAATAAGTTATGGCGCATGGACAACATATGATACAAATATTCTTATAACTGCAGACGGAAATTATGCAATAGACTTTAATTCAACAGACAATGCAAATAATATTGGAGATGTTAATACCTTTTATGTTTTAATTGATCAGATTGCTCCAATTGTAACAATTAGTTCTCCAACTGAAGGATGGAGTACAAAAACAACAAACACTTCAGTTCAAGTAACATTTAATTATAGTACAACAAACACAGGAGACCTAAATAAATATTCAATAAGAATGGATTCAGGAGACTGGATAAATAACGGTTTAAATACAACATATACTTTTTCAGCAGGAATTGGATCTCATACTTTATTTGTAATAGCAACAACTAACTCAGATTTAAACAGTTCAACTGCTTCTGTTGGAATAGTAATTATACAAGAAAGCGGTGGATTAAATTACTGCGATGCTTCACAAGGAGATATTTGTAATGAAAACGAAGAATGTACAGGAAACTGGTTAACAGTTTTAGATTCAAATAGATGCTGTTCAGTTAAATGCACTGCTTTAGCAGAAGAAATTTGCGGCAATGAAGTATGTATTGGAGATGAAAACTCAACTAATTGCCCAACAGACTGCCCTAAAGAAACAAAAGAAGTTATAATGGAAAAAACAATTTCAAAAAAACCTACTTCAAAAGAAATAAAAGAAAAATTAACTGAAGCAGGAGCATCAGAAACAGCAATAAAAAAAGCTTCTCAGGCAGTAGAAAAAACAACAGTAAGCAGAACAATCAAAGTAGAAAAAATAACAGACAACACAACAAAAAAAACAAGCTATAATACTATTATGACAATTAGTGTTTCAAATCCAGGAAACAAAAAAATACAAAAAATTAAAGTAATTGAAAGTATTCCAAAATCTATTGCATTAACTGCATCACAAATAAAAAGTAATTCAAGTTTTACAGTACTAAAAGAAGATCCAATAATTCAATTTGAAATAGAAGAAATAAATTCAAAACAAACAAAAACAATAAGTTATACAGTAAACAACAATGTTACTGAAGAAACAGCAAATGAAATAACCATGCCAATAATATTAGAATTCCAAGAAGAATCTCTAAATTTATGTGAAGAAAAAAACTGTGACGATAATAATCCTTGTACAACAGATTCATGCAATAATTTAACAGGCAAATGCATTAACACAAATTTAACTGATGGAACAAACTGCGGAACAAACCAAGAATGCAAAACAGGAGAATGCATTACAACATTTTCCACAAAAGAAAAAGATAAGGCAAAAGAAACAGGCTTAACTCCTATTATTATTTTAGCAATTTTAATAGTTCTTGCAGGAATAGGATACTACTATTATAAAATTAAACCTAAAAATTCCAATAAATGAATAATAATTTTATCGTTTTCCCTTTTGACAAAAACAAAATATTATTTTTCTTAGTTTAAAAAGTTAGCTACTTACATAAACCTAAAACTGAATTAGCACTTTGATTAATTGAAAACAATAATAAAAGAATTCCAAAAACAGTTAACTCTAATCCATTAAAAGGAAGAAAAGCAAGAATTCCTCCAAAACCTAAAATTGAAGCTAAACTTAACGCACAAGAAGTACATCCAGTAGAAAACAAAGCAGAAAAAAAACCTAAAACGCCGTGATGACCAGAAAATAATTTTTTGTCTCTGCGAAAAATAAAAATTAAAAAAGAAAAATTAATTCCTGCAAGAACTCCAAGCAAAACAACTAAAAACAAAGTTAGTTCAGTGTTAGTTGAAAAAATTCCGCCAAACAAAGAAAAAATAATTGAAATTTTCTGCATTAAAGTAAAATTTGAAGTTAAAGTTGAAGAAATAAAATCAAAATTTGCAATAAAATTCAAAAAAGAAACAATAAAAAACGCAGTAAAAAAAGTAAGAAAAAAATATTTTTTTTCAGAAAAAACAATAAAAAAAGATTTTTTTGTATTTGAAAAATTAAAAAAATTCATTTAACCACAAAAAAAAGAGGGGAAAGGAGGGTTTAACTTAACGTTAAACCAGCCTCCTGAATTGAATCAGCTTAATAATGCATCAATAACACTTTTGAAAGTAGCTGCAGGCTGAGCTCCTCTAATTAACTGGCCTTCTCCGTCAGCTAAACCAATCAAAAAACTTGGAGTTCCCTGAACGCCAAACTTGCCGCCTTCTAAAAGATTTGATTCAACTGCATCAGAATATTTACCTGAATCAAAACAAGAATTAAATTCAGTTGAATTTAACCCTAAATTTACAGCCCACTGTTTTACATCATCTTTAGTAATGCTTGAAACAGTCCCTGTTCCTAAAGCATTTTGTTCCGAATAAATTTTGTCATGGAATTCAAAGTATTTTCCCTGGTCTCCTGCACATCTTGCAGCTTCAGCATAAGGCTTAGCCATAGGATGAATATTATTTAAAGGAAAATCCTTGTAAGCAAACAAAACTTTGCCTTGTTTAACATAATCATCAATTAAAGGTTTAGATGAATTAAACCAGCTTCTGCAAAAAGGACACTGATAATCAGAATATTCAATTACAATTACTTTTGCATTTTCATTTCCTTCAATTCCTGCAGCAGTATCCAGTAAATCACTTAGTTTAATTGTACTGCCTGAATTTCCTGTATTAGTATTTGCTTGCTTAGTATTTCCTGAATCAGAATCTCCTAAATTGACAGTATCTGAATTACCTGAATCCTTATTATTTGTTTTTTCAGTATCTGAAGCAATAATACTTATTCCTGAAACACTTTCACTTAAGTTTCCTCCAACAACAAAAATTGTTGCAGATAACAATACAGCAGAAAAAATTACTGCTAAAAGTAAATTATTTTCATTCATTAAATTCCCCCTTGGATTAATATTAGGATTACCTAACAATTAAACCTAATCGCAGTAAGGCTTTTAAATATATGGAAAAAAAAGTTTAGTTAAAAAAATTTTATTCAAGTATATGCGGAACAGGATTAGGAATAATAAATTTCCCGTTGAATCCTTTTTCTTTGAGTTTTGGAACAATAATGTTTTTTAAGTTCCATGCTAAAAGCAAGGCATAATCTGGCTGGTCAGAAAAAACATTTGATTCATCTAAAACTTTTAAATGCATTCCTGGAGAAAACCTTCCAATTTTAAGGCTTTCTCTTTCAGCTAAATAATCTAAAATATTGCTGTCTATTTCACAGTAATTCAATAAAGTGTTTCCTTTTGCAGGAGCTCCAATTCCCACAATTTTTTTTTCTTGTTTTTTTATGCTAAATAAAATTTCCATTAATTTGGTTTTTGTTTCTTTTACTTTTAATGCAAAGTCATCAAAAGTTTTTTTTTCATATAAACCTGCTTTTTCTTCTTCTTTAATTATTTCTGCAATATTTTCTGAAACAGGATAAACATTTTTTTTGCAGACATAAACTCTTAAACTTCCTCCATGAGTTGGAATTCTTTCTGCATCAAATACTTCTAACCCATATAATTCAAATAATTTAATTAAAGGCTTTAATGAATAATATCTTAAATGTTCTAAATAAATTGAATCATATTCCATTCCTGAAATCATATCTGCAAGGTAATGTGATTCCTGAACAAAAACACCTTTTTCAGCTAATAATTCTTTTATTCCTTTCATAAAAGAATCTAATTCTTTTACATGAGCAAAAACATTTGTTGCAGTAATTATTTTTGCTTTGCCTTGTTTAACTGAAACTTTTTTTGCTGTTTGTTCATTGAAGAATTCTCTTAAAGTCGGAATATTCTTTTGTATTGCAAGTTTTGCTGATTCCGAAGGATCAATTCCTAAAACTTTTATTTCTTTTGAATAATTTGAAAGCAAAGTACCATCATTTGAACCTATATCTATTGCAAAATCTTTTGAATTAAGATTAAATTTTTCAGTTAAATTTGAAACTAATTCAGAAAAATTTTTTACTAACTCTCCGCTTGAGCTTGTAGTATAAACAAAACTGTCTGTAAATAAAATTGACGGGTCAACTGCATGAGTTAACTGAACTAATTTGCAGTTATTGCAAAAAGAAACTTCTAAAGGATAAGTTGGTTCTTTTTTGTTTAAATCTTCTTTTTTTAGAAAACGGTCGCTTGGAGGATGGTTTCCTAAAGACAAAAATTTATGTAAGTTTTCATTTGAACAAATTTGACATTTCATTGAATTACCTTTTATTTTTTATTTTCATTAAAGTTTTTTTCATACCACTTAAATGTTTTTTCAAGCCCTTTATCTAAAGTTATTTCTGGTTTATATCCTAAAGCAGTTAATTTTGTTATATCAGGGCATCTTCTTTTAACGCATCCTTCAGGAGAAGAAAGAATTTTTATTTCAGGATTAACTTCTGCAATTGCAAAAAGTTTTTTTGCTAAATCAATTATTTTTATTTCTTCATCGCTTCTTCCAATATGAAATGTTTTTCCTTTTGTTTCTTTTTCCATTACTAATTGTGTTGCTTTAACTGCATCATCAATATAACAAAAAGTTCTTGTTTCTGTTCCTCCAAAAATTTTGAAGGGATTTTCTTTTTGAATTATTCTTTCAATAAACTGAGGAATTACATGTCCTGTTCCCATTCTTGGACCATAAATATTATGATAACGAATTATTGAATAATCAAAGTCATGTAAATGTGCATAAGAATGAACTGTTATTTCTGCAATAATTTTTCCTCCGCCATAAGACCATCTTGGATTAGATGGATTATCTATTGCCAAAGGAATTTCTTCTGGAGTAGGAATAGGAAATTTTTCTCCCAGAAGTTTGAGTGTTCCTGCATAAGTTTCTGAACTGGAAGAAAACAAAAATTTTCCTTTTTTTTGTTCAATAAACCAGTCAAGCATATTTATTGTTCCTATTACACCTACTTTGATTACTTTATCAGGCATTTTATAGAAGTTTTCAGTTCCGTTTATTGCAGCTAAATGATAAACAAAATCAAATAAATCTAGTTTTGAGAATTCATTTTCTTTTGTTATATCCATTTTAACAAAAGAAACATTTTCTTTCTCTAAAAATTCTTTGAATTCAGAATCTTGTTTTCCTCTTTCAAAGTTATCTGTTATTGTAACTTCATAGTTTTCAGCTAACTTTTTAGCTAAATGAAATCCAATAAATCCTGCTCCGCCTGAAACTAATGCTTTTTTCATAAGAAATATTACATAAAAGAACTTTTTAAATACTTAAGAATAAAATGAAAATTGTACCAAAAGCAATATATTAATTCAAAAAAGAAATCATGCTGGTTTAAATTAGTTTTAATTCTTTTTTTTATTAATTCAGTGGTAAATAATGTTGCAGGAAAGAAAAAATTTAATTTTAAATACAATTAAAAGAAACGGCATAGCAGGATTAACTAATTTAGCTTTAAGGTATTATCAGCAAAAAAAAATTCCAGATAAAGCAAGTTATGTTCCAACTGCCTTGCAAATTGAAGTTACTACTGCCTGCAATTTAAAATGCACTATGTGCGAGCATTCATTTATGCAGGAAATAAGCAGAAATATTACTTTTAATGAATTTAAAAAAATTATTGATGAAAACAAAAACATTCAGGTAATTAATTTAACCGGAATAGGCGAATCACTGCTTAACCCTGAATTCATTAAAATGGTTGAATATGCAAAACAAAAAAATATTTATGTCTGGTTTAATGACAATTTTACTTTAATGACAGAAGAAAAAATGAATAAAATGCTTGACTTAAAAGTTGATTTTATTATTATTTCTTTAGACGGAGCAACAAAAGAAACTTATAATAAAATCAGAGTTGGTTCAGATTTTAATAAAATAACAAAAAATTTTGCTAAGTTAAGGGAATTAAGAGATTCAAGAAATTTATCTGAACTAAAATTAGGAATTAATGCTGTTGTATTAAAAGAAAATTATTTTGAAATAGACAAATTAGTTGATTTAGCGGTAAAGCTTAAAGCAGATAATTTAATGTTTTCAAGCATTATAATGTCAAGCAATACAGGAAAATTATCTTTATGGAATTTAAATGAAAAAGAAATAATTCCTTTTATTGAAAAAGGAAAAATTAAAGCAGAAAAAGCAGGTTTAAGGGTTATTGCATGGCCTGCAGTTAAATTTGAAAAATCAGAAAAAACCGGCTGTGAATACCCCTGGGCTAATCCTTATATTGGATATAATGGAGATGTACTGCCTTGCTGTTTTATTCCTCAGATGGCTAATGCAAGAACTCATAAAGAAAACATTATGGGAAATGTTTTTGAAAAACCATTAAAAGAAATATGGAATAATTCTAAGTATCAGGAATTTAGAAAAAAAATTAAATCAAATAATCCGCCTAAATCATGCAGTACTTGTTCAAAATTTTACGGGCAATGAAAATTAAAAGGTTTTTATTAATTAAATTAAAAGTGATTAAATGAAAACAGTTAGTGTAATTGGAATAGGAAGAGTAGGACTTCCCTTATGCTTAAGTTTAGCTGAAGCAGGCTTTAAAGTTTATGGAATAGATAAAAGACAGGATTATATTCAGACAATTAAAAACAAAGAAATGCCTTTTGAAGAAGACAAAGCAAAAGAATTACTTGAAAAACATGTTAATTCAAATTTTATTCCTTCAATTGAATTAAATAAAGTAAAAGAATCAGATTATGTTATTTTAACTATTGGAACTCCGGTTGATGAACACTTAAACCCTGAATTCAAGCAGATTGATTCATTAACAAGAAATTTACTTCCATACTTAAAAAAAAATCAAGTAATAATTTTACGTTCAACTGTTTCTCCCGGCACAACAGAATACTTAAAAGATTTAATTGAAAAAGAAACAGAATTTAAAATAGGAAAAAACTTGTTTTTGGCTTTTTGTCCTGAAAGAATTGCTCAAGGAAAAGCAATAGAAGAAACAAAAGAATTACCTCAGATTGTCGGAGGCATTGATAAAGAAAGCACAAAAAAAGCAACTGAATTTTTTAAGAAATTTACAGTTGAACAAGTTGAATCTGATGCAAGAAGTGCAGAATTAGCAAAAATTTTTACTAATATGTACAGATACATTAATTTTTCTATTGCAAATGAATTTATGATTTTAGCTGAAGAACATGAAAGAGAAATTTACGACATACTTCATTTAATTAATCATAACTATAAAAGAGGCGGAGTAAAACAACCAGGATATGCTGCAGGACCTTGTCTTTACAAAGATGGGTTCTTTTTAATTAACACAATGCCTTTTAATGAATTAATTTCAGTGAGCTGGAAAATAAATGAAACTACTCCTTTATATTTAATTAAAAAAATTAAAGCTAAAACTGCATTAAAAAACAAAAAAGTTGTTTTGCTTGGAATGTCTTTCAAAGCAGATAATGATGATACAAGAAATTCTTTAAGTTTTAAAATAAAAAAAGCATTAGAAAAAGAACATGCAGAATTAAAATTCCATGATCCTTTAGTTGAAAAATTCAAAGGAAATTTAGATGAAGTATTAAAAAATGCTGAAATTGTAATTATTGGAATAAATCATTCAGAATACAGAAATCTTTCATTAGATTACATCAGAAAACTAGTGAAAAAAGATTGTTTGATTTGCGATATCTGGAATGTTTTTAAGCAGAATAAGATTATTTATACTGTGTGAATAAATGAAAATACTGTATATTACTTCTGTTTTAGGAAATATTGGCGGAAGCGAAATTTACTGCAGAGATGTAATAAAAGAAATGCTGAAAAAAGGCCATAAAGTTTTAGTAATTAGCACTGAACCATTTGATTTTAAGCATAAAAACTTAGAGTTTTTTCAGATTCCTTTTTTTGGCCATCATGCTTTTCATAAATTTACTGCTCCTTTTTTTTATCATAAAATCATAAAAAAAGCTTTAGAGTTTAAGCCTGATGTAATTCAATCTCATAGCAATTCATTAATGGGATGGATCGGAGATAAAGTCAAAAAAGAATTAAATGTACCTCATGTTTTGTTAATTGAAATGATTTCAGCTGACAACCATAATCTGCATACTAAAACTATTTTTGCTTTAGAAAAGTTTTTACTGCCAAAATTAAAGTTTGATAAAATTATTGTCTGGACAGAAAACATGAAAAAAAAGTTTCTGCTTCCTTGGGGAATTAAAGAAAAAAGAATTTCAGTTATTCCTGCTGCATTAAATAAATCAAATTATGATTTAAATGCAAAAGGCAACAAAGTAAAAGAAAAGTATGGAGAACATTTAATTATTTCAATTAAAAGTTTATGGACAACAAATATTGCAGGATTGCAGTATGTTGTTAAAGCAATGAAATATGTTAAAGAAAAACACCCTGAATACAAATATTTATGTATTGGACCGGGCGATTCCAGTGCATTACAGAAAACAGCAAAAGAATATGGTGTTGGAGATGTAGTTTTGTTTCCTGGAAGTATTACAAATAAAGAAAAAAAAGAGTTTTGGGCTGCAACAGAAATTGCTCCTCATTCATATGTATATGAATTTTCAACTGCAATTTCTTTACTGGAATTTTTAGCTATGGGAAAAGCTTGTGTTATAACTGATGTAGGTGCAGTAAGGGAATACTTGAAAGATTCAGCTTTAATTGTTAAATTAGATGAAAAAGCTATTGGAGAAGGAATAAATAAATTAATTGAAAACCCTGAACTGAGAAAAAACTATGAAAAAAAAGCAAGAAAATTATTTGAAGAAGAATATTCAATTCAGGCAAGCGTTGAAAAATTAGAGAAGATTTATTTAGAAGTGAAAAATAAAGAAAAAGAATGAAAAAAATATTAAAAAAAATAATTAATTAAAAAAATTAAATAAATTATGTCATTTTTGAAAATTCTTCTTTTGTTATTTCTAAAATTTTTATTATTTGCAGTAAAGTTCCTTTCTTTAATTTTTTATGGTTTGGAATAACCAGCATTTTTCCTTTTTTATTTTTTAGAATTAAATGACTTCCTTTTTGTCTTATTAATTCAAACCCAAGTTTTGATGCAACAGAAATTACTTTAGTGGAAGAAACAACCGGGAGTTTAGGCATTAACTTTCACTTGAGTTTTTTCCACAGAAACAGAATTAAATAACTTTTTAATTTTTGATTTTTTTGTTTCCTCTAAATACAAGGAAATTGCTTCTCTTATATTTTCTAATGCTTCTTTTTTTGTTTCTCCCTGAGAAATACAGCCTTTTAGAGCAGGAACATAAACAGTATATCCGCCTTCTTTTTGCTTTTCAAAAACAATATCAAGATCCAATTAATTCACCTAACAAAATATTGAGTTAATTAGTATAAAAGAATATTGAATGATAAAAATTTGACTTTTCTTATTCTTTTTCCATTTCAAACGGAAAAGAAAACTTTGGTTCTCTAAAAGGAATAAAAGAAGTTTTGTTTCTTTTAGCTCTTTCTGATAGGATTAATTTGATGTCTTTAATGTTATTCCAGTAAGCTTTCATTAACCAGAAAAATTGTTTGTCTTTAATGCTTTGCAGAAAAATTAATCCCATGCCAGGAACAAATCTAAGCAAGTCAATTAAACCTAAATTAAAAAAGAAAGAACGCAGTCTGTGAGTGTTTAAAAGAATGTAATGGTTTTTTGCTTTAATTCCTTTTTTTGAATCAACAGAAGAAAAATGAACTACAATGCATTTACTGCATTCAATTATTTTATATCCTTTTTTTCTTGCACGAAAATTCCAGTCAGCTTCTTCTCCGTAAATAGGAGAAAAATGTTCTGCGTCAGTAAAGCCGATTTCTTTAATGAACTTTTTTTTGGTTATCCAGCCGACAGGACAGGTTAATTTTTTTTTGTTTGGTTTTTTTTTGAATTCTTCAATTAATTTTTTGTTTTTAAAATCTAAAGGAGAAGTTTCTCTTACTCCAACAACAACTAAATTTTCATCTGAATCAATTGCTTTAATTAATTCTTCAAGCCAGTTTTCTGTAACAAAAGCATCATTGTTTAAGTGAACAACATAATCTCCTTTTGCTTCCCTATAGCCTTGATTTAAAGCAAAAGGAAAACCTTTGTTTACTTTGTTTTTAATTACTTTAAAATTTTTTAAATTAAAAAATTCTTTTTCAAGTTTTTGAATGCTTCCATCTTTACTTCCATTGTCAACTAAAATTAATTCATAAGGCAGAACAGTATTCTTTTTTATTGAGTCAAGACACTGCTTTGTTAAATCAAAAGAATTCCATGTTGTTACTACAATTGACACTAACATTAAATCACAATTCAGTCTGGTCTTTGACTATTTTTGGATAAGGCAGAGGAACAATATATTTTCCGCCTTTGCTTTTATGATTAATTGTTTTTTCAATTAATTCTTTAGCTATAGTCCATGCAAACAAAACTAAAAAATCAGGTTTAGAGTTTTCTATTTCCTTGCTTGGAAGAATTGGAACACGGTTTCCTGCAAAAGCTTTATGTTGTTTTGTTTCAGCATCATCTGCAATAAATTCAATGTAATTAGTTCCTATTCCGCAGTAATTCAGTAAAGTGCTTGCTTTTGCTGCTGCGCCAAAACCTGCAATTTTCTTTTTTTGTTTTTTTAAGTCTGAAAGCAACTGAAGAAAAGCAATTTTTATTTCAAGGGTTTTTTCTGCAAAATCAAAGTATGTTTCTAAGTCATATAATTTTTTTTGTTTTTCTTTTTCAATAAAAGAATCAATTACTTCTTTTTTTGTTTTAATTAAATTGTCTTCTTTGTGTTTAGAAAAAATTCTTAAACTGCCTCCATGAATTGGGGTTTCATGAATATCAAAAATTTCTAATCCTTCTGATTCAAATAAAGTAATTAAAGGTTTAACTAAAAAATAAGATAAATGTTCATGGTAAATTGTATCAAATTCTGTTTTTTCAATTAAATGCAATGCATAAGGAAATTCAGTAATAAAAACTCCGTCTTTGTCTAAAACTTTTTTTACTCCTTTTAAAAAAGAATGAACATCATGAACATGAGCAAAAACATTTGATGCTGCAACAACTTTTGCTTTGCCTTGCAGTTCAGTTATTTTTTCTGCTATTGACTCATTCCAGAATTCAACTAAAGTTGGAATTCCTTTTTCTTCTGCAATTTTAGCTAAATTTACTGCAGGGTCAACTCCTAAAACATTAAATCCCTGTTTTTTGAATTCATGCAGCATGCATCCGTCATTGCTTGCAATATCTACAACTAAAGAATTTTCTGTATGCGGAAATATTTTTTTTATGTCTTCAGCCATTGAAGCAAAATGTTTCTGGAAAGTAGAAGAAATTGAAGTTCTGTAAGCATAATCAGAAAAAAGTATTTCTGGTTCAACTACAATGCTTAACTGGGATAAAAAACATTTTTTGCATAAAACAACTTCTAAAGGAAAAAACAAGTCATTGTCTGTTTTATTTAATTCAACTAAATTGTTTGCTAAAGGCAATGAACCTAAACTTAAGTATTTCTCTAAGTGAGTTGAATTACAGATTCTGCATTTTTCTAATTTAAAAAACAAAAATAACCCCTTTTTTTGGTTTATAGATAAGAAAACTTGCAGACAACCATTTAAAAATATTTTTAAAACAAAATCTTTTCTTATGAGCGAAAAAATTGTTGTTTCAGGGGGAGCTGGATTTATTGGAAGCAATTTAATTGAAAAATTAATTGAAGAAAATAAATTTGAAATAACTGTAATAGATAATTTTTCTACTGGTTACAAGGAAAACCTTGAATTAGTTAAAGATAAAATAGAATTAATTAAAGCTGATGCATGCAGTTATAAAGAAATAAAAAATGTTTTTTCTGATGCAAAATATGTTTTTCATTTAGCTGCATTCAGCTATGTGGGAGAATCAATCAAAAAGCCTTTAGAATATAACAGAAATAACATTGATTCATTAATTAATGTATTAAATGCTTCAAAAGAAAATTCAGTTGAAAAAGTAATTTTTCCCAGTACTTGTGTGGTTTATGGTGAATCAAAAAAAATTCCTATTCCTGAATCAGAATACTTAAATCCTAATACTCCTTATGGATTAACAAAACAGGCAGGAGAATTTTACTGCAAGTTTTTCACTGAAGTTCATGATTTGAATACTGTTTGTTTAAGAATTTTCAATGCTTATGGTCCAAGAATGCAAAGCAGAGTTCTTTCAATTTTTGCTAATTTAATGCTTGAAGACAAACAGCCTTATTTAAGCGGAGACGGAAAACAGTCAAGAGATTTTGTTTTTGTTGAAGATATAGTTAATGGATTAATTAAAGCAATGAATTCAGGAAAAAAAGCAAAAGGCAAGTCATATAATATTGGAACAGGAAAAGGAACTTCATTAAATGAATTAATTGAAAAAATTAATTTAGTTTTAGATAAAAACATTAAGCCAATTCATGGAGAAGTTGCTGCAGGAGAAATAGATGAAATTATTGCTGATGTTTCTTTAGCAGAAAAAGAATTAGGGTTTAAAGCAGAAGTTGATTTGAATTCAGGATTAAAGAAAACAATTGACTGGCTTAAAAAAAAGGATTTAAAGCAAAGCCAAAAAAGTTATATTTAGAAACTCAGCAAAAAGTTATATTTAAATCATTTGCTGACTTGTTTTGTATAAACGTGTGTTAAAAATGAATTTTAATTTAAAAGAAAAAATCAATTCAATTGACAGAAAGCATTTAGCTATTTTGTTATTGTTGTTTTTGCTTGCTTTTGGAATCAGAGCAAATTTAATGAAATATGAATTATTTTTTGAATTTGACACTTACTGGCATGCAAGAGTTGGAAGTTATATTTTACAGGGAAACGGAGTTCCAGACAAAGATCCTTTAGCTTATTATCAGATGGGCGGATCAAATATTGGATGGAAGATTGCGCCAGTGTTTTGGTTTTTATCTACTGCAATTTATTCGATTTTTACTTTAGGGTTATTTGGTTATGATAAAAATTTATGGATTGCATTTGTTAAATTTTTGCCTGCATTTTATGGTGCATTAATTTCTGTTGCAATGTATTTTTTATTTAAAGAAATTTATAACAGAAAAGCAGGTTATATTGCGTCTTTTATTGCAGCTGTAACTCCTGCTTTTGTTTACAGGACTATGGCAGGACAATTTGAAGATGATGCTTTAGGATTTTTATGGATGGTTATTGGATTTTATTTTTTTGTTAAAGCAGTAAAAGAAATGAATTTTAATAAAGAGTCAATTAAAAATGCAGTTCTTTCTGCTTTATTTTTTGGAGTAATGGCATGGACCTGGGAAATGTTTATGTTAATCCCGTTAATTTTAGTATTTTATGTAATTACAACTTCAGTTTTAATGTGGTTTAATAAAATTGAAACAAAAAAAATAATTCATTTAATTAAAATTTTTGCAGTAGTTTTTGTTTTATTTGGAGTTATTGCAACAGCAAAAGATAACGGGCAATGGTTTGAAAGAGATGTAGGTTATATTACAAAATATATTCCAATTAATCAGGAAAACATTGACAGGTTTACAGGAGAAGGCGGAAGAGAAGGAATTTTCGGAATGACTGTAGGCGAAGAAAATACAGGAATACAGTTTTTTGGAACAAAATATAATGCTTTGATTATTTTTCCTATTGCTGCATTGCTTATTATTTTATGGAGATTTATTTTATTTCCAATAATTAATTTTGTATTTAATTTAAAACAGGAAACAAAATGGAATACATCAGATTATTTTGCTTTTATTGTTTTTTTCTGGGTTGCAATAACTTTGTTTATGGCTTGGAGTAAATTGAAATTTACTTATACTTTTGGTTTAGCGGTAGCGGTTGGAGCAGGACTTGTAGGTTATTGGTTATTTGAAGTAATGAAAAACAGAACTTTATTTGAAAAAAAAATTATTGCAGTTTCACTTGGATTCTTAATGTTAGTTGGAATTGCTTCAGGTACTTTTTTCATGACACAAAACGCTCCAAATATTGAATATACTTCAGGGTGGAAACCTGCATTAAACTGGTTAAGCCAAAACACTCCTGAAGACGCAAAAATATTTAACTGGTGGGATGAAGGACACTGGATTACTTTTATTGGAGAAAGAAGTGCATTAATTGATAATAGAAATCTTGACTTAAATGCTGATATAGATGTAGCCAAATTTATTATAACTGAAGATAAAGAAGAAGCAATTAATTTAGTTAAAAAATATAATTCAGATTATCTTGTTTTGGGTTCTGATTTATTAACAAAACAAAATTCAATGGTAGTTTATGCTTTTTTGGATGACCCTGAACAAAAAAACGCAAAACTTGGATTGTATTTAGGGCAAGAAATGCCTTGTTCAGTTAATTCAGATAAACTTACAGGAGCAGTAACATATAACTGCGGAGGAAATCTGTTAAGTCCCGGACAAATCAATGCTTTTCCAACAAAATATATTACTCAGCCAAACCAATTGTTAAGCGAAAAACTTCCTGTTTTTATTTACAGAAATCATACTAATTCAAGACTTTATATGTTTAATTCTGCAGCAAATAAATCAATGATTGTAAGAATTTGGTTTGAAGACCCTGAAGTAAAAAATGATTTTCCAATAGTTTATGATTCAACTGATGATAAAAGCAGCGGAGTAAAAATCTTTGAATTTACAAAATAAAAGATTTTATTTAATGATTAAGTGTTTTTAACGATTATTGTACCAATTTTTTATTTAAAACCAAAATTAAGTTTTTAATATAAAAGAAGTGAAATAATGATTCCTGAAATTTTAGCTGTTTTATTTGTTTTTATTGTAAGTTTTAGCACTACTTTTTTGATTACTCCTTTTATAATCAAAAGAATGCATTTAAGGAAACTAACAGGAAAAGACATGAATAAATTTGATAAACCTGAAGTAGCTGAAATGGGAGGCATTAGTGTAATGTTTGGTTTTAGTATTGGAATTATTACTTCAATTTTTATTTCAACTTATCTTGAATTAATTGAAATTAATTTAACTGTTTTTTTAGCAATGTTTATGACAGTATTATTAATCGGATTTATCGGTTTAGTTGATGATTTAATTGGATGGAGAAAAGGGATAAGACAATGGCAGCATGCATTATTCCCTGTTTTTGCAGCTTTGCCTTTAATGGCAATTTCTGCAGGAGACACCAATATGTCAATTCCTTTTATTGGAATACTTGATTTAGGAATATTTTTTTCATTAATTATAATTCCTTTCGGCATTACTGGCGCATCAAATGCATTTAATATGCTTGCAGGAATGAATGGATTAGAAGGCGGATTAGGAGTATTAATTATTTCAACTTTAGCTTATTTCAGTTTAATGACTGGAAACATTGAAGTATTCTTTTTTTTGATTGCAATGCTTGCAGCAATAATTGCTTTCTTAAAATTTAACTGGTTTCCTGCAAAAATTTTTCCAGGAGATTCCCTGACTTTAATGCTTGGAGCAACAATTGCAGCATCAGTAATAGTTGGAAGCATAGAAAAAATCGGAGTAATGTTAATGGCATTATTTTTTATTGAATTAATTTTCAAAGCAAAACATAAATTTCAAAGCCATTGTTTTGGACTGCCTCAAAAAGACGGGACATTAAAACCAAGACCTGAAGGAGGTTCTTTAACTCAATGGATAATGAAACAAGGGACTTTTACAGAAAAACAAGTTACAGGAATAATTTTATCAAGTCAGGCAGGAATTTGTGTTTTAACAATAATTTTAATCAGTTCAGGGGTAATATGAAATTATGTATTGCGGTTTCAGCCGGAGGACATTTAAGTGAAATAAAACAAATAGAAGAATACTACAAAAAACATAAACATTTTTTTATTTCATTTAAAAGATTTGATTCAAATGAATTAGCAAAAAAAAACAAAGTTTATTTTGTTATTGATCCAAAAAGAAATTTTTTCGATTTAATTCATAATTTTATTCAAAGCTTTTTTATTTTAATTAAAGAAAAACCTGATGCAGTAATTTCAACAGGAGCAGGAGTTGCATTGCCTGCTTTATTTATAGCAAAATTAATGGGAAAAAAAACTGTTTTTATTGAAAGTTTTTGCAGAATTAATTCTCCTTCTTTTTCAGGAAAAATTGCATATAAATTTGTTGATCTTTTCCTTGTGCAATGGAAAGACAACTTAAAGTTTTATCCTAAAGCAAAATTCAAAGGGGCGGTATTTTGATTTTAGTTATGACCGGGACACACAATCAGGGATTTGACCGTTTAATTAAAGCAGTTGATTTAATATCAAAAAAATTTTCAGAAGAATTTTTTATTCAAACAGGAAACTCTAAAATTAAACCAAAAAATAGTAAATGGAAAAAATTTTTAATTCCATTAGACTTAGAAAAAAAAATTCAGGAAAGCTCTTTAGTTATAACTCATGCAGGAGCAGGCTCAATAATTAATTCATTAAAAAACAAGAAACCAGTAATTGTTGTTCCAAGAGAAAAAAAATTTAATGAACATGTAAACGACCATCAGATTGAATTAGCAGAAAAACTTGAAAAAGAAAAAAAAGTTGTTTTATGCAGGAATTTAAGTGAATTAAAAGAAAAAATCAGCAAAGCAAAGAATTTAACTGTATTAAAACAAAATAATAAAGAACTCATAAAAGAAATTGAATTGTTTTTAGGGAATTAAATGAATAAAAAAATAATTTTGTCATATCTTTTCAGTTTAATTTTAGTTATTGCAATTATTTCAATAATTGACATAAAAGAAGTAATTAAAGAAACAGCAAAATTAGGATTAATTAATTTTATTTTTTTAGGAGGATTATATTCAGTTGCTTTTGTTTTCAGGGCATTAAGATGGAAAACAATTCTTTCCCCTATAACAGAAATTTCATTAAAAGATTCTTTTTTTATTACAAATATGGGTTTTTTTGTTAATGCATTACTGCCTGCAAGAACAGGAGAAATAGCAAGAGCTTATATTTTATCAAAGAAAAAAAAGTTAGGTAAAATAAAAAGTTTTTCAACAGTAGTATTAGACAGAGTAATAGACGGGATGACTTTATTTCTGTTCTTTGTGTTGTCTGTTTTTTTAATTGAAATACCAAAAGAATTCAGTTCAATAATTTTAATTCCTGCATTATTGTTTGCTGTTGTATTTCTTTTCTTCTTTAAGCCGGATAAATTCAAAGTAATAGGAAGATTAATAGTAAAAGTATTTCCTTCATTTAAAGAAAAAATAACATATGTTTTTAATGAAATGAAAGAAGCAGGAAATATTTTTTATGCAGAAAAACATTTTTTAAAAATAATAATTTATTCTGTTTTAATCTGGATTATTGAATCATTAGTTTTTTATTTTACTGCACAAGTATTAGGAATTGAATTAAGTTTGTTTCATGTATTTCTTTTAATTGTAGTAACCGGTTTTGCTGTAATGATTCCAAGCAGTCCGAATTATATTGGAACATTTGAAGCAGGAGTAGTTGTTTTTTTTATGGCATTTAATTTAAATCAGAATTCTGCTATTTCTTTAGCAGTAATAGTTCATTTAATCCAGACAATTGTAGTTATTAGTTTAGGAATAATTTCAATGAATAAATTAGGTTTAAGCTTTAAAAGTATTTCAGAAACAAATTTTTCTCAGATAAAAGAAAAAATAAAAGGAAATTAAAATGAAAATAAAAATTTCAAACGCAGTAATAATTGTTTTGTATGTTTTAATGATTCTTGTTTCAACACAGTTTCTTTTTGATGACTTGGCTTTTGATTATTCAGGTTATGCATTAAGATATAATTCTTTAAATGAAAACTGGATTCAGGAACAGCATTTAGGAATTCCAACAGGGACTTTTGATCCAATTCTTCCAGGGGTTCTTCCTTTTTTAATTAAATTAATAGGAATAGGAAGTTTTACGCTTCCTTTGACTTTGTCAATTTTAATTATAAGAATGATTTTTCCTTTTGCTTTTGCTTTTCTGGGAAAAAGTTTTGGTTTTGATAAAAAACTTTCTTTTATTGCAGGAATAATTTTTGTTTTTAATCCAATTTTATTTAAATTTTTTAATCGTTTTTATGAGTTTACTGCGTGGCTTTTTTTTATAATGGCTTTTGCTTCTTTTTATAATTTTTTAAAAGAAAAAGAATTTTCAAAAAAATATTTTTCTTTAAGTGTATTATTTGTCTGCCTTACAGCTTTATCTCATTCAGCCGGATTAATTTTCATTGCATTTTCTTTTATTTTAATCACTGAAACAAAACAAGAACTGAAAAAATTATTTTTAACTGGTTTAATAAGCGGAGGAATAATGGCTTTTTGGTTAATTCCATTTTTTGTTTTTGTTAATTTAAGTGTATTACATGAACAAAAAGGAATGTTATTGGTTTCAACAGGAATTATTGCTTCAGGAATTTTTTTAATGATGATTTTGCTTGCCGGAATTTTTTTATTAAGAAAATTCAAAGAAAAATATTCAAAAATAAACCGTTTGCTTTTAGGAAGTTTTATTTTATCAGTTGTTGTTTTAGTTTTGCCTTTAATTCCTGTAATTGAAAAACCTTTTGCGCATTCATATCATGCATTATTTATTTTTGTTTTATTGATTTCTTTTTTGGCGTTAATTAAAGAAAAATTTATTTCAAGAAAACATTTAGTTTACACTGGGATTGCTTTAATGCTTATAGTTATTTTTTTGTTTCCTGTTGTTGAAAGGCAGTATTTTTTTGATGAACCAAGATTAAAAGATTATAAAATTGAAGAAATTAATTTTCTTTTAGAAGAAATTCCTGATAATTCAAGGTTTGAATTAATTCCTTTTAATCCTGTAATTCATTCTTTTACTGCATTAAAAGGAAAGCTTTCGTTAAATGGCTGGGGATATAATGCATATACTTTAAGTGAAAGCGATGAAATTGGAACAAAAATGATTTCAATGGATTTATCCTGTAAAGAATTTAATCAAGGAATAGAAAAAACTGCTGCAAATTACTGGATTGCATTAAATGAAAAAGGAGAAGAATATTTAACTGATTGTGGATTAAAAGAAAAAACAGAAAAAACTGGTTTCCCTAAATTATTTTTTTATGAAAAAAATTCTTCTTTAGTTGAAAATGGAGAATTAATTGAATTTTCAAATAAAAAAGTTGTAATTGAATCTTTTGGAGGAAATGTTTTATTAAAGCAGAGTTTTTTTCCAAGATGGACTGCTTATCAAAATGGAAAAGAACTTGAATTAATTAATAAAAATCCGGGAATTGAAATTTTGAATTCAAAAAAAGGATTAATTGAATTAAAATATGAAAACACTTTAATTGATTTTATTGGAATAATAATCAGCTTAATTTCATTGACTTTGTTTTTGATTTTAATTAAGACTAATGCATTAAAATCATCCACCACATTTTAGAACCAGTAATTAAACCTTTTAATGCGTCATCGCCTACTCCTTTGCTTTCACCGACTCTTTTTTTTAAGGTAACAGGAACTTCAATTACTTTCAAGTCATTTTCTAATGCAACTAAAATCATATGAGGAGAAAAATAATGTCCTGTTACATGCAGTTTGTCAATTATTTTATCTAATGCTTCAGGTCTAATAATTCTAAAAGTACAGCCTACATCAGTTAATCTTACTTTGTCCCAGAACCTTAATTGAAGCAATTTTGCAATAAATAAATTTCCATAACGCATAAACCATGTAACTTGAGAATCAGAGTCAATTATTTCAGCTGTAGTTCTTGTGCCTAAAACCATGTCAGTATTTTCAATATAAGCAGTTAATTTTTTTAAATCTGAAGCAGAAAAAGTCATGTCTCCTTCAACTAAACAAATTAAGTTTCCTGTTTTTCTTGCTTCTTTTAATGCACGCATGCAGGCAGCACCATAACCTTGAACTGGTTCTTTTGTAACTTTTGCTCCGTTTTTTACTGCTTCTGATGCAGTGTTGTCAATACAATTATTATCTATTACTGTAACTGAAACAACTTCTTTTAGTTCTTTAAATTGTTTAACTGAATTTCCTATTGCTTTTTCATCATTATACGCAGTCATTCCTATGCTAATCTGCAGATTATTTATTGGTTTAAATTTAAAGGGTTTTTTTGAAGGAAAAAAAACTGTCGGAACAGCTAAATCAATTATTAAGGCAGACAAAAAAATAAAATCAAGAATTAAACCATAAAAAAATAATTCATTAAACAATAAAGGCTCAAAAAATAATTTAATTAAACCAAAAAAATGCAGAATTAAAGAAATAAGAAATAAATGAAATGCATATAATGAAAGTCTTCCCATTTAAAACGCCAAAAATAAAAAATTATAATAATAAAAGGAAGGCAAACTGATTTAAAAACCATTTTAATTTGGGAATTGTACCAAAAACCCCTTTATAATTAACTGAATTAATTATATTAATAAAGGGAATTTTAACTATAATTTTTAACTGATTTTATGCAGTAAAAAAAAAACAATGATTTTTATGTATGAAAAAATTAAAGTAAATAAAACAGGCGAAATAAGTGTAAGACAAGGTTTGTTTGAAGAAATAAAAAAAACAAATAAACCAATTCATTTAGTGTTAATTGCAACAAAACCGGATATAATCAAACAGTTTCCTTTGATCCTTGAATTAAAAAAACAAAATGAATTTGTTGTAATAGTTCATTCGGGACAGCATTATTCATGGAATTTATCTAAAGGAATGGAAGAAGAATTCGGAATAATGCCTGATGTAAACTTAAATGTAAAAGGAAAATTATTTGAACAGCAAAGCCAGATTATTAATCGATTAGGAATTGTATTAGAAAAAATTGGGAAAAAAGTTATTCCTTATACTTATGGAGACACTACAACTGCTTTAGCAGGAGGAATTGCCTGTTTTGCATTAAAAAACGGAGTAGCTCATGTTGAAGCAGGATTAAGAACAATGACTCCTCCAAAAAAATTATTTGAAGAATTAATGAATGGAATTGAAACAGAAAATTATTATGAAAAATTAAAAGACAGAAAAGAATGGACTAAAGGTTCATATGAACCTTACCCTGAACAATTTGATACAAGAGGTTCAGCACCAAGTGCTGGAATTCATTTTTCTCCAAATGAATTAAACACTGAACATTTAATCAATGAAGGGTATGAAAAAGAAAGAATTTTTACTGTAGGAAATCCAGTAGTAGATGCATTAAAATTTGCAGAAAAAAGAATAAAAGAAAGTTCAATTTTTGAAAAATATCCAGTATTAGAAGAAGGCAATTTAATCAGGTTTTGTATTCACAGAAGAGAAAATATTTCTTCAAAGCATCGATTTAAAGTTTTATATAATTCAATGGTTTCATTAATTAAAGAAGGAAGAAATGTATTATTAATTTCTTTAGGTTCAACAGAAAAAGCATTAGAGTTTTATGATTTAAAAAACAAAACAAAAGAATTAGCAGAAAAACACAAAAACTTTATTTACAGCGAGGTATGGCCGCAGTATACTGATGTAATTGCAGCAATGAAAAAATGCAGTGTAATTGCAACTGATTCAGGTTCAATTCAGGAAGAAACAAACACTTTAGGCATTCCTGGAGTTGTATTAAGATTTAATTCAGACAGACCTGAAGCAGTATTTGAAGGAAGCAATATTATTGCTCCGCCGATTAAAACAGAAATTGTAACAAAAATAATTCAGGATGTAATGGATTCAGATTTAAATAAACAAATGAAAAATTCAAAAAAATTATACGGCGAAAATGTTTCAGAAAAAATAGTTTCAATAACAAAAAAAATAACTGAAAAAGAAGAATTATTCGAATTATTTGAACATGAAAGATTAGGTTTAAGCAAAAAAGATTTCTGGGAAAAAGGAGGCATTGAATGGTAAAAACAGCAAGCATAGTTATTTTGACTTTTAACAGAGAAGAAGTAATAAACAAAACAGTCAAGGCAATGCTTGAGTTGGAATACGATGAAAATGCATTTGAAGTAATAGTAATAAATGATGAAAGCAAAGATAACACAAAAAAAATTCTTGAAAAATTTAAAGATAAAAAATTAACTGTAATTCATAACAAAAAAGAAAAAGGCCCTTGTGAAGCAAGAAATCAGGGAATTAATTCAGCAAAAAATGACTTCATAATAATAATGGATGACGACTGCATTCCAGAAAAAAACTGGTTAAAACAAATGATTTCAGGATTTGATTCAGATAAAGTAGGGATGGTTTCAGGTTATTCTTTGCATGGAGGAACATCAACTGCTTTCAGCAGAAAAGCATTAGAAAAAGCAGGTTTATATGACAAAGAATATTTTTATTACAGAGAAGATACAGATTTAGTTTTCAGAATAATGGATGCAGGATTTCAAATTAAACAGGTTAACGCAAAATATTTACATGACCATAAAATGGAAAAACCAAAAAATATAATTGAATTTTTAAAGCATTCATGGAAAAGAATTCAAAACCATAAAAATGATGTATTGCTTTACAAAAAAAACCCTGAAAGAACAAAAAAATTTTTAGATGTAAAATTTGGTTTTTTAATTAATCCATTAAATGACTTTAAGGCTGCAACAGGTTTATGGCATAAAGGCGGAAAAATGAATTTAAGTTCTCCAAGAGGAATAGTTTTTATGGAAAACAAAAGTTTATTGCATTCAATTATAATTCTATTTGGCGGAATATTTTATGTAATAGCAGTAAAAAGCATAAGATTTTATGCAAGCTTAAAATTCAGGAAATTTTTAATTTAAGGTGAAAGAAATGACGTATAAAATTTTAATGTTAAATCCTCCGTTTAAAAAAGATTATTCAAGACAAAGCCGTTCTCCCTGCGTAACAAAAAGCCGCACTATGTATTATCCTTATTATTTAGCTTATGCAACAGGCGCATTAGAAAAAGCAGGATATAAACCTGAATTAATTGATGCAATTGTAATGAACTGGACTACAGAAAAAACAGTTGAATACATAAAAGAAAAAAAATTTGATTTAATTATAATGGATACAAGTACTCCAAGCATATTAAATGATTTAAAAACAGCAGAAGCAATTAAGAAAGAATTACCTGACTGCCATATTTCAATGGTTAATACTCATCCAACAAATATGCCTGAATGGACTTTAAGACAAACCAAAGCAGTTGACTCAGTTTGCATTGGAGAATTTGATAATACAGTTGTGTTTTTAGCTGATGCATTAAGCAAAAGAAAAAGTTTAAATGACGTTCAGGGAACTGCATTTATAGAAAACAATAAGTTTATACATAATGGTTCAGGGAAATTAGTTGAAAACTTAGATGAACTACCTTTTGTTTCAGAAATTTATATGAGGCATTTTGGCGAAAAACAAATTAAAGAATATTTTTATGCTTCAATCCAATGGCCTGAAATCCAGATGCTTACTGCAAGAGGATGCAAGTTTGGATGCAGTTTCTGCAATATTCCAATGAAGCAAAGTTACAGGGCAAGAAGCATTCCAAATGTCATTGAAGAACTGAAATATATTCAAAAAAACATGCCTTTCTTAAACGAAATCATGTTTGAAGACGATACTTTTCCAATGGTGAAAGAAAGGACAATTGATTTATGCAATGCAATGATTAAAGAAGGAATAAAATTAACATGGAGCTGTAATGCAAGAGTTAACACTGATTTAGAAACCCTGCAGAAAATGAAGGAAGCAGGCGGAAGATTAACTTGTGTTGGCTTTGAAACGCCGACTCAACAAGTGTTAAACAGTGTAATTAAAGGGCAAAATAAAGTTATGCAGGTTGAATTCAAAAAAAGGGCGGATAAAGCAGGAATTTTAGTTAATGGATGCTTTATTTTAGGTCTGCCAAATGATACTCCTGAAACAATGCAGGCAACAATTGATTTTGCAAAATTTTTGAATTCAAATACTTCTCAATTTTATCCAATGATGGTTTATCCAGGAACTAAAGCATTTCAATGGGCAAAAGAAAATAATTTTATTTCAACAGAAGATTTCAGTAAATGGTTAACGCCGGAAGGACTGCATAATACTGTTATTAAAAGACCTGAACTTTCTCCTGAAGAAGTATTAAAATGGTGCAATAAAGCAAGAATGGATTTTTATGCAAAAAATCCAAGATACTGGAAAAAAGCAATAATTCAATCCATTAAAAATCCAAAAGAAGGAATAAGAATTGCAAAAGCAGGAAAAGTATTAATCAAGCATTTAGCTAAATCTATTTTATCAAAAGATGCTAAAGTGAAAAAATGATTTCTGTTATTGTTCCTGCATTTAATTCAGAAAAAACTATTGGAAAAACAATTTCTTCTGTTTTAGAACAAAAAACAGCAAAAGAATTTGAATTAATTATAGTTGATGATAAATCAACAGACAATACTGTAAAAAAAATAAAAGAATTTAAAAAAGTAATTTTAGTTGAACAAAAAAAAAATTCAGGTCCCGCAGTTGCAAGAAATTCAGGAGCAGAAAAAGCTAAAGGAGAAATAATTCTTTTTACTGATGCTGATTGTGTTGCAGAAAAAAACTGGTTAGAAGAAATGATTAAGCCATTTGAAAACCCTGAAGTTATCGGAGTTCAGGGAGCATATAAAACAAAACAAAATTCTTTGACTGCAAGATTTGTTCAGATTGAAATTGAAGACAGATATGATTTAATGAAAAAAAAAGAATTCATTGATTTTATTGGAAGTTATTCAGCAGGATACAGGAAAAAAACTTTTTTAGAGTTTAATGGTTTTAATGAAAATTTTCCTGCTGCTTCAGGCGAAGACCCTGAATTAAGTTTTAGAATGGAAAAAAAAGGATTAAAATTAGTTTTTAATTCTAATGCAGTTGTTTATCATTTACATCCTGAAGATTTTATGAAATATTTAAAAATAAAGTTTTGGAGAGGTTACTGGAGAATATTAATGTACAAAACACACAAAGACAAAATAATAAAAGATTCTTATACTCCTCAAATACTAAAATTCCAGATAATTTTAATGTATGCAATGTTAATTGGATTAATAATAAATCCATTTATTTCAATTAAATTACTTCCTTTTTTTGGATTTATAATTATTTTTAGTATTACTTTGATTCCTTTTACAGTTAAAGCATTACAAAAAGATTTTTTTATTGGATTAATTTCTCCAGTAATAATTTATTTCAGAACAACTGCTTTTTGTATGGGATTGGTTTGGGGTTTAATTAAGGTGAAAAAATGAAAGTACTTCACATCTCACACCATTTTTCTCCTTGTATTGGCGGAACAGAAAAATATATAATGGATTTATGTTTAGCTTCAAAAAAAAAGGAATTCAGACAGAAGTAGTTTGTCTGAATAAATGTTCAGGCAGTAAAAAAAAATTAAAAAAAACAGAAACAATTCACGGAATAAAAGTAACAAGAATTCCTTTTATTGACTTAAAAATGTATAAAATTGCATTAAAAGTTTCAGAGCATTTAAAAGATTTTGATTTAATTCATGTGCATGGAATAGGTTTTTTTTCCGATTATATTATATCAAAAAGAAATGAACACAAAAAACCAGTAGTAATTTCAACTCATGGAGGAATATTCCACACAAACAAAAAAAGTTTACTGAAGAAATTTTATCATAATTACTGGTTAAATTATTATTTAAAAAAAGCAGACAAAATAATTGCAGACAGCAAAAATGACTTTGAGCAGTTTAAAAAAATTTCAGATAACGTAATTTTAATTCAAAATGCAGTTGATACAAAAAAATTTGAATTCAAGGGAAAAAAGAATTTCAATAAATGTGTTTTTATAGGAAGAATATCAAAAAATAAAAGAATTGATTTATTGATTGACAGGTTTAGCGAAACACAAGGAAAAACACTGGAAATAATCGGAGAAGACTTTGATAAACTAAGAAAAGAATTAGAAAAAAAAATAAAAGAAAAAAAACTGGAAAAAAGAATCTTTTTCAGAGGCAAAATAAGCGAAAAAGAATTAATCAAAAAAGTAAAGCAGTCTGGATTTCATTTGTCTGCATCAGAATATGAAGGCTTTGGAATGGCAGTAATTGAATCAATAGCTTCAGGAACAATCCCTGTATTAAATAACATTAAAGCTTTCAGAGAATTAATTAAAAACAAAAAAAATGGTTATTTAATTGATTACACAAAAAAAGGATCATTAAAAAAAATATTTGAAACAAAAGAATCAGAATTAAATAAAGTTTCTTCTGAATGCATTAAAGAAGCAAAAAATTATTCCTGGAAAAAAAAGGTGAAAGAAATTGAAAAAATCTACAAGAATTGCATTAATAAATGACTATAATGAAAAAACAGGAATAGGAAAATACGCCTGCAACTTATTTAATGAATTAGAAAAAAAAATCGATATTAAAATGGTTTATTTAGGAAAAAAAGAAAATGAAAACGAAAAAATAAAATTTATAGGAGAAGGAATTAATTTTCCGGTGTTAAAAAAAACTCTTAATACTCATTATTATTATCCAAAAAAAATTCCAAAAGAATATGATTTGTTTCATTTAAGCAACCAGTTTATTTCCAAAATAGCAGAAAATAATTCTCCTTCAATTGTCAGCTGTATGGACATAATTCCTTTTGTACTGAAAAAACATTATCCTTTAGCAATGAGAATTTTTCTTGAAAGATCAATGAAGTCAATGAAAAAAGCAGAAAAAATAATTTCAATTTCAGATTTCACAAAAAAAGAATTAATTGAAAAGTTTGGAATAGACAAAAAAAAGATTAAAACAGTATATTTAGGTTATGACAAAAAAATTTTCAGAGAAAAAAACAAAAACAAAACAAGAAAAAAACTTGGATTAGAAAAAGAAAAAACTTATTTGTTAAATGTTGGTTCAGAAGAAAAAAGAAAAAATGTTAATGAATTATTAAAAGCAGTTAAAGACATGGATTTAACTTTGATTAGAATAGGCGAGCAAAGAACTGAAACAAAAAAATTAATTGAAAAAGAAAACATAAACAACGTCTTATACATAAATGATGTTTCTGAGCAAAAACTATCAGACTACTATACTGCAGTTGACTTAAGTGTTTTTCCTTCAGGTTATGAAGGGTTTGGCCTTCCAATACTTGAAGCAATGGCCTGCAGTTCTCCTGTGTTAACAACAAATCAGGCAAGCATTCCTGAAATAACAGGAAAAAATCCTATTTCAATAGAAAAAATTAATGAATCTGAAATAAAAGAAAAAATAAAAACAGTTCTGACAAATAAATCCTTACAAAAATCAATTAAAAGAAAAGGATTAAAACAAGCAGAAAAGTTTTCATGGAAGAAATGTGCAAAAAAAACTCTTGAAGTTTATGAAAGTGTGTTAAAATGAATGGAAAAACAAAACAAGAATTCGGAACAATGTTCGAAAGAAGACAAAAAAAAATGATTAAAGAAAAAAGCATTTATTTTCCTTTTGATCCATTGAAATTTTTAGATAAAAAATTTAAGTTTAATGGAAGAATTCTTGATTTTGGATGCTTAAAAGAAAGTTTTTTTTATAAAAAAACTTTAAGAGAAAAAGGAAATTACAAAGGATTTGATTTAGACTTAAAGACAGTTGACTGGCTTAAAAAAAATAATTTTTATGCGGATTTCTGGAATACAAAAGAAAAATTTGATTTAATTATTTCAAACCATGTATACGAACACATGGAAGCAGAAGAAAGAGAAAAATTTATTGCAAGAAGCTATGAATTATTAAACAAAAACGGAAAATTAATTATGGCTTTTCCTAATATAATAAATCTGTCAATTGGATTAGAATACTGGACTGATCGCACTCATAAACTGCCTCCTTCTCCTGTAGATGAAGCTTATTTTGCAGAATTATTTGGTTTTAAATCAGAATTATTTTTTGCCGGCTTAAGTTTTTATCCGTTAAAATATTTTTCCAGATTAATTGCAAACTTTTTATTAGGATTTAACCCATTGCATAACTGCATTGTAATTTGCACAAAAAACTAGTGTCCTGTTTTTCTGTCTAAACCTGAAATAAAAAGCAGGCTTCCATGCAGCATTCCTAAACCAAAAACAAGAAAAGTAAACGTTTTTCCTAAAACAAAAATATTTCTTGTTTTAACTGTTTCATAAACTATTTTTAAATAAATTAAAAAAAAAGGAACTGCAAAAACAATTAAAGGAACAAAGTAAAATGAAAGAACTGAAAAAATAAAAGAAAGAAAATAAATCATTCTTGAATAAACTGAAATTAACTGGCTTAATTTATGCTGTTTTGGAACTAATTTAATAAAAGACAAAGAAGTTTTCCCATACCATAAAGCCTGCTTATACATTTCTCTTAAAGTGTGAACTCCATGTCCTGAAAAAAAAGCATTGTTAATAGTTTTTTCTTTTAAGTTTTTTTCTTTTACATATTTTTTTAATTTATACAAAAAAATTTGGTCTTCGCCAAAGCCAATTAAAGGAAAACCATCTAATTCTAAAAAAGTTTTTTTCCTGACAAAACGCGGTTCCATTGACAAACCTGATTTTTTTGTTACGATTTTTTCAATTAAAGTATCCTGAATAGTAGTATAAGCAGTATAAACTGCAACAGTTTTTTCATCAAAAGCGTGCATTGATTTTTTTATGAAATCTTTATCTGAAATAAAAAAATCTGCTCCAAGAATACATAAAATTTCTGCACCAGTTTTTTTTGCTGCAAAATTCCAGCCAAAAGAAGGCCCTCTTCTTCCAGGAGAATTAATGAAAACTTTTGCTCCTTTAGATGTTGCTATTTCAACTGTTTTGTCTGTTGAGCCATCATCAACTACAATTATTTCTTTATCTTTATATGAATTTGAATTAATGGAATCAATTAATTTTCCAATAAATTCTTCTTCGTTTAAAGTTGGAATAATTAAACAAACTTTCATTTTAAATCAAAAAGAAATTGTTTTTTGTTCTTTAACTGATTTATGACATAAGTCAATTAAATGAACAATTTCTGCTCCAATTTTTCCGTCTGAAACAGTTTTATGATTATTTTCAACTGCTTTAACAAAAGAATTAATTTCTTCAATTAAAGGATTACTGGCTTGAACAAAAACATTTTTTTCTGTCATATCAGAATTGTTAATTAAAGTTATCTGCTGTGTCATGCAGTCAATTAAAGCAGATTTTTCTGAGCCAACAACAAAAACAGTTCGTTTTTTTTCCGGAGTAACCCAGCTTACATCAATATTAATCAAAGTATTTCCTGCTTTACAATTAATAAACGCAGTTTCATCCTGTGAAGCATTTGTTCTTGAAGGAATTCCTCTGCAGGAAACTTCATTTGGAAGTTTGCCTAAAATAAAATAAATAATATCTAATGCATGAGGCCCTAAATCAAAATAAATATCTCTGTTGTCAGTAAAAGGTTCATTTAAATTAGTCCAGACTAATCTGGCCAAAAAGATTTCTCCTAATTCTCCAGTATCAATTAATTCTTTTAATTTAATTAAACCATTATTATACCTGAAAATATGGCCGACACTTAACACAAGCTTATTTTTTTCTGCTAATTCAACTAATTCAAATGCTTGTTTTGAATCCAAAGTCATTGGTTTTTCTAATAAAACATGTTTTCCTTTTTCAAGACATTTTTTTGCTATTTCAAAATGAGTTGAATTTTGAGTGCAAATGCTTACAGCTTTTATTTCAGTATCATTAAGCAGTTCATTTAAATCAGTTGTAGTGTTAACTTTATGTTTTTCTTTTACTGCATCAAGATTTTCCTGCTTTAAATCACATACAGTTACATCATGTTTTGCATTAAAATATTCTCTTACATGATTTTTTCCAAAATATCCTGCACCAATTACTCCAATCTTCATTTTAAAACCTCTTTTAATTTTTCTCCGACAAATTCAATTTCTTCTTTAGTTAAATAAGGATGAATTGGCAGAGAAAAAATTTCATTCATTAATTTTTCTGCAACAGGAAAATCTCCTTGTTTATATCCTAACTCTGAACAAGCCGGCTGTAAATGTACTGGAACAGGATAATGCTGTCCAGTAAAAATTTCGTTTTGCTTTAAGAAGTCCTGAACTTTAGTTCTGTCTTTAACTCTTGCAACATATAAATGATAAACATGTTTTGCATAAGGCATTTCTTTTGGAAGAATTAATCCTTCAATTCCTGATAAAACTTCATTATAATTTTCTGCTGCTTTTCTTCTTAATTCATTCCAGTTATCTAATTGTTTTAATTTAACATTTAATACTGCTGCCTGTAATGCTTCTAATCGATAATTATAACCTACAACTGCATGAGTATTTTTTGGTTTTTCTCCATGAGCTCTTAAAATTCTTGCTTTTTCAATTAATTCTTCATTGCTTCCTGAAATAAACCCGCCTTCACCAAAAGCTCCAAGATTTTTTGCAGGATAAAAACTAAAACAAGCTAAATCTCCTAAAGAACCAGCTTTTTTTCCATTGTATTCTGCTCCATGAGCCTGACAGGCATCTTCAATTAAAGTCAAAGAATTCTTTTCTGTTATTTCTTGTATTGGTTTTATATCTGCTGTCTGACCAAACAAATGAACAGGAATAACTGCTTTAGTTTTATCAGTGATTTTTTCTTCAAGTTTTTCTGGATTCATATTAAATGAATCTTCTTGAACATCAACAAAAACCGGTTTAGCTCCAGTATGCATTATTGCTTCAACTGTAGCAAAAAAAGTGTTTGGAGTAGTAATAACTTCATCTCCTTTTCCTATTCCTGCAGAAAGCAATGAAACATGTAATGCAGCAGTTCCTGAACTAACTCCGACTCCAAATTTTGTTCCGCAATAAGAAGCAAAATTTTCTTCAAAAGAAGAAACAGGATTGCCTAAAACAAAAGCAGTATTATCAACAATTTCATTTATTGCTTTGTCAATTTCTTCCCTTATTGGTTTATGCAGTTTTTTTAAGTCAACAAAATTTACTTTCATTTTTTCACTCCTTTTCTTCAATTTTTTTAATTATTTTTGCAGGGTTTCCTGCTATAATTACATTAGATGGAACGTCTTTTGTTACAACAGAACCAGCTCCAACAATAGAATTTTCGCCTATTGTTATGCCTCCTAAAATAGTTGCATTGCTTCCAATTGAAGCTCTTTTTTTAATTAAAGTTTTAACTACCTTCCAGTCTTCTTCTGTCTGCAAGCTTCCGTCTTTGTTTACTGCTCTAGGATATAAATCATTGATAAACATTACGCCATGCCCAATAAAAACACCATCTTCAATTGTAACGCCTTCGCAAATAAAAGAATGAGAACTAATTTTACAGTCTTTTCCAATAAAAGCATTTTTTTGTATTTCAACAAAAGCTCCTATTTTAGTGTTGTCTCCTATGGTACATCCATATAAATTAGCAAAACAAAACACTCTTGTATTTTTTCTTAATTTAACATTATTTGTTCTGATGTATTCTTCCAATTTCCCACCAAAAAAAGCCTATTGAAAATCTACTGTTTTTAAGTTATTTTAAAGTTATCTGTAACAAAAAGAAAAATCATTAATAAGCTGTTTTTGGTACAAACCTAAAACAGGATCATTAAAATAAATATCTGAATTTAATATATAAAAAAAGTGAAAAAAATGAGTTATTATACTGAAAAACAATTTACAAAAAAAACACAAGACACAGCAGAAACAAGTGTTTTATTTAATACATATTTTTCTGAAATAAAAGGAAAAATACTTGAAGCCGGATGCAGTGTCGGAAGCTTTCTTTCTCTTTCTCCAGAAAAAATTGAAGGAGTAGATTTTGACGAAACATCAGTTAATATCTGCAAAAAAAAAGGATTAAATGCAAAAAAAATGGATTTAACAAAAAAACTTGACTACAAAGATGAAACATTTGATGCAGTTTTTTCTTCTTATGTAATTGAACACATCGAAAAGCCGTTGCCAATGATAAAAGAATTAAGAAGAATCATAAAAAAAAATGGCAAATTAGTAATAATGACTAATGACTGGCTTAAAACTTTTGACAGAAATTTTTATGACGATTATACTCATGTAAGGCCTTTTACTAAACAGTCATTTAAGCATTTGGCTTATGACGCCGGCTTTAGGAATTTTTTTGTTGAACACGAAGGAAAAAGCTTCAAAGGATTAGGTTTTCTTATAAGAAAAGGATTAATTAAAACAAAACATGCAATTGCATTGCAAAAATTTCTCAGATTTATTGGAATAACAAACAACACAATTGTTTTAGTGGCATTTAAATAAAACTATTTATTAATTATTTTTCTAAAAAGAGAAATGTCCTGTTTATCAAGTCCTTTAAGAACTCCAAATAAAACAATTGCATAAGCCAAACCGGAAATTAAAAATAAAATAAATATATTTAAATCATAAAAGAAATAAATTAAAGGAATAATAATTAAACTTGCAATTAAAGGTTTAATTAAAATTTTCAGAATTTCCTTAAAAAAAGAAATAAAACCAAAAAAATATTTTGAAACAAAATACATTCCTAAAAAGAAAAAAACTATTTGTGAAACAACACTTGCAATTGCTGCTCCCTGAAAATCAAATAAAGGAATCAAAAAAAGATTTAAAATAAAGTTTACTGCAAAAGACAAAATTACAATATGTAATGCTCTTTTTTCAAATTTAGTTGACTGCAGGGAATTAAGAAAAACAAGGTTAAGGAAATTTAAAACAGAAAACCAAATTAAAATTGTTAAAGCTGAAGCAGCAGGAGCAAAATTATTTATTTCAGTTGTCGGATAAATTAATTCAATTATTCTTCCTGAAAGAAGAGTAGTAACAAAAGCTATAGGCAAAACAACAATTAATAAATATTTAAATGACTTTGAAATAACTGTGTTGACTGATTTATTAGATGAAGCAGAAAAAGAAGCCATTACAGGAAAAATTGCAGACATAAAAGCAGCAGGAATAAAAGAAAGAGTATTAATCAAACGCATTGCAGCACTATAATAGCCTACACTGATATTTCCTTTGAAAAAAGAAAGCATAACTGAATCCATGTTTGCATAAAAAGACATAAAAACTGCAAGAAAACAAAAAGGCAAACCTGCAATAATTAATTGTTTATATCTTGAAAAATTAAATGAAATTTTTGGTTTAATGAATTTTTTTATTACAATAAAAAAACTTAAAATAAAATTAATTACACTTGAAATCAATGCAATGAAAAAAACTTCTTTTAATCCAAAACCCAAAAAAAGAATTCCAACAGTCAAAACAAAAAGAACTACTTTGTAAACTGTATTTGTAATTAATTCATACTGCATTTCCTGAAAAGCAAAAAAAATCATTCTGAATAATCCTGCCATTGAATCAAGCAGCAAGGAAATGCCTGCAATCAAAACAAAGAAAACTACAATAAAAGGGTATTCATCTGGATTAAAAAAATGAAAAGACAAAATTGAAATAAAAATTACTAATAAAACAAACAAAAACAAACCTAATTTTACAACAAACGCATCTCCCAATAATTCTGCTGCCTTGCTTTTGTCTTTAGCTATTTCCCTGAAAATAAAAGTTCCAACACCTAAATCTCCAAAAATAGTAAACATTAAAACAAAAGAAAAAGCAAAAGAATAAACTCCAAAATCCCCTATCCCTAAAAATTGCGCTAAATAAATTACCATTACAAGAGACAAAAATTTCTGGATTAATGTTCCAATACTTAAAAAAGAAACATTTTTTCCTATTTTTCTTGCAGTGCTCATAAAAAAAACCAAATTGAATAAATAAAGACATACAGGGTTTAATTAAAATATCATCGAAAATTCTTTATTAAAGGGTTTTTTGGTACAAAAATAAATCAAATAATTAAGTTATTTAAAATGTTGCAGGAATAAATAAATAAACTGATTTTAAGTGATTAAATGGAAAAAGCAATAAAAATACAAAAATGCAGAGTATGCGGAAAAGAAAAGTTAATTGAAATTCTTTCTTTAGGAGAACAATATGTATCAGATTTTGTTGATTCAGAAACTAATAAACCTAAAATTCCTTTAGAATTAATTTTATGCGATGTAAATTCAGGAGGATGCGGTCTTTTGCAGTTAAGACATACAACTCCTTCAAGTTTAATGTATCATAATTACTGGTATAGATCCGGAATGAATCAAACAATGACTTTAGCTTTAGCTGACATAACAAAAAAAGCAGAAGAAATAATTTCATTAAAAGAAAACGATTTAGTTTTAGACATTGGATGCAATGACGGCACTTTACTTAGAAGTTACCAGACAAAAAAATTAAAATTAACTGGATTTGACCCTGCAAAAAATTTACTAAAATATTCAAGAGAAGGAACAACAAAAATCATAAATAATTTTTTTAATGCAGAAGAATTTGAAAAAGAATTCGGAGAAAAAAAAGCAAAAATAATTACAAGCATTGCAATGTTTTATGATTTAGATAAACCAAATGATTTTGTTGCAGACATAAAAAAAGTTTTAGATAAAGAAGGTTTATGGATTATTCAGATGAGTTATCTGCCTTTAATGTTAGAACAAACTGCATTTGACAACATCTGCCATGAACACTTAGAATATTATTCTTTAACTTCATTAGAAAACCTGCTTAAAATGCATGACATGGAAGTAATTGGAGCAGAATTAAATGACGTAAACGGAGGAAGCTACAGAGTTTATATTAAACATAAAGGCAGTTCAGTTAAAGCAAAAGAAAAAGAAACACAACAATTACTTGAATTAAAGGAATACGAAAAAAAATTAGGATTAGAAAATACAAAACCTTATGAAGAATTTGCAGACAGAGTTTTAAAAATAAAAACAGAATTAACTGAATTTATTAAAAATGAAAATTCAAATGGAAAAAAAATTTATGTTTACGGCGCATCAACTAAAGGAAACACTTTGCTTCAGTTTTTTGGATTAAACAACAAATTAATTAAAGCTGCAGCAGAAAGAAATCCTGATAAATTTGGAAAAAAAACTATTGGAACTTTAATTCCAATTATTTCAGAAGAACAAGCAAGAAAAGAAAAACCAGATTATTTCCTTGTACTGCCGTGGCATTTTATGAAAGAATTCAGAGAAAGAGAAAAACAATATTTTGAACAAGGAGGAAAATTTATTGCACCTGCACCTGAATTCAAAATAATAGGAAAAGACTCTGAATGAAAGTTTTATTAATTTCTGATTTTGCGTTTCCGGTTAAAGCAGGAACTGAAAGACTTGTTTTTGGAGCAGCTGAATGGCTGAACAAAAACGGAATTAAAACAGACATTTTAACTCCAAACTGGAACAACCTAAAAGAAAAAGAAACACAAAAAGGAGTAAATATTTACAGATTTAAAACTCATTCAATTCATAACACTAATCCCCTAAAAAGAATTCATAATTATATTTCAGCAGGAAAAAAACTTGAAAAATATGATGTTTACCATGCATTTTATACAATGCCTCCGTTAATTTCAGCAGTAAGACTTGCAGGAAAAATGAAATCAAAATCAGTTATAACTTTTTTTGGAAGAGAACAATTAGAAAAAAATTTATCTAATCCAGTCAAAAAAATGGTTTTATTAAACCAGTTAAAAAAAGCAGATAAAATTACAACTTATACATGGAACTTAGAAAAGTACATGAAAAAAAAATATTTCCAGAAAAAAAAGATTACTACTTTACAGGGATGGGCTGAAGAAAAATTCCAGAAAAAAGAATATAAAAAACCAAAAGAAAAAATTATTTTATTTGTCGGAAGAATAGATAAAAGCAAAGGAATTTTTGTTCTGCTTGATGCATTTGAAAAAATAAAAGATAAAGTTAATGCAAAACTGGTTTTTGCAGGCCCTCCTTATGAAAAAGAAAAATTAAAGAAAAAAATTAAAGAAAAAAAAATGGAAAAAGAAACTGAAATATTAGGTTTTGTTTCAGACAAAAAATTAAATGAATTATACTGCTTAAGTGAAACAGTTGTTGTTCCTGCATTGCATGGAGATGCATTTGGATTAAGTTTAATGGAAGCAGTAGTATTAGGAAAACCGGTTATTTGTACTGATTCAGTTGGTTCTCCTGACAAAGAAAAAGATAAAGAATTGATTGTTGAAAGAAATAATTCAGATGAATTAGCTTTAGTTCTTGAAAAACTATTGTCAGACAAAAAGTTTTATGAAAAAGCAGTTAAAGTTTCAGAAAAAAGAGCAAAACTATTTGAAAAAAACAAAGTAATGAAAAAATATATTAAAATTTACAAAGAATTATAATTCTTGTTTTTGACTAATTGAGCTGCATGAAATAATGATTCAAATGTTCCTGCATCACTCCAATAACCTTTCAAAAAATTTGCTTTTAATTTTCCTTTTTTAATAAAAGCATTATTTACATCAGTTATTTCTAATTCATTTCTTCCTGAAGGCTTTAAAGTTTTAATTATCTGAAATACTTCTGAAGAATACATGTAAATTCCGGTTACAGCAAAATTACTTTTTGGTTTTTTTGGTTTTTCTTCAATTGAAACAACTTTTTTTTCTTTTAAGTCTGCTACTCCAAATCTTTCAGGTTTATCAACTTCTTTTAAAAAAATAAAAGCTGAATCATCTTTTTCAAATTGTTCAGCATAATTTTTAATTGAATCTTCAATTATATTATCACCTAAAACAACAATTATTTTTTCTTTATCAGCAAATTTTTCTGCCAAAGATAAAGCCTGTGCAATTCCTCCTGCTTTATCCTGAATTTCATAAGTTAATCTTACATTAAATTCTTCTCCTGAACCTAAAAGTTTAAGAAAACCTCCGGCATGTTCTTTTCCTGAAACAATTAAAATATCTTTTATTCCTGCGTCAATTAAAGTCTTTAAAGGATAATAAATCATTGGCTTGTCATACACAGGAAGCAGATGTTTATTTGTAACTTTAGTTAAAGGATATAAACGGGAACCAGTGCCTCCTGCTAAAATTACTCCTTTCATTTTTCCATCTCTTTTTTCAGTTTAATTAAACCTTCTTCAACCGAACTCATTTTAATTCCCTGCAATTGAATCTTTGCTGTACTCAAAGAAGAATTTATCGGCCGTTTTGCTTTCCAATGAGGAATTGATTCAACTTCTTTAATTAAAGAAGAATCTAAATTAAAAATTTTACAGGTTTTTTCAAGCAAAACTTTTTTTGAGCAGGCTTCACTTCCTGTTACATGAAATGTTCCTGAAAAATTTTTTTCAAGCATTAAATACATTGCCTCAGCAATATCATCAATTAAAGTAGGGCAATTAATCATTTTTGCAACCAATATTTCCTTGTTTTCTTTTAAAACATCAACTGCATAATTAACAAAAGTTTTTTTGTCTTCTTTTGAATTAAAGCCATGCAAAGCTGAAACTCTTGCAATTAAATAATCATTTAACCCCTGAACTATTTGTTCTCCTTGAACTTTTGTTTTGCCGTAAAAATTAACTGGATGAACTTTGTCTTTTTCAGTGTAATTTCCTTTTATGCCGTTAAAAACATAATCAGTTGAAAAAAAAACTAATTTTGAATTAAACGCCCTGCAAGCATCAACAACATTTCTTGTCCCTTCAACATTAACTTCAAAAGCATTTTTTTGTTCTGCTTCACATAATTCAACATTAGTTATTCCTGCAGGCAAAAAAACTATATCAGGGTTTAAATCTTTAAATAAATAAATCATTGATTTTTCATCAGTAATATCCAGAGAATAATCAGATTTTTCTTCTATTCCTCCAGTAATTATTTTAATTCCTTTTTCTTTGAAAACAGAAACAATTTTTTTTCCAAGAAATCCGTTTCCAATTAAGAAAATTACTTTTTCTTTAATGGATTCCACCACCAGGAATTCTCTTTATACCAGTTAATTGTTTCTTTTAATTCTTCTTCAAAAGAATATTCAGGTTTAAAACCTAAAGCATTAATTTTATCGCAATTTAAAGCATATCTTTTATCATGGCCTTTTCTATCTTCAACAAATTCAATGAATTCTTTTCCCTTTCCTAATTCATTTAAAATAAATTCAGTTATTTCTAAATTTGTTCTTTCATTTTTTCCCCCAACATTATAGGTTTCTCCTTTTTTTCCTTTTTCCATTACTTTAATTACAGCAGAACAATTATCTTTAACATAAATCCAGTCTCTTACATTTAATCCATTTCCATAAACAGGAACTTTTTTTCCTTCCAGTAAATTTGTAATAAATAAAGGAATTAGTTTTTCAGGAAACTGATTTGGCCCAAAATTATTTGAAGAACGGGTTATTTTAACATTTAAACCATAAGTTTTGAAATAAGAAAAAGCAAGCCTGTCTGCTCCTGCCTTTGAAGCAGAATAAGGAGAAGAAGGCATTAAAGGACTGTTCTCAAAAAATAATCCTTTGTCAATACTTCCATAAACTTCATCAGTTGAAATCTGAATAAAATTCAAGTCATTTTTTCTTGCCTGTTCCAATAAAACAAAAGTTCCAAAAACATCAGTCTGAATAAACTCTTCAGGCTTTTGAATTGAATTATCTACATGAGATTCAGCAGCAAAATTAATTATTATATCAGTATTTTTTGAAGCTTTTTCAACTATTTTTTTGTCGCAGACATCCCCTTTAATAAAATTATAATTAGTGTTTTTTTCTATTTCTTTTAAGTTTTCTAATCTTCCTGCGTAAGTTAATTTATCTAAATTAGTTATTTTTGTTTCAGGAAATAATTCAAAATACTGTTTAATAAAATTGCTTCCAATAAATCCTGCTCCGCCGGTTACAAGTAAATTCATTTTATCCACCTTTTTTTGCTTTCCATTCAAAATTAATTTCTTTTGAATCAAAAGGCAGTCTTAATTCATCAGGATTATTGTAATTATAAGTTTTAGTTGGAATATTCAAAATTAATGCTTCTTGGTTGTCAGCTGACTCAAAACCATGCATTACATTTCTTGGAATTTTAAGTAAAATACGATTTTCTTCTTTTTCTCCCAACAAAAATTCATTTACTTCATTAAATGTTTCAGAATCCTTTCTTTTGTCACATAAAACTACTCTTGCATTTCCTTTAACACAAACAAAATGGTCTGTTTGTTTTTCATGCATATGCCAGCCTTTAGCTGTATTTGGTTTTACACAAGTAATATAGACTTGTCCGAACTCCTCAAAGACTTCATCATCATTTCTGAGAATTTCCATTAAATAACCTCGATCATCTTCAATTTTTTTTAGTTTTTTTATTTTAATGCCTTTAATCATTGAACCACAAAAGATAATTAAATGAAATAAAATTAAAAGTTATTCATTTCCTTAAAATAGTCAATTGTCTGCTTTAATCCGTTATTTAATGAAATTTTCGGCATCCAATTTAATTTTTCTTCTGCCAACGAAATATCAGGTTTTCTTTTTTCAGGGTCATCACTTAAAGCAGATTTAAATTCAATCGGACTGTTTCCTGCTAATTTCTTTATTTTTTCTGCAAAATCAATAATAGAATATTCTTCAGGATTGCCTAAATTAATCGGCCCTAAAAAATCTGAATTCATCATTTTTAAGATTCCATCAATAATGTCAGAAATAAAACAAAAACTTCTTGTTTGTTTACCTGAACCATAAATAGTCAAAGGCTTATTGTTTAAAGCCTGAAAAATAAAATTTGGAACAACTCTTCCGTCATCAATTCGCATTTTTGGCCCAAAAGTATTAAAGATTCTTACAATTTTTCCTTTAAAACCAAATTGTTTTTCATAAGATTTAATTAAGGCTTCAGAAAAACGTTTTGATTCATCATAACAGGATCTTTCTCCAACAGGATTAACATTGCCGTAATAAGATTCTTTTTGCGGATGCTCTAAAGGGTTGCCGTAAACTTCAGAAGTTGAAGTAAACAAAAATTTTGCTTTATTTTTTACTGCAAGGTCTAATAAATTTTTTGTTCCAATTGAACCTGAAAGCATTGTTTCAACTGGTTTTGAAAAATAATCAACAGGAGAAGCCAAAGAAGCTAAATGAAAAACTTCATTAACTTTTTCTTCAAAAACAAAAAAATTAACATCTTCCTGTAAAAAATGAAAGTTCTTGTTTTCCATTAAATTTTCAATGTTTTTTTTTCTTCCTGATAAAAGATTATCAATACAAAAAACTTCTTTTTTTTGATTAAGCAAAGCCTCACATAAATGGCTTCCAATAAATCCTGCTCCTCCGGAAACCAAAACTTTATTCATAAAAAAAATCCTTAAATTAAATTCTTAATAAATGAAAGAACATCTTTTCTTGTGTCATCTCTGGCTAAAGAATAAATTAATGCAGCTTTTAAGTAATTTAATTCATCTCCTACAGTAAGCCATTTTCCTTCAATTTCGTGAGCCATAACTTTATCAATTTCATTTAAAACTTTTAATGCATCAGTTAACTGCAATTCATTTCCTTTACCAAAAGGAATTTCTTCAAGAATTCCAAAAACTTCAGGTTTAAGCAGATATCTTCCAACAATAGCAAGATTAGATGGAGCTTTGTTTGCAGGAGGTTTTTCAACCATTCCTTTAACAACAATATCTCCTTGTTCTTTTTTGTATTTAATTACCCCATAACTTGAAACTTCTTTTTTTGAAACAGGAGCAACACATAAAACAGAAGCATTATGCCTGTTATAAATATCAATTAAATGCTTTAATTCAGGTTTTCTTGATAAAATTAAGTCATCCCCTAATAAAACAGCAAAAGGTTCTCCTCCAATATGTTTTTTTGCACATAAAACTGCATGCCCTAAACCTAAAGCTTCTTTTTGCCTTATGAAATGAATATCCGCTAAAGCATCAATTTTTTTAAGTTCATTTAAAGTATCTTTTTTTTGTTTTTTTTCAAGCTTGTCATATAATTCAAGGTTTCTGTCAAAATGGTCTTCAATTGCTCTTTTGTCTTTTCCTGTAACAATAATAATATCATCAATTCCTGAAGCAACAGCTTCTTCAACTAAATACTGAATTGCAGGTTTATCTACAACAGGAAACATTTCTTTTGGAACAGCTTTAGTTGCAGGCAGAAATCTTGTACCTAAACCAGCAGCAGGAATAACAGCTTTTCTTACTTGCTTTAAATCCTTCACCATAAAAATCCCTTATAATTTAAAGGCTTATTTTTATTAAAGATATTCCTTCCATCAAAAACAAGTTTATCTTTAAAATCAAGCAAAGAAAATTCTTTCCAGTCAGTTAAAATCAAAACAACATCAGCTAAATCAACTGCTTTTTGAGAAGAATCAAAATAATTAATTTCAGGGAATTCTTTATTCATGTTTTCTTCTGCTTTAGGATCAACAGCTAAAACTTCAGCTTTTTCTTCTAAAAGTATTTTAATTACAGGAATTGAACGGCTTTCCCTTATGTCGTCAGTTCCTTCCTTAAAAGCCAAACCTAAAACCGCAATTTTTTTGTTTTTTAATTCAGTTTCTTTTTTAACAAAATCCACAAAAGTTTTTGGTTGTGTTTCATTAACCTGAATTACAGCATCCAACAAAAAAGTATTTACTCCAAGAGATTTTCCTTCAGCAATTAAAGCTGTTACATCTTTAGGAAAACAGCTTCCTCCAAAACCTAAGCCTGCATTCAAAAAGAAAGGAGAAATTCGTTTGTCTAATCCAATTCCTTCAGAAACCTTATAAGTATCAATATCAAGTTTTTTGCAGATTTTACCTATTTCATTAATAAAAGAAATTTTTGCTGCAAGCAAAGAATTAGAAGCATATTTAATCATTTCAGCTTCAGAAAAATCACAAAAAAACTTTTGAGAAGAAAATTTTCCATAAACTTCTTCCATTACTTTTTTTGTTTCTTCACCCCTTAAACCTAAAATAATTCTGTCAGGATTCAAGAAATCCTGCAAAGCAAAACCTTCCCTTAAAGTTTCAGGATTCATACACAAACCAAATTCTCCAAGTTTTTTGCCTGAATTTTTTTCCAGCAAAGGCAAAACAATTTTTTCAGTAGTTGAAGGGATTACAGTGCTTTTAACTACAACAACATGAAAAGAATTTTTTTTAGCCAAAGCTTTTCCTAGTTCTTCAGAAACAACTTTAATTGCAGTTAAATCACATTTTCCTTTTTCATCACAAGGAGTCCCCACACAAATAAAAGAAACATCTGAATCCAAAACTGCTTTCTCAAGGTTGTCTGAAGCAGAAAGATTTGAAGGAACTGTCTTGTTTAATGCTTCCTCTAATCCTTTCTCAAAGATTGGAGGAATTTTAGAATTAATCATTTCAACTTTTTCTTTGTTGTTGTCAACACAAATAACTTTATGATTATTTAATGCTAAACCAACTCCTGTTATTAATCCAACATAACCTGTTCCAATAACTGAAATATTCATAAAAAACACCCACAAATAGCAATATACTAAACAAGAATAATAAGCTTTTAAAATAAGAATGATGCATATAAGGTAGGATAGTGTATGCGGAAAAGAGTTACTATTACAATTAAAGAAGACATCCTTAAACAGGCTGACAGAATAGTTGATGGATTAAGCATCAGGAGCAGAAGTCAGGCAATAGAATATCTTTTAAGCAAAATTCTGTCTGATTACCGGCTGAAAAATTCTTTAATTCTTGCAGGAGGAAAAGAACCAATTAAAGGAATAAAAACAAGATTTTTGCTTGAAATAAACGGCAAAAGCATAATTGAAAAAATAATTGAGTATTTAGAGGAATTTAATACAGGAAAAATTATTGTAAGTTCTGATACAAATAAAGAATTAATAATAAAAGAATTAAACAAAAAAAAGATTTCAGTGGATTTCCTTGAATTAGAAAAAGCTTCAGGAACAATTGAACCATTAATTAAAATGAAAAACCAGTTTAAAGACAGTTTTGGAGTAATTCATGGAGACAGTTTATGCAGTTTAAATTTAAATGAAATGCTTTCATTTCATCAATCAAACAAGTCAATTGCAACAATTGCATTAACAACAGTCAATAACCCAAAAGATTATGGAGTTGCAGTTCTTGAAGGAAATCAAATAAAAAAATTCATTGAAAAACCAAAAAAAGAAGCTGAAAGTTATCTGATTAACGCAGGATATTATATTTTTGAACCGGAAATATTCAGGCATATTTCAAGAAACATGAAAAGCATTGAAAAAGATTTATTTCCAAAATTAGCAGAAAAAGGTTTATTAGCAGGATATCCTTTTCAGGGAATTTATGTTAATATTAATTCAAAAAAAGACTATGAAAAAGCAAAAAGGATTTTATAAAAAAAATTAAGAAAAATGAAATAAAAAAAAATAATTGAAATAAAATAAAAAAAACTAAAAGAATTTTATTTGAACCGTCAGAAAAAACTTTCAAATAATTCTTTTTCTTCCAAAATTTGTTTTTCTGTTATTCCATTAAAATGCTCTATTATAACAGGAATATCTTTTAACTGCTTTATTGGCTTTAATAATTCCAGATCTTTTTCTTTTATTGGCTGATGAATTTTTCCGTCAACAGTATTATGTAAATGAATTTCCTTTATTTTTTCAGTAAAATTCATTAACTCTGAATAAGTATTATCAGTTAAACAATGGCCTAAATCAAAAAGCAAATTTAATGAAGGAAATTTATCAAATACTTTTCCAAAATTTTTGCCGTAAACCAAAGCTTTTTCTTCATTTGAAGTAATATTTTCAATTGCTAAAGTGAATTGTTTTTCATTTTTTTTAACTGCATAATCCAGTATATCAAACAAATTTTTCCAGCTTTGCTGAACATCAAGTTTTTTTTCAGTTTTTGTATCCCCTATTCCTCCAATATCTTCATAAGAAACCTCAAACATAAAGCCGGGGTGAAAAGACAAAATTTCAGCTTTAACTATTTCCCCGAATAAAAAAAAGTCATTAATAATTTCTTTGTTTTGATTAGTTAAACCCAAAGAAGGGTTAAACCAGATTTTTTCTTTCATTGGAGGAAATAAGCCGTGCAAAGTAAAAATTACATCAGGAAAATTATCCCTGATTTTTTCTGCGGTTTCCTTTAAATTTTCTTCAAAAGAATGCGCTGCACCTAATTCAATTGTTTTAAAACCTAAAGAATAAGCTTTTTCAACTGAATCAAAAACTGAAAATTTTCTTGAAGCAAAATAACTCGTACTGATTCCAATCATAAAAAAATAAATGATAGGTGGTTTTTTAAAGCAATATATTCATAATTTATATGAAAAAGTATGAAGAAAAAAATTGAAAAAGAAAGAGTTACAATTAACATTGACTCAAAAATTTTAAAGGAAATTGACACAACAGTTGATGGACATAAAACAAGAAACAGAAGCCATGCAATAGAACATTTAGTGAGAAAAGCCATGAACAAAGAAGGACTAACAACAGCATTTATTTTAGCCGGAGGAAAAGGAACAAGATTAAAACCTTTAACAGACAAAATAACCAAGCCAATGATTGAAGTAAACGGAAAACCAATTTTAGGTTATGTAATTGAACTGCTTGCAAAATACAAAATAAAAGAAGTAATTATTGCTTTAGGCTATAAAGGAGAACAAATACAGGAATACTTTGAAAACGGAGAAAAGTTTGGTTTAAACATCGATTATGTAAGAGAACAAGAACCATTAGGAACAGGCGGGCCTTTAAAGTTAGCAAAAAAATATATTGAAGAAGAATTTTTAATGTTTAATGGAGATAATTTAACTAATATTAATTTAGATGACATGTATTCATTTCACAAAAAAAACAAAGCTTATACAACTCTTGCATTATCTTCAGTTAAAGACCCAAAAAATTTTGGAGTAATTGAATTAGAAGGAAATCAAATAAAAAAATTCATTGAAAAGCCTTCAAATCCTAAATCAAACTTAATTAATTCAGGAACATATATTCTGAAACCTGAAGTAATTGATATGATTCCAAAAGGATTTTCTTTAATTGAAAAAGATGTTTTTCCTAAGTTAAGCGAACAAGGAAAATTATACGGCTATGTTTATAACGGCCAATGGTTTCCAACTGACACAATGGAAAGATATAATACAGCAAAAAAAGAATGGAAAGGAATAATTTAAAGGTGATTAAATGAAAAAAATATTAATAACAGGAATAAACGGCTTTGTCGGAAGCCATCTAGCTGAATATATAATAAACAACAATTTAGGTGAAGTTTATGGAACTTACAGAACAAAAAATGAAGATTTCTCTAATACAAAACAAGTAAGAAAAAAAGTTGAATTAATTGAATGCGACATAACTGATTCTTATTCAGTTGACAAAACAATAGAAGAAGTAAAACCAGATTATATTTTTCATTTAGCAGCACAGGCTTTTGTTCCAAGTTCATGGAAGTCTCCAATTGAAACATTAAATACAAATATTATTGGTTCATTAAATTTATTTGAAGCAATAAAGAAAAACAATAAAAATATTGTAATTCAAATTGCAGGTTCAAGCGAAGAATATGGATTAGTAAAAGAAGATGAAGTTCCAATAAAAGAAACAAATCCTTTAAGGCCTTTAAGCCCTTATGGAGTAAGCAAAGTTTCAATGGACTTATTAGGATATCAATATCATCAAAGTTATGGGCTTAAAATAATCAGAACCCGTGCTTTCAATCACGAAGGACCAAGAAGAGGAGAATCATATGTTACAAGCAATTTTGCAAAACAAGTTGCATTAATTGAAGCAGGAGAACAGGAACCATTAGTTAGAGTAGGAAATTTAGAAGCAAAAAGAGATTACACTGACGTAAGAGATATGGTTAGAGCTTACTGGCTTGCAGTAGAAAAATGCATTCCTGGAGAAGTATATAATATTGCTTCAGGAAAAGCTTATGTAATTAAATCAATAATAGATATACTTCAAAAATTAAGTAAAAAAGAATTCAAAGTTGAACAGGATCCAAAAAGATTAAGGCCTTCAGATGTAGAAATCTTATTAGGAGACGCAACTAAATTCAAAAAACAAACAGGATGGGAACCTGAAATTTCATTTGAAAAAACAATGGAAGACTTGCTGGATTACTGGCGGGAAAAAATCAAATTAAACAACACAAGAAGAGAATAACTAAATCTTTTCTTTTCAAATTTGATTTGTTATGGACTTAAAAGAAAAAATAAGAAATATTCCTGATTTTCCTAAAAAAGGAATAATGTTCAGAGACATAACTACTTTACTGCAGGATGCAGAAGCAACAAAAAAAGCAGTAAAAGAAATGCTTAAACCATTTGAAAACGAAAAAATTAATGCAGTAATTGGAATAGAAGCAAGAGGATTTATTTTTGGAGCAATAATGGCATATGAATTAGGAGTTTCTTTTGTTCCTGTAAGAAAACCAGGAAAACTTCCTTTTGAAACAGAAAAAGCAGTTTATGAAAAAGAATACGGAACAGATGAACTGCAAATACACAAAGATGCAATAAAAAAGGAGACAAAGTTTTAATTGCAGATGATTTACTGGCGGTTGGAGGAACTTCAAACGCAGTAAAAGAATTAGTTGAAAATTTAGGTGGAGAAATAATTGGTTTTTGTTTTTTAATTGAATTAAGTTTTTTAAACGGAAGAGAAAAACTTAAACCGCATAAAATTTTTTCTTTAATTGATTATAATTCAGAGTGATTAATATGATTGGATTAATTGGAGGCTCAGGATTTGAAGATCCTGACTTATTTAAATTAGAAGAAACAAAAAAAGTTTCAAATGAGTATGGAGAAACTTCTTCTCCGTTAAAAATTGGAACAATTGCAGGAAAAAAAGTTGTATTTATTTCAAGGCATGGAACAAAACATTTAGTTAATCCTTCAAATGTAAATTACCAAGCAAATATTAAAGCATTAAAAGATTTAGGAGTAAAAAAAATTCTGGCTTCTTCTGCTGTTGGCTCATTAAATGAAAATTTTAAGCCAGGAACATTAGCTTTTACTAATCAGTTTATTGATAGAACAACTAAAAGAATTCAGACTTTTTTTGATAAAAAACAAGTCTGTCATATTTCTGTTGCAGATCCTTTCTGCGAAAAACTAAGGAAAAATTTAATTGATTCAGCAAAAGAATTAAACATTGAATTTCATGAAAAAGGAACTTGTGTTGTAATTGAAGGCCCAAGGTTTTCAACTAAAGCTGAAAGCCATTTATTCAGGCAATGGAAAGCAGATTTAATTGGAATGACTTTAGTTCCTGAAGTTGTATTAGCAAGAGAAGCAGAAATTTGTTATGCTAATGTTTCAATGATAACAGATTATGATTCATGGAAAGAACAATCAGTTAATGTTGAAGAAGTAATGAAAATAATGAAAGAAAATTCAATGAAACTAAAAAATTTAATTAAAACTGTTATTCCAAAAATTTCAGAAAAAGAATGTGAATGCAATACAGCATTAAAGAATGCATTGATTTAACATCACATTTTTTCAAGTGCAGCAATTCTTTCTTCTACTGGAGGATGAGTATTAAACATTCCTTTAAACCAGGATTTATGTTTTTTCTTAAATGGATTAGAAATATATAAATTTTCTGTTGCTTCATTTGCTACTTCTAATGGTTCCTGATCTTTTGAAATTTTTCTTAAAGCATCAGCCAACCCTTTAGGATATCTTGTAATTAAGGCGCCGTCAGCGTCAGCTAAAAATTCTCTTTTCCTTGAAATAGCAAACTTGATTATTTGAGCGATAACTGGAGTTAAAATTGCTAAAATTAAACCAAAAACAATAAAAGCAATCTGAATGTTTCCGCCTCCTCTTCTGCTTCTTCCTCCGCCCCACAAAAAACTTCTCAAAATAATATTGCTTAATAACGCAGTGGTTCCAACCATTACAGTAACTAACATCATAAATCTAATATCATAATTTTTTATATGAGACATTTCATGACCTATTACTCCTTCTAATTCTAATCGGTTTAATCTTTGGACTGCACCTTTAGTTACAACTATTACTGCATGCTCTGGATCTCTGCCTGTAGCAAAAGCATTAATTGCCGTGTCATCAATCATATATAATTTTGGTTTAGGTATTCCTGCTGCAATAGCTAAACCTTCAACTGAATTAAATAAATGAGGAAATTCTTTTTCTTTTACTTCTTTTGCTTTTGAAATTGATAAAACTAATGAATCACTTTTATAAAAAGCAGAAAAAATCATTATTATTGCAATAAAAAAAGCAATAAAAATTCCAAAATAACCTAAACCAAAAATTTCACTAAAAACCCAGCCTAAAAGTAAATTAAATAAAAAAAAGAAAGCAAACAATAAAATTGAATTTCTCTTGTTTGCTGCAATTCTGTCATAAATCATTTAATCAATAAAATTAAATAACGAAAAAGTATTTAAAAGCTAAATTTAATCTTTCTATTATGAAAATAAAAAAATACCAAGGTTTTAAAGCACTAAGGACAGGACAAAAAAAAAAGAAGAGTATTGATGTTACTAGGCATTGGTTTAAAAGTTCTAAAAAATTTTATCAGGCAGGGCAGCCTTTTCAAACTTTTGTTAGAAAAGCAAGTTTTAGACAACAGGAAATGCTGGAAAAAAAAATAAGAAAAATCGTGCCAGAATTAGAAAAAAGAGCTGCTTTAGAAATTGGACCAGGACAAGAGCCTTTAATATCAAAATTAGATTTTAAAAAAATAGTTTTTTTAGATTTGAGTAAAGCTATTGCAGACAAATTAAAAGCAAGTATAAGACAATCAGAAATAATTGTAGGAGATATAAGAAAACTTCCTCCAACAATAACAAAAACAAAAGAAAGATTTGGAACAATAGTAATAAATGAAGTTTTAACTCATTTAATTCCCTCTGAAAGAATCAAAGCAATTCAAAACATGCTGAATTTAACTGATTCAATACTGATAATTGACAGAAAACAGCAAAGTTTAGGAGAAATAATTAGTGCTTCAAGAAAAAAAGGATTAAAAATTTTAAGAAATTTTACTGGAAAAAATTCAATAAAGACCACTTTAAGCAGGAAAAAAATACATGAAAGTTCAAATATTAATGCAAGAAAAGCAAGGCAGATTCAATTAATGCAAGTAAACTTTAAATTTATAAAAAGTTTTTTTGAAAGAAACGGATGGGAAATAACAATCAAAGATATTGAATCTAACAAAATTGTTTACACTGTTTTTACTGCAAAAAGAAAATAAAAAAAAAGAAAGTCAGAAACTGACTTTAGGAACTTTTCTGTCTGCTTCTTCTGTTTCAAAGAATTCTTTGTCTGTAAAACCAAACATTCCTGCAAAAACATTATTTGGAAAAGTCTGTTTTGCATTATTAAAAGCTAAAACTGAATCATTGTAAAATTGTCTTGCATAAGCAATCTTTGATTCAATTCCATCTAATTGTTCCTGCAATAACTTGAAGTTTTCATTTGCTTTTAAATCAGGATAAGCTTCAGCTACAGCAAACAAAGATTTTAATGCTCCTGTTAACATGTTTTCTGCCTGAGCTTTTTGCTTTAAGTTTCCGCCTGTGTTAATTGCATTAGCTCTTGCTTTAGTTACATTTTCAAACACGCTTTTTTCGTGTGTTGCATAACCTTTAACTGTTTCAACTAAATTTGGAACTAAATTAGCTCTTTTTCTTAACTGAACATCAATCTGACTCCATGCATTATTTACTCTGTTTCTTTTTACAATTAAGCCGTTGTAAACTAAAATTACAAAAACTATAATTAAAACTATTACTCCAATTAAAATTAAATCAAACATAATAAACCCCCTTTATCTGATAACAAATGAAAGAAATAGAATAAAAAACTATTTATCTGTTAAACGTCTTCCTTTTATTTCAGGGTTTCTTCTGTCAGGAAGTATTCTTCTTCGATTTTTTCGTCTATTCAAATAATACCTTGCACTTGGAAGGTTATCTCTTGGTTTAGGTTTATTAAAATCTTTTTTTTCAGTTCCTAAAACAGTTAATTTACTAAAAAATTGTTTTTCTCCTTTTACTCCTTCAATTAATTCAGTTGGAGAAACTTTTATTCTTCTTTTATCTTTTTTTCTTTGTTCAATACTAATTCTTCTGTCAGGAGAATTTTTTCTTCTATTCTGAGAACCAATTCGTGTATCAGAAGTTATTTGAATGTTTTTTCTTATTCCTCTTTTAAATAAAGGAATTTCTTTTTTTTCCCGACAGTAATTACAGAAACAGGTTTTTTTTGTTTTTTTCTTCTTCCGGTTAAAAGTGCTTTTTTTGGAGAAGGCATAAACTATTTTTTAGGAAAGTAATGTTTAAAAAGCATAGCAAGATAATAAAAACCTTTTTTAGATTAATCAGTTAAATGGAAAAAGAATTAACTTTAAGAGCAGTAATAATTGGAGCAATTTTGGCTGTAATTGTAACAATGTATTCTGCTTTTGCAGGTTTAAAAATAGGAGGAGTTTACTGGCCTATAACAACAGTTTCAATAATGTCACTTGGAATTTTAACTATTTTAGGAAACACAAACAAAAATGAAATTAATATTACTCAAACAATTGCTTCAGCCGGAGGATTATTAGCTGCAGGAATAATTTTCACTGTTCCAGCATTATATTTGATTGGCTTTGAAATTTCTTTAACGGATATAACTTTAATTTCTTTAGTTGGAGGGATAACAGGAGTAATTTTTTCTGTTCCATTAAGAAAACAAATGATAGAAAAAGAAAAATTAGAATACCCTGATGGAAAAGCAGCAGCAGCAATTATTTTAGCCGGAGACGAAAAAGGAACAAAAATTAAAACTCTTTCAGCAATGTTTGGAATTGGAATAATTTTTTCTTTTTTAAGAGATTTTTTGCAGGCAGTACCTTCTTACTGGAATATTGATTTAATTAAATTACAATTAAATAAATTATTTTCTTTTGGTTCAAGCATTTCATTAATTCCTTTTTCAGGAGGGTATTTAATTGGACCAAAATTTACAGGAATATGGTTTTTGGGAGCAGTAATTTCTTATTTGATTATTATTCCTTTTGTTGTATTCACCGGACTTTTTTCAGATAAGTTTACTGCAGGAATTGAATTAACTAAACCTTTAGGAATAGGAATAGTTATTGGTTCAGCAATAATGTATTTTTTATTAAAAGGAATTCCTGCATTAAAAAACATTTTTTCTGACTGGAAAGAAGTATTCAAAGAAAACCAAAAAATGATTGGAATTGTATTAATTGTTTTAGTCGGCGTTCTTACAATAATAACTGAAATGAATTTACTTTTGTCTGTTATAGCTATTTCCGGAGCTTTTGTAATGGCTTATGTTGGAGGAAGAGTAACCGGAGAAATGAATGTTGATCCCATGGAATTATTTGCAATGATTGTATTAATTGCAGCAAAAATTTTGTTTGGATTTAATGCAGTGCTTTTAGTTATAATTGCAGCTGTTGTAGCTATTTCAGCTGGAATAGCAGGAGATACTTTACAGGATTTAAAAACAGGAAATATTTTAGGAACAAAACCAAAAAATCAGTTTATAGGACAATTAATCGGAGTAGTAATTGGAGCTTTAGTTATTGGAATTGTATTAATGGCATTACAGCAGACTTATGGTTTTGGCAATGCAGATTTGCCTGCACCACAGGCAGTAGCTTTAAGTGAAATCATTAAAGCAGACAGTTTATCGGGAAATTTATTAATGGGAATTTTAATTGGAGCAGTATTAGCTTTAATTGTTTCTTTTTTTGGTTCAGCAATAATTATTGTAGCTTTTGGAATTGGAATGTATGTGCCAATTGAATTAAGTTTTCCTTTGTTTATTGGAGGATTAATCAGATTAGCTGCAGACAAAAAAAAATTAACAGAACAAGGAAGATTAATTGCAGCAGGATTAATTGCAGGAGAAGGATTTACTGGAGTTGTTTTGTCTTTAATGGGATTAGGAAAATTAATTTAGGTTAAAAAATGAAAACTGAAACAAAAAATAAATTAATTCTTTTTTTAAAAGGAATATTAATGGGAATATGCGATTTAATTCCTGGTATTTCAGGAGGAACAATTGCATTAATTACAGGAATTTACTCTAAAATGATTTATTCTATTTCAAATATTTCTTTTCAGTTTTTTTTTAATGGAATCAAATATTTAATTAACAGAAATCAAGAAAATGAAAACAAAGTAAGAGAAGGCTTAAAAAAAATTGATTTGTTTTTCCTTGCAGTACTTGGAGCAGGAATTGCAACAGCAATAATTTTTGGTTCAAAAGCAATGACTTTTTTATTAGATAATTATTTTACTTACACAATAGCTTTTTTTTCAGGGTTAATTATTGCTTCATCAAAAATCATTTATGAAAACATTGAAAACCACACTAAAAAAAATATTAGTTTTGGAATAATTGGATTTATTATTGGAGCATTATTTATTTTTCTTGTTCCGATTAATACAACTCCATCTTATATTTATTTATTTTTAGGAGGCTTTCTTGCAGTAAGCGCAATGTTTTTGCCTGGAATTTCAGGAGCATTTATTCTATTAATAATGGGTTTATATGAATTCATGGTAAAAAAAGTTTTCAATGACATTCCAGGACATTTTGATTATTTTATTGTTTCTTCTTTCGGAGCATTAATCGGAATGATTACTATTTCAAGAGTCGTAAATTTTTTATTTAAAAAAGACAAATGCAAAACACTTTATGTTTTGCTTGGATTAGTTTTAGGAAGCTTAATTATTCCATTAAACAGAATTTACACTGAAACTGCTGAATGGAATATAATAAATTTAAGTGTATTAGTCTTTCTTTTTGTTCTTGGAATAACAATAGTTTTAACTGCAGGCAAAATAAAAAAGAAAAAAGCAAAATAACCTGAAATACAAAAATAAAAGCATTAAAAAACATTTTCTCTCAGAATATTCTACTAATTCTTAACTATTTTAAAACACTAAAATAGTTTTTTTGTCCGGGGGTAATAAATTGAATCAAAAAATAATTTTGTCTTTATTTTTAATATTATTAATTTCAGCTGTTTCAGCATTAACAGTTGAAGTAACAAACCCAAATGCTTTAACAAAAATAAATTCGTTAACAACTAATTTTGATATAACTTTTAATTTAACTTATGATGGAAATAATTCTTTAACTTCAGATATTTATTTAGATGAAGACACAGACAACAGTACTTTTACTGAAACATTAACTACTGCTTTTTCTTCAGCAAACGGAACAAATACTTTTTCCTGGAATACAACTTCAGTTTTAGACGGAACATACTTTATTTATGTTTTATCAACTGACGGAAACGAAACTGGAAATAATTATTCAGAAAGTTTTTTGGTTGACAAAACAAACCCAGAAGCAGTAACTGATTTAAATGCAACAGCAGGAAACAATCAGATTGAATTAACTTTTACTGCTTCAGTTTCAGCTGATGTAAAACAATACAATATTTACAGAAGTGAAACAACAGGATTTACTCCTGACGCAGGAAACTTAATTGGAAATACTTTAACAGCAAATTACACTGATTTAACTCCTGTTTTTGGAACAACATATTATTATATTATAAAAACAGTTGATAATGCAGATAATTTGTCAGTTGATTCAAGCGAAGTAAATTCAACTTCATTAGATGAAACTTCTCCTGTAACAACTGCAGATGGTTTTACTGATAATGCATGGGCTAATACTTCAGTTACAGTTATTTTAACTTGTGACGATGGAACTGGAAGCGGATGCAATAAAACTTATTATAGATTAGATGACTCAAATTTTACTGAATACTCAGCTTCATTTGATATTACAGCTGACGGAAGTTATGCATTAGAATATTATTCAACAGACAATGCAGGAAATATTGAAACAACAAACACTGCAACAATAAAAATTGATTCAGTTAATCCAACAGCACCACAAAATTTAACTGCAACTGCAAGTGATTTAACAATTAATTTATCCTGGGACATATCAACAGATAAAAATGGTTCAGGAATAGAATATTATTACATTTTCAGAGACAGCATATTAATTGACAGGACTGCAACAAACTCTTATTCTGACACAGGATTAGACAACAATGTATTATACAATTACTATGTAATTGCATCAGATTATGCAGACAATAATTCAACTGCATCAAATGACGCTAATGCTACTGCATTAGATACAACAGGCCCAACAGTTTCAAGCAATGCAGATAATTTATGGCATACAGGAACACAAACAATAGAATTAAAATCTAATGATTCAGATTTCAAAACAATGTATTACAAAATAAACGGAACAGAACAGCCAAACACAAATGCTAACCCTAAATATATTGATATTATTACTGAAGGAGAAACTACACTAGAATTCTGGGCAACAGATGACCTAAACAATGAAGGAACTCATGGAACAGCAACAATTAAAATAGATAATTCTGCTCCTAATGCACCTTCTTTAAGTTCTCCTGGAGCAAACTCTAACGGAGAAGTAAATTTAAGCTGGAGTAAACCTTCTGATAATCCTTCTTCAGCAAATTCCGGAATAAAAGGATATGAAATATGGAGAAAACTTTCTTCAGAAAACTATACATTAATTACTACAATAAATAACGGAGATACAACAAGTTACACTGATACTGGAAGAGGTTCAGGCAACACTTATTATTATCAACTAAAAGCCTTTGATAACATGAATAATTATTCAGGTTACGGCAACGAAACATCAGTTACAATGCCTTCAGATTCAACTAACACTAACACAGGAGATTCAATGCCTCCTGCAGTTTCATGGACTAAACCAAAAAACAAAGATTCAATAACAGACATAAATGTTTCACTAAAAGCATATGTTTCTGATTCAGATTCAGAATTAGTTTTCATCAGTTTTACATATAAACAAGATTCAGAAAGTGCATATCATTCAATTGAAAGTTTTAATACAAATTTAATGAATGGATATCATTCTACTGTGTGGAATACTGCTGAATTAGAAAACGGAACTTATCAATTAAAAGTTTTAGGAAGAGATTCTTCTGGAAATGTAGGCGATAAAGTAATTACAGTTACTTTAAACAAGGAAATTACAGGAACAGACAAAAATGAAGAAACAGAAAAAACAGAAGAACAATTACTAGCAGAAGAACAAATTAACAAAGCAAAAGAAAGCAAAACACAGGCAATAGACTTAATTAATTACTGGAAAACAATGAACATTGATTTTTCAGGAGATGAAAGAATAATCAAAGGAAATGAATTAATTATACAAGCAGAAAAAGAATTAAAAGAAAACAAAGTGTTTAACAGCATTGACACAGCAAAAGAAGCAGAAAAAAACTTTGATGAATTTAATTCAGAAACAACAATTAAAACCATTCAGTCATTTACTTCAGAAAACCAAGAAATGAATTTAAACGGAAAAATTTCAAAGGAAAATACAGACTTAAAAAAATCAATTAATGTTTCAAGAGAAATGCAGTTAATTGAAGTAACTTATAATGGAGAAACTTATTTCCAGGAAAATTTTGTATTAAAACTAAAAAATAATTCAGAAGAAACAAAAACATTTAAAGCAGTTGAAATAATTCCAAAAGAATTAATTGAAAACACAGATTTAATTAAAAGCAGTTATTCATTTACTGTAATTGAATCAGATCCAGTAATTGAATGGGAAATAACATTAGAAGCAGGAGAAGAAAAAACAATAACTTATTCTTTAGACAAACAGTTAACTCAAGAAGAAGCAGACAAAATAACTGAAAAAAGCATTTTATTGTTTAAAGGAAACCCTGTTTTGGCAGGAACAAAAACAAAAATAAACAACAATTCATTAAACACAGCAACAGGATTTTTCTTGTTTGATAACATGCTTCCAATAGGTTTAGGGGTATTAATCATTGCAGGTTTAATTGGAGTATTCTTTTTCGTTAAAAAAAATAATATTGAATTATTTAAAGGAAAAGAAGACAACGAAGTAAGAGAAGGGCTTGCAAGTGCTTATTCACAGAACTTTAATGGAAGAAAAACTTTAAGAGAAACAGAAAAACCAAAGCAAAGAATTTCCCCTATAAGAGACGGAGAAAGCGGTGGAAGATTTTCATATAAAGGAGATTAATTCTCTTTTATTTATTTTTTTTTTAAACAAGAAACAAAAAATAAGTCTACTGCGTTTTCTTTTTGTATTTTAGGAAAAACAACATAAAAAATTTCAGGAACAATAATTTTTTGTGTTCTAATCATCCAAGCAAATAATCCAATAATAACAAGCAAAAGCAATGAAGCTAAACTTGAAGTAAAATCAATTGTAATTCCAAATAATTGGTTTTCAATTAAAACAAGTAAAGGCAGAAAAGAAATTGAAAAAACCATTGAAAAAGTTAATCTTTCAATTACATCAATTTCGTTTTTGTCAGGAAAAAAACCTAAAGTAAGAAAATAACCCGGAACAGTAACTGTAAGAAATAAAGCAGTTAATCCAAAAATTAATTCAAGTAACGCCATAAAAGAAAAATAAAAGAGAAACTGTTTTTAAAAGTATTTTTAAAGAAAAAAAGATAATATTAAAAAAAACACTATGATTAATATTAATATAAGGGATTTTAATGGAAGAAATGATTACAGTTGTAGGAGCAGGACCAATAGGATTAAGAACTGCAATAAAATTAAAAGAAACCGGATGGGATGTAACAGTATTAGAAGAACACCAAGAAATAGGTGTTCCATGCAATTGTTCAGGTTTATTAAGTGCTTCAGGATTACACCAAACAGGAATTGATTTTTCTAATATAACTGCAAATAAGATTTATGGTGCAAAAATTTTTTCTCCTGACAAAACAATGCTTGAAATAAGAAGAAAAAAACCTGTAGCAATGTTAATTGACAGAGCAGGATTAGACAAGCAGTTAGCAAAAGAAGCAGGAAAAAAAGGAATTCAAATAAGAAAAAATACTAAAATGATTGATGTAAGAAAAGACACTGTTTTTTTGCAGCATAAAGAAAGAGGAGAAATGCTGAAAAGCCGGTTTGTTATCGGAGCAGACGGAGCAGCATCAAAAACAAGAAGATTAGTAATGCAAAAAATTAATCCTAAAGCTTTTGTAAGAACAATTCAGGTTACAGCAAAAGGTTCATTTGAAGAAGATGTAGTTGAAGTTCATGTAGGAGATTTCTGTAAAGGATTTTTTGCTTGGGTTATACCAGAAAACAAAAATACTGCCAGAATTGGATTAGGAGTTAATGGTTCAACTAATTCAAAAGAAGCATTTAATAAATTCATTAAAGAAATGGACATTGAAATATTAAACGAAAGTTATTTTGTTATTCCAATAGGAAAACCCGTTAAAGACATACAAAAAGACAACCTGTTTTTAGTTGGCGATGCAGCTTATCAAACTAAAGCAACAACAGGCGGAGGAATAATTACAGGAAGCGTTGCATCAGATATGTTAGTTAAAACAATTTCAGATCATTTAAAACATAAAAAACCTTTAACTGATTACTGGAAAAATTTAAGTTCATTAAACAAAGAATTAGAACTGCATTGGAAAGCAAGAAATTACTTTAATTCATTAAATGAAAAACAATTAAATTCATTATTCCATAAAATGAAAAAAGCTAAAATGGAAGAATTTTTATCTGAACATGGAGACATGGATTTTCCATCCAAATTCATGCGAAAAATGATGTTATCTCCAAGCAAATGGGGACTTTTACCAATGGGATTAAAGTTTTTATTTTCTTAAAACTTTTTATTTAATTAATTCGTTGAATAGCAAAATATTTTCTGTTTGTGTTATTCAGCGCTTTTCCTTCCTGATTTTGAGTATGCTTTCCATGTGTAAACTGCAGTTATTAAAAGTATCAAAAATAATAAAATCACAAAGTATTGGATTAAAGAAAAATCTATTGGCGGTTCAAGATTTAAGTCAACTATTCCTTCAATTTCTTTTTGATTTGTTTGTTCTTTTGGATTGTATGTATCTGCAATAGTTTTTGTTTCAGGTTCTTTTTGATTTTGTTTGTTAACATGCACAAAATTCAAATCTGAAGTTAAAGAATGTTCTTCCAACTCATCAGCAGTATACGGCAATCTTAGGTCGCCTTTTGCATTGCCAGTGTATTGCGTAACCGCAATGAATTTATCTTCTCTGCCATCTTTGTATATAAAATGTGAAAATACAAAACAGAATCCAGATTCTCCTCCATAAATCAAACGATGTATTGCAAGAAAGTCAAGAGCTTTATATTTTTCAGAAGTATAATCTACAGTAAAAAGAGTTCCATATTCACATTGTTTTTTGGCCTGATCAAAACAAGCAACATCATCATTGCATAATTTTTTTACTTCAGGCAAACCAGTATCTTCAAGAGATGTATAAGCAACCTGCATGCAATCCATGTTTTCACAGGCAAAATTGATACTTTGAAATGAATAGACATTCATTAAAAACAGAAAAATCAATAAAACTAAAACTAATTTTTTCATATAATTAAATAATAGGAAAACCAGCTATTTAATTCTTTTTAATCTGATTTTATTATTTATATTATAAAGGAATGCTGACACATTTGTGCATTACATAAAGTGATGCTAACTCGGTTTATGGCATACACTGGTGTCAAGCTGACAGCAGTAATTGAAAAATTAGCCCCGAGGAGATTCGAACTCCTGTCACGAGGTCCAGAACCTCGCATCCTTTCGACAAAAAATAAATCAAAATAACTTACTTCTTTTGGCCGCTGGACGACGGGGCTATACCTTAAGGCTGTATAAATAAGGCTTCACAGATTTTATAAAGTTTTTTCTTTTTTTCTTGGTGACTAAAACCAATTTTTTCTGAAAATCTTAGAATACTGCCTCGCATTATTCTTACAGTAAACAACATTTTGTATTTTTCATTCTTTAACCATTTGCTTTTCTTTGAAACAATTCCAAATTCCAGCAACCAAAAGATTACTTGATTAACAATTTTTTCACTTGTACTAGAAAAACTAATTGTTTTGCTTTTTATTATAACTGTTCCATCAGAATCAAATAAACCTTTCAGACAAGAAGCAATTAAATCCTGATTTTTAGTTTCTGTTATTATTTCAGGGATTTCAATTTTATCGGCTTTATATCCATTATGCAAACAAAAAAAACTTCTTAGAAACCAGTGAACTGCTTTTGAAGCAAAATACGCACAAAAACAAGTTTTCTTTTGAACATAAATTTTAACTTTCACTTTAAAAATATCTTCAATAATTCTTTTGTAGATTTCAAGATGATTCATTTTATCAAAATAAACAGAAACTCCCCAGTTGCCTGTTTTATTCGAATTATTCCCAGCTAAAGAACCATCTCCTAAAAGCAGTCCAATAACATAAGATAATTCTGAAGTTAATTTTTCAGGAAATTTTATTGTGTGACTTGAATACTGGCATTTCAAATAAATTTGTTTTGAGTTAATTTCTTTAGTTAACTCTTGTTCTAGATTTATATCAATTAAAAAAAGTAATTCATTTAATTTTGATAAAGGAATTGGTTTTCTTCCTAAATGCCATTCTTTTAAACGGGATTTTTTTACATTCATTAGTTTTGAAGCTTTTGCTGGTCCATCTAAATTCCAGACTGCTTTGTTTACTTGTTCCTTAATATTCCAAACACAAACTTTTTCAGACAACCAATTATCTTTTACATTAAATAAACTGAAATCTAAGTTTTCATAAGACATTATAAAATTTGATTTTTGTTTTTTAAAAAAGTTTTTAGAGCAGACTGCCGATAATTTTAGACTTAAAAATTATTTTCCAAATCTTCTTTCCCTTTCATCAAATTCAGTTACTGCTTTATTTAAATCCTGTTTAGAAAATTCAGGCCAAAAACTGTCTGAAAAATATAATTCAGAATAAGAACTCTGATAAGTTAAAAAACCTGAAAGTCTTTGTGTTCCTGAAGTCCTGATAATTAAGTCAGGATTAGAAAAATCTGAATACAAGTATTTTTTGAATGAATTTTCATTTAATGAATTTAAGTCAAGTTTATGTTCATTGAAATCTAATGCAATTTTTTTTGCTGCGTCAACTATTTCAGTTTGCCCATTATAACCTAAAGCTAAATTAATTGTTTTGCTTTTATTGTTTTCAGTGAACTCTTCTGCTTTAGCAATTTTTTGTTTTAGTTTTTCAGGCAAAGAATTAATTTTTCCAATAAATTTAAGTTTAAGGTCATCAACTGAAAATAATTCAGATTTAATTACTCTATCTAATTCTCTTTCAAAAACAGAAAAAAGAATTTTTAATTCCAGTTTATTTCTTGAAAGGTTTTCTAAAGACAAAGTATAAAAAGTTCCAGTTTTTATTTTAGGGTATTGATTAAGCCAGCTCATTACTTCCCATGCTTTTTTTGTTCCAGTCTGATATGACTGAAGCAATGAAATACCTGCTTTAGCTGCGTATCTTCGGTTTCCATCTGGAATAAAAGCAACAGAATTTAACATTAAATCATCCTATAAATTATGGGTTAATTAACTATTTTAATTGAAAAACATTTTAAATGATTATTATTTGTTTTTCTATAATTTAAACCTATCTATTTATATTAACCAAAAAACTAAAAATATTGCATGAAAGAATTAGAAGAAATAGACGAAAAACAGACAAGAAAAATGATTAAAAAATTAGAGAACTTGATTGTTTCAAGAGAAGAAATGCATAAACTCAGACAGCAGGCAGGAAAACTTAAAGCTATTGATTCAAAAGAAAAACTTTATTCTCAGGCAGAAAAAATAAAACACCAGATTGAAGACTTAAAAGTACCAAGTCTTGAAGCATTAGAAGAAGATTAAAATGCTTTATAATAAAACTACAAAACAAAAAATAACTGAAAAAATAAAAATAGCTGATTCTTTCTGGAAAAAATTTAAAGGACTAATGTTTTCAAGTGAACCAGATTATGCTTTAATTTTTGAATTAGAAAAAGAAGGAAAATTAAATGCAAGCATCCATATGCTGTTTGTTTTTTATGCAATTGATGTAGTTTATTTAGATTCAAACAAAAAAGTTGTTGATATTAAACTTAATTTAAAGCCTTGGGCATTAAATTATACTCCAAAAAAACCTTCAAAATATTTTATTGAATTTTTAGCTGGAACAATCAAAGAAAAAATTGCATTAAATGACGAATTAAATTGGAGTTAAAAAAGAAAGAGGAAAGTTTAGAACTTTCCTCCTTTGCCTTTTGTTGTCTTCCTTTGCAGAATCCGGGGCGATATACCCGCCAATAATAAGACTTTTTTATTTAATAATCTTTCGTTGTTTGAAATTCAAACAAAAAATAACAAAAAAACAGGGGTTTCCTAAGAATAACTGTTATTCTGCTTCAGGTTGGGGATCAAAAGCACCAAAAGTAGCACTAATAAAATGCCATACCAATATTGCATATAAAACATAAATAATTAAATAAAAGAAAGGGCTTGACAATCCAAATAAAGCTGCAATACCAATAAATAAGATAAGAGCAGGAGTTGAAGCAAAAAATTTTACTCCGGTAAGCAAATCCCAGCAAAAAACAAGAATAATTGAAACAAAAAAATTGTCAATAAACTTAAATATTAAAAGAAAACCAACAATTACTGCAAGCCAGTAAAATCTTTTTCCTTTACTCATAACAATAGTAAGCAAAATAATTATCCAGAAAAGAATCCAAATCCAAATATTAAATACTTCAAGGAAACCGGCAAAAACCTGTGAAACCATAAAAAATACTTATACATAAAAGTTTTTAAAGTGTTTTTTAGGGAATTGACGAAGGAAATCAGTTTTAATAATATTATTTTTGAATTTTTGAATGAAATACAAAAGTGAAGAAAAATTAGGTTTTACATTAAAGAATTTTCCTGAAAAAAGAAAAAAAAGAATAATAGAAAAAAAGGATTATATTGAATTAATTCAGGATTTTAACGGGGAATTAATTTATTTAATTACTGTTATTCCGGAATTTTCTATTGAAGAAACAGAAATAATTAACAGAATTGTTGAACAAATACAAAAAAAAGAAAATAAAATAAATAAAGATGATATTCAAAGAGAAATAAATTTTTTTTGTGAAAAAGAATGGATTAAATTAGAAGAAAAACAAGAGTATTTTATTAATAAAACAGTTGAATCAATTGTTTTTGGTTTCGGAGCAATTGATTTTTTATTAAAAGATAATTCCATTGAAGAAATAAGTGTAATTGGAACAAAAAAACCAGTTTTTGTTTTCAAAAAAAATTTCGGCTGGATTAAAACAAATTTATTTTATTTTTTAGAAGAAAACATAATTAATTTAGCAAACAAAATGTCAAGGACAATTGGAAGAAGATTAACTTTACAGAATCCTAAATTAAATTCAGTTCTTCCAAACGGAGAAAGAATTAATGCAGTAATGCCTCCTGTTTCTTCTTCTCCTGCTATAACAATAAGAAAATTCAAAGAAAAGCCTTTTACGCCTGTTGAATTAATTGAAAACAAGACTTTTAATTCAGAGTTAATGAGTTTTTTGTGGTTAGCTTTGCAGACTGATTCAAGTATTTTAATTGCAGGAAATACAGGAAGCGGAAAAACAACTTCAATGAATGCATTATTTTCTTTTGTTGATAAAAAAGAAAGAATTATTGTAACAGAAGAAACACCTGAAATTGTTTTGCCGCAAAAACATGTAATTAAACTTGCTACATCCGACAATCTTGGAACAGGAATGCAGGAATTAATTATTAATACTTTAAGAATGAGGCCTGACAGAATTATTGTCGGAGAAATAAGAGAAAAAAAAGAAGCAAAAGCATTTATTGACACTTTACTTGCAGGACAAGGAAAAGGAAGTTATGCTACTTTTCATGCATTAACAGGAAACGAATGCATTACAAGAATGAAGAATTTAGGTTTAATGGAAATGGATTTGAATTCAATTGACTTAATTTTAGTGCAAAAAAGATGGAATTCAATTGACTTAAAAAAAGGAATAAAAAAAGAGCAAAGACATTTAATTGAAGCAAGCGAAACACTGAATTACAAAGGAAAAGTAATGCTTAACACTTTATTTGAATTTGATTTTCAGAAAAGAAAACTAATTAAAAAAAATGAAAGTTTAAGAGTTAAAAACAAAATAAAACAATGTTTTTCATTTAATGAAAAAGAATACAAAAATGAAATAAAAAAAAGAAAAAAACTTCTTGAACAAATGAAAGGCAAAAATATTTCATTAAATGAATTCCATGAAAAAATTAGTTTTTAGTGAAAAAAATGAATGCAATTGTTTTAGCAAAAGAAAAAGAACTAAAAAAAGCAGGAATTGATTTAACAGAAAAAGAATTCAGTGAAAAAGCATTAAAATATTCACTTGTTTTTTCTGCTGTGTCAATAATCAGTGTTTTTGCTTTAACTGAAATAATTACTGCTTTAATTTCAGGAATAATTGCTTTTGTTTCAGGCATTTTAATTTCAGTTAAAATTCCTTTAATAATTAAAAAAAGAAAAGCAAAAAAAGTTGAAAAACACTTAGCTTTTGCGTTAATGGCAATGTCAGTTGAATTAAATATTAATCTGTCTTTTGAAAAAATACTGAAAAATCTTTCAGAAAATTACGGTGAATTTTCTTTTGAAATAAAAAAAGCAGTAAAAGAAATTGAATCAGGAGCAACAATACAGGAAGGATTATTTAATTTAAGCGAAAGAATTGACTCAAAAATGCTGAAAAGAAGCATTTCTCAAATAATAAGCATTTATGAGCATGGTTCAGAAGAAAAAGGAGAACCAATAAAACAATTAGCTAAAGAACTTCTTTCAAGACAGAAAACTGAAGCAAAAGAATTTACTGCAAAAATGATAATGTATTCAGTTGTATTTATTGTTTTATCTGCAATAATTCCTGCAATGTTTCAGGCATTTATAATTATTGGAAGCAGTTTTATGGAATTAGATTTTAAGGCACTTGATATTCTGCTTATTACAACAATTCTTTTTCCTTTGATTAATTTAATAGTTTTATTTATGATAAGAAACCAGACTCCTGAATTCTTAAAGGGATGAAAATGAAGGAAGAAATATTAAATGAAGTTTTAGGGGAAAAACTAACTGAATTTAATTTTATTTTAAAAGAAAATAATTCAAAGAAAACAGCAGAAGAGTTAATTAAATTATATTTTGTTTCAGGACTTTCTTTTGCAATTCTTTCAATCGGGGTTTCTTTTGTTTTTGAATTTAATTCAGTTAATTCATTTATTTTTTTTGTTTTGTGTTTTGTTTTGCCGGGGTTGCTTCATTATTTTTTCTATATATTCTTGTTTGAAAAAAACAAAAAAGAAAAAGAAAAAGAAATTCCTGATGTACTGCTTCAGGCAGGCATTTTTCCTAAAGGCACTTCAATACTAAAAATAATAAAATATATTTCTCAGTCAGATTATGCTGTTTCAAAAGAATTCAATAAAGCATTAAATGAAATACAAAAAGGAAAAAGCACTGAAAATGCATTAAAAGGAATAAGTTTCAGATGTAAAAGCGAAATAATTTCAAGAGCAATAAATCTGTTAATTCAGGGAAATAAATCAGGAGCAGAAATGAATAAAGTTTTCAGGGAAACCGCAGAAGACATTCTTGAAACACAATCAATAATAAAAGAAAGAATTGCTTCAACTTTAATACAAAAATACACTTTGGTTTTAGCAGGAGGAATAATTGTTCCTGCATTGCTTGGATTAATTACAGGTTTTATTAATGAAATGAACTTTATAGGAATAAGTGAATTAGGATTAGGAATGAATTCAATTGAAAGACAAAAAATAATTGAAGTTTCATTTAATGCAAATCAAATTTATATTTTAGAGTATGCGGTTATTGCTTCAGTTTTTATTGCACAGCAGGAAGGCAACACAAAAAAAGCATTAGTTTATTCTTTAATTTTAATTCCTTTAGGAATCATTTGCTATAATTTTGCATTGCTTTTGTAAGCATTATGTTTTTAGTTTTGAAAAACTTGATAAAATAAAATTAGATAAAGTAATAATATAAAGAACAAATGCAAGCATATAAAAAAATGGATTAGAGTAATCCAAAAAAAACATTATTATGAAAAGTATGTAAAGAATTTCTTTTGAAACAAAATATTTTACTCCAATAAAAACAAACCAGATTGTAATTAAAGTAGTTGAAAGAAAAAAATCCTGAACAAAATGTAAAATCAATAAATAGCCTGCAAGAACTACAATGAAATGAATTCTTTCCATTCCTTTAGTTGTAAAAAAATTTATTGCAATTGCAGCATAAACCAAAAACTGCACAATTAATTTAAATCCTTCTAAAGCCAGTTCAAATAATTCAGTCATAAAAAAAAACACTAACCTAATTTAGATTAATCTTTCAAAACCCCGAGTATTTTACTGATGTTTTTTAAGTCCCTTAAATTAATCTGTTTCATTATCTTTAACGCAGTTTTTTGTTCTTGAGTAAGTTTTCTTGATTTTTCTTTTTCTATTTTTTTAAGCAGAAACAATTCATCTGCAAGAATATCTCCAAATTGCCTAAATATGTTTTTTTCAATCGATTTTCTTGGATGATTAATTAAAAGTTTCTGAATTTTCTTTTTTGAAGCTCTAATTGAATTATCTAATTCAATTAATTCAGGTTCAAGAGACAAAATATGCCTTCTATTTTGTGCAAATTTTTCTACATAATCTTCAATTAGAAATAGTTTTTTAGCGTCAACTGCTTTCATTCTTCTGATTACTTCCTTTTTTAGTTCAACTGAAGTGAATTTTCTTTTATTTTTTGGGGATTTAAATTCAGGGTAAAACTGAAGCAATGTATTAAAAAGAATTTCAGACGAAGCAGTTGAACCAGGAAACCACGAACCCATAACTTGATTAATTTCTAACGTTGTTCTTTTTAGGTCAGCCCATCTTCCCATTTTTTTAATTAAATTTTTAGATACTTTTTTCGAAGTTCTTTCTGCAGACTTAGCGCCTCTTTTTGTATTTGGATTTTTCCAGATTCTTTTAACCATAACAAACTACAAAATAATGTCTTTTTCAATATTTAAAAATATCAGAAACAAAAAAAAACATAATTTAATAAACACTAATACTCTTTTTTATCTGAAAAGGTGAAATTATGAGTAATGATTCTAAAATTGAATTTAAAGAAAATACTCCTGTAAATTTTTCAGGTTATACTTTAATTGAAGGATTTCCAGGAATGGGCTTAGTTGGAACTATTGGCGCAAAATATTTAGCAGAAAAATTAGGTTTTGAAGAAATAGGTTATATTGACACAAATATTTTTATTCCAATAATAAGAATCCATAAAGGCGTACCAATCAACCCTTCAAGAATTTATGCAAACAAAGAAAAAAAATTAGCTATAATTATTTCTGAACAGATTATTCCAAGATATTACACTGAAAGAATGGCTAAAGCAATAGTTGAATGGATTGAAGAAAACAATTTTGCAAAATTAATTTCATTAGAAGGAATTAATGCAGGCGAAAAAGGACAAAATAAAATTTATGGAATAGCTTCAAATAAAAAATCACTTGAATTACTGGAAAAATATAAAGTTCAGCCAATAAAAGAAGGAATAACAACAGGAATAACTTCATTGATTTTACTGGAACTTAAAAAAAATGAAAACTTTGAAGCAATAAGTTTATTAGGAAATGTTAATTTGCAGGCAGACTATAAGTCAGCTGCAGCAATAATAAAAAAAATAGCTGAAATAATTTCAGTTGAAATTGATACAGCTCCATTATTAACTGAAGCAAAAAAAACAGAAAAAGAATTATTAAACCATTTACAGCAACTCAAAAAAACAGTTGGAAAAGTAGACAAATTTGAAGGCCAAACCCCAATGTACACATAAAATTAATAAAAACAAAAGGACTAATTAAATCAGGGAAAAATATGTCTGGACATGGACCTGCAAAAAGAAAAATTCCAATAGCATACGAAAAAAGAAAAAAAACTTCAATGAAAAAAATCTTTGAAGAAGAACTGCTTAAACACCAGCAAAAAAAAGCAGCAGAAAAAGAATCAAATATAAGGCAGGAAATAAAACAAACTTTAAGCAATATTGATGCATTAAATGAAGCAATAAAATTCAGGAAATTTGTAATGCTAAGCCAGAATAATAAAGCATTTAGAAAGCAAATGGGGTTATATACTTTAAAAGAAATAGAAAAACTGAAAAAGAATCCAACAGCATATAAAGAAGCAAAAGCAGAAGCAAAAAAAGCAAATGAAAAATGGAAAAACAATGATTCAGCTTTTATGAAAAAATGGGAAACAGAAGCAAAAATAATTGAAAGAAAATTCCCTGCAATGAAAAGAAAAATGAATGCAGATATTCACGGTGGAAAATTAGATACAATTATTGAAAAATTAATGAAAGCAACAGGGTGGCAATTAATTACAAGAGACAATGCAGTCAAAGAAGGGCTTCCGTTTAATTTTGGCATACTAAAAGAAGTTCCGCCTTTATTTGCACAATATCGGGAATGGAAAGGAATAAACAAATGGCAGGATAAAGCAAACGACGAAATAATTTTAAATCGAATGAAAGGAAAACTTGAATATTACAAAGAACAAAAAAAGAAAAGAAAAAGTTCAGCTGAAAGATTTTAATTTTTTTTAAAATTAAACTGAACAAACAGCATAAAAGAAACTAACCCTAAAACAAACAACAATAATGCAATTCCTTCAGGCATTGAAGGCAAATTAAAAGGATTATTGGCTGTTTTATCATTAATATTAATATTCATAAGATTTTGTCCTGGAATAGATTTAACATTTCCTTCTGAATCAACTGTAGTTTTAATTCCCTGCTGTCTGAATAAATCAAGTAAAGGTAAAAGCTGAGCGTTTTCTGAATACCACATTCCTTTTTCAGGATCATACCATAAACTTCCGTTTTTTCCGTTAACTGTTCTGAGTAATTCTTTTATTCCATTATAATCAAGGAAAGGCCTTCCGTTTTCAGTTGAAAAACCAAAGTCATGTGTTTGTCCATCAGAAGTCTTAACTTCAAATCCATCAGTAGTTGAAGTTAAAGAATCAATTGCATCATCATAAATTATTTCTCCTGTTTCATTGTTAATAATTTTCATTCTTTTAATGCAGTCTTTATCTTCATAAAACACATAAGTTTTTTTATCTGTTTTAAATATATTAAACGGCCCCATTTTATCCAAAGACTTGTTAAATAATTTTGCTTTTTCCTGTTTTAATGGAGATTCAGAGTCTCCTAAAACACTTAAATCAAAAGCATATTCTTCACAGCCAGTAACAGAATTAATTTCAGTTTTAGGATTAACTTTTAAACCAAAAACATCATTTTGTTCTAATTTTCCGTTTTCATGATGCTTTAACCAGAAAATAAGCTGGTTAGTTGATTTTTTATATAAAATAAACCCATTATCAAAATAAATTGCTTTAACTAAACCAATTTCTGGATCATTGTCTTTTGAATTCAATAATTTAACGCTTCTGTCAGCATAAACTTCTAATGAAGGATTATTAAATGCAACTTTTCTTGGAACTCCTTCAGCAATAATTTGTCCTTTCTGGACAAACACGCTTGGATGCGAAGTAGTTTTTAATTCCCTGAATTTTCCAAAAGCTTCACTTAAATTATTTGAATTTAATGGAAGGCCAGTTTGTTTTTTTACTCCGTCTTTAATGCAATTTAATAAACCTGAATCAGTTATAATTAAATCAGCTGTTTCTCCGCTTGCAGAAAGTTTTAATTCAAAAATTAATTCATTTGGGTTGCCGCTTAAAGTTACTTTAGTTAAATCATTTGGGTATTCAACTGCAGGAATACTTAAATCAGTTGAAGCCATTCTTACATTATCTTCTGAAGTTAAAATTTCTTTTCCATCAACAATTAATTTTCCTTTTTCATTATCTGAAACAACTTCCTGTCCATTAGTTCCTTTCATTACTGTTTTTCCTTCAGTTTTGTATTCTGCCGGATCAATTTGTGTTCCTCCTTCAGCCCAAAAATAAAACAATCTGATTCCGGTTAACATTCCTCTTGAAAAACCAAAAGAATCAAATGTTGCCTGAACTAAATCAGAACTTTTTGCGCCTCCTGAAAGAGAATCTAATTCTCTTGAAATATTTGAAACTGCATCTTTAGTTATTGTTCCTGTTCCAGTTAAAACTTCTTCCATTTGAGCTGAAGCATTATCAATTATATTAGCAACTTTTTGAGTTGAATATTCAACTGTATCTTCTTTTGGAGATTCTTTTTCTTTAACTGCAGGAACAAAAAAATGAGTATAATATCCTTCAGTTGTATCAATACAATCCTGCAATTCAGCTGCAACAACAAACTGCTGTATCGCACTCCCAATTGCTCCACCCATTCCAAAAGCCAAATAACCAGCTGACTCAACTAACGCCAAATAATTTCCCGGATTAATTCCATATTCATTTGCAAAACCAACACCATAACCAACTCTTTCAATTGCATCCTCACAAGTTAATTTTTCTTTTATTGATTCAGCTAACTTAATGTCTTTTGGTTCACCTTCAGGGCTTTGACCTTTCAAATCCATATGATGAGCATAATTAATTAACGTTGCACCGTTCTCCATTTCATCTTTTGGAGTGTCTTCTAATACAATAGAAGAAGTTTTATTTGATGATTTAAAAAAAGCACTAAAATCATTTTTTGACTGAGAATTCAAAGTTATTCCGCAATTAACACAGTTTTCTGAAGTATTAGAATATATTGCAATATTTCCAACTTTAGTTCTTAATCCTCCGTCAGGTTTAGTTAATCTGTCATATTGTTCTTTTACTGGATTAAATTTATCTGAAACCACATTTAAAACATACTTCCAAGGCATATTATCAATTACTCTTGAAAATAAATCTCCTTGATCTGAACCAGCATTAGCAAAAAAATCAATAAAAGAATCATCATAAAGTTTTTCGTTTCCAGAAGAATAATTAACTGTACGCCAGGTTTCAGGCAGCATATAAGCACTTAATTCTTCTACTCCAAAGCCTCTTTTTGCCTGCCAGTAAACATAAGGAACAGCAGTATATTTTGCTGCTCCGCCGACAGTTCTAAAATAAGCATTAGCTAATCTTTCTTCATTTGCAAACACTTTATCCATTGCATTAAAATATTTTCTTTCAGCCCAGTTTCTTTCCCTTAAAGAAGTCCATAATTGATTAGACATCATATGAGTTTTTTGTACTCTGTTTGTAGCCCAGCCGGATAATTTGTCTCCCATTTCCCAGGGTTCTAATACTCTATCTTTAACCCATCCGCCGGTATACAAATTAATTGGACCAGGAGGACTTCTTTCAAGAATCATATCAATTGAACCTTCTTCAACTGGAAGATAACCTTCACCTTCCATTTTAGCAAACAATTCAGTTGTTTCTCCTTTTGCAACCATATGCTTTAATTCTTCTGGTTCAATATGGCCGTAAGGTCTTCCTGCTTTAACTCGGTATAAAACTAATCCATCCCCTGCAGTTTCATATCTGCTCCAATTAGCAAAAGTTCCAGGACGATAATCTCTTACTGTTTTTCCTGCAAATTCATATTTTGGATGACCTCCAAAAGCTTTAATTACATTGTTAAAATGATCAGGAAAAGTTCTGATATTATTATAGCTTCCTTCATCTAAGTTTCTTAAAGCATAATACCATAACCCGCTTCTTTTTGCTTTAGCAAACAGATGAGGCAAATCTGCATTTAATTCATCATCATAATGCCCTAATAATCTTGCCATTTTTCCGCCGTATTCTGCTCTTGCTGCTCTTCCTGCAGGAGTATCATGCCCAACTAAAGCAATTCTTTCTTGTAATTCTTTTTTTGCTCTTTGCGCATAAATGTCTGAAGTAGTTGTAAATCTCTTTAAGTCTTTTGCATATTTAACAAATTCTTTTTTGTTTTCAATTGGAATTTTTCCATTAGTAAACAAAGGGCTTGTCCTTGGATCCATATATTTTGCTATTACAATAGAAGAATCCCCGCTTGAAGCCATTCCTTTAGTGTCAATTACTGCTTCAACAAAATCAGCATGGAAATTTGAAAACCCATCAAATTTTTCTTTTTGAGCTGAAATCCTTCCTCCTAATTTGTTTCCCCAAAAACTGTCATGACCAAAAAATTTTAACCTCATATTTTCAACAAACTTTGAGTTTTCAATGTCAGGCAAAAGGCTTCTTCCTAATAAACCTCTTCTTGAACTTAAACCAAATAATTTTTTTGCTCCACCCCATAAAGTTGGTGCGCCGGTCTGAATAACCATATTAGCAGAAAACCATTGATTGAAATGCTTGTCAAAAAAAGAATACAAAGAAATCATACAAGAAGAATCCCTGCAGGTTGTTCCCATTGAAGCAGTAAATTCATCAACTAAAATACTGTTAGGCATATATTCTCCAGGAATTTTTTTTATTATTTGTCCTGCTAATTCATCCTGATCTTCACTGTTATAATAGTCTTCTAAAATTTGTTTTGTTTCATCAGGAAGTTCTTCTCCAATTTCTTTATCAGAAAAAATTCCTTTTAAATCCTTCCAGATTGAAACAAAATCCTCTTTAAATCCTTCTCCGTCAGTTCTTAAAGTTAAATTATTTCCCATTAAAGGACAGTTTTCTTCTTCATTTCTGCATTGGCCTACTCTTAAAGAATCATTTAATAATAAACCCAAAGAATAAGCTCCAACATACCTGTTGTTTAACAAATAACTTATTTCATTAGGAGTTATTTCTTTATTTGGCAGTTCAATTTTTTGTGCTTCATTTGAATCAGGAGAAACAAGCAAAGCAGTATTATTTTCTAAAATTCTTCTGTCTTTAACTGGGTCAGTTCCTGCACTTAATTCTTCTGCAGTAAAACCTTTCTCTAAAAGTTCTCTTTGAAAAGCTTCAACTTCTTCATCACTTAAAGATTCAGTTGAACAAGAAAAATTATTAATTAATTCTTCAGTTTCTTCTTCTGCAAAAAAAATAGTGGAAGGAGAAAAAGAATTATCACTTAAATTACTATTATCCTGTAAATCATTATTATTAACAGAAGAATTAATCTGATAATTCAAAGCAAAAGCAAAAGATGAATTAAAGACTAAGTAAACTACCAATAAAACCAAAAAATTATTTTTATTCAATTCATTCACCTATGCAAAATAAAGGAGATAAAACACTCCGGGAACCACCCAAGGAATTAAAAACAAAACAATAAATAACCCTAACGCTGTAGCCATAAAACAGGCAAAAAAGAAATTAATGAATTTATTCAGAGAATTAAACTTTTTGCTGAAAAAATCAAAAGCAAAAGCTCCAACAAAAATTAAAGGCAAAACAAAAATAGAAAAAATTAATGAAACTATAATTAACTTAATTAACACAGAAAAAAATAAATATAAAAATTCAGGCAAAGTCATCTTGTAAACTTCAGGAACTATTCCGACATCTACTCTTAAAAAAGCTTCAATTACAGGCCAGACAAAAAAAACCAGCAAAAGCAAAACAAAAACAAAAAAAGTGCTGATAAAAGATTTCTGAATCCATGTTAAATTAAATTTTTCAATAAATTTCTTTGAGAAAAAATAGCCAATTAAAAACAAGAAAAAAACAACAAATGAAATTAAAAAAGCTCCCCTAAAAAAATCAAAAGCAGAAAAAATTACATCTATTAAAAGATTATAAGCCATAACAAAAAATAAAGAGAAAACTAATATAAATAACTAATGCTTTTAATTATTCTATGGAAAAGATCCCCAGAAGACTTAAAAGATTTCACAGAAAAAAAGAAAAACCATTATTAGAGGAACTTAAAGGGTTAAGCGGGAAAAAACAAAAAAAATTCAATGAAAAAATGAAAATAGAAAAAGAAAATCCAGATAAAGTAGCAGAAGATTTATTTGAACAAATTAAAATTAAAGAAGAAAAAAAAGGCAAAAGACAAAAAGAAACAAAATCAAATTCAAAAAAAGAAAAAAACAACAATTCTTATTCAAAAACCAAAGAAATTCCTTTATGGAAACAAAGAAGAATGCAAAGAATAGAAAAAACAGGAAAAAAAGAACCAGAAACAAAAAAAGAAAAAAAACCTGAACAAAAAAAAGCAAGAAAACATGGAAAAAAAAAAGAAACAAAAACAGAAGAAAAAAAAGAATTTTCTGAATTAGAAACAGAAACAAAAGAAATAGACATAAAAAACTTGTTTGGCGGGAAAAAAATTAAAAAAACAACAAATGAATTAAATGATTTGAATTTAGATTTAAATTTAGATGAAGAAACAGATGAAACAGAAGTAAAAGAAGAAGAAAATAAACTTGAAGAATTAAATGAAAAAACAACAAATGAATTAAATGAAATTCAGGAATTAAATTTAGAAGAACCTGAAGCAGTTGAAGAAATAAAAGAAGACACAAATGAAACAAAAGAAAAAAAATGTGTTAACTGCGGGCAAGAATTTAATGTATTAATTTTCTGTTCTAAATGTGGAAATGCATTCTGCGACAAATGTACTAAAATAAAACACCCTGAAGGAACAAAAACAAAATATGTTTGTCCTCACTGCGGAAATGTAGTAAAAAAATAATTAAGCTGAAACACATTTAAGTTTTTCAAAAACAGATTCTGTTTCATTAAAATCTTTCGGAGTCCATAAAACTAACTGAACTATTCCTTCTTTAGTTGAACCTGAAAGCAAAGGAAAAGAAATTGAAGAAACAGCCTGTCCTTGTGCTCCAACAAAAATAATAAAACTATCAATATCCTGCTGTGTAACACTATTATCTGAATTACATAAATAATTTTTTTCTGTTACATCAACACTTTCAATAAAAATTCCGTCTTCATCATAAACAGAAGTAAATTCTTTTCTTGAAATAAAAAAATAAGGAAAACTAAAAGGAGTTGAATCCACCCTGATAAAAAAAAGATAATCAAAAGAATTTCTTACTGGTTTCATTACAGACTGAACTGACAAAGTTAAATCATTCTTGAAATAATCAATGTTTTCATTAAAAGCATAATCTTCTTTTATTGCAGCAATCAAAAAATCAACTTCAGCTTCATCTGAACTTATTGGAAAATCATTTCTTGAAAAAGAAGAATATAAAATAGTTTTTAACGCACTAGTAGCATAATCTGAACCATATTTAGAAGTAGAATACTCCCCTACTGTTCTCCCATACTGAGAAGAAAACAAAAACATAAATGAAACCAAAGACATAACAATAATTAAAAAAAATAAAGCATCAGTTACTGCTGCCTGTCCTTTTTGTTTTCTTATTCTTTCCATGCAACCACAATTAATTTAACCGGAATAACAATAGACTTCTCATTTCCTCTTCCATCAGTAAAATTTTTTTCCATAACTAAAGGATAAATTCTTGAAACAACTTTTGAATTCAAAGAAAAAGCTTTTTCCTGAGTTAAAGTTTCATTAGTATTAGAACACTTAAATAAATTTCCTCCATCAGGAATATACTCTGAATCCAAATCAAAAATATTTATTTCTTTATCTAATTCAGTTAAGCCTGCAGAAAAAAACGGCTGTCTTATATTTAATGCATTGCATGATTTTTCAAATTCAGTTAAAGAAGAAACAAAACCTGTTCCCCTTAAAGAAGCAGAAATTTGAACAACCGCAATATCATTTTCAAAGTCTATAGTGCGGTCATTATAAGTGTTTACAGTCATATAAAAAGAAGAAAAGAAAATCACTAAAGCAAACATTAAAGGAATCAAAGAAGGAAGGTCATCTCCTATTGGCCCTAAATAACCTTTTTTATTTAACTGAAAGAACAATTAAATCCAACTCCTGGTTTTACTTCTTCTCCTGCAAAACCTAAAAGAGTTTCACAGTCAGCTCCTCCTCTGTTGCTGCAAGGAATAACATAAACTTTTGTTTGTCCTGAAACAACTTCTTTCAAAATAACATAAGCATTAGAAGGAAAAGCTGCCTGAGGATCCAATAAAACATTTGAATCATTAATTGAAGGATTTCTTGTTTTTAATTCCTGAAAATCAAAAAATTTTATTTCTGCTTCAACATCAAATGAAGCAGCAGCAATAAATTCTTCAGGAGTTTTTCTTGGAGCTAAAGCAAAAATTAATTTATTTAACCCATTATTTCCTTCAGCTTTTTTGATATTCATTACATAATATAATCCTCTTCCTGTGTTTCCTGCTGACGATTCAATTGAATCTTTTAAATAATGAATTTGAGCTGAACACAAAGAAGGAGAAGCAATTAAAGTAAAAGCATCCTGTGCATGAATTCTAATGTAATCCTGTGAAATATTTTCAATTAATACCTGAGAAAAACCAAAAATAAAAAACAAAATAATAGAAAAAACAGCAGTAACAAAAATCAGCAGATTAATTTTACTTAAAGTAAAGCCAAGCATTAATTCACCTAATTTTTAATATAAGAACAAACAACCGGATAACTTATTGCAGGATTAGAATAATAAAGAAACTGATAGACTCCTGCTTCCACTCCTTGATCAGAATCAATTTTTGCAGGACTATAATCAGGCATAACAGGGCATTGAGAAGGATGAGTATCAAAATTTCTGAATTGCGTGTCAAAACCAATATTAATACATTTATCCTGAATGCCAGTTACTTCATTTGTATTATATCTTAACAAAGTACAGCTGGAAGAAGAATTCAAGCATACTTGTGAACAAATTCTTGCTTCATCAATTCTTTTAATTACAAATTTTTCGTTTTTAGTGCATCCAGGCAAACTGAAATTTACATTTGATGGAGCTTTAATATTTGCAGTTTTTTCTACAGCTAACTTAAAGTCATTCATTAATTTTTCAGTGTCATTAAAGCATTTTTGTTTGTTTGCTTCATTCATTGCATTAACTCCAACAATAATAACAAAAGTCATCAAAATTACTGCTACAAGAAGCTGAAACGGAGCTTCTTCTTGTCCTTTCTGAAACAAGAATTTAACCTCCAATTTTTTGTTGTACCTGCTGGCTGTTATTGAACATTGGCTTAATTACAGTAATCAACAATAAAGCTGCAATAATCAAAACTATCAGCATGTAAACAGAATTCCATTCACTTTGAGCTTTTTGTTCTTTTAATAATTGCATAAACAAAATAACGTTAAAGAAATATTTAAAGGTTTTTAAAATAAAAAAAATAGAAAAGAATGAATTAATTCATTCTTTATTCATCAGATCTCATTAAAACCATTAAACAGGCTTTAAGTCCAGAAGGGAAATTGCATGAACTAGTGCTAAAATTTGTGTTTTTTAAGACAGCTGTATTATCAGTAATAAATGCATCATCTAACTGGCTTTGTGGAGCACAAATTCCTGCTAATTTAACTCTTACAGTTGAATCACCAGTATAAGTAATTAAACTTTGAGCTGAATTAACTGTAAACTCAGAACTTAAACTATCTGCTAAACCTAAACAAATTTGTTCATTATCTAATCCAATTTTATTTGCTAAAGCCGCAGCACTAATACTGTTTTCTTTTTTAAAATCTAATTTCTTTGAAACTTTTTCAGTATAAGTTGATTTATCAATGTCATTCAATAAATTTTCTGCTGCTTTAGACGGGTCGGTGTTTGGATTAAAATCAATTATATTTAAAATCTGTAAAAGCAAAGTCAAAATTACAATTGCAACAATTGCAGAAATTAATAATTTAAATACACTAAATTCCTGTCCCTTTTGATTTAAGTTAAACATTAAAAAATCACCAATAATAAAAAACACAATGAAATATTTAAAGGTTTAGTTTTAAGATTAAGAATTAGCTGTAGAAGGATTAATTCCAAAAGAAGCTAAACAACAAAATTCACAGGAAGAATCACAATTTAAAGTATCAGAATACGAAGAAAAATTAATGTTTTCAGGCTGGCATAAAATATAGAAATCTGTCTGAGTTTTTCTTGTAAAAACAACAATGTTTTTTTGAGGAAAATTAGGGTATTCAATCCACGAAACATTATCAGGAATATCAAATTCAACACACTGCTCCTGAATATTTAATGTTTTAGAAAAAACAATTGAATTAAAAACAAAGTTTTTTGACAACAAAACATTTTTTGCAACAAAAACACTTCCATCAGGAGACTGCGCGGAATTTTTTACTTTCTGCTGTATTGCCTGAACACTTGAAGTAATTCTATTGTTGTCTAAAAAATCAATTAAAGAAAAAATAATAACCAAAATAGCTAACGCTAAAATTGCGCCAATTAAAATATTAAATACTTCAAATTCCTGTCCTTTTGAATTCATTCAAGCAAAACCGCCTACAACAGTATTTGCAGCAATAATTGAAATAACAAAAACAATCAAAGCAATAGGCAAGGCCTTAGCAATTCTAAGCAAAGCTAAAACATCATTGTCTTCTTCTAATTTAGAAGTAAAATAAGTTAAAATTACAACAACTTCAATTACATATAAAGCAATAATTAAAGTAAATTGAGCTGGACTTACAAGTGAAGCAAAAACTTCTGGATCCATTTTAAAACTTGAAACAGAAGAAGAAAACGCAGAAATTTGTTCACCTAAACCTGAACCTACTCCAGCTGAACCTAAATCAAGATTACCTAAACCATCATCTAATCCCCCTAAAGAACCAGATGAAACAATTGAACCCATTGAAACCGTTACAATTTTCTGCAAAGCAGTAGTAATTCCCAATACAATCGGTGCAATAAAAACAGCCATAGTAGTCATAGTTGAAGTAATATCCTTAACTAAAATTGAAAGCATTTTATTTACTTTCTCTGAATTATTCAATTGCATTGACAAAGACATTAAAGTTCTAGCTGAAACTTCTACTCCCATTTTAACTGAATCAACTAATAATTTCATTGAACTTTGAATAATATTTGAAGGATTATTTTTTAGTGAACCATAATTTGGATCAAAAACTGCATTGCTTAAAGGCATTCCTAAAAGATTAATATTGTCAACTGTTTTGCCAAAAATTTTCTGGGAAATAACATAATCAGGCAAAAAATTTTGAGCATGCCTTAAAGCTTCTTCTATTGGTTTATTTTCCCCCATACGGGAAGCAATGACATAAAGTGAATCCTTGAATTCAGATTCCATTACCATTGTTTCTTCCTGAATTTTTCTTTTATAAACATTAGTAAAATTAAAGTAAATGAAAAACAAAAAAGCAAAAGTAATCAAAGAACCAAAAATTAAATTATAAGGAGTAGTGTCATTTTCAGGTATCATAAAAAACATTGTTTTTTCCAAAGAATTTTGTTTTACTGCTCTTTCCAAAACAATTCCCCTGCTGGTTTTCTGCTGAATGTTTCCGCCGTCTTCATCAAACCAGTCAGCAGGTTTATTTACTCTTTCTAAAACAAATTCAGGAGTCCTGTCAGGAGCCAAAATAATTGTTTTTTCTCCATCTAAATCAAATACAATTCCATTGAAATGAAAAAACGCAGTACCTAAACTTCCTAAAATCAAAACAGCAAGCATTACAATTCTTAAGTCAACAAAATTTTTTCCTAACTGCATCTGGAATTTTTTTGGAAGAGAAGGATGATCATCAGGAATTATTGGGGGTTCGTAAGTTGGAGGCCTGTTTCTTAAAACATTTAAAGCAAACAATAAAGTTGCAGCAGGAATAAGAAAATTATAAATAAAAATTAAAATTTCAGGTTTAGCTAAACCCTGCCCTGAAAAAGCAGAACCAATAGGCAGAACAATAATTAAAATTAAAGGCAATAAAACTCCTAAATAAAATAAAACTACAGTTGGCTGAGATAATTCTCTTGCATACTGCTCCATTTTATTTTTAATGCTTTCTAAAGTTTGCTCCATTGTTTTATCTAAAATCTGATAACGTTTTGCTTCAGTGTCTTCTAAAACTGAAGCACGAATCATCATCAAAGAAGTCTTGAATTCAGAAGAAAATTTTCCCCAGCTATAAGCCATGTCATCCAAGCCTTCACTTAAAGTTTTATATATTCCTAATTCAACATTCCAGATTACTCTTTTGAAGTCTTCAGAAATTTTTCCTCTGCCATGCAAAGCAGCAAACTCAACTGCTTTCTCTAAGTTTGGAACCAACTTCATTGACATAATCATATAACCCATTATTTCAGGAACATAAGTCAATGAACGAACCTGCTCTAATTTTGCTTCATTTAACGGGAATTTTTGAACAAAATTTACAGCAACATAAACAACCAGAATTAAAGGCACAAATAAATAAAAGTAAGCCATTAAAGGATCGCCGATAAAACCAACAATTAAATCAAATACTCCAAAAACAAAAGATAAAACAAATAAAATAAAAGCAAAAAAAACTGAAGCAATCATTGAAAATTTAATTGCAGCAGAAAATTCTTCAGGCGTTAAATTCCAGTTTAAAAAATCAACTGCTTCTTTGTATTTCTGAGAAAATTTTGCTCCTTTTCCAAGAGAAGGAAACATTTTGAAAACTTTTTTACAAAAAGAAACAAACCAGATTGGTTTTCTTTTAACTAATTTTATTTATCTTCCAAAATCTCTTTTAGAATAAGCAATTCCTTTATATAATTCTCCAGGAGAAACAGATTTCATTTCAGGTTTTTGCTGAATTTTTTTTCTCATTTTTTCTTCCTTCTGGAATAAAGTCTTTTAACAAATTCATTTTTGTACCAGAATTTCCATTTACCTAAAACTTCATCAAAATCAACTGAACCATTTTCTTCTAATTGATCCTGCTTTAATAACATTAATTTGTTTGAAGCAGGAACAGTGTTTTCGGCTTCAAGTAATTCAGGAAACTCTAATTTGTTTTTTAATTCAACCATAAAAGATTTTGAATTAGCATTAGATTTAATTGAATCCCACATTGCAGTCATTGATAAACCTGAAGTTTTATGAATTTTATCAAACAAACTTGATTCCTTTAAATTATCTTCCTGTAATTCCAGTTTGTCTTTTGATGCATCAAATAACATTAAATCTAATAAACCGCCTTCATGCAATGGATCTTTAATCCATTCTTTTTTTACTTCAGTTATTTGGACAACTCTTCTATGCCTTTCTAAAGAACCGCCAAATCTAATTGGCCTTGCAACAACAACTATATCTGTTGCTTTAAAAGAAGTTGAAGGAACATTTAAGTCATTTACAACTCTGTCCCAAACACTGTAAGCTGAATCTCCATGAATTGTGCCTAACACAATATTTCCTGCTGCGCCAACTCTCATTGCTTCATATAAAACTCTTGCTTCAGTGCTTCTAACTTCTCCTAAAACTAAAGCTGAATCCCCTAATCTTAAAGCAGTTCTTAAAGCATCTTCAGGAGAAACTTCAGTTTCACTTTTAGCTGTTCCAATTGGAGCACGAGTTTTAAGTCTTTGAATATTAAAGCCGATTTCTTTCATATAAGAAACAGGAATTTCAAGTGTGTCTTCCTGAACAATAATTCTTGTATTCTGAATTACTTCTAAAAGTAATGCCCCTAATAAAGAAGTTTTACCTGAACCTCTTGAACCAGTTACAAGCATTGTTGATTGAGTATCAATAAAAAAAGACAATAATCCAGCTGATAAAGGAGACATAAAATCTTTGTCAATAAACTGAGGCAAAGTCCAAGGAGTCATTTTATGTAATCTAAAAGCAAAAGCTATTCCATCAGGAGACAAAGGTTTGCCTATTGTTGCAGTTCTTGTTTCTAACTCCTGCAAATCATAATCTAATACTGGGTGGGCTTCATCAAAAGGTCTTCCGCTCATTGCCCTTAATTTTGAAACTAATGATTCAGCTTCATCTTCAGTATATAATATGTTAGTCTGGCATTGACCGTATTCTGAATGAACAACATACAAAGGTTTTTGTCCCATTGGCGCATCTAAATAAACATCAGTTAAATTTCTGTCACTTAACAAAATTTCAAGTATACCATAACCAACTGTATATCTTGCAACAATTTCACTTAATTCTTTTATTTCTTCTTTAGATAAAGAAATATTATTTTGTTTTGCTATATCAAAAATAGTGCTTTCATAAACTCTTTCAAAATATTTTCTGCTTTTAGCTATATTTGAAAGAGAAGTTTTTCCTGGCTGATAAGTCGCAACAATTTCTTTTGTTTTGCTTAAAACAAAATATTTTTCAGGAGGCAGAGTGTATTCAGGAGGATTTAAAAAATATAATTTTTCAACTTTGTTTGGATGCTTAAATATTTGAACATTAGATTTTTTCACTGAATATTCATCTAATAATTCTAATGATTCTGCTTTTTCAAACATTAATCTTGAACCAATAAAAGAAGGTTTAACCTGAGCTTCAAAAAAAGAATAATATAATTGTTTTGTGTCAGGCATTTCTTCTAATTTAACTAAAATTTCTTTTGCTTTAGAAATTAAATCAGTTGACTCAAATTCTTCTTTTAAATAAAGCAAAGTTTTAACAAATTCTTTTGAACAAGAAGCATATTTTTCATTCTGCATTTTTTCTTTTTCTTTTCTTATTTCTGAAAGCAAAGTAATGTAAGCTAAAATTGGATCAAAAGCAATTAATTCATGAGAAATTTTAACTAATAAGTCATGCCTTAAACCAAAAAATTTTTCACAGTCGCTTCCTGTTTTGCCTAAATTGTCCACTCCCCATAAATTTTCTAATTCAAATTTTGGAACCAACTCTGAAATTTCTTTTAATAATTTAGTTTGCTTTTCATTGTAAACTCTTTCATAAACTTCAGCCAACACAATCAAATCTGCTTCAACCTGAGACAAAATTGAAATTACATGATAACGGCATGCTTTATCATCAGTTAAAGAAGAAGAATAAACACAATTCCTGCAGTCAAAAATTAAATGTCTTTTTCCGCCTGATTCTTTAACTGCATAGTCGCCTACTTCAAAGTTCCCTATCTTCATTTAAACCTAAAAAAATAGGTGAAACTTATATTAAAGTCTTTCTTAAAAGCAGAACAAATAACAAAATTAATAAACAAACAAAAACATAATTAGAATGAAATGACACCAAAAAGAAAAATATCTAAACCTGTAAAAATAAAAAAATTCTTGTCAGGAGGAACACCAGCACAACAAATAGCAAAACAAACAGGATTTTCAGAAAGCAGATTAAACCAAATAAAAACAAAACTAAAAAAACAAGGAGTTCACTTGCCAAAATATTCTTCAACAAAATGGAAAAGCAACAAAGGAAAGATGTTTCAAACAGCAAAAATAAGAAAAGCACTAATAACCAGTCCAACAAAAAAAACAATCAAAGAATTTTCAACACAACTAAAAACTAGCAAAACTCTAATCTCCGAAGTAATTAAACAAATTAAAAAAGAGAATGAAATGTTAATAAAAAAAAGTTTAATTCCATTTGAAATTCAAGTGAAAAAACAAAATAAATTAAAATCAAAAAAAATACAACTAATAAAAAAATTTTTGTTAGGGGAAACTCCTGTTTCACAAATAATAAAACAAACAGGGTTATCACAAGCCAGAGTAAGTCAAATAAAAATAGAATTAAAAAAGCAGGGAATTGAAATTCCTAAATATTCTTCAACACAATGGAAGAATTCAAAAGGAGACATTTACAAAATAAATCAAGTAAGAAAAGCATTAATTACTAATCCAACAAAACAAACACAAAAACAATACTCAAAACAATTAAAAGTTACTGGCGCCACAATTATTAATGCAATTAAACAAATCAAAAAAGAAAACAGAGAATTAATAAAAAAAAGAATAAAACCTTTTGAAATTCAAATAAAATCAGGACGCACAAAACCTATTCCTAAATTAACTAAAAAACAACAAGTATTACTAAAAGAAGCACAATCTTTTATTGATTACACAATAAACAAGTTTTCCTTCAAACACAAATTCAATACAGAAACAAAACAAGATTTTCAAGCAGAAGTTCAAAGACAATTACCAAATATAATTAAAAAATTTAATTCAAAAGAATCATCATTAAAAACATGGGTAACACAAAAAATATATAGAATAAACCAAGATTTTAACATACAAAGAGAAACACAAAAAACAGGACTATCAAGAATTGAAACAAAAATTGGAAGAAAAATAGAAGCATTTATTGCAGAGCAAACAAATCAAATACAACAACAAAAACAAAGACCAACAACATACCAAGAAACACAAAAAATACTTAAAAACGCAATCAAAGAAGTAAACAACACAAAACACTATGCAAAACAAATGCAAGCAAACCCAAAAAAATTCCCTAAAGGAAAACTCACATTAAAACAAGCAAAACAAATAATAAACGCAAGACAAACACAAAACACACAACAAAACATAGAAAATATATACAAAAAAACAAACAAAAAAAATACAGCAAACTACAACTGACAAAAATAACTCTTAAAAAATTGATTTAAATGAACAAAAACGATGCAGTAAAAGGAGGAAAATTTTTACTTGAATTAGTTTTAGCTTATGTAATTATTTCCTTATTTTTTTTATTTATTCCATTAGAATTAATTGAATTAATTATAGCAAAAACTGTTATGATTTTCACAGGCGGAAAAATTGTTTTTCAGGAACCAGTTTTAATTTTATTTGAAAATTTTTCAGTTCAAATAAGTTATTTATGCACAGGCTTAATGGAATTTATTTTATTGGCTTCAGCAATAATTGCAACAGCAGGAATCAAAAAAGAAAAAAAAGTTTTGGGAATTGTTGGAGCAGGAATTGCAACTTTTGTTTTTAATGTAATTAGAATTGTGATAACAATTTCTTTAATTGAAAACACTTCAATAGAAATAATTGAATTAACTCATGATGTTTTATTCAGAATTTCATTATTTGTTTTAATTGCAGGATATTATTTTATCTGGTATTACTTTTCAGTGAAAAGACAAAATTAATAAACAAACAAAAACATAATTAGAATGAAATGACACCAAAAAGAAAAATATCTAAACCTGTAAAAATAAAAAAATTCTTGTCAGGAGGAACTCCTGTTCAACAAATAATAAAACAAACAGGATTATCAGAAAGCAGAATAAGTCAAATAAAAACAAAATTACAAAAACAAGGAATTCAAATACCCAAATATTCAAAAACTAACTGGAAAGATTCAAAAGGAAACATATACAAACAAGTTCGAGCAAGAAAAGCTTTGATTACTAATCCAACAAAACAAACAATCAAAGAATACACAAAACAACTAAACTTTAACACATCAACAATTCAAAATGCAATTAAGCAAATCAAAAAAGAAAACAGAGAATTAATAAGAAAAGGAATAATGCCTTTAGAAATACAAGTAAAATCAGGATATTTAAAACCTATTCCTAAATTAACTAAAAAACAACAAGCAGTATTACAACAAGCACAACCTTTTGTTAGACAAGCAGTTAATAGGCTTTCATTTAAACACAAATTCAATACAGAAACAAAACAAGATTTTCAGGCTGAAGTTCAAAGACAATTACCAAACATAATAAAAAAATTTAAACCAGAAAAATCACAATTAAACTCTTGGATAACCCAAAAAATATACCGAATAAACCAAGAATTTAACATAACAAGAGAAAAACAAAAAACAGGACTATCCACAATTGAAACAAAAATCGGAAAAAAACTAGAAACATTTATACAAAAACAAACAAACATTCTAGAACAACAACAAAAAAGGAAAATAACTTACCAACAAACACAAAAAATACTACTACAAGCAATCAAAGAATTAAACAACACAAAACACTATGCAAAAAGAATGAAAAAAAACTACAAAAAAAGATTCCCTAAAAGAAAACTTACACTAAAAGAAGCAACAGAAATACTAAACGCAAGAAACACAAGAAACACACAACAAAACACAGAAGACAGAAGGGGCTTGTGAACTGTTTTTCCACTAAATTTAAATACTACTAAAAACTTATAATTCTGTATATATAACTAAGTTTGTATATAATATAATTGAAAGGCGAAAAAAATGATTTCAGAAAAACTTGGAGGAATTTATTCTGCATTAGAAAACAAGTTTTTTGGTTTCTTTGATTTTTTAGAAGAAAAAGGAATTCCTGTTTATTCAGTTATTGAACCAATAGAAGATAAAGGAATTCCATTTTTTCCTTTAACTATTGCATTAATTGTTTTACTGCTTGTAAGTGCTTTTGGTTTTGCTTCTGCTGGCCCTTTTGAAGCAAAAATTGAATTAAACTTAAAAGATTCTTACGGTAATCCTTTAACTCAAGTTAAAGTTTTAGTTAAAGATAAAACAGGACAAAATTTGTTTTCTGAAACAAAAAATCATGGAGATATGATTTCAATTAATGCTTCAGCAGGAACAGAATTATTTTTTACAGCAGAAAAACAAGGATATGAAAAAAACACTGCAAAAATAAAAGTAATAAATGAAAGCTCTGAAATTGAATTAACTTTAAAGAAATTAATTAATACTATTAAAGGAAAAATAAAATTTTATGACAAAGAAACAGACACTGCTGTTTCAGGCGTTGTAGTTTTAATTGACTGGAAAGAAAGAAAAGAAGAAAAAACAGCAGACACTTCTGGTTTAGTTGAATTTTTAGATATTCCATTAGAAGAAGATATTTTAATTACAGCAAAAAGTGATTCATATTATGAGTATTCAGGAATAATTAATTTTGAATCAGAAGAAACAAAATCAGTTTATTTAACTCCAAAAGAAATTGCTTTTGCAGGCGAAAGCAATCTAATAATAACTTTATTTGAAAAAGAAACAGGCAAATTATTAGAGAATGCAAAAATAAAAGTTTATTCAGACAATGAATTAATAGATGAAAAAATTGTTTCAGACGGAGTTTACTCAGAAAATTTCCCTAAAGGAATTGTAGTAAGATTTACTGCAGAAAAAGACGGATTTAAGTTATTTGAATCAGACGAATTTACTTTAAGAAGTGAAGAAGAAAATGCAGGAAGTATTGAATTAGAAACAGGCGGAAAAGAAGTAATAATTAAAGTTGTTTATTCAGATACAAAAAATCCAAGTGTTGGAGCAGAAGTAACTTTATTTAATTCACAAAATGAAATCATTAATTCTTTTTTTACTTTATATGAAGGGCAAACAGAATTCAAAGGTTTAGGAGAAGAAGAATACTTTATTGGAGCAGTAAAAGAAGGTTATCTGCCTGCAATAAAAAGAATTGAAAATGGAACTGAAACACTTGAATTAATAAAAGAAAATGAAAATAATTCAAAACCATTAACTGTATTAACAATAAATGAAAACGAAAAAGTAATTGAAAATGCTTCCTTGTTTTTTACTCAGATAATTGAAGGGATCGAAATTCCTTTAGGGTTAGGAATAAGAAAAACTGATGCTGCAGGAAAATTAAATTTAAATGTTCCGTTAAACGCAGAAATATATGTTAAAGCAGTGAAAGATTTACTGACAGGAAAAGAAAAAATTTTAATTGGAGAATACAATAATAATTTATTAATTAAAATGGAAAAAAAAGATTCAGTTAAAAGCATTAAATTTTTTGATGAAAAAGGACAAATTGTTCAGGGAAATTTAGTAATTAAAACAAAAGAAGGAGAAGTATTATTTGACGATGAAATAACTGAAGAAGAAATATTATTTGATGCAGGAAACAAAAATTTTGTTGAAATAGAATTGACAACAACAAACAAAACTTATTCAGAAGAAATTAATTTAGAAGGAAAAAAAGACATTAAATTAAATTTTGATTCAACTGTTTACAGCAAAAATGCTCCTGAAATAGAATTTTTAGGAGTATATGATATTTCAGGAAATGAAATTGAAGGAATAACAAAAGGAAAAGAATATATTTTAAAATTTAAAACTGACTGGAGTAAAAAAACAGAAAAAGGCGGACTTCATTTTCGAACAGGAAATGATTCAATTAAATATGCAGATTCAGAAGATATTGGAATAACAGGATTTGATGCACCTGCAGTAAATTATTTTTATGGAAGAACTTATTCAATGACTCCTTCTCCAGGAAACAAAGAAATAGATTATTCAAATAAAGGACAAGGCGGAAAACTCAATAAATTTGTTGAAATTTATTTTAATAAACCTGAAGGAACAAAAATAATCAAAATAAGAATTAAAGCAAGTGAATTAATTTCAGCTGAAAAAATTAAAGTTAAATTCAGAGGATGGACTGAAACAAAAAGCGGGTTTTCAAGAACTCCAATAGATGAAATTATAGGGACAACAAAAGATTCAGGTGAAAGACAGGGATTATATGCTGAAACAAAAGAAATTGAATTAAAAGTTTATGATTCAGAACCGGAATGTATTGAAGAAGTCTGTGCTGAATATAATATAATTGATGAAACAGGAAAAGTTTATGACAAAAAAGACTTTTTTGCTTTAAAAAATAAAGTTTATGCATTAGAATTAAATTTAGAGGCAAGAAAAACAATTCAAGCAAACTTTAAATTAAATACTTCAAATGAAAATCCAAGAATTGCTTTTACAGGAAAACAAGTTAATTCATTCAGCCAGTTTATTGACAACGATAACAGCGATACTTTAACTGAATTCACTGAAACTGTTTCAAGAAAAGGAACAAAAATAAGAGTTTATTTTAAAGCAAAAGAAAAAGGAGAAAGTTTTATTGATTCACGGATTACTACTTTGAAAGATTCAATGCAGGAAAATTTTTATTTTAAAATATTTGAAGAAAAAGAAATGCAGTTAACAATTCCTGAAACAGCAAACCAAGGAAAAGACTTTGAAATAAGAATTTTAGAAGAAGGAACCGGAATTGAAAATGCAGAAATAAGTTTTTATAATTCACAAGGAAGACTTGAAACAGTAATTATAGGAAATGAATTTAACGGAAAAAACGGAAGATATAAAATAAAAAATAATTTTAAAGCAGGAAATTATTTAGTTAAAATTACTGCAGACAAATTTAAGACAGAAGAAAAACAAATTTCAGTTATTTACGGAAAAGGATTAGAGTTAGAAGAAGAAGTTAAATTAAATATTCCTGCAAATGAATTGTTTGCATCAAAAAGAACAAAAATAAATAATTCTTCAGGAGAAAGAATTGAAAATTTAAGTTATGAATTAAATGGAAATTTACCAAAAGAATTCAAGTTAAGTGTAAATCTTCCTTTAACATTAAATTCAGGGGAAGAAACTGAAATAGAATTAATTGCAGAATATTCAGGAAACTCAAATGCAGTTGTTTTTGGAGAAACAGAAATAATAATTACAGGAACAATAAATGAAATTCCAATAAAAGCTATAACAAAAGCAAAAATTAATTATAATCAAAAGTTAGATGAAAAATGTTTGGAATTTGACAGAAGTGAATTAAAAGAATACTTAATTGGAGCAGGAGGAAACTCAAAACAAATTGAATTAGGATTAAAAAATAACTGTAATGTTCCATTAGAATTTGAATTAGAATTTAAATCAAAAGGAAATAAAGATAACGAAATAGAATTTAATGCAGGAAAAATAAGAATAGAAAAAGACGAAATAAAAAACATTAAAATAGGAGTAATAAACAAAATTCAAAGAAATTATGTCAACCAAATAGAATTAGATTATGATATTTATTTTAAGTCAAGCCAGTTAACAAAAACAATTCCAGCTAAAATAATTTTATGGCATGAAAGATATTCTTTAAGTGTCAGTCCTTCAATTGTTTTATGGTTAACTCAAAGCAAAAAAGGAGAAAAAGCAGTTTCAAGAACTCCAATTTTTATCAGGAATACAGGTTTTACTGATATACAAAATTTAAGTTTTTCATTTCAGTTTACTAAACCAGGAAACACTGAACTAAAAATTTTATGGGGAAACACTCCTCAAAAAAACATTGAAGTATTAGGAAAAGGAATGGGATTAATTCCTCCAATGATAGTTGAAGCACAAACAAACACAAAAGAAAACCAGATAATAATTGGAAAAATAATTGTAAACGGAGTAATTGAAGGCAAACAATATATGTTAAGAGAAATAAACACTTTTATCAATGTAAGTTCAGGATGGAGCTGCTTAGAAGCGTGGTCAGATGACATGCAGTTTTATTCAGATAATGCTGAATTTGGAGGTATAGACAAAATACTAAATATAACAAACAATTGTGTTGAACCAGTAATAATTAAAGGACTTGAACCAGAAAAAATCGGAGGAAATGAAATTAATTTAATTGACAGAGATTACATGCTAAGCCCTGGAGCAAGTGATGGATTTATTGTAAGATTAACAAAACAAGCTGAAGCAAACCAAAAAACAAAACTAAAAGTAATTGGAATAGGACAAAATTCAAGAAAAACAATTAATTCAATGCCGTTTGAAATAGAAATTGCAATAGGAAAAGGTTCAGGTTTATGCGGAGACGGAGAAGAACCATGCAAAGCAGAAAATGAAACAACAGTAGAATACTGTGATGAAAGCGGATATGCAACAATGTATTTTCCAAAACAATCAAGTAATTGTTCAGAAGGCTACTGCGATGCAGAAGAATTAGGAAAATTTTTAGCAGAAAAATTTCAGGAAGAAATAAGAAAAGCACAATTAAGAATTGCAGAATTAAAAAGCGTTGAAAATTTAGGAAGCAAATGCGACTACTATAATAATTACTGTTCTTTCGGAGCAATGGGAATTACAACTTCTTCATTTGAATTTTATTTCAAAAACGACAATTTAAGTCAAGACATGCTAAAAAATGAAATCAAGAAATTGGAAGTTAAGGAATTACAGAATTATTTTATCAGACCTGGAGAAACAGAAAATGAATTATATTCTTCAGCAGGAAATTCTTTTGGAGAACACCTATTATTAGTTCCTTCAATCAGAGGATGCGGAAGATATCAAGCAAGAATTTTAGGCGCAACAGCAACACATGGAAATGAATTCAAAGACAATTCAATTAGTTTGCTTTTAAAAATAGAACCAAGAGAAGAAACGCCGGAATGCTATAACAGAATACAAAACTTTATGAATTTCCTTCCATTAAATGAAAGTTATTCCCCAGCAAACAATAAAGGAAGCTGGTTAGGAATAATAATAAAAGATGAAGACCCAGAAATAGAAGAATTACAACGAAATTTTTCCAGGACTTTATTTAAAGATGAAAAAGGAATAAGAATTACAACAGTAAAACAAAATAATTTCATTACATTAAGAGAAGGAAACTTTGATTCAACAAAAGGAATAGTAAAAATTGCAATAGAAAGAAAAGGAAAAAGCAATACCCCAAAAGAAATTGACATCTACATAACTGATGATTTTTTTAATGCACCAGAAGAAGTAAGAAACGACATTGCTTCTGAAGCAGGAGCAATTATTTCATCATTAAAAAACGGAAGAATAGAAAAAGGATGCATTTCAAAAGAATTAGATTACTTGATTTTAGGTTCAGTTACAGACATTACTGAAATTGCCAATATTCAATGGAAAGATAAAACAAAATTAATCAATTTATATCCTGATGCATATAGTTGTGCTGACTTAAAACTGCAAAGCAAGATTGAAAGTCCGGAAACAGTTTTAAGTTGGAATTTAGTTAATGAAGAATTACAAGGAATACAAAAAACAGAAACAGTTTTGAAATATAAAGATGGAAGAGAAATAACAAACAAAGGAGAAGAAATAATTCCTTTAAACAGAGTTGAATGGACTGAAGAAGGAAACCTTTATTCTTTTAATTCTGAATTATGCTTTAAAGGTTCAGATAACCCAAGACAAGCAATGGGTTCAAAAATTAAATTAAACGTTGAAGGACTAAAAGAAAGAACCTTACAGTTTGGAGTTTGTGCTATTACTCCAATTGAATTTATTGAAAGAAGCAGAACAAAAACAAAAATTGGAAAATGGTTTGCTACAGTTGACTGGAAAAATAAACCAGAAGAATTACCTTTTACTTCAGCTCAAGCACAATATTATTTAGATAACCCAGAACAAAGCCCTGCATTTAAAAGAGATAAAGAATTAGGGAAAAATAAGACAATAGGATTAATTGGTTATGGAGTTGGAGCATTAGGGGGTTGTATAGGAGCAGGAGCATTAACCGGAGGATTTGGATGGCTTGACTGTATTTTAAATGCAGGAATTCCAACAGCAATTGGTGCTTTTTCTGACAGAGGATCAGTTTATGATACAGCAAAAACTGGTTATCAAAACGCATTAGCTTCAGTCGGAGTAGGTAAAGTAGAATTAAATCAAATAAGAGAAGAAACTTCTGATTTAACTGACCCTCAGTTTTTCGGAGAACTTGAATTAATGACTGCAATGACCAGAGGAGCACAAGAAACAGTTAAATTAGTTCTTCCAGTAAAAGAAGAAGCAAAAGTTGCAGCCCAAGCTGCAAAAGATTTAGCTTCAAGTGGCTCAAAAGAATTACTTGATGAACTTACATCAATAAATACAGATGTAAAAAGTTTTAATAACGCAAGAAAATTATTAAGCCAGTCTGAAATAACTGAAATAGGAACTTTTCCTCCAGGCACAAAAGTAAGAGTAACAGCTATAAGAACAGCTGATGTTGGCGGACTAAAATTTATTAGAACTACAAGTGCTACCAACCCTTTACTAGTGGAGGGAACAACCACATTCCCTGGATTCCAAGATAAATATGATGATTTAATTAAATCCTTTAAAACAGCTAAAATTGGAAATAGGACAATCCCAGGAATAGATAGTTTAATTGATGAATCATTTAAGACCACTGGAAAAAAACCAGTGTCTGTTTTGAATGACTTAGCTTCAGACCCTGATAGAGGATTACTAAAAAGAATTGATGATTGGGGAGCAAAAGTTGATCAAGTAGCAGTTGATACTCCTGAAGGAAAAATATTGAAAGCAGTAAAAGAAACATTTGTTGAAAACGCAGGAGACGACATAAGTTATGGCGGAAAACCAATAAGGCAAACAGGAATAACAAAACTTAAAGGTACAACTAAAATTCCAAGCATTTTATCTGATGCAAAAGCTTTTTCAACTAAAGGAAAAATTTTATCTTTCCTTGAAAGAAATCCAAGACTAAAAGCATTAGGAAAAGGAATAGTTATTTCTGGAGGCGGAGCAATGTTAGGAGGAATGGCTGGCTGGATGTTAGCTAATGCTTTCTTAGGAGACTTTGAAGAAATCCCAGAAGCTCAAGCAGACGTTTCAGCAATAACTTTTAGAAAAGGATTTACTTATGAAGTTAAAGTAGGAAAAAACCAGACAGGATAACCAACATATAAATATTCAGAAGTTTCAACAGAAGAAATTCCATTAATTAAAAACGAACAAAGATTAGACACTGATGCATGTCAAAAAGAACTGCAAAAACTTGAATTAAATATTCAGGCAGAAGAAGAACCTGAAGCCTCTTAAAGAATACCTAAAAAATATAAACTATAACCGACTAATATAATAGAATAATTTTTTGGGGAAAAAAAAATGAATAAAAAAGGTTTTACTTTATTTACTGCTTTGGTTTCTTTTGTTTTAATTTTATTAAGTGCAATGTTAGTCCAGACAATGATTAAAGCTGAAAGAGACAGAACAGAAGTAATATCAAACATTGAAGAACAAGCAGAAATGCAGGCAATGGCAGACTTAACAAGAGCTGAAGCATTACAGACATTTAATTATACTATAAGAAAAAGAATGGAAGAATACTTCAGTAACCCAACAAACACAATTGAAATTTACCCGCAAGAAAATAATTTTCAGGAAATACAAGAAAAGTTTGCTGAAAGATTTTTTGGAGCAGGCGGAACAGGAGACCAGTTTATCAACGATATGGCAGTAACAATAACAGAATCAATGCCTTCAACTAAATTTATTGGCCCATATGAAATTTCAGTTAAATTTAAAGGAACAGGAGTAACAGAACAAAAAGAAATTTTATTTGCTTCATTAAAAGAATTATTTAAAAAAAGCGTTGAAGCAGGAGAATTTTTTGAGGTTGTTAACTGTGAAAACGGAAACCCCCAAGACTGTTTAGGAACATTTTACCTTAATTTAGACACATCAGATTTAAGTGAAGAAACCTATGAATCTTTTCCGCAAATTAAAGTACATAATCCAAGAACTCAAAGAATTTTACAGGAATCAATTTTTCCTAAAGGAAAAATCAAAATATATGTCCCAATCAGATTATTTAAAGCAATAGCTGAAGCAAGAAGCCTTGCATTAGAATATGAAAAAGAAACAGGAAATTCATGGAAAACAAATTATGGATTATTTTCTCCAAGAATTCATAATGAAATAGAAGAAATGAAATTAGGAATATGCGATCCTTCTTACTGCAGTTTAAGAACTAATCCTTATGTTCCTCCTGAAAACAAAAACATGCAAATTCCCTGCCCTAATACAACTGGATTCCCAGTAGCTGAAATAAATTATCCTTCAGTTAAATGCACTACTGATTTATTAGAAAGAGGATTATGTTTTGATTCTTCAGGAAATCCAGTAGCAGTGGGAAGAAAAATTTTAAGTTATAGTCCAAATACAGCACCAAATACAACTGAAGAAAACCTATTTGATCCAAATAATCAGGGAAAAAAAATATCTGAATTAGCAGGAAAAAGATTATGCAAATTAATTCAGGAAAATATTGCTACAGGAGATTACTTGGATTTTGATTCTGCTGATGATTTTATTTTAGGACAAGATGACAGTTATGCTTTTGTATGCAATCTTTCAGACAGAAAAAAAGTTTCAATGTCAATTATTTCAACTACAAGAAATTCAGTTAAAGTGGATTTACAGGGAGCAGGTTCAGCAAGTCTTGATCCAGGTTTTAATAGAAGATATAATGCAAACAATAATTATGGAGGAACAGCTTCTTGCCCGCAGAATTCTGCATCTAATTCATTATTGTGGGGAACTTATGGAATAGGAATTAATGCAGATAATAAAATAATTCAAAAAACAAAAGATTCAGCTAGCTGTTTAGGTTTTCCTTTAGGAATAACTCCAAATTATGCAACTTGTTCTGAAGTAAGCAAAATAGCAATAAGAATTCCATTCAAAGAAACAAACAAAAATTATATTATTGACAAAACAAACAAACCAGTTTATGTAATTGAATTAATTGACGATAAGTTTACTCCTGATTCTTACACTGATGCATTTCATCAGACAACAAGATTTTAAGTTAATAATTCAACTTGTGGTTTAGGAAGCGAAACTTCAAATTCATGCGATATTGACGAATGGACTTGTGAAAGTTTAGGTCCTTCAGGGGGAATGCCAGGCGGGGGAGATGATTCAGCAGGAGGCTGTAAAGTTCCTTAAAAAAAACAGGAAAATAAAAATAAAAAAATAACAGAAAAAAATAATCAATAAAACAAAAATGAAAAAAATAACAAAAGAAAAAAAACAATGAAATAAAAAAAATTACGTAAAAAAAAGAAAAAATTCAAGAAAAAAACGCAAAAAAACAATAAAAAAAGAAAAGAAAAAAAAATTAAATTACAAAAAAAGTTTGGAAGTTAATTCATTAAAAAAACCAATAGAAAACAGCAAAAACGCAAAGATATATAAACAAATAAATACACAAAAAATATAGCTAAATAAAATTAAACATAATTTATTAAAGAGGGCTTAAATGGGTTTGAAAGAAGTTTATTCTGCAATAGAAACCAAATATTATAATTTCATGGATGCGATAGACGAAAAAGGAATTCCAGTGTATAAAGCAATTGATTTTGTTGAATCAAAAAGCATTCCTTCTTTTCCTTTAGCAGTTATTTTTTTTGTATTAATTTTATCAGGATTAATTTTAACTTTAAATGGCGGAAGCTTACTGCAGAATACAACTGAATTTGAATTAATGATAACAGATGGAACAACAGCAATACAAGGAACAACAATAAGTTATTTTTTAGGAGAAAAACAAATTACAGTTACAACTAATAATCAAGGAAAAGCAGTAATTGAAGTAACTCAAGGAAAAGAATTTTCAGTTACAGCAGAAAAAAATGGATTTAAAAAAATAACTAAAACTTTTGATGCAAAAGATGAAAAAGCAACACTTGTTTTAATTGCAGATATATTAAAGCCAATTAAAATCCAGTTATTAGGAAAAGGAAACGAATTATTAGAAGAAGAAATAAAAGTTTCTTTTACTTGTTCTGAAAATGACAAATGGAATGAAATAGTTTTATTTAACACAGGAACAACAAATTTAGCTGATGTTCCGGCAAACTGCGGAAAAATTTTAGCTGAACCAATAGGGAAAAAATGTTCAGACTGTGACTTTGATGCATATGATTCATTAATTAAAATTTATTTAGAAGAAACCACAACAGAAAAAGGAACAATTAATTTTACTGTATTAGATGACAAAGGAAATTATGCTGAAGCAATACAAGTAATGGTTATTCCCACAGGAAATTTAAAAGAAGAAGATTCATGCTATACTTTTAATGGTTTATGTGAAACAGAAGTCCCATTTGGAACTTATTATATTAGAGCAACGGATTCAACAGGAAAATTAAGAGATTATGATTCAAGAAAAGATACAATAACTATTACATTAAATTCAAATAACCAAAACATTGATTTTGAAGAAATAATTTTAGGACAAGGAGTAATTGGACAAATAAAAATTAAAATTAAAAGTGAAACAGGAAATTTAATTGAAGATGCATTAGTCAGATTATTTAAAGATAATTCTGAAATAAACCAGCAAAGAAGCAATACAGAAGGAGAAATAATATTTAATGTTGCAGAACAAATTGATTACACTGTTTCAGTTACTCATGCAAATTATTTGAATTCAGATGTAAAAACGGTTTCTCCAAAAAATGATTTTTATTCATTTTCATTAAAAGAAGCAACTTCTTCTAATAAAAGAAAAATTGAAGTAAACGTAGTAGACGAAAAAAATGAAGCAGTAGAAAACACTAAAGTTTTCTTAAAAGATGCATTAACCGGAAGCATTGTAGGACAAGAAAAAGTAACTGGATTAGACGGAAAAGCTTCATTTGAAAGACTTCCAACAGGAAAATATATTTTAAGAGCAGAAAAAAGAGGCTTTGAAGGAAAAGATTCAAGAGTAATTGAAGTAAAAGAAAATGAATTAAATGAAGTAACAATAAAATTAGATTTAGGACAGGGAAACCTTGACGTAATAGTTATAGATAAAGAAAAACAGCCAATTCAGTCAGCAACAATTAAAGTAATAGATTATTTTACAGGAAAAGAAATTTTTGTTGATTCAACTGACACTGAAGGAAAAAAAAGCTTTAATATCAGAGCAGACAAAAAAGTTTATTTAGAAGTAAATGAAAGTTCTCACTCTAATTATATTAGTGCACCGATTCAGATGTTTAATGGAACAGAAGAAAAAACAATTTTATTAGAAGATTCAATTAATTCTTTTGCAATTAAATTAGAAGAATTAAGTTTAGAAGGACAGGAAGTAGAAAACATTACTGTTTCAGAAGGAAGAACTTATAAAGCTAAATTCAAATTAATGATTCCAACAAATGTTTTTTCAAATAATGCAGGAGTTCATATCAGGACTGGCGCAGACACAAAAAACCAGAATAATACAATGGAAAAAGATGATTTATACATCAAAAAAGTTATTGCTTCAAATGCAAAAATAATTAAAGGAACAGCATTTAATCCAAATACAGGTTATGCAATTGACTCAAAGCATTTAACTTCAGGAAATGCAAAATGGACAAACATAATATTTAATTCAGTTAAAGAAGGAACCTATGAAGTTGAAATAGTAATTCAGGTAAGAGAAACCTTAAACGGCAGTCCAATGGAATTAGCTTATAGAGCTTGGATTGAAAACAATGGATATCAAAGAGATCCATATGATTCAGAATTACAGGAAGCAGAAAGTTCAGCATTAAAACAAGCATTATATGCAAAAACAAGACATGAACCATTAAAGATTGGGGCATCAAGTTTATGTGCAGAAAATTTTTGTTCAAGCTTTACAATAAAAGATTTGCAGAATGCAGTAAGAACAAATATAATTGATTCTTTTCCAGCAGAAATTTCAAGTAATTATGAATTAGAATTTAATATAATCAGCACAAGCGAAAAAACTTATTCTAATAGCGAACTAATAATTAAAGGAAAAGGAATTGAATTAAATTCATATGAAATTCAAGGCACACAAAAAAATGCTGAAGGAGAAATCATAGTTAAAACAGGATTAATAGAAAAAGGACAAAAAATTTCAGGGACAATAAATTTCACAACAAAAAAAGAAGGAACAAACAGAATTGACTTAAGTTTGTTTGGAGAAAGTTCAACTTTAGGAAAAGAAAAAATATTATTTAAGCCTATAAGAGCTGAAGTAAAACATGCAAAAACAATGATTGTTTCAAATTCTCCTCAGAATTTAGTTCCATTTATTAAAAATAATTTATTAGTAAGAATAACAGATGAAGAAGAAAATGAATTAAGTGAAGTAGAAATAAAAATAGAAAAGGACTTTGAATTAATTGCTTCAGGAAAAACTGATTCAAAAGGAATTTTTGCTTTTGGGTTTGAAGCAATGAACCCAGGAACAAAAATAATTATTACTGCAGAAAAATACGGTTTTAATTCAGTTGAAAAAGAAATGAAAATACAGGAAAATATTATTGATGTTTCTCCTCCTGAAATAAATGAAAGCTTTAATGCAAAACAAGATTATGCAGTAACAAGAGATATAACTTTAAAGAACACAACTGAAATGCCTTTGACTGTTATTGGAGCAGAATTAACTGATTCATTCAGAGGAATGATTGAAAGTGAAATTACAGGAACAGGAAAAGAATTAACAATAGGAAATTCAGAAAGCATTTTAATTAAACTTGAAATGACAAACAAAGGAAAAAACATTAAAACATTAACTTCTTTAAGCGGAGAAGTTGTTTTGATTTTAGAAAACCTTGAAGCAGGAAAGCAATGGACTGCAAGTGTTCCAGTAAAAATTACAATCGGGTTAGGCGGAGAAGTTGATTCAGCTGACTGTTTTAGTTTAAGTCCAAATTCATGGACTGCATTAACAGAAAATAAAACAAAAGAAATCAAATTAAATTTAGCAAATAATTGTACAGTTAAAGAAGAAAATATTTCATTAAAAGATGTTAAAGCAAAAGTTGTATGGAAAGAAAATGCAATTGGAACATTTGAATTAACTTCAGGAATTGACGGAACAAAAACAACAACTTTAACTAATAATTATAAGACATTAAATGAAACATTTAATCCAAATACAGGAGAAGAAGAAAATTTAACTTTAATTTTTACTCCTGATGAAATTGCTTTAGGTTCAGGCACTGCAACAATTTATTTAGAAGCAGTTAATCCAACCGAAAAAGGAAACCAAAAATTAATTCAAAAAATAGAAGTACAAACAGAAATAAGCAAATTAAGTGAATGTTTAAGGATTAGGCCTGCAAGCAATCAAATAAGAATCCAGATGAATTCATATAATTATGGTTATGGATCTATGCCAAATTACTTTGGTTATACTCCTCAAAATAATTATTATTACGGCATGAATCCAAATTATTTAAGTTCAGGTAACAGAAATTATCCTTTTACAAATTATCCTTATGATCCAAATGCTTCTGCCGGAAGTTTAAGAAATAACCCTAATGTAGTTTTCCCTGATGGCTGGAGAAGCCAGCAGTATCCTCATAATTATTATAATACAACTTACAGCAATCCAACAGGATTTAATCCAAACTTAAATAATGCCTGGAATACTGGTTCATTAGGCGCTCCAGGAAAAGCAACAATAGATATAGAAAATTCTTGTGCTTCAACAGTTCAAGTTGAATTAGAAGGAACACCAGAAATAAGTGTTTCCGACAGAACAATAGTATTAGAAAAAGGAAACCATAAAACAATTGAAATAACTCCAACAATGTTTATTGGACAATATCCTTTAACTATTAGAGCAAAACATAAGAGTTCAACTGACTCAGCTTTTGAAATAGCAAAATATAATGTTTTAGTTGAATCAGAATTTGAAAGAAATTATTATGACTGCATTAATTTAAGCAAAAGAGTATTTACTTTTAATGATGTAATACAAAAACCAGTTGAAGGAATGGTTTGGAATACCTGTTATGACACAGGAATAAGATTAAATTATCAGTCAATTCCAAGAAATTTAAGCGGAATAGGAAACTTTAATTTTCCTTCACCTCAGGACACAGGACAAAAAAGGCTTGGAAGTTCAGGAATGATTAGTTCAATTGAATTAATACAATTAGTTAATAAGCCTGGAGCAGAAGGAAAAATAATACAGGAATTAAAATTCAGAATGAGAAAAAATTTAGGTTATAGAACAGGAAAAATCCCTCAATTACCAAACCAAAACAATCCATTAATTGAATTAGCAAATTTAAGAATTAAATTAACAGGAGCATATTATACAATTGAAGCCGAAGAAAGACTTCCAATTACTTTCTTTGACAGAACAGGAAACACTCAGGTTATTCCATTTGATATTATAATAGAAGATTTATGGGCAGGACTGCCAATAATAGCAGAAGAAATAGAATTTGGAAACCCAAATGCAGCACATCAGGAATGCATTGATGAAAGTGCATTGCAGTTTAGCGACTGTATTGCAGATGAATTATTTATTGACGGAGTAAGCAGATATATTGATGCCAGAAAAGTAATAAGAAAAGGAAAAGAATTTTGCGGCGACTCAGACAGAATTGCAAGATTAATTAATAGCGAGATAAAAGATGATTCAGGAATTACATTGAAATTTGAAGTAAAAGACGGCGACAAAATACAGGTAATAATAGATAAAACAAAAATGAAATATAATCCAGGAAGAATTGAAGGAAAATTATATGCAAGGCTTTCAAGAGTAAGTCCATTAGAAACAAAAACCGTTGAAATTCCTTTCTCTATTGAAGTATGTGAATTAGCAGAAAAACAAGAAAAATGTTTTGATAAAATAAAAGACAAAGAAGAAATAACAAAAGATTTAATTGACGAACAATGTCCTGATTTAAGTGAAGATGAAAAACAAGGAATAATAGATAAAACAAAAGAAACAGAAGAAATCCAGTTATGTGAAAATGGGTTTACAGGAGAAACAGCATTCAAAGAATATGGTTTAGATAAAATCAAATTAAACTGGGAATGGAATTCAATTGAAGAAAATGAATGTGACGCAGAAAACAATAATTCAATTTATTGTGATGCAGTACAATTTGCAATTGAATTAAATAAAAAAGCAAAAAACATCCGCAATTTAGGAGTTATTGCAGGAGACTGTACTGGTTATTGTGAACAAACAGATTCATTGAATTTATTCAGGTTTATAATAGCTAAAACAAAAGTAAAAGATGATATTACAAAAGAACTGCAATACTTTTTCCTTGATTCAAGTAATTCAATTATTGCAGGAAAAAAGTTTGATGGAACAGAATTCAAAACAGAAATTAATACAATAAAAGAAGCATTAGAAACAGATTTAACTAATTCAAAAGCAAAAACAATAACTCAAGTAGTTAACACAATAATTGACGCAGTTAAAACTGATTCAGCAATTGATGAAACAGCAATAATAGGAGAAATTAAATTAGGAAACATGCTTCCAGGAAAACTTGAAGCAATCGGCGCAGAAAGAATAATATCAACAAAATATGTTATGACTTTTAATGAATACAAAGCTTTAAGAGACCAGTTAAAAACATGCACTGACACAAATCCAACCGCAAAAGAATGCGAAATAAACAAAGTAAGCGGATTAACTGGAAAAATATTTATTGACAAAGACTTCTTAAAAGAATTACAAAACAACATTGAATTCAAAGTTGGAATTAGAAATACTGCTTCAATTACTTTAACTGAAAGAAATACAGTAATAAAACAAGGAAAAGTAACAGCATCAAAATTAGTTGGAACAAGCTTTGAAGACTTTTACAACAAAAACATTGAATTTATTTCTTTACTAAAAGAAGACGGAATAAGTCCAGAATTTAAAGAAGATTTTACAAAAGAATATGCAACAAAAGAAGTTGATTCAGGATTTAGAGAATGGACTTTTAATAAAACAAAATTTGATTCAGGAACATATTTAGTTAAATTTAATTATGACTGGGCTGCTGAAGGAAAAAACACTGAAGTAAAATTAGAACATGATGGAGACTTAAGTTCAGTTTACAAAAAGAATTATTTATTTAGTGTTCCATTTGACGGAAAAGTCGGAATAACTGATTCCACTAAAAGAAAAGGTTATGGAACAGGATATGGAAACAATAAAACAGTTAACAATATTTATTTGAATAAAAATATTTTATTAAAAGACGGAGACGGATTAAACACTGGATTAAATCAGTTTAATAATACAGAAAAAGCAGAAGAATTCAAGGATACAAGAAACGGAAAAATACTTTACATGACAAACGGAGAATTAAAGTTTACTCCTTCAAAGCCATTAGGATTAACAGCAGAATTAGATTCAGGAAAATCAGGAGTATTTTATGATTTAACTAAAACAGCAAAAGCAATTGGAATAGACCAAGAAACAACATTAAATTATTTATTTAAATGGAATTCAGTTAAAGATGAAAAACAAGAAGAAAGCAATTTAAAGAAGGCAACTGACTGTCAGGCAACAAGATTTGGAATAATTTTTAATGATGAAGAAATACAGAAAGTTTTAAGTTTTATTCCGGTTAACTGGGGCTATAAATTTGAAAAATACTGCAATAACGGAATAAAAACAATGACTGGATATGATTTCAGTTATAAAGGAATAGTAGAAAAACATGATTTACCAGGAACTGCTTCATTTAGTTCAGATGTAGAAGGCAATATTGAACAAAAAACAAGCATTAAAAAATGGATTGACGATATTAAAACTGAAAACATTTGCTTTACAACTAACAACAATGAATTTACATTAGAATGGAATAAAGAAAAATTAATGAAAGAAATGAATTAAGAAAATTGGTGAATTAATGGCAATAAAAGATTTGTATTATGAAATGGAAGATAAATTTTATTCTTTAATTGACAAAACACCATTAACAAAAATAACTGACCCAATAGACAAAATTGTCCCTTCATTTATGGTTTTTATTGCAGTAATTTTAATTTTATTTGCATCAGGAATAATTATTTTAATGGGAGAAGGTTTAGGAGAAGAAAAAAATTTAAGTTTTAAATTAATTGATGAAGACGGACAGGCATTAAGCCAGACAGAAATAATTGTTTCATTTAATGATAAAACAGAAACATTAACTACAAATGCTTTTGGAAAAACAGGAAAAATTAAAGTACCATTAAATTCAATGGTTTCATTTGAAGTAACTGAAACAGGATTTAAAAAAGAAACTGATTTATTTAAGTTTGCTGAAGAAGGCGAAAAAACAATTACCTTAAAATCAGGGACAGCAGAACAAGGAAAAACAAGAACAATAAAATTATATGATAAAGAAAACAGAAGTGAATTAATTACAGGGAAAACTTATAGAGTTTCTTTTTCCTGCAGTAATTCAAAAGCAACTCCTCCTTCAACAATAACTGTTTCAAATGGAAAAGGAAACGTAATTGAACCAGCAGACTGTGGAATATTAACTGCTTCAGTTTCAGGAAACCATTCAGAAAGCATTTCAATGGATTTAGATGAAGAAAGCAATGCAGTTTACTTGGATTCATTAATTGAAGTTAATACTTTAATAGTTGAAGTTAAAAATGCAGACAATAAATCATTAGACGGAATAAAAATAAGGATTGATTCATTATATGACAATAATGACACTCCTGTTTTTGCAGACAGTTCTTATACTTTTAACGGTCAGGCAGAATTTGAATTAGAATTAGGAACCTACAAAATAACTGCTTTTGATGAAACAGGAAATTATTATGAAGCAAAAAAAACAATTAATTTTAATGGAAATGATTTAATTAGAATTGAATTAGAAAGAGCAGTGCCTGAAGGCGGTTACTTAAAAATTAAAGTAATAGATAAAGACAATAAAAGCGAGTTAGCTGAAACAAAAGTAAAATTATATTTAGATAACGAAGTATTTGAAGAAAGAACAACTAATACAGAAGGAATAACAGAATTTTATTTAAAAGACAAAACATTGCTTTATGATGCAGTAATAGATAATGAACAATATATAGTAAAAAAAGTTTCAGGGCTTTCAGTTGATAATACAGCTGTTACTGTTGAATTAGAAAAATTCACTGGAAATAATGCAGGCACATTAAAGATTAGGACAATAACAATTGACGGAACAAAAGAAAAGCCTGTAAGAAATGCAAGAATTGCATTATATTCAGTTGAAGAAGATGAAGTAATTCTTACAGGATTAACAGAAAAAATAACTGACATAAATGGTTCAGTTGAATTTGATAAAATAAAAAACGGAACATACAAAGCTTTTGCATATAAAGGAACTTCTTCAGGATGGAGTGATGCAGTATTATATGACAGAAGAAATTCAGATACAACAGGATTAACTGTAACAATGCTTATTCCAAACGGAACACTAAAATTAAATGTTGTGGATGAAGAAAACAATCCAATTCCTTTTACTACAATAACTTTTTTTGAAGAAGGAAATTCTAAAAAAATAAAAGCAGATAAAACAGACAGCAATGGAAGCATTTTAATTGAAACAAAAGCAGACAAACAGATTTACTTTAAAGCAGAAAAAGAAAATTTCATGGATTATTACAGCAAAAATTACCCAATATTTGATTCAGCAACAGAAGAAACAATTCAAATGATTCCTGAAAAAAGAATGGAAAAACCAGAAATAAAAATTACAGGATTATTCAAAGGAAACGAAGTATTAAATGAAGTTTCTTCACTTGAAGCAGGAGACGAATATAAAGTAAAAATACAGTTAATTATTCCTGAAAAGAACTATGAAGAAGCAGGAATTCATTTCAGAGTAGGAAAAGATATTTTCTTAGAAAATGATTTTATTTTTATTAAGACAGTTAATGCACCAAATGCAATAACAAAAAAATTCACAATGTTTGATGAAACAAACTTAAATGACTCAAAGAAAAGCTCTACTTAAGGAGACGCAAAATGGTTTAATTCAGTCTGGTTTTTGCCTGAAAAAGGAGTGCATAATATTGAAATATTAATTAAAGTAAAAGAAAATGCAAGATTAGGACAGGAATTAAAATTAAAATACAGAGCTTATGCTGATACAGGTTCAAGAACTGAAAGAAATCCAACAGATGTTTCAGTTACTTCTTCTGAAGAATTAAATGCTGCTGTAAAAGAAAAAACTTTTACTGTAGGTGCAAATATTTTTTGTTCAAATGAATTCTGTTTTAGTGCAACAATTTTAGATTTAAAAGAAGACATAATCAAGAAAGTTTCAAATTCTTATCAAACAAAAATCCTACAGAAATATGAATTACAGTTTGATATATTGAATAATAATAAAACAAAAAAACATTATGATGCAAAAATTCAGTTAAAAAATGAAAATGAAATGCTTAATTTTTTAGATTACAGAATAAGCAATGCTGATGCATTAACTAAAAGCGGAACAGCAGACAAAAAAGAATTACCTTGGGTTGAATTAGGAGACTTTGATCCAAATAACCATATAACAGGAAAAACTGAATTTATTACTCAGGAAACAAAAACAGGAACAATAGATATTGTAATTGTTTCAAATCAGGAAATAGTATTTGAAAAAAACATTCAGATTGAAGTTCAGGCACCAAAAAACTTTTTAGTTGAATTTACTCCTGAAAAAATTCCTTCAACTACTTCATCTTTAATTGAGTTTACAGTATTTGACGAAGAAACAGGAATTGAAATTGAAAATGCTCAAATAAAAGTAATTGACAGGTTTGGAGACTTAATTGCAGGACCTGAATTAACCGACAGAGAAGGAAAAACAGAAATAATTATTTCAGGACAGGCTCCTGACACAAAATTAATTTTCAGGACAGAAAAACAGGAATACAATATTTCAGAATTAGAAGTTTTTACTGATAACTCAATAATTGAAATTACTCCTGATAGAATTGGAATTACATTAAACACTAAAACACAGAAGTCAAATGAATTTTCATTTAAAATAAAAAACATATTAGAATTTGACTTGGAATTAACTTCACTTAAATTTACTGGAAACTTCAGAGATTTATTAAATAAAAAAGCAATGAATGCATGGATGAATACAAATTACGGAAACATAATTATTCCTTCAAAAACAACAAAAGAAGTTAAAGTAAAAGGAATTTTATCTGATTATGCATTAAACAGAGAAGAAAGAGATATAGTTGAATTAGACTTGGAATTAGAGTTATCTAATGGAGAAGCTTTCTGGACAAAAGAAATTCCAGCAAAAATTTCAATTGGAATAGGCGGAGAAGTAGATGATCCAAATTGTTTAACTTTAGAACAAAGAACATGGAAAACAGGAACAGAAGGAAGCAAAGTAAAAATAGACTTTGGAATAGAAAATGCATGTACAATTAACGGGAATCCAATTGAATTAAAAGACTTAGAAGCAAAAGTTAACTGGAATTCAAATCACATTGGAACTTATACTTTGACTTTTGAAGGAAATCCAGTTGAATTAAGGTCAGCTTATTACAGGAAATTAACTGAAGAAATGGAAAACAGAAAATATACTGCAACACTTTCATTTGAACCAAACGGAGGAGTAAATGGAACAGCAAATGCAGAAATAATTTTAAGGGCAAGAAACCAGTTAGACGGAAAAGATGAATTTATTGAAGATAAAATTTCAACTGAAATAAAAATAATTAACTTAAAAGACTGCATTAAGTTTTCTAATACAGACTTAAAAGTCAAAAAAGGAGAAATAACTTCATTTAATGTTTCAACTTTAGGTTGTGGAAGCAATGTTTCTTTTACTTTTGATTCAGAATTAAAATTAAACAGTAAATCTTTAACTTTAGGTTCAGAAGATTCAACTGAAATAAAAATTGATTCAAGAGATGCTTTATCAGGGAGATATTTAATTAAAGCAGAAGCAAAAGGAAATTCTTTAGCAACAAAAACACAAATACAAAATATTTTTGTAACAGTATTTGAAGATTCCTGTGTTGCATTAAGCAGATATGAATTCGATATTTATGATTCAACTGAAAATGATTTTGATGGATATGACACAGCACAATTATACAATTACTGTGATGAAAAAGAATTATTAATTAAAGTTAACATGAAAGACTGGAGTTTAGCAATGAGAAATTCATTACTGCCTTCATTAATTGCATTTGGGACAGCAACAATAAGTGATAAGAGCAGCGATAAAGCAGATACAACTGATAATTCAAATGGAGAAAAAGTATGGGCTGCAGAAAAAGAAAGCATTCCAACAACAGCATTTATAGGGTTGCCTTTTATTGGAGAAATTTCTCAGATTTTAAGCGGAGGAAACTTACTAAAAAGTGTTTTTGGTTCAGCTTCTCCATTTGAAATATTTGGAATAACTTTTGTTGCTTCAACTTTATATAATTACTTTAGTGCAGATGAAATTGGATTTAATGCAATAGCAGATAATATTACAGTCGATGACATTGTATTATTAGAAGGAATAAAATATACTACAGAAAAAATTGAAGTATTAGATGAAGAAATAGGATTAGTTATTGACGGTCCTTTTTCCTGCTTTGATTCAGTTTCAAATAAAACAATTGACTGCTGGGATTTAACTTTTGTAAATGAAAATAAGTTGGTTCAGGAAGACGAATTTACTCCAATAATGAAAATACTTAAAACAAAATCAGCAGAACACTTCTGGAAAACAGATTACGACGGAGACTATTTCAATGAAAATAAAGGATTCCTTGAAAAAATGTTTAACGGAGCAGACTTAGACTTAAAAAAACCATTACAAGAAAAAACAAATAAACAAAATGAAATATTACAATACAATAAACTGCAATTTAATTCATTTAATCCAGAAGACACAACTTTAGGAAAACAAAATGCTTTTGGTTCATGTTCAATTGGAGAATTAACAGGAGAAACAGGAGTAAATGCTTTGCCTAAAATCAAATTAGACTGGAAATGGAATTCAATAACACAAAATTCATGCGATGAAAGTAATGAAAATTACATTTACTGTGATGCAACACAATTTTCAATTGAATTACTCAAAAAAATAAAAGAATTAACTGAAAGACTTGAAGCAGATGCATTAACTTGTGAAACAAACTGCGTTTATTCAACAATTGAATTGCCTGCATTAATTGAAAACACAGAAAAAACAAGATCTGTTTCAGACAAAGAAAGATTACTTGAATTAGTTTCATTTAATTCTTATTTAATTAAAGACGGTTATTCAAAAGACTTCCAGGAAGACTTCCATGATTATGCAGTTAATATTGATTTCTTTAATGCTCCAACTTCTTATTACAATCCAATAGAAGAAATAGGCCTTGGAGTTTACTTTAAAGACAATTCATTATTTGAATTCAATTACGAAGGCAGTCCTAACGCACCATTATCAGGACCAGGATTATACAACATTGAAATAGATATTACCTATAATGATTCTTCATGGAAATTATTCAATGGAAATACTCCTAATGCAAAAATAAAAATTAATTTAAGCAAACAAAGAGCAGCAAAACCAAACTCTCCATTATATTACCTGCCATTTAACGGAGAAATTGGACTTACATCAGATAATGGAAGAATAGGTTATGGATTAGATTACGAAAATTTAACAGGAAAACCAATAAGAATAAATGACACTACAAGAAGTATTAGAACAGTTCCTCTTTCAGTTGCTGATCCAGTAGAAGAATTAAGAACAATATATGAAACAGACTTCAAAAAATTAAATTTAGATGAAAGAGCAAAAATAATGCAGTTTGAAAGAACTTCAACCGGAACAAAATTAACTTATACTCCTTCAACTGCAACTCCAGTAATACTTGAAACAACAAGAAGTTCTGAAACACCAAAAGAAACAGCTTATGCATTTTATTTAATTACAGTTGACGGTCAGGCACAAAATGTTGGAAGCACAGGAATAACTAATTGGTCAGGAATAGAAGCAAACTGCAAAGACTTTGAAGACAGAAGTTCATTAGATTACATGGAAACAGCAGACATGCATGGAATAAGCAGTGAAGCAAGCAATGCACAGATTACTGCAGATAAAGCAACAGCTTATGGATGGATATGGAATAATCCAATTAGAACTGGAAAATTCTGGTTAGAAACATTAATTTTTAGTCCACTTGAATCAAAAACACAAATGCATTTAATTTCAGCAGCAAACAATGCAAAAATTTATACTCCATTAGATTCAGCAGTATTAACAGAGAATTCAAACTTAACTCCTTTTGTTGAATTAAATGGAGTAACAAGCTTGGAAATAACTTCCCTACAAAAAATACTTGATTTAGTTGAAACAAAAGATGTTTGTGTTGGAGGAATAGGAAATTCAAGTTATAGTTATTTCTTCTGGAATCCAGAAAAAGTTGATGACTCAATTAATTCAGTTAAAAACAAGTTAAACGCAGAAGAAAACTGTATTCTGAAATAAAAACTTGTTTAATTAAACAAACAATTAAATATAAATAAAAGCATAATATTTCTAATTTAAACTAAGTTAAAGAAGGGAATTTTTTGGGATTAAAAGACATTTATTATTCAATAGAAGACAAATATTATTCTTTAATTGAAAAAACTCCTTTAACAAAAATAACTGATAAAATTGATTCTATTGTTCCTTCTTTTGCAGTATTAATTGCATTAATTATTTTAATTTCAGGTTTTTTAGTTTTGCCTTTTTTTGGCGGAGAAGAATATTCTTTTACTGTAACAATCAAAGATGAACAGGGAAAAAAACTTGAAGGAATAAAAGTAAATGTTTTTATCGGAGAAGAAAAACAAGTTTTAACAACAGATTCTGAAGGAAAAATTTCATTAAAAGCAAAAAAAGATTTAAAAATAAAAATAGAAATAGACAACAAAAAATATGAATTTATAGAAAAACAATTTAATTTAACTGAAAATGAATTAAGTTTTGAAGTTGAATTAAAGAAAATTGAGGCAGAACCCGCAGAAGCTAATTTGAAGTTTACAGACAAAAGCGGAAAATATATTACAGGAAAAGAAATAACAGTAAACTTAAGCTGCAGTAATTCTTCTATTAAACCTTCTCCTTCAACAGTAAAAGATTCAGATAAAGACGGGGAAATAAAAATTAATATTCCTAAAGGATGCGGAAAATTAGTTATTAATTCAGTTGAAGTTGAAGGATATGAAAACTGGTTTGGAACAATTAATTCAGCAGTAGAAACAATAAAATTAAATGCAATATTTTTAGGACAGGCATTAGGAGATTTAAAAGTAATCGTGGAAAATTCAAACGGAGAATTATTAGATGACATTAAAGTAAGTTTAATGAAAGGGAACTCAAAAATAGATCAAAAGTATACAGTTGACGGAACCGCAGAATTTACCGGAATTGAAATTGGATTTTATGACTTAAAATTAGAAGACGAAAAAAATGGGTTTGAACCAAAAAGAGTTTATTCAGTTGAAATAGAAAACGAAAAAATAAATGAAAGAACAGTTGAAATGCAGCCAACAAAAAAAGGCACACTAAAAATAAATATATTAGATAAAGAAACTAATTCAAAAATAAAAAATTCTGAAGTAATAATAGAAAATGAATTAGGAGAAATAATAGGGGAAAGAAACACAGGAGAAACAGGAAATACAATTGAATTTGGATTATATTCCACTGAAAAACTAATTATTAAAGCAAGAGCAGAAAAATATTTGCCTGAAAAAACTGAAATTAACCCTGAAACCCAAAAAGAAGTTGAAATTAAATTAGAAAAAATTACTGCAGAAAACAGCGGTAAATTAAAAATAATTTTAGTTGATGAAGACAAAAAAAACATTGCTAATGCAAGAGTAATGCTAAAAGATGAAGACGGCAGTCTGCTTACTGAGTATCCTGAAAAGTTTTCTGATGCAGAAGGAATAGTTGAATACACAGGAATAAAAAAAGGAATTTATTTTGCTTATGCAGAAAAATATCCTGCTTCTGGACTTTCAGACTCATTTGAAATAAAATTAACAGAAAAAACTGAAATTGAATTAAAATTAATCATAGGAACAGCAAAAATTGAACTGCAAACAATAACAAAAGACGGAGAATTCATTCCAAATACAAGAGTTAAAGTAAAAAGCATTGATGAAGAAAAAACTTATACTTTAAATTCAGAAGGAAAAACTACTTTAGAAATAAAAGCAGATAAAAGAGTTTTTTTTGAATTCTTTGATTCAAAAAATGTTTATTCAAAATACACTACAAAAGAATATCAGTTACTTCCAAAGAATTATTTTATTACTGCAACAATGCCTGAACAAAATTTAGGAGAAAATTTATGGATTGAATTAAAAGGCGTTTATTTAAATGACACAAAACAAACTATTCTGGCAGGAGGAAAAAAATACAAAGCAGTATTAGAATTATTTGTTCCAGAAAACGAATCATATGAAGAAGCAGGAATTCATTTCAGGACAGGAGAAGATGAAAACCCATTTATAGAAAATGATTTAGTTTGGATAGAAAAAATTAATGTTTCAAACGCTTCAAAAATAAAAGGAACAACATGGAACCCGAAAAAAGGGCAGCAAACTGATTTTGATTCAGATAATTCAGCTTCAAGCAATGCAAAAGCAAAATGGACAAATATTTTATGGAACAATGTTGAACCAGGAGTATATGAAGCAGAAATAGAACTAAGAATACGAGAAGGAACAGGAGATAAAGAAAAAGTAAGTTTAAGTTTTAGGGCATGGGGAAAAGGAAGAAACTATTATTACTTTCCGGCAGACAATGAATTAGGTTCAAGTTCTTCCACTACAACAAAACAAGGATTATATGCTGAAACATTCCAGAAAGAATTTAACACAGAAGAAGAAGTTCCTGTTTGCATGGAAAACAATTTATGTTTGTCAAAACAAAGATTAGAAGATAAAACAAAAGAACCATTTATCATACAAAAAAAACTTCCGTTTGAAGCAGGAGCAAACGGAAACTATGAATATAGTTTTAAAATAGTGAATAATTCTCAGTCAATTTATGATGAACCTGAATTATGGATTGAATTAATTGATGCAACAGGAAATTTAACTGAAGAAGCAGAAATAAGTTATTATGAAATTAAAACTTCAGAAGGAAATTCAAAAACAAAAGAAGTTAATTCAAATGAAACACAAGGAATTTCTTTAGGTTTATATGGAAGGCAGTCAGTAATTGAAGGAATTATTGGAATAAAAACAAAAAATACAGGAAATACTTTTGTTAACTTAAAAATATTTGAAAAAGTAAACAATGGGTCAAATAAAATTTTTGACAATGAAAAGAAAACAGAAATAAAAATTAAATCAGGAAAAGCATTAGAAATAGAATTAATGCCTGAATTAATTCCTGCTTTTGCTGAAACTCCTGCAACAATAATAATAAAAGATTTAGATGGAATTGAAGTAGAACAAGCAAGAGTAAAATTAAATGTAATAGAAGAAGGAAACAGAAAAATAACTATTGAAGAAAAACAAACAAACAGGTTTGGTGAAACAGAATTTTTAATCCCAGTATTAGAACCAAACACTAAAATTGAATTTATTGCAGAAAAATTTGAATTTGAAACAGCAGTAAAACAAGTAATTTTATCAGAAAACGTTTTTGTTGTTGAACCTGAAACAATAAATGAAACTTTAAGCCAGAGAAATAACCCTGAAATAACAAAAGAAATTACAATAAAAAATTTACTTGAAACAGACTTAAAAATAGAAAAAATAGAATTAATTAATGAAACAGGCTATTTTGAAGAGTTTATTGAAATGGGTTTAATAAATGCAGTATTTGATTCATTTAATGGTACAATAATTAATTCTTATCCACAGGAATTTAATGGACAATTATTTAAAGTAAAATTACAGTCAGGTTTACCTGAAGGTTATACTAGTTCCGCTAAAGGAATAATGACAATAAAATTAAAGAATGAAAGATTTAATGCAAGTTATTCAAAAGACATTAAAGTAGAATTAAATTTAGGGCAAGGCCAAGCAATAAATAATGCTTCTTGTCTGGAAATAGAAAACGGAGAAGCAATTTTTTCAAGGCAGACAACTTCTAATCCTGTTCAATTATCTTATAAAATAGTAAATAATTGTATTGATGATTCCGGAGCAGGAATTAAAGTAAGAAATTTAAAAGCAAAAATTGAATGGACAGACAAAAAAGGAACTGTTTCATTGCAGATGAAAGGAAGAACAGCAGACTTAAAGACAACTTTATTCACTGACTTTTCTTCAGTTGTAAATGAAAGAGAAGAAATGCTTGTTTTGCTTACTTATACTCCTGATGCAGAATTAACCGGAGAAGAAGGACAAACCGAATTTAACGTAATAATTGAAGCAGAAATAAATACTTCTTCAGGAATACAAATAATTAGAACTAATCCGCCTTTAATTAAAGGAACAATTGGAAATGTTGAATTACTTGAATGCATTGTATTTGACCCTAAACCAAAAATTGGAACAATAATTGAATCTGGAAGCGAAGAAGCAAACTTTTCAATAACAAACAACTGTGGAATGGAAATAGAATTAAGGTTTTGTAAAGGAGACACAAGATGCACTGGGGGAACTGAAGGAGGAATAATAGTTAAACCAGATACAATAGTTTCTTCATTAAAGATTGGAACAGGAAATAATAATGCAGAACAAGTAACAGTCAAAAGAACAAGTATTCCTGGAATTTATGGAATAACAATTGAAGCAAAAAATGCAGGGGAAGCATGGAGAGAAATTTCAGTTTATGATGTTTTAGTTAAACCTAATGCAGGACATTATTTTAGTTTAGGAGATTATACAATTAAAGTCCCTGAAAAAAATAATCCGGATATAATTGAATTATATAATAACAGATTATTCACTAATGTTGATGTTGATGCAAGTGATTGTGTATGGGAAACAGCACAAGAAAAAAGTTTTGGAAGAAGCCTGCTTGAATTTGGCGGTTTAGCTTCAGGAGGAGCAGGCACTGCATTGCTTGTCATGATGGCTTATAGCGGTCCTGCAGGATGGCTTACTGCAGGAATAGGCGCAGTAATTGGATTGGTTGTTTGTTTATTTGCCTGTTCTGACCCATGCGATGAAAGAACAACTGACACTTTACAGGATTACTTAATTAATTTAAGCGGAACAGGCGTTATTATGTCTAAAAGAAATTCTCCAAATCTTGCCGGAATTGAATTAACAATTAATGGAATTTCTACTGGTTACAGTTCTGAAGCAGCAATATTAGATTATACAAATGGCCCTCCAGGAAAAGAAACTCTTCCATTGACTTTTACTAAAATAACAGATTCATATAATAACATTAAGCCGACTTATGGAATTTTAACAATTAATGCAACAGAACATAATCAATTAACAGAATTAAATGTTCCAGAAAATAATGATGACAGAGCAGGAGATTTAGTGCTTTATGGTTTGCCTGATAAATATTCAAATGGAAATGCAGATTATAATAATTTAACTGAAATTCAAAGAAAATTCCATGTAAGAGCAATAACAAAAAGATTTATTGAAGAAATTCCTCCATTGCAGAGAAGTCTGGATTGTGTTAAACCAAACGGAGAAATTGGAGGAATAGGAGAACAAGCTTTACCTAAAATTAAATTAAACTGGGATTGGGATAAAATTGCATTTAATGAATGTGAAGAAGGAAACGAAAATTATATTTACTGTGATTCCTCTCAGTTTTCAGTAATGTTAAATAAAAGAATACACAAAATAGATGAATTTATGCAGAAAAACAATTTTAGTTTTTCATGTCCAGTAAATCCAGTAACAGCAATAAATGAAGTACAATGGAATGCATCAAGAACAAACATAATTGAAAACGGAAAAATTGGAATAAAAGAAGTTCAAATTGAAACAAACAAGGAAACAGGAATAACAACAGTTTTAGCAGTAATAGAAAATAAAACAAGTGTTTCAATGAATTTAAATCCAGAAATAAATATTACTATTCCTGAAGGAATTGAATTTACAGGAGAAAGTTCTTGTGTTACTTCAACAGGGAATATTGCATCAAACTCAACAAAAGAAGTTTCATGTGAATTTGAATTACCTGAAACAAATGAATTATATAAAATAGAAATAAAACATATTTCCAAAACAGACTTTGATGCTTTAAGTGAAGAAGAACAAGGAAAATACAATCAAAACATATTCAATATAAATTACAGATTAAATCAAATAAGTTCATGTTGGGCTGGAACAACAACAGGAATTTATTCAGGTTTATTTTCATTAAACCTTTATTTAAATAAATTAGATCCAAAATTTGGAGAATATGTAACTCAAAACGAAGTAAGAATTAATGGGCATTCAGTCCAGACTGACAGTCAGGAAATAATTAATGTAATAAAAGAAATCAAAAAATTAAGTCATTTTAATGTTTATATGATGAAAGATGGATTTAGTGAAGACTTTAAACAAGACTTTGCAGATTATTATGAAAACACTGCTTTTTTGGAAGGAGCAACATGGTTTACTGATTCAGATTCAACAACAAAAAACAATGAATTAGCTGAATATTATAAACAAGGATTAATTTCATTTAACAGAAAATACTTAAATCAAGAACAATTTGAATTGCCTGAACCAGGATTATATAGAGTTGATTTAAGCATTGATTACACTGGAGATAAATGGAATTTATTTGATTCAGAAGGAAACCCTAAAGCTAAAATAAAAGTTGAATTTACAAGATTACCTTCACCGACTCCAAACTCAATTTTTTATTATTTACCGTTTGACGGAAAAATAGGAGAAGAAAATTTCGCTTATCACAGAATAGGTTATGGAACAGGATACACTAATTTAAGGGAAGAACAATTAAAGATTAATTCTCAGACAATTCTTTCTTCAAGTCAGGCTTCAAGTAATCCATTAAATGAAATGACAATAGAAAAAAGCGATTTATTAACTGAAATGAATTCAGAAGAAGAAACAAGAGGAAGCATTTTGAATTTAAATTATAATGGAGATGAACTAAACTTAAAGTTTTATCCTTCAAAAGCAACTCCAGTTGCATTAAAAATGCACCATGTGCAGACAACAGAAAATGATGAATTTAGTTATTATTATGGAATGCAGGAATCAAATTTGCCTGTGACTGCAGGAAACAGATTAGCTTTTTGGAAAGGAATGGGTTCCTGCAGGGACTTTGAAGGAAAGTTTGTTCAGCAATACAAACAATGGGATTCAAAATATTCAAGTGAATCACAAAACTTATATGAAGTCAACTGGAATAATGCAATTAAAGGAGGCTCAACTTATTTGAAAACCGTGTTATATACTCCAATTGAAAGAAATATTTCATTAAAGGTTAATGAAACAGGTTCACTGCAAAATTCAAGTTTATTTACTTCAAATGAAGAAAATTCTCCTTTGGTTTCATTAAATGGAATAAGCGGAATGGAATTTAATAACGCAAATCAGGGAACTTCAAGTTATTTGCAGAATATTGAAAATGTATTTGAATTAGTTAGAAATGGAAATGCATGCATTTCACAAAATGATGTTTCAATGAATATTTACTGGAATGAAGCAGAATTATTCAGAACACAAGGATTAACTAAAAGTCTAAACGAATTAGAAGATTCATTGATTGCGGGAACAAACTGCATTGGATGAAAGCAAAACATTAAAACCAAATTATTTTAAACTACAAAAAACATTATTTAATTTATGTTTCCTGAATTAAGTTTTCTTTTTATTGGCGAATTTATTTCAGACATCGGTTTTGCATTAAAAATTTTTGTTTTAATTGCAATTGTTTCTTTTATTAAAAGTCATTTAGGTTCAGGGCCTTTTGCAGTAATTTTAATGGGTTTAACTGCTTATTTTGTTTTGTTTGATCAATGGAAATTATTTGGCGGAATTTATGTGTTATATGTATTGTTTTTGTTTGGAGTAGGGCATTTAATGGTGGATTTCTTTTTTGTTGCACAGCATGCTCCTGGAGATGAAATGAGCCATATTCCAAGCCATAATATGCCTAAAGGAAGGATGCATTAAAATGAATGAAAAAGGCGGATTAATTCTGATTATTTTTGGCTTATTTGTCATTGTAGGCTTATTGCCTTGGATTTTAATGAGCATAGTCCCGCAAGCAAAAATATTAATTCAATTAATCCTTGTTTTTGCGATTTATACTGCAGTAAGAGGCTATCTTGGATCTGGAACTTTAACTTTAATTATTTCAGGAGTATTAATTTACATTTTAGTAATAAAATATGCTGCATTTTCTTCTGCTGCTTATATGTATATGGTTGTTGTTCAGGTTGGAGTCAGTTCAATGCTTATCTGGGGAACAAATTTCTTTTTAATTAAGTTTGGGAGAAAACATTAAAGAGTGATAAAATGGATTTAATGGTTTTTTCTGCTTTGGCTTTGGATTTAGAAATAGTTTTATCATTATTTTTTCTTGTATGGGTTTATGCTTGGGCAAAAGGAAAATTAGGCAGTCCAAAACTGGCAATAATTTTTGCAGCAATAATTGTTTATTTGACTGTATCACAACACAGAGAATTAATCTGGTTAGGAGTGTTATTATTCTTATTAGCAACATTTGGAAAAGAATTACTTGAAAAATTTAAGATTTATGGTGAATAAATGGATTTATTTAATTTAATTTTAGCAGTAATTTTTTTAATGATGGCCACGCAATGGGGCGAACCCTGGCTGATTGTGGGTTTATTATTAATTTTAGTTGTAGCAATGAAAGACTTTAAGTCAACAATAATTCTTTTTGTTGCAGCAATAGCATTATTTTTAATAAAAGACAATTTACAGGAATATGCTTTATTTGTAATAATTGGATTAATTTTATTAGCATTAATTTTAGGCAAAAAAACAGAAGAAGGGGGCCAATCCGAAATGTTTAATCCAGGAGGATTAGGCGGATTAATGGAAGGAATGTAAAAATGAAATTAAGTTATTTACTTGTATTAGTTTTATTTTTCTTTTATTTTTATTTTAATGGACCTTATTTTATTGCTTGGATTATTGGAATACTTATTTTATTAATTGTAATTTCAAATCTTTTTTCTTCTACAACCGGAATTGCAAAAGCAACAGGAAAAGAATTACTCAGAGATGTTGAGTCAGACATGGAAAAAGCTAATCCTACAACTCCAAATAAAGAATACTTAAAAGAAATAATAAAAGAAACCGGAAGGAAAACAGGAGAAGCATTAGCTCCTGAAAATTACACTTATAAAAACAAAAATCTTTGGGAAAAAATAGGGCAGGGAACAAAAAATTTCTTTAATGGGTTAAAAAAAATATTTGAATAAAAACCTTTTTAGAAAAAAGCTTTACCAAAAACAACTTTTAAAAAAAGTTTTATCAAAAAATGGCGAGTTTGATTAAAAACAGTTATTTTTTTGTTAAAAGTTTTCTTTCAGTTTCAAGGATTTTTTTCATAATGTCATGCATTGCATTAATTTTTGCTTTAAAATCCTTAAAATCATTTTTTATTTCAGAAACATCTTTTTCTATAGCATTAATTTCTTTCTTTAATTCATTTAAAGAACCTGCATCAATTTTTCCATGAACTGAATCAATTTTTTTATGTAATTCATTTAATTTGTCATCTTGTTCTTCAAGCTTTAAGTCAGTTGACTGTTGTTTTAATACATCAACTCCTTCTTTTTCAGCTAAATGTTCTTTAATTTTATTTGATGTCTGTGTTATAACTGAATCAATATCATATTCTTGTATTGAAGGGGTTTCAGTTTCAGAAACTTTTTCATTTATTACTGCTTCTTTTTCTGGAATTTCTGCAATATTTTTTCCTGTTTCTTTCGGTTTTACTCCGGAAGTTCCTTTAGCAGTTAAAAGTAATTCTTCTGATTCTTGTTCAGTTAATCCTAAATCACTTAAAGTACTTAGGATTATTTTATCTTCTATACCTGAATTAAGCATTTTTTTTATTGTTTTAATTACTACTTCTTTGTTAACCATTAAACCACTTTAGCAATATAACTTTTTTTTTAAGAAAGATGTTTTTAAAGTATAATGTTATTTATAATATGAAGAACTTATTTATATTACTTTACAGAAAAAAAGATAGTTGATTAGATGGATTTTAGAGTAAGAAACGGGCCATGGGAACAAATTTTTTCAGGAAACATGGAAGGATTTGAAATAGAAATTCATTCAAATCCAAAAAGCTTAATTTTAGTTACAGTAATAGAAAAAGAAAATGAAGAAATACAAGGAGCAGTAATAGAAATATATAAAGTGTTTTTTGCTGAAGGCAGCATTGAAGATTTTATTGAAACTCTTCCAAAAGAAGCAACAGTTTTATTAAAACATGAACCAAAAGAAACACTAAAATTTATGTTATTAAGTTCATCTCCAAGTTATGTTAAATATGAAGAAAATGTTTTTTGCGATGAAGCAGAAGATTTAATAGAAAAAATTAATACTTCAAGTTCAATGATGAAAGATTTTTCCAAAGCATATGACCTTCAATTAACTGAATTAGATAAGTCTCCTGAAAGAATCAAAAGCTCCTTTTTTTCACAGTCATTAATTGCACCATTACTTATTCCAAAAGGAATGGAAAATAAAAATTCAGCTGAATCAACTCTTCAAATAACAGGAAAAGGAACAGTAATGCTGGGTTTAACTAAAGCAAATACAATGATTAAAGAACCATTGGAATTAATGATGAAAACCACAATTTTTGGTTCAACTCCAAAAGACAGAAAACATGTAATTCATTTAATTGCAGAAGGAGCATTACTTGATAATACTCCTGTGTTGATTTTTGACAGAGATAAATCTTTTATCGGCTTAAACAAGCCAAATCCAGATGAAAAAATATTGAAAGAGTATGGAATTGATTTAGAGCCAATGGGGTTTCCAATAAAGCATTTTACAAGAGAAGAATTTAACATTGACTTAAATTTAATCAGCATTAAAGGATTATTAGAATTAATTGGAATGAAAGAAGGCGAAGAACAAAATATTATTTCAAAATTAATTAAAGACACAAAACCAAAATCAATAAAAGAATTAATTGAAGCAGCAAAAAAACTTCCTACAAGAGATGAATCAAAAATAACAAACAAATACCGTTCAATCAGAATACTAAGTTTAATTGACAACAAATACAAGGGATTATTTAACGGAGAAAACAACATAAAAGAAATAACTAAAAGTTCAGGAAAAACAATTGGAAGAGTAGGAATAATTCATTTAGAAGGATTAGATGAAACAGCTTTAAGTTTATTAATTCACAGCATGCTTAAAGGAATTTATTTAGAATACAGTAAATCAAAACAAAAAATTAATTCAATGATTTTTTTGCCTGAAATAAAACCGATTCTTTACTCAAAAAACAACAGTATTATTACAAAAGAAATAATTGAATTATTAGACAAACTTAAATCAGTTGGAATTGGTTTTGCTTTAAGCTCAGACAGGCCAATTGACTTAAGAAAAGAAATAATGAAAATCTCTGAAGCAGAAATATTTTTAATTAACAGAAATGACGTTGGAGTAAAAGTAGCTAAAAGCAAACAATTCAGAATAAAATTAAATCCAACTTTAAGTGCCTGTGAAGAAAAATAATTAGTTATGTTTTTAGTTTAATTTTTTGGTTTTTCTTTTCTTCTTTTTACTTTTTTGTTTTTTTCTTTTTTGTTTTTGGAGCACTTGATTTATTATTTGAAATTAAATCTTTCACTTGGCCTAAAGTAACAAACTCTAAGGGATTAATTGCTTCAATAATATATTTTAATTCCTTTAAGTCTTCAGATTTAGCAAAAGAAGAATTCATTTTATTTAAATCAGATTTAATTTCATTTAACATAAAATCATTTTGCTTGACTTTTTCCTCTAATTCTTCAACTAAATCATTTACTTCAGTTGAAACTCCTTCAGACTGAACAGAAGCAACAGGTTTTTTTTGTTCAAAAGCCTTTAATTTTTTGTTTAAAATAATAAAATTTCTTCCAAGAATTTTTTCATTTCTAACCAAATAATTCATTTTCTGGCTTAACAATAAAACAGAACTGTTTAATGCCCTGATATCCCGAATAATATCTTCTAAAGTATAACCTGAACTCTTTCCTTTTTCAGCTCGTCTATGAGGCATAATAAACTCCTAAAACGAATAATAAAGGATTTATCTTTTAATAAACTTTGTCTTTGCATTAAATAAGAGCCAAAATGAAAACAAAAGGAATACTTTTAGATTTAGATTCAATCCAGGAAAACGAAAAATCAGTAATAAGGTTATTTGTCAAAACAGAAAACAGAATAGAAATCTTTAAAGACAAAAATTTTAGTCCTTACTTTTATGTTAAAGCATTAGACAACAAAAAAGCAATAAAAGACATAATAGAAAAAGAATTTGAAGGAAAAGAAAAAAAATTTAAAGCCATTAAAGCAGAAGAATCAATTGAAGGTTCAATTAAAATTTATTTTAATTCAACAACAGACTTAGTTGAAGCCCTGCAACAAATAAAAGAAATTTCAGGAATAACAGAAAAAAGAGAATATGATTTTATTTTTACTTCAAGGTATTTAATTGATAAAGGATTAGAACCATTAAATGGAATTGAAATTGAAGAAGAAGAAAAAGAAATTAATTCAATTAAAAAAATTGAAACAGAAACTGAATTAAATTTCATTGCATTTGATTTAGAAACTTATTCTGAAACAAAATTTAGTGATGCAAAGTTTGATCCAATTCTTATGTCTGCAGTAACTTTTTTTGACAAAAAAACAAATAAACTTAAAACAGAAATAATTACAACAAAAAAAGGCTCAAATGTTTTATTAGTAAAAGAAGAAAAAGAAATAATAGAAAAACTAAAAGAAAAAATTCAGGGAAAAGATGTATTAATTACTTATAATGGAGATTCATTTGATCTGCCTTATGCAAAAGAAAGAGCAAGAAAACTAAAAACAAGATTTGATATTGGAATTGACGGAAGTGAACCATTAATCAGAAGAAAAGGATTATATAATGCAACAAGAGTAAAAGGAATCCCGCATTTTGATGCATATCAATTAGTTAGAATTCTTGCAAGATTTGGAATAATTAATTCAATTAAATATGATTTAGAGACAATAGTTAATTCAATTTACGGCATAAAAAAAGAAAAAATTAAAGCAGAAGACATAACAAGAATATGGAAAACCGGAGAAGGCTATGAAAAATTACTTAAATATAATTATGAGGATTCAGAATATACTTATAAAATTGCATTTGATTTTTTTCCTTTAATGGCTGAATTAGGAAAATTAACTAAACAAACTTTATTTGAAGTTAACAGGAGTTCTGCCAGCGACATGGTGGAAAAATTACTTATAAATAAAAGTTTTCAGGAAAAAAAACTTTTTCCAAATAAACCAAATGAAACTGAAATAAAAAAAAGAATTATGCAGTCATTAAAAGGAGGCCATGTAAGAGAACCAATTGCAGGACTGCATGAAAACATTGCAGTATTAGACTTTAGAAGTTTGCATCCAAGCATAATGATTTCTCATAATATTTCGCCTGAAACAATTAATTGTAAATGCTGTAAAAATGGAAAGCATGTTTCTCCTGAAGGGAATTGGTTTTGCGAAAACAAAAAAGGTTTTCTGCCTTCAATTCAAAAAGAATTATTAGACAAAAGAACTGAATTAAAAAATGAATTAAAAAAAGAAAAAAATGAATTAAAAAAAACTTCATTAAATGCAAGACAGCATGCAATGAAAATTTTATTAAACAGTTTTTATGGTTATTTAGCTTATGAAAGAAGCAGATGGTATTCTTTTGAATCAGCTAAAGCTGTTACTGCATGGAGCAGATATTACATAAAAGAAATAGCAAAAAAAGCAGAAGAACAAGGTTTTACAGTTATTTACGGAGACACTGATTCTGCTTTTATTAAAATGCCCAAAACCAAAACAAAAAAAGATGTATTGGATTTTGTTAAAAAAATTAATTTAGATCTTCCAGGAGTAATGGAATTAGAATTAGAAGGTTTTTTTAAAAGAGGAATTTTTGTAACAAAAAAAGAAGGAACTGCAGCAAAAAAAAGATATGCTTTAATTGACGAAAAAGACAAATTGAAAATTGTAGGTTTTGAATATGTCAGAAGAGATTGGTCAGGAATAGCAAAAAATACTCAAAAAAAAGTAATTGAATTAGTTTTAAAAGAAGGAAAACCTGAAAAAGCTATTCAGGAAGTAAAAAAAGTAATTAAAGAATTAAAAGAAGGAAAAATACAAAAAAAAGATTTAGTTATTTTTTCGCAGATAAAAAAAAGCATTGGAAGCTATGATGCAATAGGCCCTCATGTAAGTGCAGCCAAAAAAGCAATAAAAAAAGGAAAATCAATTGGAACTGGAAGCATTATTGGATATATTATTACCAGAAATGGAAAAAGTATTTCAGATAAATCTGAATTAGAAGAATTTGTTGAAGAAGGAAATTATGATTCAGAATATTACATTAAAAATCAGGTTATTCCTGCAGTAATAAAAATAATTCAGGAATTTGGTTATGACGAAAAAGACTTAATTTTAGGCGGAAAACAAAGTTCTTTAAGCGCTTTTGGTTGAAGTGATATTAATGGAAAAAGAAGAATTTGAAAATTATATTAAAGCCGGAAAAATCCTGAAAACAGTTCAAGACAATGCAAGAAAAAAAGCCAAAATTGGAATGAAATTATTGGATTTAGCTGAAAGCATTGAAAAAGAAATATTTGATGCAAAAGCAGGAATGGCTTTTCCTGTTAATTTATCCGCTAATAATTTAGCTGCACATTATACTCCTTCATTTAATGATGAAACTTTAATTGAAGAAAAAGACATATTAAAAATTGACATTGGAGTTCATGTTGAAGGATTTATTGCTGATGCATCTTTTACAGTTGATTTTTCTGAAGAAAATTCAAAGTTAGTTGAAGCAACAGAACAAGCATTAGAAAATGCATTAAGCATGATTAAAATTGGAACACAAATAGGAAAAATTGGAGAGGAAATTGAAAAAACAATTACTTCTTTTGGATTTAAGCCAATAGAAAATCTTTCAGGACACGGATTAATGAAATTTATTGCTCATGCATCTCCTTCAATTCCAAACATCTCAAAAAATGATTCAAGAACAATAGAAGAAGGAAAAGCTTATGCAATTGAACCTTTTGCTTCAACAGGAAAAGGAAGAGTAAAAGAAGCAACAAAAACAGAAATCTTTGAGTTTGCAAAACAAATTCCTTTAAGAAATTTAGATGCAAGAAAAATACAGGCAAAAGCAATAGAAGAATTTAATGGATTGCCGTTTGCTGAAAGATGGTTAATGAAAGAATTCGGAGAAACAAAAACAAAAATTGCTTTAAGGGAATTATTACTTAAAGGGTCAATTAGCGGGCATCCAATATTAAAAGAAGACAAAGACATATTAGTCAGCCAGGCAGAACATACAATAATTGCTTTTAACGAAGAAATTCACATAACAACCAAATAAGAAAATATTTTAAACCCAAACAACCTTTTTATTTTAAATGAAAAAATTAATTGTAATTTTATTTGCTTTATTTTTTGCTTCAACTGCTTACTCATTAACAATTAATTTAACTGCAAATCCAACAGTAGTTGATGTAGGTGATCCAGTAACTTTTACAGCAGTAATAACTCCTGAAGGAGCAGAAACAGGACCCTATGTTTTTGAATGGGATTTTGATGATGGAAGCCCAATAGAAACAATAACAATAAATGATCCAGAAAATACTGTTACAACAACTCACACTTATACTGCAACAGGAGATTATCAAACAGAATTAGAAGTAACTTTTGATCCAGATGGAACTGGAACCACAACAGATAATACAGATGAAGATATTGACATTGAAGTTTATGGATTGACTATTATTTTAACTACTATTCCTGATCCAGCAACAGGAGACATTCCTTTTACAGTAAATTTAACTGCAACTGCAACAGGCGGAACAGCACCATATGTTTTTGAATGGGATTTTGAAGGAGACGGAACAATTGACGCAACAGAAAATACTTCCGGCACATCAAATTTAATTCATGAATATACAACTCAAGATACTTTTACAGTAAAAGTAAAAGCAATAGATACAATGCTTAGATCTGCTGAAACAACAGCAACAGTAATTGGAACAATTGGAGGAAATATTGCTCCAATAGCTGAAACAAACGGACCCTACCTAAATCACATAGGAATTTTATTTGATTTAAATAGTGATGGAAGCACTGATTCAGGAGGAGGCGGAGGACCAGGCGGAATCCAAAATTATTCTTGGATAATAGAATTACAGGCAGGAAACCCTCAATGTGTTTTTACTTTTACTGGAACAAACTCTATTTCAGGAAATCCCTCAAATAGATATAGATATCCAGAAGTAGTGTGCAGTGATATTGGAACAGCAAAATTAACTTTAACTGTAACAGACAATGAAGGAGCAACAGATTCAGCTGCAACAATAATTAAAATTAATCCGACTCAAACAACAGACAAAGTTAATATAGTTAAAATGGAAATACAACCAGAAATACTAAAAACAGGAACAGACTTAACTGTTTTAATTACAGTAAGAAATGAAACCAATGAAATCCAAACATTTGATGTAAATTATCAAATCAAAGAAGGTATGCCGGATACAAATATTAGTAATTTACCAAACTTAATTCAAAATTTAGAATTATTAAATCAAACAGTTAATGGTTATTCACAAAAAGAATTTATTTTAGTGATTCCTACTGCAGATTTAGAAGCAAACTTAGAAGGTCAAAAAAATTATTGGATTTATGCAACAGCAATTGTCTCAGGAGAAAATAATAAAATATTTAATAAAAGAAGAGCAATATTTAATTATAGTGCAATCAGAACAGTTCAATTACCTGAAACAAATTTTATAGGAATACTAAGTGTTTTGCTGATAAGCCTGATTATTCTAAAAAGATAGGGTTTTAAACAAAAAAAACATTTTATTAACTAATGAAAAAAATAGTTTTATTCTTTTTTTTATTGATTGCAGTTTCTGCTTTTTCTTTAACAGTTGAATTAGACTTAAATCAAAATTATGGAAATACTCCTTTAGATGTAAATTTAACTGCAACAATTTTAGATGGAGTTCAAACAAGAACTTGTACAGATTTAGCTTCTTGTGGAACAGAAAACAATAAACCAGAAGAAATTCAGCCATGCGGTTCATGCACTGATGGAACAATAATGAACTGCACTACAGCAGTTAATTGTCCTGGAACAAGAACTTGTTCAGGAGGAATATGGCAAAATTGTGTTGATGATGCCTCAGATAATTGTCCGCAAGATGTAAATATTACAGTAAAACAAATTACTCCAATACAAGATATTAATGTAATTCAAAACCAGTTGTTTACTTTTACTACTTCAGTTACCTGCAATAATGGTTATTGCGGAGATGTAACTGCAACTTTAGATCCTGAAACAACCATTGAAATCTCTGCAGGAGGGAAGGATACAACATTAAGAGGATCACAGCATACAGGAACTGATCCAACAATTTACTTAAATGACGCAACATACAGAATTTTAATGCAATTTGATTTATCAAGTATTCCTCAAGATTCAACAATAAATAATGCAAACTTATGGTTATATGCTACAGGTGCATGGAGAGGCGGAGACGCAATTTCAGTTTACGAAGTATTAAGAGACTGGGGAGAAACAACTTCTGCATGGAATGCAGCAAACGGAGCAAACTCCGATTACGCGTTATACAATTCAGTTCCATGGAACACAACAAACCTACAAGCAGGAA
>JAJRVL010000002.1 GCA_024277355.1 archaeon
CCTCTGGGCTCGTTATTCTCATTTATGTGAGTTTAATTGATTGAAGCGTTCAATCGTTTTGTTTAATATTAATTTATATTGGTTATTCCAATAATATTTTATTTCTGAGACTGTAGCTCAGCCTGGGAGAGCACACGGCTGAAGACCGTGGTGTCGCGGGTCCAAATCCCGCCAGTCTCATTTTTTTAAATTTAACGATTGTTGCTTTTTTAATTTTTTTTTTTGCCTTTCTTTTTTTAAATTCTTCTCATCTTATTTTGAAAGGTTTTATGAATTCTACTTTAGTTATTGGTTCTCAGTTTGGGGATGAAGGAAAAGGAAAAATAGTTGACTATTTGGCTGAAAAAGCAGATTGTGTAGTAAGATATCAGGGTGGAAACAACGCAGGGCATACAGTGGTTGTTAATGGGAAAATATTTAAACTGCATTTACTTCCATCTGGAACAATAAGAAAAAAAAATTCTTTTATTGGAGCAGGAGTTGCATTAGATCCAAGAGTATTAAAACAAGAAATTGCGTCATTAGAAAAAGAAGGAATTAAAGTTAATTTGCATATTGATCCAAGATGTCATATTGTTTTGCCTTATCATAATATTATTGATATAGGAAAAGAAGAAGCATTAAAAGAAAAAAATATTGGAACAACAAGAAGAGGGATGGGGCCGTGTTATTCAGACAGGGCTTCAAGAATTGGAATTAGATTTGATGATTTAGTTGCTGAAAAAAGATTTAAAGAAAAACTTGACTGGAATTTTCCTTATTATGTTGATTTATGCAAAAAAGTTTTAGGAAAAACTTTTGATTTTACACAGGAAGAAGTATTTCAGGAATATGTGTCTTTAGGAAAAGAATTCAAAAAATATTTAACTGATGTTTCAATTGCTGTGAATAATTGTCTGGATAAAGGAAAAAATGTTTTGTTTGAAGGTGCGCAAGGAACTTTGCTGGATAATGATTTTGGAACTTATCCTTTTGTTACTTCGTCTCATCCAACTTCTGGTGCAGCAACAACAGGAGTAGGGGTGGCGCCTCAAAAATTAAAGACTGTGATTGGAATAGTTAAAGCATATACTACTAGAGTTGGTGCAGGGCCTTTTCCAACTGAATTAAAAGGAGAAGAAGCAAACACTTTAAGAAATGCGGGAAATGAATTTGGCACTACTACTGGAAGGCCCCGAAGAGTTGGCTGGCTTGATTTGCCTTTGTTAAGATTATCAAACAGATTAAATGGTTTCACTGAATTAACTATAACTAAATTAGATGTTTTAAGCGGAATGAAAAAATTATTTATTGCCGATTCTTATACTCTTGAAGGAAACAAAGTTTTTGAATTTCCGTATGCAAATCATTTAGTTGAAAAAGTAACTCCAAATTATGTTGAGTTTGAAGGGTTTACTTTGGAAGAAAAAAACAAAGAAAATTTAAGAGAAAAAGGTTTTTCTGCACTGCCTTATACTGCAAAGAAATATTTGAGTTTTATTGAAAATAAAATTAATGTGCCAATTAAAATGGTTTCTTTTGGTGCGGAAAGAAATGACTTACTAAAAAAATAATTATATTTTTTTTGTTAATTCAGAAGCTTTTCCAGTATAATTTTCGGGTTTTAATTTCAGTAATTTGTTTTTTTCTTTTTGACTTAAAGAACTTTTTTTAATAAATGTTCTTAATTCATCTAAAGAAAGTTTTTTTCCTCTGGAAAACTCTTTTAATTGTTCATAAGCAGTGCTGTTTCCTTCTTTTCTCATTACTGTTTGGATTGCTTCGCTTAAAATTTCAGGGTGTTTTCTTAAATCTTCAAGCATTTTTTCTTTGTTTGCCTGAATTCTGTTTAAGCCGTTTAAACACATTTTTATTCCTAGAATTGAATGCCCAAAAGCAGTTCCATAATTTCTTTTAATTGTTGAATCAGTTAAATCTCTTTGCATTCGGCTTTTCTGTAATCTTGAACTCAAAAAGGAAAGCAAATTGTTTGCTAATAATAAATTTCCTTCGCTGTTTTCAAACTGAATTGGATTAATTTTATGCGGCATAATTGAAGATCCGGTTTCTCCTGAAACTTTTTTTTGGGAAACATATTCTTTACTTATATAAAACCATAAATCTGCATTTAAGTCAATTAATATATTATTCAATAAATTCATTTCATTTAATATTCTTGAAATGTTTTCATGAGGAATAATTTGGGTTGTTAATTCTTTATTTTCAAAACTAAAACTTTCAACAAATTCTTTGCTTAATTTAATCCAGTTTTTTTCAGGAAATGCTTCAGAAAAAGAATTAAAATTTCCTGTAGCTGAATTAAGTTTTCCAGGTAATTTTAATTTTTTTAAGTAACTTAAAGAATTATTAATTCTTGAAGCAAAAACAGCTGTTTCTTTTCCAAAAGTTGTAGGTGAAGCTGGCTGGCCGTGAGTATGACTTAGCATTGCGGTTTTTTTTTCTTTTAATGCAATTTCTTTTAGTTTTTTTAACAAAACAAAACAATTAGTTATGTATAAGTTTAATCCTTTTTTGATTTGAATTGAGTTTGATAAATTGTTTATGTCTTCTGAGGTTAACCCAAAATGCACAAAGCTTTCTAAATCTTTTAATGAATTTTTTTTAATTTGTTTTCTTATATAATATTCTATTGCTTTTACATCATGGTTTGTTGTTTTTTCTATTTTTTTTATTTCTGTTGCGTCTTTTTCATTGAAGTTTTTATATAAATTTTCAAGGATTTTTTTTTCTTTTTCAGTTAGTTTTCTTATTATTCCTTTTTTTGATAAAAATAACAAATATTTGGTTTCAACTTCTAAACGAAATTTTTGCATGCCGTATTCAGAGAAAATTTCTTGTAATTCAGAAAAATATCTTTCATATCTTCCGTCTATTGGAGAAACAGCTTTAATCATAAATATTTATATGTTGAATTCTTTTTATTGGTTTTGTTTATTTTGGCTTTTGACTTTCCATTTGATTTAAATTCTTTAACTTATTTAATTATATTACTACTTTGATGGTTTTTGTTTATGTGTGGGATAATTGGAATTATTTCCAAAAAAGATGTTTTATCTGATATATTTGTAGGAATGCTTTCTTTACAGCACAGAGGACAGGATTCAGCCGGAATACTTTCTTTTAATGAAAAAATGAATTTAATTAAAAAAGAAGGTTTAGTTGGTAATATTTTTTCAGAAAAAGAATTAAGTGAATTAAAAGCTAATGTTGCAATTGGTCATGCAAGGTATCCTACTATTGGCTCTGATTTTTTAGTTGATGCCCAGCCTTTTATGGTGTCAAAGCCGTATGAAATTGGAATGGCGCATAATGGAAACATAACTAATTATTTTGATTTAAAAAAAGAACAAAATTCAGAAACAGATTGTGTTGTTTCTTCTTGTGATTTGGAAGTTGTATTAAATGTTTTTGCAGAAAATTTGGATGAAAATTTTTCTGTTAAGTCTTTATTTTTTGCAGTTAAAAAAGTTTTTGAAAAAGTTAAGGGCTCTTATTCTATTGTTGCAGTAATAAAAGGCAAAGGTTTATTGGCGTTTAGAGATCCCAATGCTTTGCGTCCTTTAATTATGGCTGAAAAAACTGTTAATGGAATTAAGTCTGTGGGTTTTGCTTCTGAAAGTCTTTCTTTAACTTCAACTGGTCATAAAATAATTAAAGATTTAAATGCAGGGGAAGCAGTTTTTGTTGATTCTGATTTAAATGTTGTTTCTGAAGTTTTGGTTAAAGGTAATCCTACTCACTGTATGTTTGAATGGGTTTATTTTTCTGGGGCTGAATCAATTCTTGATGGATTAGAAGTTTATACTGCGAGAATTAATTTAGGAAAAGAATTAGCTAAAGAATGGAAAAAAACCGGCTTAAAGGCGGATGTTGTTATTCCGGTTCCTGATACAAGCAGAACTGCAGCATCAAAATTGGCGGAAGAAATTAATCTTCCTTATCGCGAAGGATTAATTAAAAACAGATATATTGGAAGAACTTTTATTATGGCTTCTCAGGCAAGAAGAGAAAACGGAGTAAGATTAAAACTTAATCCTGTTGAAAGTGAAATTAAAGGAAAAGATATTTTACTGGTTGATGATAGTATTGTAAGAGGAACTACTTCAAAAAAAATTGTTAAACTGCTGAAAGATAATGGTGCAAAAAAAGTTTTTTTCCTTTCAACCTGTCCTCCAATAATTTCTCCTTGTTTTTATGGAGTTGATATGCCTTCTAAAAAAGAATTAATTGCTTCGCAAATGTCAGTAGATGAAATAAGAAAACATATTGGAGCTGATTTTTTATTTTATAATTCAATTGACGCATTAAAAAAAGCTTTAGAAAGGGAAGATTTATGTATGGCTTGTTTAACTGGGAATTATCCTGTTGCTATTCCTAAAAAAACAGAAACTGAATTTGAAAAAACAAGAAAAGAAGAACAGGAAAAACAGAGGTGATTTAATGGGTTCAGTTAAGGATTTAGAAATAATAAAAAAGCCTTCAGAAAAAGAATTTGGAACAGGAATTTTTTCTTTTACTGATGATTATAGTGTGTTTGATTTTGGAAAAATGCCTGAAACAATTCCTAATAAAGGAAATTCATTATGCAGGATGGCTTCTTATAATTTTGAAAAAGTAAATGAATTAGGAATTAATTCGCATTTTGAAGAATTTATTTCTCCTAATAAAATGAAAGTTAAATTAGTTCAGGTAATTTATCCGGATAAACAAAAGTTAACTTCAAATGATTCAAATTATTTAATTCCTTTAGAAGTAATTTTTCGTAACATGCTTCCTGAAGGAAGTTCTTTGTTGTCAAGATTTAGAGAAGGAAAAGCTGATTTTAAGGCCTATGGTTTTTCTGTAATGCCTAAAGCAAATGAATTGTTTGTTAAGCCTTTAGTTGAATTTTCAACTAAATTAGAGCCAATTGACAGAATGTTATCTGAAACCGAAGCAGCTGAAATGTCTGCTTTAAACGAAACTGAATTAATTCAAATTAAAGATTTTGCTTTAAAAGTAAATGATTTTTTGAATGAAAAAGCTGTTTCACTTAATTTAGTTCATGCAGACGGAAAAATTGAATTAGCTTTTTCTCCTGAAAGAAAAATTATTTTAGTTGATGTTTTTGGTACTTTAGATGAAAACAGATTTTTGTTTAATGGATTAAATGTAAGCAAACAAATTGCAAGAGATTATTATATGAAAACCGACTGGCATAAAGAATTGTCTGAGGCAAAAAATTCAGGGAAAGAAAAAGATGAATGGCCTGTTCCACCTGAATTACCTTCAAAATTATTGGAATTAATTTCTGAAATTTATTCTGCTACTGCTCAGGAATGGATTGGGGAAGATTTTGCTTCTGCAAGAAAATTAGAAGTAGTTTTAGCTGAATTTAAGGAATTAAAAGAAAAGAATAATTGGTAGAGGAAAGCATTAAATATTTTGAAATCAATTATTGTTTGTGGTTTTATGAAAGTTGCAGTTGTAATGGGTTCCGAATCAGATAAAAAAATAGCAGAAAAAGCAGAACAGGTTTTAAAGGAAAATAAAATTCCTTTTGAAACTTTTGTTGCTTCAGCTCATAGAAACCCTGATAAAGTAAAAGAAATTGCATTAAAGGATTTTGATGTTTTTATTGCAATAGCAGGGCTAAGTGCTGCTTTACCTGGCGTAATTGCTTCTCATACAAAAAAACCTGTTATTGGCGTTCCTGTTTCATCAAAGTTAGGTGGCTTAGATGCATTATTAGCTATCAGCCAGATGCCTAAAGGAGTTCCTGTTGCTTGTGTTGGAATAGATAATGGCCAGAATGCTGCTTATTTAGCTATTCGAATTCTTAAATCAAAATAATTAAAATAACCTTTCTTCATTATTATTTATGTTGTACAAAAAATTGAATTCTGTTTTTTCTATTTTCTTATATATTTTTATTGAGGCTGTTAAATGATTGCAGTAATTAATTTTGGAGGGCAGTATTGTCATTTAATTGCAAGAAAAATTCGCGAATTAGGTGTTAAAGCAGAAATTTTTTCTAATTTAATTTCAGCTGAAGAATTAAATGAATTAAATCCAGCAGGAATAATTTTGTCTGGCGGTCCTGCAAGTGTTAATGAATTAAATGCACCTAAAATGGATGCAGAAATACTGAAATTAGGAATTCCTGTTTTGGGAATTTGTTACGGCTTGCAGTTAATCACAAAAGAGTTAGGGGGATTAGTTAAACCAGGAAAAACAAAAGAATATGGAAAAAATTTTATTGAAGTTAAAGGAAATGATCCTTTATTTGAAGGGTTATATAATGAACAGGTTTGGATTTCTCATTTTGATGCAGTAAAAAAACCACCTAAAAATTTTGTTGTTTCTTCTTCAACTTCTGGCTGTCCTGTTGCTTCAATGTTTTCAGAAGAAAAAAACATTTTTGGTTTACAGTTTCACCCCGAAGTCCACCATACTCCTAATGGTAAAAAAATTTTAGAAAATTTTCTAAAAATATGTAAAGCAAAAAAAGACTGGAAAATTTCTTCTGTTTTAAATGAAATGCAGAAAGAAATTAAAGTAAAAGTTAAAGATAAAAAAGTTATTATGGGTGTTTCAGGAGGAGTTGATTCTTTGGTTGCTTCAGTTATAATTCATAAAACTATTCCTAATCAGTTGTTTTGTGTGTTTATTGATAATGGTTTAATGAGAAAAAATGAAAAAGAATATATTGAAAAGTTATATAAAAAAATGAAGTTTAAGCATTTTTTTTCAGTTAATGCTGAAAAAGAATTTCTTTCAGCGTTAAAAGGAGTTTTTGATCCTGAAGAAAAAAGAAAAATTATTGGGCATACGTTTATCAAAGTTTTTGAGGATGTTGCATTTGATTTACAGAATGAATTTGGTAAAATTTCTTTTTTAGGTCAGGGAACAATTTATCCTGATAGAATTGAGTCAGCTGAACCGTCTGAAACCGCATCAAAAATTAAGTCTCATCATAATGTTACTTTGCCTGAAAAAATGCATTTTGATTTAGTTGAACCGTTAAGGGAATTTTATAAAGATGAAGTAAGAAAAATAGGACAAAAACTTAAAATCCAAAAAGAGTTTTTGAACAGGCACCCTTTTCCTGGACCTGGTTTAAGTGTAAGAGTTTTAGGGGAAGTAACAAAAGAAAAACTTGAAATTTTAAGGGAAGTTGATTTTATTTTTATTGATGAATTAAAGAAAGAAAAATTTTATTATAAAACCTGGCAGGCGTTGGCTGCATTGCTTCCAGTTAAAGCTGTTGGTGTTAAAGGAGATGAAAGAGATTATTCTTATATTGTTGCTTTAAGAGCTGTGAATTCAGTTGATGGAATGACTGCTGACTGGACTAGAATTCCAGATGACTTATTAGAAAAAATTTCTTCCAGAATTTTAAATGAAGTTAATGGAGTTGGAAGAGTCTTATATGACATTTCCCAAAAGCCTCCTGCGACAATAGAATTTGAATAACTACTCTTTTAGTTTCATAAAAGGAAATAATATTACGTCTCTTATTGAAATAGAATCAGTTAATAGCATTACAAGTCTGTCTATTCCTATTCCAATTCCTGAAGTAGGAGGCATTCCTATTTCCATGGCTTTAATAAAATCATAATCCATTCTTTGTGCTTCAGAATCTCCTTTTTTTAATGCTTTTTCTTGGTTTTCCCAGTTTTTTTTAAGTTCTTCTGGATTGTTTAATTCTGAATAACTGTTTCCTATTTCCCAGCCATTAATATATGGTTCAAATCTTTCAACAAATTTTTTGTTGTTTTCTTTTTTCTTTGCTAAAGGAGATAATTCTGAAGGAAAATCATAGACTATTGTTGGTTTAATTAAAGTGTGTTCTACTTTTTCTTCAAATAAGTCAGTTAATAATTGTGCCCAAGTTTTGTTTTTTGCGTTTTCAATTTTTTGTTTTTCTGCTTTTTCTTTTATTTTTTCTATTGGTTCTTTTTCAAAATCTATTCCTGTTTCTTTTTTTACTGCTTCTATTAATGTTATTTTTTTCCACGGTCTTTTAACATCAATTTCTTTTCCTTGGTAAGAAAATTTTGTTGTTCCTAAAACTTTTTTTGCAACAAATTCAACCATTTCTTCGCATAATTCTATGTTGTATTCATAGTTTTTGTATGCAGCCATTGTTTCCATTTGCAGAAATTCAGGATTATGTGTTTTGTCTATTCCTTCGTTTCTAAAATCTTGTGAGAATTCAAATATTTTTTCGTAACCACCGGTTATAAGTCTTTTCAAATACATTTCATTTGATATTCGCATATAAACTTTCATATTTAATTCGTTTAATTTTGAATCAAAAGGCTGTGCGTTTGTTCCTCCATAAATTGGCTGAAGGATAGGCGTTTCTACTTCTTTGTATCCTTTTGTTTCAAGGAATTCTCTTATAGCTTTGATTGTTTTTCTTCTTTTTTCAAATATTTCTTTTACTTCAGGGTTTATTATTAAATCTAAATATCTTTGTCTATATCTTGTTTCTTTATCTTTTAATCCATGGAATTTTTCCGGAAGAACTTCAATTGATTTTGTAAGTAATTCTATTTTTTTTACATTTATTGTGAGTTCTCCTTTTTTTGTTTTAAACAAACTTCCTTTAATTCCTATTAAGTCTCCTCTGTCTATTAAATTGAATAATTCTATTGTTTTTTTGTCTATTTGTTTTTCTCTTACTGCAAACTGGATTTTTCCGGTTTCGTCTGTCAAATCTCCAAAAGATAATTTTCCAAATTTTCTTAAAGACATTATTCTTCCTGCAACAGAAAAGTCTTTTGTTATTTCTTCTTCATTTTTTATTGAATCGAATTGTTCATGAAGTTTTTTTGCATAGTTTTTTTTATCAAAGTTATGTGCATAAGGATTTATGCCTAATTCAATTATTTTTTTTAGATTGTTTATTTTGCTTTGTTTTAAATCGCTTATTTCTTCAGTCATTTAATCACTTTATTGAATATAATTAAATTTCAGTTAAAAATTGTTTTTAATCTTTGGTTTTAGTGAATTTCAATGATTTTTATTAGATTAATCCTTTAACTTTCGTCGTAGGCTTCTTCTATTCCGTGGACTTTCATTCCGTTTTTGGTTATTGTTACTGGATGTAAGTCTTCTGAGTGTTTTGTTGAACGCATTTTTCTTATGTGGACTGTTCTGTTTGTTCCGCCGCCGCCTATTCCTGAATAATGTAATACTATTACTCCATCTACTACATATTCTTCTACATCATATCTTCCGAATTTGGCTGCACCTTCTTGTATTTCTGAAGTCATAATTGAAGTTACTCCAATTCTCATTAACATATAACTTAATTTTAGTATTGCTTTTCTTGTTTCATTTTCGTTTTCAAAATTAAAGCCTAATGCAGGAATTGAATCAATTACTGCTCTTTTTGCTCCAATTCTTTTTGTTACTCTCATTATTTCTAGTAATAATTTATCTAAATCAAAACCTGTCATTGGTAAAGAAAATTCTTCTTCTGACGGCATACCAATTCTTGCAACACTTCCGTCTATTATGCTGATTAATTTTTTTTCTTCTAATTTTTTTAAATCCCAGCCAAATCTTGTTACGTCTTCTCTTATTAATTCTGGTCTTTCATCTAAAGTTACATATATTCCTGGTTCATTGTATTTTACGGCGCCATTGTAAATATACTGCATTGAAAAAATTGTTTTTCCGGTTCCACACGCTCCTGATACAAGCATTGTTCTTTTTTCAGGAAAGCCTCCTTCAATTAAATCATCTAATCCGCTTATTCCAGTTTTAACTCTTTTCATTTTTAACACCTTTTTCTATAATTATTGTTTTTGAATTAATAAACTTTTGTTTTTGTGTTTTTTCAGTTAAATCCTGCTTACTTCTTTTATTCCTTCAATTTTATTTATTTTTTCAAGGATTTTTCCTATGGTTTGTGGTTTTTTTGTTTTAAGTGTTATAGTGCAGTTCACTGTTTTGTTTTCTACTTTTGCATTAGTTGAAATTATTTTTCCTTTTAATGAAGTAACTGCATCAAGTATTTCTGTAAGTAAGTTTACTTTTTCTTTTGCCTGAATTTTTATTTTTGTATTTAATTCTTTTTGGCCGATCATTTTCCAGTTTATTGGAATTATTTTTTTTCTGTTTTCTCTTTTAAGGTTTACACAGTTTTCGTTATGAACGATTAATTTTCTTTTTGTGGTTTTTATTGCAAAAATTTTGTTTTCAGGAAGCGGATTACAGCATTTGGCTATTTTAATTGATTCAATTATTTTTTTTGATATTTCTGGTTTTATTATTTTTGGTTTTACTTCTTGGGATATTTTTAATATTTGTTTTATTTTTGCTTTAGCTTTTTTTGTTTTTACCATCACTAACCATTGTCTTTTTGGAAACTGTTTTTTTGAAGTTATTATTTCAACTAAATCTCCGTTTTCCAGTTTATGGTCTAATTTTACTATTTTGCCGTTTACTTTTGCTTTTTCACATTTGTTTCCCATGTTTGAGTGAACTGCATAAGCAAAATCTAATGGTGTTGAATCAGGAGTCAGTTCAATTATGTCGGCTTTTGGTGTTAAAGTAAATATTTTTTTTTCTTCAAATCTTAATTTTAATGTGTCAAGTATTTTTTTTGTTTTATTTTTTCTGTGCCATTCAATTAATTCTTTTGCCCATGTTAATTTAGAGTCAAATTCTTTGTCTTTTTTTACTTCTTTGTAGGCCCAGTGTGCAGGAAGGCCTTCTTCTGCTTCTGCGTTCATTTCAAAGGTTCTTATTTGTGTTTCAAATATTTTTTTATCTTTGGTTTTTAAGTCTGTGTGGATTGAACGGTAATTATTTTTTTTTGGGGTTGCAATATAATCATCAAATGAGTTAAGCAGTGGTTCATACATTGAATGGATTATGCCTAAAATTAAATAACATTCTTTTATTGTATTGCAGAGTATTCTCACTGCAATTAAGTCATGTAATTCGTTTGCTTTGCAGTTTTTTTTCTTCATTTTACTGTATATTCCGAAAAAGTTTTTGGTTCTGCCGATTATTTTTGCATTTATTTTATCGTCTTTAAATCTTTTTTTTATTTCATTAATTATTTTTTTTAAGTCTGTTTCTCTTTCTTTTCTTTTCTTTTTTAATGCTCGTTTTAGTTTGTTGTATTCTTTTGGGTGTTCAATTTTAAATGCTCTGTCTTCTAACTCCCATTTTATTTCATTTAATCCAAGTTTTTGGCTGATTGGAAGATATACTTCTCTTATTTTTTTTGCAAGAATTTTATCTGGTTCTTTTACATTTCTTAATTCAGATAATTTTAATGAAAGTGCAATTATTATTGTTCTGATGTCTTTTGTTGTAGCAAGAATTATTTTGCTTAATGTTTCTGAAGAAAAATTTTTGCTTTGGGATTCAATTTTTTTTATTTTTCTTAGCTCTTCAACAATATTTGTTATGTCTTCATTGAATTCTTTTGTTATTTCTTCTTTTTTTGTTTTGGTTTCGCATAAAAATGTTGCAGCTAAAGGGTTTCCTTTTATTCCTAATGAATTCAGAATATAAGCGCTGTTTAATGAATTTTGAAATTGCTTTTGATCAATAATTTTATCTGAATATTCTATTGCTTTTTTTATTTGAGAGTAATAAGGTCCTTTTTTTATTGAGTTCTTGAATTTTTCAACTGAAATGTTTTCATATTCCATATAATATAATTTATTTAAGGAAAAGCTTTAATTCTGTTTTTTTAATGTTTTTTTTTGTATTGCATAATTTTATTTATTTATTTGTCTTTTATTTGATAAGGTGTTATTTTTGATTATTGCAGGAAACTGGAAAATGAATAAAACAATTAAAGAAACAAAAGAATTTTTTGAAAAATTTAATAAACTTGTTTCTGAAACAAAAAACAAGATTTTAATTTTTCCTTCTTTTATTTGTCTTCAGACAGCAAAAGAAACTGCTTCAAAAAACATATTTATTGGTTCTCAAAATGTTTTTTTTGAAGAAAAAGGAGCTTTTACAGGGGAGATTTCTGTTTTACAGATTAAAGATTTATGTGATTTTGTTTTGTTAGGCCATTCAGAAAGAAGACATAAATTTTCTGAATCAAATGAGTTAATTAATAAAAAAGTAATTAATGCAATTAAATCATTTAATGTTGTTTTATGTGTTGGAGAAACTGAAAGTGAAATGGAAAAAGGAAAAACTAATTTTGTTTTAGAAAACCAGTTAATTAAAGGATTAAAAGAAGTTTCTTTTTCAGAAAAACTATTTATTGCTTATGAACCTGTCTGGGCTATTGGTACAGGAAAAACTGCAGGAAAAAAGGAAATTAATTCTGCTCATTCTTTTATACGAAAAAAATTAATTGAATTATTTGGAGAAAAAGCTGATTCAATTAATATTTTGTATGGGGGAAGCGTTAAACCTAATAATTTAAATGAAATTTTTTCTGCTGAAAATGTAAATGGAGTTTTAGTTGGCGGAGCATCACTTAACCCTGAAATTTTTGCAGAAATAGTTAATTATAAAAAATAAATAAAAATAAAAAAAAGGAAATGCAGTTAACTGCATTTTCCAATTAATCCTTTGTCGCCTAACTGTACTAATCCATTGACTTTCTTTGAATTGTAAGTAAATGAAACATTGTAGTCAAATCCGCTTCCTGCGTTTCCGCATGCAGTTAATCCTGTTAATGAAACTAATTCAGATTCGCCTGCGTTAAATGAAACACTTGAACTTAATCCGGCTATTCCGTCAATGTTTAAGTCAGTTAAAGTCAGTTTGTTTGCTGAAATATTCTGCACTTCAATTTCTGCTGTTGTTCCGCTGAATTTGAATTCCTTTATTGAGAAAGGAGAAGTGCTTTGCCAGTATGCTCTTGACTGTTGTTCGGTTAATCCTCCTGTTAATCCAGGAACCCAACCCATTACACCTACAACAACTAATGCAATGACAATTATTACTGCAAGAATAATTAAGTATTCTGTTGTTCCTTGTGCTTTTCTTCCAATCATTTTTTTTTCCTCCTTTTAGATAAATATTATAGCTATTATTTAGTGTCTTTTTATTTATAACTTTTTCTGATTAGACAATTGAAAGAAATCCTGAAATTACTGTTTTAAATGCTGTAAAAAGAATAAATGATGCAATAAAAATTATTGGAGAATACTTTAATCCCAATTTTATTTTTCTTTCAGTTAAAACTCCTATAAATAAACTTGCAAGAATTGAATTTCCTAATAATAAAATCACTGCAATATTGTGCATGAAATTTGAAGTTATTACGATTTCTGCACTAAGAAAACCAATATTAAGGCTTTCATCAACTGCACTTTGTCCTTGAATTGAATTAATCATTTCAAGGAACTGAACGGAAATTGACATCAACAAAGGGGTTGCTACAACTATTACAAATAAAACAAATAACACATACATTTTTGTTCCTGAAATCATTTCTTTTTTCATTTCCTGTGTTTTTGATATGTCTTCTGAGCTTGCTTCAAGCAGTTTAGCCAGTTTTCCGCCGGACCTCATGCTTTCAGAAAGAAATGCAACGCTTTCTTTTAGAATTCTTGAATCAATTTTTTCGGATAATTGTTTTAATGAATTTCTGAATGAGTCTATTCCTAAACTTTTTGTGCTTATTGTTTTTATTTCTTCAGCTAAAGGGCCAAATTCTTCTCTTGAACTGTTTTTAAATGCACTAAAAGGAGTCATTCCAGATCTTAAGTTTGATGCAACTAATAAAAGAAAGTCTGGAAGGACTGTTTCAACTCTTTTTACTCTGTCGTCAATTTGGTGTTCTAAATGAAAATAATAAATAAATTCAGTTAAAATAAAAAGAATTATTCCTAAAATAAATGAAAATAATATTTGAATTGTGAATTCATTTAATGAAAAATATTTACCTAAACTTAATGGAATTAAAAAACCAATTATAAAAAACAATAATGCAAGCATTATTCTTTTACCTAACCATTCATCTATGTCTTCGTTTATCCCTGCATAATCCATTTTAATTAAAATTTTTTTTCTTGTTTTTTCAGGAATGATTTCTGAAAGTCTTTTTTGTATTAATTTTATAAAATCACCTTTGGTTTTCTGTTTTTAACAAAACCAATTAATATTATTTGAACTATAAATGCAAATAAAATTGTAATAATTACATGCATTTCAGATATGTCTGATCCTCCAAAAGAAGAAAGAATTATCATAAAAGTAATTCCTAAAGTTGGAATTGCGGCAGCTAAAAGCAGATACATTAAAATCCATAAATTTAGTTCAGCTGAATAATTTTTTATTGCTCTTAATTGATTTGCAGTTAAAGTGTTAATTGCAGTTTCTAATGCACCTGCAACACTTGCCCCGCTTTTAATTGATGCAGTAATCTGCCAGGCAGCTTTTTTCATGTATTCTGATTTTGTTTTTAATGCAAGTTTTTCTAATGCTTTTGCTTCAGAGATTCCTGAATTAATGTCCTGAATTAATTCATTGAATTCTTCTGATACTATCCCATAATCTGCTTTAGCAATGTTTTTTATTGTGTTAAATAAAGGTATTCCTGATTTAACCTGAATTAACATGCTTTTTAATGCAAAAATTAAGTTTTGGTCAATTCCAAAAGCAATTCTTTTTGAAATTATTCCTGGATAAATAATATGCAAAAAGAAAAATAACACAAAAAACATTATTCCTGCAATAACATTTAATGGAAATGCGTTTGCAATTATTCCGTCTCTTAAAAAAATAAGGGCAGTTAAAAAAATAAAGAAAAAAATCCCGTAAATTAATCCAGATAAAAAACTTGCAGTAAGATACTCTTCAGTGCTTATATTTAATTCTGCTTTTTTTATTTCATATTTAACTCCGACAAAAACTTTCTGAAAAAAATCTCCAATAAATAAAATTCGTTTATTTAATTTTTTAGCCTGTTCGATTGAAAACAACATGAATTTTACTCTCATTTTTTATCACTACATTTTATTGAAGTCAAGTTTTTTTCCCACTGCTTCCAGAACTAAATCCTTGTTGCTGTAATATTTGTTCATTACTTCTCCTACTTTGTTTACGTCATTTATTTTTTTTTCTATCATCCATTCAAGGATTGTTTTTCTTTCTTCTAAATCTTTAGTTATTTCCTGTTCGGTTAATCCTGTGTGTAAATTTAATTCTCCGTAAAATTTTGTTGGTTCATCTATTTTATCCCAGGTGTCTGTTCTTGGGCTCCATCTGTAAATTGTGTTAATTGAAATGCTTCCTTCGTGGCTTCCTGTGTCTATTTCGCTTATTTCCATTGTTCTTCTTTTGTTTGTTTTTCTGTCTCTGTATTGAACTAAAACTAAATGTAATGCTTCAACTTCTAATGCAGGAATTTCAATTGGCGGTTCAGTTAATCTTCTGACTAACTGCATTCCTGAATCGGCATGCATTGTTGAATAAACTGAATGTCCTGTATGCATTGCTTCAAATAATACTTCTGCTTCTTTTCTTTGCCTCATTTCTCCTAAAATTATTCTGTCTGGACGCATTCTTAATGCAGACATCATTAAGTCAAACATGCTTATTTCTCCTACGCCTTCTGGGTTAGGGTTTCTTGTTGTTAATGGAACCCAGTTCCATTTTAAGTTTTCAGGAAGAACTAGTTCTCTTACATCTTCTATTGTAATTATTCTGTGGTAATTTGGAATCATTGCACATAAAGTGTTTAGTGCAGATGTTTTTCCTGAGGCGGTTGAACCTGCTACCATTAAATTCATTTCATAATGCAGTGCCATCCACAAAAAGGCAGCCATTTCTGAGTTCATTGTGTGTTTTTCAGGAGAAATAAAGTCTGTTATAGTCCAGGGTCTTCTTGAAAATTTTCTTATTGTAATTGTATTGCCTAAAGATGAAACAGGAAATAATGTTGCATTAACTCTGTCGCCTGTAATTAAATGTGCGTCAAGAATTGGATTTAAGTTTGTTATTTCTCTTCCGATTTTTCTTGCAATTTGTGCAGCATAATTTTCAATTAATTCTTCTGATTCAACATTAATGTTTGTTTTAAGCCAGCCAAATTCTCTGTGATACACTGCAATAGGTGTCTTAGATGAATTAATTGTAATTTCTTCTAATAAGTCATCTTTAATTAATACTTCTAATTCTCCCATTCCATACATTTCATGCAGTAAAATTCCTGCAAGTTTTGTTGTTGTAGATTTTTCATTTTCAGGAAAATATTTCATTAAAGTTTTATTTACTATTTGTATAAATTTTTGTTTTAATTTTAAGTTTTCTTCTTCTGAGTCAATTGAAACACTTTTTGCAATTTCGTCTTTTATTTCTTCAAGGAATTTTTTTGTTGAATAGTCTGCTTTGTCAAATTCAAGGAAATATAAAGGGCGTTTTTCTTTTTCTATTGTTTTTATTTTAACTGTTGCATTTGATTCTTCTTTTATTTCGTATGTGTTTATAGTTTTAGTTGCTTTAATTAATTTTTTTTTTCTTCAGGAATTTCCTGTTCAAGTCTAATAAAAGGTTTAGATAAAACATTTGCGGGATAAATTACATTTAATATTCCTGTTTTTTCCATTACTTTTGCTGTTAATTCAACTTTGTTTTTTTCCCAGTTTAATTGTTTTGATATTTGTTCAATTGAAAGCTTTTTTTCGTCTTTAAGCAGTTCAACCATTTCACTTATTTTTGTTTTTAGTATCATTTTTTTCCCTTCAGCAATAATACTGTTTTTTTATTAATAAATCTAACTAAACTGTTTTAGTTCCATTAATGAATTGGAATTTAAGTCTGTTTGAATGTAATTTAAGTCAATGTCTGCATAAAGCTTTAAGCTTGAATTAAAGTCAATTGCAGGCATAATTGATTTAAATGAAAGATTAATTTTATTTTGGTTGATTGTTTCATTTTCAATTAACATTGCATTATTTTTTCCTTTAAAAGTCCCAATATTAATTTTAATTTTGTCGTCTCCGTCAGCTGAAAAAATTATTTCTATTTTGTTTTTTAAAGTTGAATCCATTAATAATATTTCATGTTTTTCGTTTAATGCATTTCCATCAATATAATTAAAGTTTACAATTAAATCAGGGTTTAATGCATTTAATGGTCTTGAAACAGAAACCGAACTTCCTGAAACAGTTAAATTTAAATCCATTGAAGTCATGTTTGTGTCTCCTAAAGCATAAAAGAAAACTGAATTTTTGTTTGGAGTAAAATCATATTCGTAAACTAGTTTATTGCTGAATTTTAATGGAATATTTTGGTTTAATCTGTCAACATTAATTTTAATTGAAGAATTATTTATGGCAGAATAACTTGTTTCAGCAAACTCTTTCATTTTTATGATTCTCTGCATTTTATTGAAATCTGAAGGAATTATTTCATTAAAAGTTATTTCAAGATTATTTCCTTTATTTACTTTAATGGAAGTTCCTAAAATTTTGTTTAAGTCAAAACTTAAATCATCTTTAATAAATTCCATTTTAGAATATTTTTTTATTTCTCCTGATGAATAATTTCTTGAATTAACATTTTCTAAATAAAACATTGAAAATAAAAGCATTGAAGAAAGTAAAAGAATTGCACTAAAGCTTATTACATACCCTTTCATTTTTTCACCTTAAACCAGGCTTTTAATTCAGCCCAATAAAATTTTTCTCCATAAAAAAAACTTCTTTTAGTTGAAATTTCAGTTAAAGCATTTTTTTTGCATCCTTTTTTTGAAGTAGTATTTAATGCACTTGAATTATTATCATAATCATATATATTTAATTCAAAACACAAATTTTTTGTTGTTTTATTTAAGTATTTTGAGATTTCTTTGTTTTTGTTTTCTTTTACTGCTTCTTCAAATTTCCCGCTTTTTTCTAATACAGTTAAAACATCCTCTGAAATTAATGCTAATTTAGTTTCATTTAATGAACTGAATTTGCTTTCAGCAAAATTTCCGCTTATTGCTACAAGCAATGCAAAAGAAATAATTAATGCAATTACTGCATCAATTGAAATAATAAACCCTTTCATTTAAACACTCCGAAAATAAATTTTCTTTCTTTTTCATTTAACAAAACATATCTTTCAATTACAATTGTTTTGTTTTCAGCTGAAGGAAAAACTCCGAATTGTTTTAATGGTTGGTCGTTCATTGAAGTTACTTTAAAATAAAAATCGTATTTTTGTAAACCTAAAATTTCTTTTATTTCATTGTATTTAGCTGCATTTAAGTCAATTAATTTATTTACTTTATTTTCATCTAAAATATTTCTTTCTTTTGCTAAGCCAATTGAATTAATGTTTAAGTCATTTAATGTTTCCCAGGAATTTGGCTGGCCTGAAGTCGAAATTAAAATTTGAGATGCATTAACTGCTTTTTCCTGCATTTCAAAATAATATTCTTCTTCATTAAGTGAATTCTGAATTAAACCAAAAGATGAAAATGAAATAACTAAAATAAAAATTAAAGCAGTAAAAGAAACAATAAAATCAGTGGTAAAAACCTGCCCTTTACAGTTCTTCAATTTCAATCACTCCCTTTATGTTTTCTATTCTTATTTCATTTGCATTAACTTTTGAAATAAAAATAATTTTTTTGTTAAAAGTGAAGTTGAAATAAACTGGCCTTGTCTGAATTTTATTTTAACGGAATTTTCTTCAAATTCAATTTCAAAATCATAATTTTTTGTTATTATTGTTTTGCTTCCTTCTCCTGAAATATAAATGCCGTTAATGTTTCTTGCAATTTTTTCGCTTAAGGTTTTTGCTTTGATTTTTTCTGAATTAAAATCAATGTTTTTTTTTTGTTCAACTGAAACTGCAACAACTAAAGAAAACATTAAGAAGAGCAAAACAAGAGTTATTACAAATTCAGCTGAAATCTGCCCTCGCGGTTGCGTCCGCGAGTAACGCGTGCTATCTGCGATAGCACTGATTTTATTTCCGCTTTCGAGCGGGAGAACCGAGGCACGATTTCGCTGTTGCTCAATCCTGCTGTCATACTTTTTTGTTTTTTTTTTCATTTATTTCACGGAGTCCTTTGAACAATATTAATATCATCAACATAAAAGTAATCTCTTCTGCCGCTCATTCCGGCATCAAATGCAATTCTAAAGTTGTTTGACAAAGGATATGCATTTAAGTCAAATGAATAAAAATGATAAGTGTTGTCTGAGTCAGCTGAAGTAAAAATTTTTATTATAGTCCAGATAAACCCGTTAGAAGAAATGCTAACTCTTGTGGTGTCTCCTGATTCAAATGAATTAACTTTAGCCCAAAATTCCAGTCTTGGATTAGTATACGCACTTAAATCAACTGCTCTTTCAGCATATCCTGTGCTTCTTCTTAATCTTAAATGATTTGGAGAACTATAAGGGGTTCCTCCGCTTCTGATTGAACTGTCTCCTGAATGAGTCCATGCATTTAGCCATCCTGTTCCTGAACTCCAGCTTGTATCAGGGAAAGTGTGGAATGCAATTATTATTGGGCCAGTTGAATTAATTATTATGGTTCTGTTTTCATCACTGCTTCCTGTATTTGGAACTGAGTAATCATCAGTGCAGTTTACATCCCAATAATAAGTTCCGTTTGAAGCAAAAGTTTTAGTAAAACTTTGAGTAATTCCTTCAGTTATTGAATTGTCTGTTTGGTCTATTATTCCATTAATAATCAATTCACAAAAATTAATTCCTGAATCAACATCATTTACCGTATAGTCAAACTGAACACTAAAACTGTTTGAAGTATAACCTGTTGCAGGGCTTTCAAGCATTATTGTTGGCGGAGTGCTGTCTATTGTATAATAAGTTGAAGTAGTATAAGTGCTTCCGTCGCTAAATTCAAATGTAATTCTAAAGTATTCTCCGTCATTATTAACTATTTCATCAAATCTTAATTCATTTCCTCCGCTAAAAGAAGTTGACGCATTAATTGTAAAATCTGTTACATTAATCCATTCTCCTGCATTTGCTGTTCCGTTCCAATAATCAGTTCCATCAAATCTTACTCTTTCTATAATAGCTGAATCCTGATCTGTTTCATTCCAGTCCCATACAATAATTCTTGAAATTGTAAGGCTTGTATTAATACTGGTGTTTTCTATTGTCCAGTTTCTTAATCTGTCTCCACCTCCATTAAATGACGCAGTACTCCATGAGAAATTAAAGTTGTCTGACATATTGCTGACAGTAACATTTAATGAAATAAAATCTGAATTAATTCCATCTGAAGCAGTAACAGTTCCTGTGTCACTGTTTGAACCCAAGGGAACATCAATAGTAACTGTAATTTGCTGGCAAGTATTTCCTGTTAAAGAATTAATTGTTGGAATTGCCTGAACCCAATCTCCTGCGTCTCCATTAGATGAAGTAAAAACAATATTAGTTAATGCAGTTGAAGTTGTATTGCATACTTGAAAGTTATTTGAATCTGAATAACCTGAATCAATTGAAGGACTCCATAAATCAGGAAAAATCATTAAAGGCTGGTTGCTTTCTCCGACAATTACTTCTAAAGTTAAAGGAACAATTATTTGTTTTGCTCCGTCAATTGTATTTACATCAAAAATTAATTCGCCTGAATAATTTCCTACAGCAAATAAATTAGAAGTAAAATTTAAATCAATTCCAGTGTTTGAGTCAGCAGGAACAACAAAAGAATTACTGCTTAATTGCAAAGTAACATTAGCTGAAGTCCAGACATAACTAACTGAAACACTTGCGTTTCCGCTTGTATTATTTATTACTTTAATATTTTCTATTGCACTTGTATTCTGTGCTATAGTTGAATAAATACTTCCTTTGTCTGTTTCAATTTGAATATCTCCAATTAAAACATAACCTTCATAAGAAGTAATCCAAATCCAATGGCCCCCTGATTCAGTTGGAATGCTTCCTGTTACTTCAACTTGTGATTCAGAAATTACATCTGTTCCATTAATGTTTAGTCTTATTGTTTTGTCTGAAATTGAACTTTTGTTTTCATCTATTCCTGATGGAATTGAAATAAAAATTTGTTTTTTTGTTCCAGGGCCAGAAACGAAAACTTCGTTAGCTGTACTTGCAAGTTTATTAACTGTATTTTGTGCTTCAGAATTTGCTTTAGCATAATTAATTGAAGTTATTTCATTGTTTGATACAGAAATAATTAATCCAAGTACTACCATTGAAACTGCAAGAATAATTAATAATTCAACTGACGCCTGCCCTTTCATTTTAAACCATAATTATAACAGAAAACTCTTTATTATACTTTTTCAGTGATTTAATAAAGAGTACTTAATACTTTTTTTGCTTTGGAATAAGTCCAGAAAGTTGCACCTAAAGCACACATTGAAACAAAATAAAAGACAACAGCTGAGAATTCATATCCTGCAATTTGTGCTAAAATTCCTTCAAGAAAAGTTAAAATTGAAAAACTTATAAGTAATGCTCCGCTTAAAAGAAAAAAAGCAACTTTTATTCCTTGTTGTAATACACTATCCATAAAACCAACTCAAAATATTTCTATGTCTGCATAAATTTTTATGCCTTCCTTTTCAAAATTTAATGCACAAACCTTGTTTGTGTGTTTGGTTCCGCGCATTTTAAGTATTTCAAGTGAATGAACTCTTACATCTTTTTCTTCTTTTTTTTCATAATATAATGAAATTACTGCATCAACTAAAAATCCCACTGAACCTTTTGCTGTTTCAGCTTCTTTTGGAGACATTTCGCTTATAATTATTGAAGTACAGTTCCATTTCCTTAATAACTCAAAAAATTTCAAAATGTTTTCTCTTTGCTGGTATTCGTCTCTGAATAATAAAGAATAAGATGTAATTGAATCAATTACTAATCTTTTGGCTCCCATTTGATTTATTGCATCTCTTATTGGCCCGCCACCCTGATCTAATAATCTTCCAACCTGATGCGGTTTGTATTCAAGAACTCTGAATAAACCTTTTTTTTCTAAGTCTTCAAAATCCCAGCCATATTCTGCGTTATGCCTGTAATATGATTCTTTGCTTTCTTCAAAGCTGATTAATATTCCTGGTTCATTGTATTTTACGGCTCCGTAATATAAAAACTGTAATCCAAAAGTAGTTTTTCCTGTTCCTGCACTTCCTGCAACTAAAACAGTTGAATTTTTTTCTATGCCTCCTTCAATTAATTCATCAAAACCAAAAATGCCTGAAGGAATTCTTTCTAATTGGTTTAATTTTTTTACTGGTTTTTTTGGTTCATTGAATTCGTTTGTTTTTTCTTCAGTTTTTATTTCTTTAATTGATTTGTCTTTTTCTGTTTTTGATTCAGTTGTTTCTAATTCTTTTTTTGTTTCTTCATTTAATGTTTTAATTGGTTTTTCTTCTTTTTTTGTTAGTTCTTTTTTTGAAGGGATTTTTGTTTCAAGTTCAGCAATGCTTGGTTTTTCTTTTATTTCTTTTTCTGACTTAATTTTATTTTTTTTTAAGTCAAGATTGCTTTCAATTACAACTTTTTTTTTTTGCATTATTCTTCACTTTTTCCTTTAATAAAAAGAGTATTATTCTTTAAATAACTGTTTGTTTTTGCGTCTAAACAAAAAAAGACAACTTTTTTTTCAGATAAAAAAACAGCATGACTGAACAAAGTGAAGTCGTGCATCGTGCTTAAACGGTGAAACGTTTAAAAAAAAGAAAAAGAAAAAAGGCAGGGTGCCTTTTTTTAAGATCTCATTGCAAGTTTATAGATTGCGACTACTGCAACAATTACTGCTGCTGGAGCTACAAATACTGCGATATTTCCGAAAATGTTTGATAAGACTGTTCCTAATGGGTCGACAACTGAGTCAATTTCTCTAAATGCACTTATTGCGCCTGTTGCAAGTAATGCAATAGCTGCAATTAAGAATGGAGTTGTTTCTTTGTCTTTAATATTTAACAATCCAACTAAAATTCCTAAAATGATTAAAACCAAAGGAACCCAGCCGGCAAATGCGCCTAAATAATTTACTGCAAAACCAGCAATTACTGCGATTACTACTCCTAGAATAAATGCATATTCTCCTATTTGCTCTAATTCCATTTTTTCCCTCCTTTTTTGTTTAAATTAAAAACAATTTATTATATGGATTTCTCATTTCTCATTTAAATTCTTTTGCTTTTAGAATTTTCTTGTTTTTTCAGTAAAAAAAGAGTAAAATTAGAATAATGCAGGCGTGTTTTGAAGTCGAATTAAAACCGAAAATTAAATTAGCCCTTGAATGCTCTAGCTTCCGTTGCTCCCAAAAGCATTAAACAATAAAATTTCCGCTGCACCCTTCCAGGCCTGACGGGTTGACTTTAAGGCTTAATCTTAGGGGACAGAAGTTCATTGAAACAACCAAGGATTTAATTTCCTGAATTAAATCCTTCCCCAAAACTTCGGCTCCTGCTAAAGCAGATTTCAGGTAACAGAGAACTGCTAACTCTCCAGCCTAGCCTGCAGTAAAAATATTAATAAAAAAGGTTTAAAAAGATAAAAAACCAAGTTATTTGGTTTTATGAGTGATGTAAAAGGAGCTGCAAAAAATGCAGCAAAAGCAGAAGGAAAATTAGCAACTGAAATAGCTAAATGGACTGCAAAAAAAGCAGCAGTTTTGGCAATTGCAGGAGCTGTTGGAATCACAGGATTAAGTTTAGCAAATTTTACAATAACTCAACTTGATGCATTAATAAGACTTGGAGGTAAAGCAGGTTATCATTATAGTGCAGGGCAAGTTTTTGTTGATGCAAAAACAAAAACACAAAATGCACAAAAACTAAAAAAACAATGGAGAGCTTTTGTTGAAAACCAGTCTAATAAGAAAGTACCTCTAAAACACCCTTATGGAAAAGCAGCATTAGGTATTGCAGGATTAGCTGCATTTAAAGCAAGAAAAAAATGGCGAAAGATGAGAAAGTAAGACTATTTTTAAAACCATTTTTAATTTTTTTTGTTTTAATTTATTTATGAATTTTTTTAATTTAGATTTTTTATCGAAAAAAATCTTTTCATCTAAACCAATTTTAATTTTTTTAATTCTGGCAAATTTCCTTGGGGCGGTTTATGGGTTTATAATTTATTACGGCCAGCAATTCATGCAAACGCCTTTGCATTTATGGTTGTTTGTTCCTGACTGTCCTTTATTTTCGTTTTTAATGGCTTTGTCTTTTTTTTTGATTTTAATTAAAAAAGAGTCTTCTTTTGTGTTTTTTTTTACTTTAGTAGGGAGTTTAAAATATGGTTTTTGGGTGGTTTTTGTTTTATTATTTTATAATTCTTTTTATTTTACGCCTAAATTTTTTGTTGTTCCTTTATTTTTATTAATTTCGCATGCATTTCTTTTTTTTGAATCATTTTTATTAATTAAGAAAATTCGTTTTAAATTATTTTATTTAATTCTTGTTTTAGTTTTCTTTTTGGCAAATGATTTTTCTGATTATTTTTTTAATACTCATCCGCCGGTTCCTTTGAATGAATTAAATTTCTTGTTTTATTTTACTGTAGGGTCTTCTTTGTTTTTTGCTGGTTTAGCTTTATTCCTGTATCGTAATGCAGTTAACAGGACAGCTTGAAGCAGCTTCTTTATTGCAGCCAACTTCATTTAATTCAGTTTTAATTGGCTGGCTTTTTCCTTCAATCATTTCCCAGTTATCTGGGCATATTGCGGCACAAGCTCCGCATCCAATACATGCTTCTTTATCTTGAGTTATTTTAATCATTTTTTATCCCTCTTATTTGAATTTCTTTCTTTAAATTATTCAAACTATTTTTTTTTATATTTATTGGATGCTTTTTCAGGATTAAGGCTTTAAATGTTTTGATAAAATAATCTTTTTACAGCCTAATATAATGAATTAAGGTGTTATTTTGTCTCAAGATGAAACTCTCTCTAAAATTAAACAAGCAGAAGAATCAGCAGCTAAAAAACTTGATTTAGCTGAAAAAACCAAAGAAAATTTGATTGAACAGGCGAAAACTGATTCAATTTCTTTGATTACTGAAGCAGACAACAAAGACAACGAATTTAGGGAAAAAGAAATCCAGAAAGCAAAAGAAAAAATAAATAAAACAAAAGAAAAGCTGATTAATGAAAACAATTCTTCAACTGATTTAATAAAGAAAAAAGCTTTATCTAAAATTAAATCTGAAGCAAAATTTATTGTAAAAAAGTTTTCAGAAGAAGCATTTAGTTCTTAGTTAATATTATGTGTTTTTTATGATTAAAACTCAGAGAATGAGCCGAATTAGAATAACTGGTCCAAAAAACAACATGAAAAAACTAATTGGTGAACTGCATTCACTTAAATTAATGCATTTAATTGACTATAAAGGAAAAGACTTTGAAACAGGAAATTCTTTTGCTGAAGCAGAACAGGTTTCAGATAAATTAGTTAAATTAAGGTCAATGATAAGTCATTTTAATTTGGATTTAAAGCCAAGAATAATAAAAGACCTTAAAGTATGTAATGGAAAATTCAGTGAAATTCATTTAAAATACATGGAATTAAATCAGGAAATTTCTGTTTTAACTGAAGAAAAATCTTTATTAAATTCAAAAAAACAATCAATTGAACCTTTTTCTTCACTTAACTTAAATTCAAATCATTTTTTTGGATTTAATTCAATTACTGTGTTTAAAGGAACAGTAAAAAAACCTTTAACTGAACAGGAAATAAAACAAATAACAAATGAATTTGAATTTTTTTCTTCAGTTTATAAAGGAAAAAACATTATTGCTTTGTTTATTCCGAACAAAAACAAAGAAAAAATTCATTTACTTTTATCAGAATATGGTTTTAATGAATTAAATTTTGAAGAAAACTCTGATTTAAATCAAATTAATTCAGAATTAAATTCAGTTGAAAAAAAACTTTCTTCTTTTAATTCTCAATTAAATTCATTGAAAGAAAAAGAAGGACAGTTTTTGGTTGACTTAGAATATAATTTAGAAAAAGAAAATGAAAAACTTGAAGCGCCCTTAAAATTTGCTGTAACCTTAAATGCTTTTGTTATTGATGGCTGGGTTCCTGAAAAAAAAGCAAAAGAAATAAAAGAAAAACTAAAAGTTTTAACTAAAGATAAAATTTTCTTTGAAGAATTAAAAGACAAAAAAAATGCTCCAATAGCAATGGATAATCCTTCAATGGTTAAACCATTCCAGTTTTTTTTGAATTTGTATTCTCTTCCAAAATACACTGAATTAGATCCAACTTTCCTTGTATTTATTACTTTCCCGTTATTTTTTGGTTTTATGTTAGGGGATGTAGGTTATGGAATTGTTACTTTACTTGCATTTATTTTTTTAAGAGGAAAACTAAAAGGAGAAGCAAGACTTTTAGTTAGTTCTTTGATTGTTGCTTCTTTAGCTACAATATTTTTTGGTTTTATTTTTGGAGAAGCATTTGGATTTGAATTTGTTGAACATCCAATTCTTAACAGAGCGCATGACTTAAATACAATGCTTTTAATTTCAATTTTAGTCGGCATAATTCACATTACTTTTGGTTATATTATTGGATTTTATAATGTTTTAATTCAGCATGGACTAAAAGAAGCAGTGTTAGAAAAAGGATCTTGGTTGATGATTGAAGCAGGAGGATTACTTGTATTATCTGAAATGATTTTAGGAATGACTTCTTTTGGAAATATTGCCGGAGGACTATTGTTGTTTTTAGGAATTGTTTTGCTGTTTAAAGGAGAAGGAGTCCAGGGAATAATTGAATTGCCTGCGATTTTAAGTAATACTTTGTCTTATGCAAGGCTTTTTGCTGTTGGGTTAGCTTCAGTTAAATTAGCAGTAATAATAAATGAGTTTGCAACAGAATTCTTTAATCAAGGCGGAATTTTCATTGTAGCATCAGTTTTAATTCTTTTGCTTGGACATTTTGTTAATATACTATTAGGTTTAATAGGGCCTTTTTTGCATTCATTAAGGCTTCATTATGTTGAATTTTTTGGTAAATTCTATAAAGGCGGAGGAAAACCATTTCTGCCTTTTGGAGTTGAAAAAAATTAATATTTAATTAAAGGAGGAATATAACATGGTTGAATTAGAATTAGGATTGATTGCAATAGGAGCAGGAATTGCAATTGCAGGAAGCGCTTATGCTGCAGCAATAGCAGAAAAAGAAATAGGAACTGCCGCAGTGGGAGCAATGGCTGAAAAAGAAGAATTATTTGGTAAAGCATTAATTTTAACAGTAATTCCAGAAACATTAGTCATTTTCGGTTTAGTTATTGCAATAATGATTTTAGGTTTAGCTCCGGCGCACTAAAATCTAAAAGGTTTTAACAAATGTCATTAGAAAATGTAATTAAAGAAATAAACAATGAGACTGAATTAAAGTCTAATGCAATAATTAATGAAGGAAAAATACAAGCAAAAGAAATACTGCAAAAAACAAAAGAAAAAGTAAACAAATCAAAAGAAAAAACAGTTAAAAAAACCAGTGAAATAGTTTCTTCGATGGAAAGAACTGAATTAGCTTCATTAAAACTGTTGTTAAAAAAACAACAGCTTAACGCAAAGAAAGAAGTAATTGATTCTTTGTTTGATGAAGTAAAAAACCAATTAGAGAAACTTAATTCAAAAGAAAAAGAAAAAATCCTGAAAAAATTATTGCAGAAAGGAAAAAAAGAAGTTAATGCAGAGTATTTTTACTGCAATGCAAAAGATAAAGCATTAATTTCAAAACTTTCCGGATTAAAATTCAGAGAATCAATTGAATGTTCAGGCGGATTTGTTCTTGAAAACAAAGAAGGAACAATTCGTTCAGATCAGACATTTGATTTAATTCTTGAAAAAGTTAAAGAAAAAAATATAAGTGATATTTCTTCAAGGGTGTTTGGATGACTGGAAAAGGTTTTGGATATTCTTATACTAATACAAGAGTAAGAGTAATGAAATCAAAATTAATTGATTCAACTGAATACCCAAAATTAATGAAAATGAGTTTAGACCAGATAGCCCGTTTTTTAGGAGAAAGCGAATACAAAAAAGAAATAGAAGAATTAGGTGCAGTATTTGAAGAAGCAAATTTAATTGAATATGCAGTAAACAGAAACCTGGCAAACTCATTTAAAAAAATACTGTCTTTTTCTTTGAAAGATTCAAGAAAATCAGTTTTAGTTTTCCTGAAAAAATATGATATATGGAACATTAAAACAATTTTAAGAGGCAAACAATCAAATGAAAACCCTGAAGAAATAATTCAAAACTTAATTCCTGCAGGAGAATTTTCAGAGGAATTTTTAACTGAAGTAATAAAAAAATCTAATTCAGTTGAAGAAGCAGTTGAATTTTTCAAAAAAACTTCTTATTATGGAATAATGAAAAAACATTTATCAAATTTAACTGAATTAGAAGATGAATTAGATATTAATTATTTTAATGAATTAATTGAAAGTTCTTCAGGAAAAGTAAAAAACTTAATGATTCAGCAGGCAGTATATCTTGATGCATTAAATGAAGCAAGAGCAAAAGAAACAAAAATTTCAATGAAAAACATTATTTCAACAAAAAAAAGAAAAAAAATTGTAGTTGAAAATTTAGAAGAAGCAAGAGTTGAATTTAAAAAAGATATTTCGGCTAAAGGAAAAAAATTAGTTCATGAATTTAAAAGAGATTCTTCTCCAGTAATAGGTTATTTTATCGCAAAAGAAAATGAAGCAAATAATTTAAGGATTATTACAAGAGGAAAACAATCGAATTTGCCTTTAGATTTAATTGAAAAACAAATGGTGTTTTAATGGACATAGCAGTATTAGGAACAGATGATTTTGTAACAGGTTTTAGGTTGGCGGGAGTAAAAAATACTTTTGCAGTAACAAATGATTTTGACGAAAAAATAAAAGAAGTTTTAGACAATAAAGAAATAGGCGTAATTGTAATTGAACAGGAAGAAATGGATAAAATGTCAAATAAAACAAAAAGAGTTTTAGAAAAGCTTATTACTCCGGTTCTGATAACCCTTTCATCTAAAGGGAAAGAAACGGATTTAAGAGAATTAATCAAAAGAACGGTTGGGGTTGATTTATGGAAATAGCAAAAATTTACAGGATTTCAGGACCTGTTGTAGTAGCAAAAAACTTAAATGCAAAAATGTTTGACTTAGTTAAAGTAGGAAAAGAAGAATTAATGGGGGAAGTCATTCAAATTGACGGAGACAAAACAACAATTCAGGTTTATGAAGAAACTTCTGGTTTAACTCCAGGAGAAAAAGTTGAAAACACAGGAATGCCTTTATCAGTTGAATTAGGACCAGGAATGCTTTCAACAATTTATGATGGAATTCAAAGACCGCTTCCAGGATTAATGGAAAAAATGGGGGCTTTTATTGAAAGAGGAATAACTATTCCCGGATTAGACAGAAAAAAGAAATGGAACTTTAAGCCAACCGTAAAAAAAGGAGATAAAGTTTCAGGAGGGGATGTAATTGGAACTGTACAGGAAACAACAAATATTTTACATAAAATTTTAGTGCCTCCAACAATAAGCGGAAAAATAAAAGAAATCAAAACAGGAAAATTTACTGTAACAGAAACAATTGCAGTATTAGATAAAGGAACAAAATTAAGTTTAATGCATAAATGGCCAGTAAAAAGGCCTCGCCCATATGCCCAAAAATTAATGCCTTCAATTCCTTTAATTACAGGTCAAAGAATTTTAGATAGTTTATTTCCAATAGCTAAAGGTGGAGCAGGAAGTATTCCGGGACCGTTTGGTTCAGGAAAAACAGTAACCCAGCAGCAATTAGCTAAATGGAGTGACGCAGAAATTGTTGTTTATATTGGATGCGGTGAAAGAGGAAATGAAATGACTGAAGTTTTAACTGAATTCCCTGAATTATTAGATGTAAAAACAGGAAAACCTTTAATGGAAAGAACAGTCTTAATTGCAAATACTTCTAATATGCCTGTTGCAGCAAGAGAAGCTTCAGTTTATACTGGAATGACTATAGCAGAATATTTCAGAGATCAGGGTTTTGATGTAAGCTTAATGGCTGATTCTACTTCCCGTTGGGCTGAAGCAATGAGAGAAATTTCTTCTCGATTAGAAGAAATGCCTGGCGAAGAAGGTTATCCAGCTTATCTTGCAGCAAGATTATCAGAATTTTATGAAAGAGCCGGAAGAGTTAATGCTTTAGGTTCAAAAGAAGTAATTGGTTCAGTTACAGCAATTGGTGCAGTTTCTCCTCCAGGAGGAGACTTTTCAGAACCTGTAACTCAAAATACTTTAAAGATTACAAAAGTGTTTTGGGCTTTAGATGCAAAATTAGCTCACAGAAGACACTTTCCTTCAATTAACTGGCTTGACTCTTATAGTTTATATGCAAACTCTTTAGAAAACTGGTTTATTGAAAATGTAGCAGAAGACTGGGTTAAAATCAGAACTCAAATAATGAATGTCTTACAAAAAGAAGCTTCATTACAGGAAATTGTTCAGTTAATTGGTTCAGATGCTTTGCCTGAAAAAGAACAGCTTACAATGGAAGTTGCAAGATTAATTAGAGAAGGTTTTTTGCAGCAAAACGCATTCCATGAAGTTGACTCTTACTGCAGTCTAAAAAAACAATATGGTATTTTGAAGTCAATTATTTCTTTTTCTGAACAAGCTAATGCAGCAGTTGATGTTGGAGTGCCAATTGAAAGCATAATTAAAATGAATTCAAAATCTAAATTAACTAAAGTTTCTTTAGTTAAAGAAGAATTATTTGAAAAAGAAACAGAAAAAATAATGAATGAAATGAAAGAAGAATTTAAGTCAATCGCAAAATAATGTCTGGAGTGATGAGAAAATGAAAGAATATAAAACAATTGAAAAAATTGCAGGACCATTAATTTTTGTAAAAAAAACTGATCCAATAGGTTATGGAGAATTAGTTAAAATAAAACTTGGAGACGGAACAATAAAAAATGGTCAAGTATTAGATACTTCAGATGATTTAGTTGTTGTACAGGTATTTGAAGGAACTTCGGCAATAGATAAACAGTCAACAGTTAAATTTACAGGAGATACAATTAAACTAAAAGTTTCAAAAGATTTATTAGGAAGAGTTTTATCAGGTTTAGGCAATCCATTAGATGGCGGACCACAAATAATTCCAGAAAAAGAACAGGATATTATTGGAGCAGCAATTAATCCTTATGCAAGAAGTTCTCCAAAAGATTTTGTTCAAACAGGAATTTCAACTATTGACGGAATGAATACTTTAGTTAAAGGACAAAAACTGCCAATTTTTTCTGGTTCAGGTTTGCCTCATAATGACATTGCATTGCAAATTGCAAGACAGGCAAAAGTTGAAGGAAATTTTGCTGTTGTTTTTGCTGCAATGGGAATAACAAATGAAGAAGCACAGCAATTCCAAAGAGATTTTGAACAAACAGGCGCATTAGAAAGAACAATTATGTTTTTGAATTTAGCTAATGATCCTGCAATTGAAAGACTTATTACTCCTAGAATGGCTTTAACTGCAGCAGAATATTTAGCTTATGAACACGACATGCATGTTTTAGTAATTTTAACTGATATGACAAATTATTGTGAAGCATTAAGAGAAATTGGAGCTGCAAGAGAAGAAGTTCCTGGAAGAAGAGGTTATCCAGGGTATATGTATACAGATTTAGCTTCAATTTATGAAAGAGCAGGATTAATTAAAGGAAAACAAGGTTCAGTAACTCAAATTCCAATTCTAACAATGCCAGGAGATGACATAACTCATCCAATTCCTGATTTAACTGGATATATCACTGAAGGACAAATTGTGTTGGGAAGAGATTTGCATATGAAAGGAATTTATCCTCCAATTGATGTTTTGCCTTGTTTGTCTAGATTAATGAATGCAGGAATTGGCAAAAAAAACACAAGAGATGACCATAAAGCAGTTTCAAATCAATGTTATGCAGGTTATGCTGAAGGAAGATCTTTAAGAGGATTAGTTGCAATTGTCGGAGAAGAAGCTTTAAGTGAAAGAGACAGAGGTTTCTTAAAATTTGCAGAACAATTTGAAGACAAATTTATCAGACAAGCAAAAAACGAAAACAGAACAATTTTTGATACTTTAAATTTAGGCTGGGAATTATTATCAGCTTTGCCTAAAGCAGAATTAACAAGAATTGATGATGAATTAATTGAAAAATATTTAGACAAAGATAAAAGAGAAAAAATAAGTGCAGAATTACAGTCAAAAAAACCTGAAGAAAATAAATCAGCAAAATTAGATGTTTCAAAAGAAATTTCTGCACCTAAATCAACAAAATTAATTTCATCAAAAACAATACTAAAAAAGAAAACAACAAAAAAACCAGTAAAAAAAGCAGTAAAGAAAAAAAAGAAATGACAACAAAATAAAAAATTAAAAAAATAAAAAAAGAAAAACACAAGTAAAATAAAAAAAAACAAAAAATAAAATTAACAAAAAATTAATTAAAATAAATTGAAATAAAAAAAAGTTAAATGAAAAGTGTTTAAGTATGGCTGACATTAAACCAACAAGATCAGAATTAATTAAATTAAATAAAGCAATTAAATTAGCTTCTTCAGGGCATGCATTACTTAAAAGAAAAAGAGACGGTTTAATTCAGGAATTTTTCAAAGTATTAGAGGATGCAAAAAAATCTAAGTCAGCAATGGCAGATAATTACAAAAAAGCAACTCAAGAAATTAATTTAGCCAGAGCAGTTGATGGAACAACAGCAGTTAAATCTGCTTCTTTAGCATTAAAACAAAAAGCAGTAATTGAAGTTAAAACAAGAAATGTAATGGGAGTAGTTGTTCCTGCAGTTAAATCTGATTACGAAGTAAAAGCTTTTGGAGAAAGAGGTTATGGTTTAATTGGCACTTCATCTTACATTGATGATGCTGCTGAAAGCTATGAAGTTTTATTGAAAAATATTATTGTTGCAGCAGAAATAGAAAACACGCTAAGAAAATTGTTAACAGAAATTGATAAAACTAAACGAAGAGTTAATGCATTAGAATTCAAAGTTATTCCTGAAATGAAAAAATCTGCTTCATTTATTCGTTTAAGATTAGAAGAAATGGAAAGAGACGATTTATTCAGATTAAAGAAAATCAAATCTAAATCAAAAAAGAAAGCTGAACTAAAAGAAAAACAAGTAAACTGATTTTCAGTTAAATTTAAAATAATCTTTTGGCTGTATTAATTATTATTATTATTATTATTTCATGATTTAGTTGAAGTTGATGCTTCAAGAGGAATAGTTAAAAAAATAAAAAAGTGAAAAAATAGAAGATTAATCTTCTATTCCGTTTTCTGTTACTTTATATACTGCTTCTCCGTCTGGAAGTGAAGGACTGTCAACTAATTTTGCAACTCTTTTTTCTGCTTTAGCTTTTCTTAAATAAATTCTTGTTTTGCTTGCGTGTGCTACTACATTTCCTCCGATTGGTGCTGTTGGGTCTCCAAACAATATGTCTGGACGAGACATTACCTGGTTTGTAACTAATACTGCAACATTATTCATTTCAGCTAATTTCATTAAAGTATGCATATGTTTGTTTAGTTTTTGTTGTCTTCCTGAAAGTGTTCCTCTTCCAATAAATTCTGCTCTGAACTGAGAAGTCAAAGAATCAACTATAACTAATTTAATGTTTTTTTCTTTTATCATGTCTTCTGCTTTTTCTGCTAAAACCATTTGGTGGTCTGAATTAAAAGCTCTTGCAACAAAAATGTTTTTCAATACATCTTCTTCATGTAAATCAAATCTTTTTGCAATGCTTACAATTCTTTCCGGTCGAAAAGAATTTTCTGAGTCAATATATAATACATTTCCGTTTAAACCGCCTTGTTCTTTTGGCAGTTGAGTTGCAACGCATAACTGAAAGCACCACTGAGTTTTTCCTGAAGCAAATTTTCCGTAAATTTCTGTTATGCTTTGTGTTTCAATTCCTCCGCCGATTAATTCATCTAATTCTTTTGAGCCTGTAGTAATTTTTCCTATTGATGCTCTTCTTTCCTGAATTTTGTCTGCGGTTTCATAACCCATTTCAAGGTTTTCTCTTGCTGCAGTAATTGCTTTTGTTGCAGTAATTTCTCCTAATCCTGCGGCTTCCATTAATTCTGCAGGAGAAGCTACAGCAATGTTTTCCATTGTTTTATATCCTGCTGCAATTAATTTTTCTGCTGAAGTTGCTCCAACTCCAGGCAAGTCTGAAATAGTTTTTGCTTTTTTTTCTAGTTTGCTTATTTCTTTTTCAGCATTAGTTGTGGTTTCAGTTTTAGTTTTCTTTTCTGGTGCAATTACTTCACTTTCAGCATCAGCTGTAATTGTAGTTTTAGTTTTTTTTCCAGGAGTAATTATTTCGCTTTCTCCGGTAGAAACAGTTGTTGTTTTACTTTTACTTTTTTCGGCCATTTTTTCACACTCCTTTTATTGCATTAAGTTTTTTCAGGTTGTTGTTTTGGCTGAACTCACCTATTAACTTATGCTCATATAACTAAGTCCCATGCTTTTTAAATATTTTTCAGGGTAAACTGCCGTTGATTTACAAAGATTTTTTAATAAAGAAAAGGATATTTATTTATGAATAAACTTAAAACTGTTGAAGATATTGCAAAAAAAGAATTACAGGCATTAAGAGAAAACGTTGAAAAATCAAAAGGAAAAGCAATTGTTTTAGTTCATCCTTTTTATTATCAAAAAGAAAAAGAAATTAAAGTTTCAGAAGAATTAATTAAAAAATCAAAATTTCCTGTAATTATTCTTGAAGAATCAGAAGAAATTCCTTTGCTTAAACAAAGACTGCAAAAACTAAAAATTCATTCTCCTTTAATTCTGCCTACGGTTTCTAATACTCCTAATTTAAAAGCAAAAGGAGTAAAAGCAATTGTTAACTGGTTTTTTCCTGCAAGAAAATTAATTTCAATTTTAAGTACTGCAGGAGTAAAAAGAGTTTTTGTTGGAGGAATGGAAACAAGAAAAAAACCTAATTTAAGTGTTTTTATGCATGAAAAAAAACAGCTTCCTGCAAACAGAAAGCCTTCAGCAAATACTGTTTCTGATGGCTGTGCAGGACTTGTTTATGAAAAATTAATTAAATCCAAAAAATTTGATGCAATAAGATTAATTCCTAATACAGTTTTTCCTGATAAACCAAAATATAAATTAAAAACGCCTAAAGTTAAACCAAAGAAACCGAAATTAAAGCCAAAACTTCGTTAATTGCCTTAACATTGAATTTAAAAGCCTTTTTTCACCCTTTATTTTTCTTTTAAGAGGGAAAAAATGATTGCAGACAGATTTAATGAATTACAGCCTTCAGCGACTTTAGCTATTAATGCTAAAGCATTAGAATTAAAAGCAAAAGGATTTAATGTAATTAATTTTTCTGTTGGCGAACCTGATTTTAATTCTCCTGAAAATGTTAAGCAAGCAGGAGTTAAAGCAATACAAGAAAACTTTACTCGTTATACTGCTGTTCCAGGAATAATTGATTTAAGAGAAAAAATAAAAGAAAAATTAATGAAAGAAAACAATTTGAATTATTCTGTTGAAGAAATTGTTGTTTCAAATGGAGCAAAACAAGCATTATATAATTCAATTATGGTTTTATGCAATAAAATGGATGAAGTAATTATTCCTTGTCCTTATTGGGTAAGTTATAATGCAATGGTTTTGTTGGCTGAAGCAAGACCTGTTTACACAAAAAATGATTCACTTAAAATAACCTCTGAAGAATTTGAAAATTCAATAACAAAAAAAACTAAAGCAATAATTCTTAATTCTCCAAGCAATCCAACTGGATTAATTTACAAAAAAAAAGAATTAGAATCTTTAGCTGAAATTGCAGTTAAAAAAAATGTTTTTGTTTTGTCTGATGAAATCTATGAAAAAATAATTTTTTATGAAAAACATTATTCTATTGCATCATTTAATGATGAAATAAAAAATTTAACTGTTACAATTAATGGTTTTTCAAAAACTTATTCAATGACTGGTTATAGAATAGGTTATTCTGCTTCAAACAAAGAAATTGCTTCTGCAATAAAAAAAATTCAAAGCCATGCTACAGGTTCTGCTTGTTCTTTTGCACAAAAATCTGCTTTAGCTTCATTTGAAACAAAAGAAACTGAATCAGAAAAACACATTGAAGAATTAAAGAAAAAAAGAGATTTTACGGCAAAAGAATTAAAAAAAACTAAAATTAAATTTATTTTGCCTGATGGAGCATTTTATTTTTTCTTAAATTTAAAAGAAATTTCAGATAATGACATTAAATTATGTTCTGATTTACTTGAAAAAAAACATGTTGCTTTAGTTCCAGGAACTCCTTTTGGAATGAAAGGTTATGCGAGATTAAGTTATGCTGTTTCAAACGAAAATTTAATTGAAGGCTTAAAAAGAATAAACGAATTTATAAAACAATAAATTATTAAAATAAAAAAAGGAAAAAAATAAAAGAAAACAATTATTTAATTGAATTCTTTATTTATTTAATTCAGTTTGAATTGCCTGCTTTAAATTACTCCATTTGCCAATTTTTTTTCCGTTAACAAAAAAGCTTGGAGTTGAATTTACTCCTTTAGATATTCCTTCCTGAATGTCTTTATTAACAACTGAATCTTTAGCTGTTCCTTCAAGTGTTGCAGTAAATTTCTCTATGTCTAATTCAAGTTCTTCTGCATATTTAATTAAATCTTCTTTTTTCAGATTATCCTGATTTTCAAATAATTTATCGTGATATTCCCAGAATTTTCCCTGGTCTCCTGCTGCTTCAGCTGCAACTGCAGCTTTAAATGCATAAGGATGAATTGAAGTTAAAGGAAAATGCCTGTATTCAAACCGAACTTCATCCTGAAATTCATTTATTGTATTTTTAGCATAATTATAAGCTGAACCGCATGCAGGACACTGAAAATCAGAATACTCGATTACAACAACTTTTGCATCTATGTTTCCTTTAAACGGTCTTCCATCATTTCCTGTCGGAGCAGGATTATTATTCATAACCATAAATCCAATTACTATTACAAGAATAACAACTGCTATTCCGCCATAAAGCATTGAATTAGATTTTTTTTCGGTTTCCATTTTTTTTTCTTTTAATTTACTCAAGACAACACCCCTTTTCTTTATTTAATCATCAAACTGTTTAAATTAGTTGTTTTTTTTGTCAGTAATTTTTTTATTAGCAGTTTCTTTTTATTTTGTTTTATTTATTTTTTAAAAAAACTTGCTTTAAATCTTTTCATAAGTAATGAGTTTGTTACAACTGAAACTGAACTAAAAGCCATTGCAGTTCCTGCAATAACAGGGCTTAATAAAATTCCTGTAAAAGGAAATAAAATTCCTGCTGCAATCGGAATTCCAATTACATTATAAGCAAAAGCCCAGAAAAAATTCTGTTTTATTTTGTTCATTGCATATTTGCTTAATTCAATTGCAGTAACTACATCTCTTAAATCATTTTTAACTAAAATTACATCTCCTGTTTCAATTGCAATATCTGTTCCTGAACCAATTGCAATTCCAATGTCTGCCTGAGCCAAAGCAGGAGCATCATTTATTCCGTCTCCTACCATTGCAACTTTAAGGTTTTCTTTTTGTAATTCTTTTACTTTTTCTGCTTTTTCTTCAGGCAGAACTTCAGCAAAAACTCTTTCAATTCCAATTTGGTCTGCTATGGCTCTTGCAGTTCTTTCATTGTCTCCTGAAATCATTATTGTGTCAAGGTTCATTTTATTAAGAATTTTTATTGCTTCAAAAGAATTTTCTTTTAATGTATCGGCTACAGCAATAATTCCTGCAGGAGTATTGTTAACTGAAATTACAACAGCAGTTTTTCCTTGTTTTTCAAGTTTTTGCAGGGAACTTTCAATAAACTCAGTTTTAATTTTATTTTCTTCCATTAATTTTCTGTTTCCAAGCAGAATATTTTTTTTATTGTAAACTGCCTGAATTCCTTTTCCGCTGATGGAATTAAAGTTTTCTGGTTCCTTTAAAATAATTTTTTGTTCTTTTGATTTTTTGACTATTGCTTCTCCTAAAGGGTGTTCTGATTTATTTTCTATTGCTGCTGCAATTTCTAATACTTCTTTTTCTTTAAATCCATTTAAAGAAATAATATTTGTTACTTCAGGTTTTCCTTTAGTTAAAGTTCCTGTTTTATCAAAAACAATTGTGTTAAGTTCTCCTGTTTTCTGCAATGCTTCAGCATTTTTAATTAATATTCCGTGTTCTGCGCCTAAACCTGTTCCAACCATTACTGCAGTAGGAGTAGCCAAGCCAATTGCACAAGGACATGCAATAATCATTACACTAATAAAAATAGTTAAAGCAAAAAGAAATGCCTGTCCTCCAATAAAAAACCAGAATAAAGCAGAAACAACCGCAATAATCATTACTGCAGGAACAAAAACAGAAGCAATTTTGTCTCCTAATTCTTGTATTGGAGCTTTGCTTCCTTGTGCGTCTTCAACAAATTTAATTATTTGTGCTAAAGCAGTTTCTTCTCCAATCTTTTCTGTTTTAAATTTAAAGCTTCCTGTCTTATTTATTGTTGCTCCAATTACTGTGTCATTAATGTTTTTTTCTACTGGAATACTTTCGCCTGTAACCATGCTTTCATCAATACTTGAATGACCTGAAATTACTTTGCCGTCAACAGGAATTTTCATTCCGGGTTTAACAATAACAATATCTCCAACTAAAACTTCTTCTATTGGAATTTCAATTTCTTTTCCGTTTCTTTCAATTAAAGCAGTTTTTGCCTGCAAGCCCATTAATTTTTTTATTGCTTCAGAAGTTTTTCCTTTAGCTAATGATTCAAAATATTTTCCTAATAAAATAAATGCAATTAAGAACGCTGCAACTTCAAAATACAAATCTTTTGAACTAAACAAAGAAGAACCAGTTAAAATTGCAATAACTGCAATTAAACTGTAAACATAAGCAGAACCAACTCCAATTGCCACAAGAGAATCCATATTAGGGTTTTTGTTTAAAATTAATGCTTTAAAACCAGAAGTAAAAAATCTTCTTCCAATCCACATCACAGGAGTAGCAAGCAAAAACTGAATTATAGCTTCATTTTGCATAATAAATTCGGGGACAGGTAATGGGAAAAAATTTGAAAACATTAAATACATTAAAGGAAGTGATAAACCAATTGCACTAAGAAATTTATTTTTATATGATTCAATTTCTTTTTGTCTTGCTTCTTTTTCTATGTCAGATGTTTCTGTTTTTTCTGCTTTATAGCCTGCGTTATCTATTGCTTTAATTAAATCACTTGTTTTTACTTTATCTGAATCAAAAAAAACTGTTGCTTTTTGTGTTGTTAAGTTAGTCTGATAACTTTTCACTCCGTCAATTTTTTCTAAAGTGCTTTCAATTATTCCAATGCAATGCTGTGATTCCATTCCATGAACTTTTAATATAACTTTATTTTTTCCTTTTTCAGGTTCTTTTTTGATTACTCCATAACCTGCTTTTTTTATTGCTTTTTCAAATAAACCTGAATTGGCTTTATTTTTATCAAAAACAATTGTTGCTTTTTCTGTTGCATAATTAACATTAGCAGATTTAACTCCTTCAACTTTATTTAATGCTTTTTCTATTGTTAAAGCACAGGAAGCACAATGCATATCTTTAATCAAAATGCTTTGTTTTGAATCAGAAATTAAAGGGTGTTTGTGTTCTTTAGTTTTTTCTTCCCCTAAAAACTTTTCATAACAATTCTTTGAACAAAAAAAGTATTCTTTTCCGTTCTTAACTGTCTTAAATTTAGCTTTTTCTTTTTCTATTTCCATTCCGCAGGAAGGGTCTTTAACTTTTATTTTACCACCATGTCAACAACTTTTTTTAATTTTGCTTCAACTTCAATTCCAATTTCTTCTAATTCCTTGTTTCCAATTAAATCCATCATAATAGAAGGAAGAATCGCTGAAATAAAAACTTTTCCTTTGTCTTTAAAAATAATTACATTGCAAGGCAAAAACAAACCAATTTCTTTTTCTGCTTTTAATGTCTTAAATGCAAAAGAAGGATTGCATGCTCCAAGAATTTTATATTCATTAAATTCTTCATTTAATTTTTCTTTTAAGGTTTTTTTAACATCAATTTCAGTTAAAACTCCAAAACCTTCTTTTTTCAGTTCTTCAAAAGCTTTATTATAAGCTTCCTGAAAACTTCCATTAAATTCTTTTTTATATCCATACATTAAAACACCTCTAATAATTAAAAAGAAAAAAACTAAAAATAGTTTAAAGGGCTAAAAAAGCCCTTATTTAATTTAACAACAACCTGGTCCTCTCATTCTTTCACCTCCTAAACTTAGGCTTGCCTAATATATTGTGAATCATAATCTTATTAAAACTTATTGTGTTTAAGCAAATTTATTGTAAGCCAATGCTATTGCATATCCAAAAACAAAACCAATTATTCCTGCTTCAATTATTCCAAGAATTATTCCTGTTGGGGTCAAAGAAAAAAACATGTGTCCTTCCTGCATCATGTTCGCCATTCCGGAATAAATTCCAAAATTTCCAAAAACTCCCATTAAAAGCATTGCTAAAGCAGAAACAATTCCTCCTGCATAACCTAGTGCAAGTTCATTTAATTTTTCACTCATTTTTTCCCTCCTTTTTACTAATCCTATTAGGTAACATATCATAATATGATATATCAGTTTTTAAATCTTTTGCTTTAGCCTTTAATTATGGCTAAAATAAAAGTAGATAATTTAGCAAAGTTTTATGCGATTATTTTGTTATTTGAAGGTCCAAAACATGGCTATGATTTAATTAAAATAGTTGGAGAAAAACTTAACAGAAAAATTTCTGCAGGACAGATTTATCCTTTTCTTGCGAAACTTCAGAAAGAAAATTACATAAAAATTAAATCTGAAGGGAAAAGAGAAAAAAAAATTTATAGATTAACTCCTTTAGGAAAAAGATTCTGTGAATCAATGCTCCATAGGTTTGCTGATTTAATTGAATTAGCTATTGAACCAAATCTTTCAAAATGTGCCAGCTGCGGCTGTGAAATATATAAAGGAAGTTATAAAGAAAAAATTAAAGGAAAACTAACTACTTTTTGCTGTTCTCATTGCGCTGCATCATTTAAAAACTGCTCTAAAACAAAAACACATTAGTTTTTGCAGTTTCTGCATTTTAATTCTTTATAAATCAAATAAATCAAAATTATTACTGATGCAATTCCCAGAAAAGGCCTTAATGGCTCAATAAATGCCATAATTGTTGTAAAACCCAATACTGAAACAAGAAGCAGATTACATACCGGACAGCTAAAAGCAACAAAACCTATGCTTCCTCCAGCTATTGTTTTGAAATCAGCCTTATTTTTTGACTTAAAATAAAGTTTTAACGAAATTAATGCTCCAAGAAGTGCTGATGTTGAAACCAAAAAAAAGTAATCCAAAACTGTTGCAGGAATCATTCTTGTGTATTTAATTAAAGGATTTGGGATTAATGCTGTTGGAATTCCCATAACTAAGAATAATGAGATTGAAATAATTATTCCTGCAAAAAAATATTTTATTTTTGGATTCAATTTTTTTCCCTTCAAAACGAAATAATTATTCAAAAATTATTTTAATTACATCTTTTTCTTTTATGACATAATTTCTGAATTCAAAATTTTCTTTTCCATTAACAAGCATTTTTACTTTTCCTTTATTTCCGTTGCATAAATCTCCGTTTGTTTTATTCATTATTTTTGTTTCACTGAATTTTACTGCAATCCCGTCAAAAAATTTTCCTAAAGTAATATGTTCAGGGCTTTGAACATTTCCTTCAATATGGATTAATGAGTCTTCATGAGTATGAAGTAAATTACTTCCAAGATGTCTGTTGGTTAATGGAACAGGAGTGCTTTTTTTTTCTCCGCAGATTTCAATTAAAGGCGTTGCATGCCAGTGTATGTTTCCTAAAGGAAAAGTCAAATTTCCTGTATTAAGATTTGAATTTCCTGTTTCTGAATTCCCTGAAAAAACAAAAACTGAAAAAATTGAACCAATAAAAATCAACACCAAAGCAATTGAACTGTATTTTTTTATTTTTCCTGTTGTGTTTTTTCTTTGCTGTTCTTTAACTTTTTCCTGTTTTCTTTGTTTAAGTTTTAATTTTTTTCTTTCATGTTTTGAAAGTTTTTCCTGAGTCATTTTTTCACCACTTATTTTTTAAATGCTCCTAAATAGTTTAATGTAAAAAAGAGCAGTCCAATGCTAAACAAATTTATTGCCCATCCGTATTCTGCCAGAAAACTGATTGCACCAATTGGCAGAAATAATGCGCCTAAAGAAGCGCAAGCAGGGCATTGTGCTACTAAAAATAATCCTGCAGTTCCTGCTCCGCTTCCTCCAGCTCCGCTGATTTTCCTGTTAATACTGCATGTTTTTGGCTGAAGCCAGTTAAAAACCTGAAATGAAAAAGTGATTCCAAATAAAACAGCAAAAACAACAAACAAAATAGCGTTATAGAAAGGTATGCTTGCAAACCATATTTCAATATTTTCAATTATTCCAAGAACTTGAGTATAAATATAAATAACTGTAATAATTATTGTTGAAATAACAGCCAATGAAAAATATTTTGGTTTTTTCAGAACATCAATTAATTTCATTTTTATTGCCTTTTATTTTTTTTTTAGAGGGGTCAAAGGGCGCAATAAAATTACGCCCTTTAATTTAACTCAGCAGTAAATCAATTGCTGACTTAAATGTTTCAAATGGCTGGGCTCCAACTATAAGCCGGCCTGTTCCATCTTTTTTTCCAATGAAAAAACTTGGAGTCCCGCTTACTCCTATGTTGCTTCCTTCATTGAAATTTGCCTGAACAATTTTAGAGTATTTTTTTGAATCAAGGCAGGAATCAAATTCGCTTGAATTTAATCCTAAATTTTTTGCCCATGACTTAATGTCTTTTACTGTAAGATTAGAAACTGTTCCTTGTCCAAATTTAGCTTGTTCTTCAAATATTTTGTTGTGCATTTCCCAGTATTTTTCCTGTTCGCCTGAACATCTTGCAGCTTCAGCATAAGGCTGAGCCATTGAATGAAAACTCAAAGGAAAATCTTTATAGACAAAAAATACTTTTCCTGTTTCAACATAGTCTTTATCCAGCTGGGATTTTGTATTATTAAACCAGCTCCTGCAGAAAGGACACTGATAATCAGAAAACTCAACTATTATTACTGGTGCGTTTGGGTTTCCAAGTGTTGCAGCAGCATTTTCAAGAAGTTCGTTCATCTGAATGCTTCCTTTAGAGTCAACAGAAGGAATAGGAGAAGGATTTGGCGCAAGTATTTCTTTTGAATCTTTTGGTATTACTTGTGTTTTTTTAAATTCTGACAGTAATGTTATTTTTCCGCTGATTTCCTCTCCTGAAATAAATATTGCTGCTGAAACAATTAATGCTGAGACAAGCACAACTATTGAAAATATATTTATTAAATTTTTTTCTTTATTCAATTAAATTCCTCCTTTAATTAACAATTATTTCTCCGGTCATATTTCCGTGTTTTTCTCCGCAATAGACAGAACAAAAAAATGAATAATTTCCTTTTTTGTCTGCAGTAAATTCTATTAAAGTTGTTTGTCCTGGTTCAAGGTTTTTGTTGATTCCAAAAGTATTAATGGAAATTCCATGCAAAACATCAACACTAGTTATGTATAATTTGACTTTGTCTCCTTGGTTTATTGTTATTGTTGAGGGATTAAATTCCCATTGTTTTGCAGTAATTCTGAATTCTTTTGTCTGTATTTCTTTGGTTTTTACAGAAACATCTGCATTGTTTTTTGTTGTGTTTTCTGCAGAATCAATACAGCCGGATAAAAAAACTAATATTGCGATTAAGAAAAAACCGCTGATTAATTTATTTGTTTTCATTTTTTTTCACCTTTTGCAGCTTATTTTGCATTCAAAATTTTGTTCTGAAAAATAAGGGTTGTTTGTAAGTGAAGAAAATTTTATTGTGGTTCCTTTTTCTGAGAAAAGTTTTTCTTTGTCTGCAGAAGCAGTAAAATTTTCTGAAGACAAAGAATCAGAAAGTCTTATCTCAATTTCAGTTTCGTTGAAATTATTGTAAGAAGGAGGTGTAACTGCAACAAGTCCAATAATAAACAGAATTATTATTGCTCCTGTTCCTGTATAAAGATAGTTTTCATCACTCATAATAAAACCTTAATGTAACCTTATTGTAATAAAGTATTTAAACCTATTCTTTTGCCTATAATATTAGGTGGTTTTGTTGGCTTTGGAATTATTATGGAGTATTCTTTCCTCAATTTTTTTTATTGCGGCTGTTTTTTTTTCTTATAAACTTTCAAAGGAAACTAAAGGAGAAAAATACTGGATTTTTTTTATGGTGTCTGCTGTTAGTTTTGGCTTAAGCCATTTAGCAGCTAAAGGTTTTTTGTTTGGTATTCCTTTAGAGAGTTTATTTGTAGTTCGCGAGTTAGGGGAAATTGTTGGGGCTTTTTCTTTAGCTTATGCAACTTTTGGTTTGTATTCTTCAATGAAAAAAATCAGAAATAAAATGTCTGAAGAATTAAAGGAATAAAAAATGGACAAGTCTATTTTGTTTTACTGGAGCAAAGGCGCAGATACAAGAGTAAAATTAATAAATGAACTTTCCAGATGTAATAAAAACAATAAAGCATGCTATTTGAATTTATTGGCTGAAAAATTAAAGCTTTCTCATGTAGCAGTAAAAAAGCATTTGGATTTGCTGGTTGAACAAAATTATATAAAAGAAATTAATCCTGAAGGAAAACCTGTTTATTTAGAATTAACTGAAAAAGGATTAAATGTTTTAAAGGAATTTAAGAAAAAAAATAAGTAATTTTAATTAAATCAGAACTCTTGTTATTATTACAAAACCTAAAATAACACTAATAAGTCCGCTTGTAATTTTTATTGAATTATGGAATTTATCTGCAGCAGTTAATTGAGATGGAAATGCAATTAATGCACTTACAAAAAACATGCCTATCACTGAACCTAATCCAAAAAGCAGTATATAAATAATGCCAATTAATACTGAATTTACTGTTGATAAAACTAAGACTGTTATTGAAGCACTTCCTGCTAATCAATGCACTATTCCAACAAAAAAAGATTTATGAGAATGGTTGTGTGAATAAGAATCCTTGTGGGAATGAAAATGAATATGTGTTGTTTTTTTATGTCTGTGTAAATGCAGGTGAATTTTATTTTTAATTACTTTTATTAGTAAATCAAACCCAAGTAATACTAAAATAATTCCTGCAGAAAATTCCATTGCTGACGCAATAGTTTCAGGAATAATTGTTTTAGAAATCAAAACAAAAAAGCCAATTAAAAGTAAAATAAAACTATGTCCTAACCCCCATGCAATTCCAGAAAAAGATGCTTGTTTCATGCTTTTTGTCTGGCTGGCAATAGTTGAAACAGCAGCAATATGGTCTGGTTCAAATGCATGCATTAAACCAAGCATTAATCCAAAACCAGCCATTGCCAGAAACTGAGGTAATTCAATCATTGCAAATCATTGAATAACTTTGATGATTATTTCTGAACCAAATCAAAAGCTTTTTTTCCGCCTTCAAGATTTATTACATTTTTGTATCCTAATTCATTTAATTTTTTTGATGCGGTTATGCTCATGTTTCCGCTTCTGCAGTAAACAATTATTTGAGTTTCTTTGTTTTCAGGAAGTTTGGTGATATTTTCTTCTATTTTATCAAATGCAATAAATTCATCTGTTCCTTTAATGTGTTCCTGTTCCGGAATGTGGACGTCAAGTAAAAAGAAATCTTTGGTTTCAAGTTTTTGTTTTAGTTCTTGTGCAGAAATATTAGTAAAACTAATGTTTTCTTTTTTTTGGATTTCTGTTTCAGAGTTAATGCATCCATTTACAAAAAGCAGTAAAACTAATATTCCTCCAATAATTATTTTCATATTATTCCTCCTTTTTTATTAAAATTTATTTCATAAGTTCTTCTAATGTTTTTCCTGTTGCCTGTTTTAATAATTCTGGGTTAACTTGTTTTAAGCATTTTTCATATCTGGCCGGATGATGGCTTAAATGCTGGATATTTGATTCACTTTCTAAGTCTCCGCATTCTGAATTAATTTCTTCTGCCTGTTGTGTAAAAATTTCTTCATTTTTTTGTGTTTTCAAAACATTTCCTTTTTCATCAACATCAAGTTTTTGTTCTGAGTTTACAAAAGGAATTAATGCAACTCCAATAAGTATTATTCCAAAGAATAATGCACCGTATATTATTGTTTCATTTTTTTTCATTTTAACTCCTCCTAAATAATTTTAATAAATGAATAAATAATTGACAAAACAATTACTGCCAGCCCTATAACAAAAAACACTTTAAATAATTTATCTAAATTAAATGAAATTATTTTTCTTAATGCCAAGTTACTTTCTTTTTTAACTAAATTATGTTTTTTTATTACTGAAAGCATATAAATTGCGCCAAGTGCATTAGAAAAAACTGCTATAAGCATTAAAGAAGTCTGATACTGGCTTATTAAAACAGCAAAAACAGACAATCCTAATACTGCAAGTAAATCAGTTAAATGGTGTGCACAGCAGGCAGCCATTGAAACGCCTGAAACTCCTGCTGAACCCGCAACACTGACTTTTGCAGGAGAATTATTAAGAAAATTTTTTATGTAAAAATATAGTCCTGTTTGAACACCAAAACCAACTGAAATAAATAAAATAAAATACCAGATTCTCTGGAATTCATTTAATGCATGTTCAACTGAATTTGCAATAATTAAAACTGCAAAATAAAATCCAATCATTCCAAAAAACGCAAGCAACCCAAAAAAATAATGGCTTTTTTTATTTATTAAATTCATTTTTTATCAGCTTTTATTTTTTCAGCAAAACTCGCATTTATTGTCTTTTGAAAGCAGTTCATTTGCTTTTTTTTCATAGTTTTCAGAACATTTTCCTGAACAAAAATTTTCATATTTATTTAAAGCATTAAATTTTTTCCTGCAGTAAAAACATTTTTTTTCAGTCATTTTATTCCCTCCTAAAAAGCAAACAAAAACAGTATTCCTGCAAGTATCAGCAATACAATTCCCATTAATAATTTCATGTTTCTTTTGTTTTGTTTTTCCCAGTTAGTGATTTTTTCTGTCATTTTTTTGTTGCCTGCAACTAATAAAATTATTATTAACGGAACAACAAACATTATATTGTAAATTGTAAGGAAAACCATTCCTTGCATAAATGTTGTTTGAATTGCAAGCAATGAAAGTATTCCTACATAAACTCCTCCGCTGCATGGAAAAGTGCATAATCCAACCAAAAAGCCAAGTATTGCAACAGAAACAAGAGTTAAGTTTGTCATTCTCTTTTTTATCATTGGAGAAGCAAAAGAAGGCATTTTTAAGCTAAACCATTTGCCGTAAAAAAAGTAATCTTTAAAGTTAATTAAAGCCAAAAACAGCATTAAAAACACACTGATTTTTCCAAATAAATGCGGAATTCCTGTAATTAATATTGCCTGAAGTAAACCTAATCCAATCAAAAAATAAGCAACAAAAATTGCTGCAATAAATACTCCTCCAACTTTCCAGACTTCTGTTTTTGTGCGGTTAATCGAATAAAGAAATGCAATGAAAAATAATAATACTCCGAAAGCACAGGGATTAATTCCATCTAATAATCCTGTAATTAAAACCAAAGGTAAAAGCTGAATGAAATCCAAATTATTATTTTTTAATTCTTTTGGGGTTGTCAGTGAATTCTTGTTTTTATTAAACCAGTTTAAATAAACTGAAATTGGTTTATTAATTTTGTATTCTTTTATTTCTCCTTTAAATGCCCAGACTTTATAGTTTTTTGCGTTTTCCATTTCGTCTTGAAACACAACAATTTTTTCAATGCTTTTATCAATTAAAATATCTTTGATTATTTGTTCAGGGACATGCCCTTCAAGAATTATTTTGTTGTCAATAAAAATAGTAAAATGACCTTGTAATTGAGATGGAATACTTAATTTTTTGCTTAATTCATTTAATTCAATTCTATTTTCTTTTTCACTTATAAAATCTTTTTTTTCAACTTTAATGCTGTATGATTCAAGCAATGGTTCAATGTTGTCTTCTATATACATTGTACAGCCGTGGCATGCTTTATTATAGTAAATTACTGCGTTTTTGTATTCTGTTGCAAAAGAAAACGCAGGAACTAACAGTAAAAATAATAATAATACAATAATTTTTTTTGTCATTTTTTTCATCTCACAATATTTGCTTTTAATTCTATTTCTATTTCAGGTTTTTCAATATCATTGCTTTTTACATAAACAATTCTTTCTATTTTTCCTTCAATACCTTTTTCCATTAAATTCGGGTCAATTGTTACAAGAAGTTTTGCTGTTTCTCCTGAATTAATTAATTTTTTGTCAATTGTTCCTTTTGTGCATCCGCAGGAAGTGCTTATTCCTGTTATTTCAAGAATTCCTGTTCCCTTATTTTTAACAAAAAAAACATATTCTATTTTTTCGTAAGGAACATTTCCAAAATCATAAAATTCAGGGGTAATTTCTATTTTTGGTTTATTGTTTTCTAAACTTTGATTTTCAGGAATTGAAATACACCCTGAAAAAATAATCAATGTTATAATCCCTATTCCTAAAAGAAATTTTTTTTTCATTTTTTATGCCACCTGGTTGACATTTATTTTTACTTTTTTTTCTGAATTTAAGGGATCGTCTGAATAAATTGAAACTATCCTTGTTACTGGCCCTCTTAAATCAGGGTGTGCAGTAGGATCATAAAAAATCTTTAATTGTGCTTCTTCTCCTGGTTCTAATATTTGTTTATAGCCGGGATTATTATGCATGCCAAATACAGGGCTTTGAATTCCATTTATTATTATAACAGCGGTAGTGCACATACAAGAAGACTTTAATCCGTTTAATACTAGTTTTCCTTTTCCTTTATTTATTATTTCCATTGAAGTGCTTACTGTTCCTTTTCTAATGCTGACTGTTCCAAAATCATGAACTTCAGAACTAATTGTTATTAAGCCTGAACCTCTTGGATCAGGAGAATTATCAATTATTCCCTGAATTAAAAACAAAGCAATTAATCCTAAAACTAAAACACCTATTCCAATTTTAATTATTTTTTTTCCTGTTTTTCTTCTGCTTAAATTTTTTTCTTCTTTATCTGTTTTTTCCTGTCTTAATTTTTTTTTAAGTTCTTTTTTTTCTCTTTTGCTTAATCCTTCAAAATCAGGTCTATTCATTTATTCCACCTGATCAATGTCAATTCTTACTTTTTTTTCAAAATCAACTGAGTCATTTGAAAAAACACTAATAACTCTGACTAAATGTTGTCCTTCAAGTCCTGAATGAACTGTTGGATCGTAATAAATTTTTAATTGAGCCTGTTGTTTTGGAGGAATAGTTACTGACCATCCTTTTGGATTGCCGTGCATGCTCATTCCAAATATTGGACCTTCTACTCCATTAAAAATTATTGAAGCAGTAGTGCACATACAGGAAGAATCCATATTATTTATTACTAAATCGCTTTCTCCGTCATTTCTTATTGTCATAATTTTGCTTACTGTTCCTTTTCTAACGCTTACTTCTCCAAAATCATATGAATCCGGAGTAATAATTATTTTAGGCCTGTTTTCAGGGGCTCTTTCGGCCAATTCAAGTCTTATTTCTTCTTCTAATTTTTTTCCTTCATCTGAAAGAGATTCCATTCCGTATTTTTTTACCATTTTAATTATTGCATCTGTTTTAGAAATTTCTGTTTTCTCTAAAGAATCAATATACTCTAGTCTTTCTTTGGCTGAACCGCAGCAAATATTTTCTTTATCTAAAGGCCTGTTGCAGCATGAACAAATAAATAATCCATAAACTTCGTCTGCTTTAAATGGTTCTGCTAAAATTATTTTTCCTGTAACAGGCGGCATAGTTTTCTCAGAATTTAATGCAACTGGAGTCTGGGTTATAAATGAATTTGCTAAAAAAATTAAAGAAATAACAATTAAAGCCATTGCTGTAAAATACAATTGATTTTTTTTACTTTTTATTTTTTCTTTATCCATTTTTTCACTTTCTTAAAAAGAGGGGGAGAAAGCCTTACGGCCTTCTCTTGGTTTTAACGCATTATTTAATGCATTAACATTTTTTTTAGATGTATTTTCCTGACATCATAGGGCAGTGTTCTGTCATTTCCTCAAAGTTTCCTGATTCCATTGCCTTTTGCATTTCTTTAAAATCTTCTGAATCCATTGTTTCATGCATTTCGTTTATTTCTTCTTTCCAGTTTTCCCCAAGCATTTGTTCGTGAAATTCCTCAAAGTTTCCTTTGTGCATTGTTTTATGCATTTTCTTCATGCCGAAAAAAGTTTCTTCTGGATTTTCAGTGTTTGAGTTATTTTCAGTATAATTTCCTTCTGAATGTGCTGTAACAGAAACAGAAATAATTCCAAGCAATGCAACTACAAAAAGAGAAATTACTGCTGTTTTAAACAAATCCATTTAACCATCTCCTAAAAGCTTTACATTTAATGTAAATCAATCTGTTTTTAAATCTTTCTAGAGTTTTTCTCTTGCCTTGTCTAAAATTAGTGTTTCTTTTCCCATTTTTTTATCTAATTTTCTTTCTTCTAAAATGTCTAATTCTTCAAAATGAATTGGAAGAAGGCCAAAAGTTCCTGCCTTGACCGAAGAAAAAAATCTTTTAATATTGAAAAAAGAGCCTTTTAAATGCATTAATTCGTGCTTTATTACTGTTCTTAATTCATTGTCTTCAAGCAGTTCAATTAATCCTGTTGAAATAAAAATTACTTTTTTGTATCCTGAAACGACAAAAGCATTTGGTTCTGAATTCACAAAAACAATTATTTCGGGTTTTGTTATTGAAAGGTTTGCTGCTTCTTCTAAAGCAATTTTTTCTACTTTTTTGTCTTTTGTTTTTGTTATTCCTATTTTCATAAGCAAAGGAGAAAAAACATATGAGACAATAAAAAATAAGCCTGCAGCAATTAATGCTGTCTGGTGTGCTAAATGAAAAATTGTTGAATAATGTGAATTAGCAAAAGCAAGAATTAAAAGAAAAGTTATTATTGAAGTTGAAAGAATTGCTTTTGTAAAAAGACTTTGTTTTATTGAAAGTTTTTTTCTAAGTAAAATAAGAATTAAAATTGAAACAAGGATAAGGGTTATTAAAAAATAGTTAAAAGATGCGAGAAAAGGACTTTGCCCCGCAATACATTCGGTAGCGCATTGTAGTGTTGAAACTCCTTCGCCCATTTAAAACCTCTTATTTAAGTTGTTTTCTCAAATAAGCTACAGAAGAACTTCCAAAAGTATTTTTCAGAAAAGAAAGGAATTTGTCAGAAATTTCCTCGCTTAATTCTTCTCTGCTGTATTTAGGAGAATAAATGTAAATTAAGCCGCCTTTTCCTTTGAGTATTTTTCTTGTAAGTATTCCTTTTGAGTGCATTCTGTCTGTTGTAACTGTTATAGTAGTATAAGCAACGTCATTCTTTTTTTTCACTAAATCAAATATTTCTCTGCAGGTGGCTTTTTCTTTTTTCCATAATGAATCCATTATGTCTGATTCAAGTTTTCCAACTAAAGAATTTAGTCCTTTTTTTTCAAAGTCAATTTTATTTAAATCCATTGTTTCACTTATTTATCTTTTGCAAAATATGTTTATAAATGTATTGCTTTACATCTTTTGTAAATCTTTTACTTGGAGGTATGATTAAATGAATAATACAAAGTTTTTTCTTGTATTGCTTGTTGCTTTAACAGCATTAACTCAGATTTATAATCTTTCACTTGAAAATTCAATTTCTTCTGATTTAATAAGTAATGTTGTTTTATCTTCTAATGCGGATTCAGCTAACACAGTGACAGCAAATTTATCTAACAGCAATACACAGGAAAAAAAAACGCTTTCTCTTTCTGATATAATTCCTTCCGGGGTTCCTGAAATTTATGGAACAGAATTAGGAATAAGCTATGATGAACCTGTTGCAGGTTTAGCTGTATTAAAAAAACTTGATACTGCAATTTCTCTTGAAGGAAACTTACAGGAAAGATATATTAAAGTAGGAACAAGCATTTCATGCGAATTTTGCTGCGGAGCAAAATCAATTACTTTTTCTGATGGAAGAGCAGCTTGTGGTTGTGCTCATTCTTATGCAATGAGAGGTTTAGCAAAATATTTGCTTCAAAATCACGCAGACAAATTTACTGATCAGGAAATTTTAAATGAATTAGTTAAATGGAAAACTTTGTTTTTTCCAAAACAAATGACTAAAAGAGCATTAGAATTAGCTGCACAAGAAGGAACTTATAATCAGGAACTTTTGAATAAAGTTAATTCAAGTGTTCCAGACATGGTAGGAGGTTGTTAAAATGGATTTAAATAAAATTAGTTTTGATTCACTGCTTTTAGTTTTTGTAGCAGTATTGTTTATTGTTTCTGCAGTTTCAGCAGTGCAATTAAATGAATTACAGGGAAAAATTGTTTCTTTCAAAGAAACAAGCAGTTCAGTAGTTTCTCTGAGTTCTGATTCATCTTCTAATATTTCTTCATCTTCAAGTGACGAAGAAATTTTAGCAAAACTGAATCAAGCTCCAGATATGGTTGGAGGCTGTTAAAGCCTCTTTTTATTTCTTTTTATAATTAATTGAATAAGAGTTTTTTTATGTCTTCAAAAAAAATGTTTCTTCCAAAAAAACCAATGATTTTAGCGGTTATTGCTCTTTTAGCTTTAATTATTTTTTCTGCTTTTTTTAGTATTCAGTCAATGAATAATGAATTAACTGAAAAAGAAAACAATTCTTTGGAAGAAAATTCTTTAAAAGACAATAATGAAATTAATAATGCACTTCCTTTTGTTAAAATACTTTTAGTTAAAAATAACTGTGAAGACTGCTTTGATATTGATTTAATGGCGCAGCAAATTTATTCTTTTGATATCAATGTTTTGTAAGTAAAAACAATTAATGCTGATTCAGAAGAAGGAATAAATTTAATTAAAATGCATGATTTGAATACTTTGCCCGCAATTATTATTAATGGTGAATTCAAAGGAACTGACTTAGAAACCCAATGGAAAACAATTGGTGAAGAAAAAAACGGAGTATTAATTGCAAGCAGGCCTCCTTATTATTCTTTAGAAGAAAAAAGAGTTAAAGGAAAAGTTGATTTATTATTAATAAAAAATTCTTCTTGTAAAGACTGCATTGACCTGAATTTTTTTGCTGACGACTTAAGAGAATTAGGCATTATAATTGAAAATGAAAGAACAATTGAATTTGATTCAGAAGAAGGACAATCTCAGATTGAATTTTATTTTATTGACAGAGTTCCTGTGGTTCTTTTAACCAGTGAAATTGGAGAGTATTCTTTTTTGAAACCTTTATGGAGCCAGATAGGAATAATTGCTCCTGATGGAAGTTATATTTACACTGAAGCTGTTCCTTTTTTTGATTTATTTTCAGAAGAAACTAAAGGGTTAGTTGAAGTAACAAGATTAATTGATGCAAATTGTTCTGATTGTGTTGATGTAAATGCAATTGTTTCTCCTTTAACTAAAATGGGCTTAAAAATAATCAAAGAAGAAACCTTTGATGTTTCATCTGAAAAAGGAAAAGAATTAATTGAAAAATATTCTATTACTAAAATTCCCACAATAATTGTTTCAGAGGAAGCTGAAGAATACACTGAATTTTTTGTTGTCTGGCCTAAAGTAGGAACAAAAGAAGAAGATGGATTTTTTGTTTTCAGAAATCTTGAAGTTTTAGGAAGCAATTTTATTACTTTAAAGTAATTTTTCTAAAACTAATTCAGTTTCTCCATTAAATGAATTATTTTTTGCTTTTGCCAGAAAACTTATTTCTTTGCCTTTTATTGCTTCATTTAATTCAGTTATTATTTCTTCCAGGATTATTTCATTTGTTTTTTCTTCTATTTCTTTTGTTGTTTTTTCTAATATTTTTTCTGCTTTTTTTCCGTAAACCATTGTATTAATTAAAGCAGTTTCATCTTCTAATTCAAATGAAACAACCAGTCTTTTTTCTGGTTTTAATATTTGTCCGCAAGTTTTGCAGAAAAAAGTATTATTTTCTTCCTGAATGCTTTTTCCGCATTCAGGACAAACATTAAACAATAATTTTGTTTTGTTTAATGAATTAATTTTTCCTTCTGCTATAAATCTGTTTCCTTCAATTACTTTGTTTAATTCTTTTTTCCCAAAAAAATTAATGCAATATTCTTTTAGTTTTCCTTCTTCTAATTCTTTTATTTCAGTGTTGTCTGTTGAATGTAATTCTAATTCATTTAATCCTTTTCTTGCATTAACATTGCTTATTTTAATTATTTTTTCTGATAATTTTTCTCTTGCTTTTTCATTCCATAAAACAAGCATAATGCTTTTGTTTTCGTCAATTAATTCAATTCTTTTAAGCATTCCTTTTCTTCCTTTTGATTCAAATTCCTTTAAAGGAAATTCTCTCAAAATCATTGCTTTAATTGTAAGATTTCTTTCTCCGTCAATTATTTCATTTATTTTTTTTATTTCTTTTGTTTTTTGATTTTCTTTTAAATTAAATTTTCCATTAAATCTTTTATTTAATTGTTTTTTTCCATTAAATTCTTCAACAAAAAATTCAGTTAATTCAATTTTTTTTCCTGAATCTTTTTCTAATATTTTTTCTGTGTCTTCATTCCATAAAACAAGATATGCGGTTCCAGTATTATCTTTTATTAATATATTTTTCACTTTGCCTTTTTTTCCTTTTGATTCAAATTCTCTTTCAGGATAAACTGAAATAATTTCGCCTTTAACATTAACTGTCTGGCCTTTTTTTAATTCAGATAAAACAGTGTCTTTTTCTTCTATTTCTATTCCTTGTTCTCTTGCAATCAAGAATAATGCTGCTTCTTTATTTAGCATTCCTGAAAACTTTTCTGTTTTTTCTTTGACTTTTTCTTCTAATTCTTCTTCACTTAATTGTTCAAGGATTTTTTCTTTTAATTGATTCATTAAAGAAAAGATTCTGGAAACCTTTTATTAACACTTTTATTTTTCTTTATTTAATGCCTTTGATTAAATTTAATGAAAATGTTTTTATGCTTAAAACAAGTGATTATTCTTGTAATTCTTTTCTAATTAAAGCAGAAAAAAATGTTTTAATTGATTCAGGTTTAGTTTCAGCAGTTCCAGAGCATATTGAAATGCTTAATTCAATTAATTTAAAGCCTGAAGATATTGATTTAGTTTTGCATACTCATGGTCATTGGGATCATTTTCAGGCAGACAAAATTTATGTTAATGCAATAAAATTTATGAGTGAATTTGATGCAAAACATTTAATTGAAGAAAACCCTGAAATAACAAGAACAAAAGAAAATCATTTTTATCCCAAAATTGATGGTTTTTTTGAAGAAAATGAAGTCATTGAATTAAATCCATTTAAATTAAAAGTAATTTTTACTTCAGGGCACACTCAAGGAGGAGTCTGTTTTTATGAAGAAAAACAAAAATGGCTGTTTTCAGGGGACACTTTGTTTGCTGAAACAATCGGCAGAACTGATTTGCCTACTGGTTCTTTTGACGAAATAAAATCTTCAATTCAAAAACTTTCAGAATTAGAAATAAAATATCTTTTTTCCGGCCACGGAAGAATTGTTTCGGGTTTAACTGAAAACAAAGAGAATTTTAAGTTTATCTTTAAAGCTTTCTTTTAAATACTTTTTATACTCATTTTTTAGAGTGATTTTTGATGTTTGATAATCATTTTGGTAAAACTTATAATTTTATTTTAAGTAAAATTAAAGAAAAAAAAGGATTAGTTTTTTTGGTTATTGATCCGCCTGATCAGACTCCTGAAGAAGCTGGATTGCTTGCAGAATTAGCTGAAAAAGCAGGAATTTCAGCTTTTGCTGTTGGGGGTTCAATTGGAGCTCAGGGTTCAATGTTAGATAAAACAATTAAGGCAATTAAATTAAATTCTTCTTTGCCTGTAATTTTGTTTCCTGGGGATATTGCTACTTTAAGTCCTAAAGCTGATGCAGCTTATTTTATGTCAATGCTTAATTCAAGGGATCCTTATTTTATTTCTGGAGCGCAGATGGCTTCTTCTATTCCTATAAAAAAAATGAAGTTAGAAACTATTCCTACTTCTTATTTAGTATTTGAACCAGGAAAAGCTGTTGGATGGGTTGGACAGGCTAATTTAATTCCAAGAGATGTGTCGTATATTGGTGCAGCTGCTGCTTTAGCAGGCCAATTTATGGGGTCTCATTTAGTTATTTTAGAGTCTGGTTCTGGTGCAGAAAGCTGTGTTCCAGCTAAAAACATTGAAATTATTGCTAAAACAATCAATATTCCAATTATTGTTGCTGGAGGAGTTAAAACTCCTAAAATGGCTTTTGACTGCATTAATGCAGGAGCTTCAATTGTTCATGTGGGGACAGCAGTGGATAATGTTTCAGCTAATAAAGATAAAGCATTAAAATTAATGAAAGAATTTGTTGTTTCAGCAGAAAAAGCAGGCAAAAGCAGAAAATAATTATTTAATTAATTTTTTTGTATTTTTTAAAGTATTATTTTTTATTTTTTTTATAGTTTTTTTCTTTTTATTTTTTTGTTGCTGTTTAATTTTTTTAGTTATTATTTTTATTATTAATTATTTTTGTTTATTTTTTTTTGTATTTCTTTTTTTGCTATTTCTTATATTGTTTCTTTTATGGCTTGTTCAGTTGAATATTTTGGAAGCCAACCTAAATTTCTTATTTTTTCTGTGGAATAATTTCTTTCTCTGATTAATCTGTTAATATATTCTTGTCTTAGCAAAGGATTTCTGCTGAAAAAAGCATAAATTTTAGCTAAAAATACTGGAACAACCCGAATTTTTTTTTCTATTCCTAAAGCTTTCTGAATTAAAATATAAATTCCAACTAATTTTTTCCCTTTTTCTTCTGCTATAATTAAAGTTTCATTTTCTGTTTCTTTGTTGTCTAAACAAAAAATTATTAATGAAATTAAATCCTTGTAATACACAATCTGAAAACTATTGTTTCCTTTTCCAATTAAAGGAAAACCTTTTTTAACTAAATTAATTATTTGCTTCCAGTATTTGTTTGGCCCTAAAACCAAAGCACTTCTAATAATTGTAATTGGAAGTATTTCTTGGAATTCATTTACTTTTTGTTCTGCTTCAGCTTTAGTTTTTTCGTAATTTGTTTTTGGATTAATTGAAGTTAATTCATTTGCTTGTTTTGTTATGTCTCCCATTACTCCAACTGTACTTAAATAAATAAATTTTTTTATTTTAAATTTAATGCATTTTTCTAATAGTAATTCTGTTCCTTCAACGTTTACTTCTCTCATTAAATCTAAATTTTCTCTTTCATCTATTACTGCTGCTAAATGAATTACAGTTTCAACTCCTTTTAATGCATTTAAATCTGTTTCTTTAAGCAAATTAACTCCTTTGCTTAAATCAAATTCAATGACTGTGTGCTTTAATTTCTTTAGTTCTTTAACTAATTCTTTTCCAATAAATCCATCTGAACCAGTAACTAAAATTTTCATTTCAAACCCTTTAAATTAAGTGAAAAGCAGTTATTAATTTTACTGCTTTAATTCTTTATTATTTTGTGTTTTATCTGAATTTATATTAATTTTTGTTTCTTATTATATTTATGGAAGAAAAATTAATTGAAATTGACGGCAGAGCCGGAGGACAGTCGTTAAGGACAGCTTTATCTTTATCTGCTTTATTAAATAAACCAACTTTAGTTTTTAATATTCGTGCCAACAGACCTAAACCAGGTTTAGCTCAACAGCATTTAACTGGATTAAATACTTTAACTAAAATTTCTAAAGCAAAAACCAAAGGAAATTTCCTTGGATCAAAAAAAATAGTTTTTTTTCCTAAAAAAATAAAAGAAGGAAATTATGCAGTTAACATTGGAACCGCAGGTTCAATTCCTTTGCTTTTGCAGACTTTAACTTTGCCTTTAACTTTTTCTGAAAAAAAATCTTCTTTCAGAATTTTTGGAGGAACAGATGTTCCTTTTTCTCCCCCGTTTAATTATTCAAAAGAAGTTTTTTTTCCTTTTCTTTCAAAAATGGGAGCTAAATTTTCTTTAAATTTAAAAAGAAGAGGATACTATCCTGAAGGAAACGGTTTAATTGTGTTTTCAAACAATGAATCAAAGCTTCCTTTAAAACCTTTTTATAAAGTTGAACAAGATAAATTAGATTTTATTAAAATTATTTCTCATTCAACCGGCTACCCAAAAGAAGTTTAATCTAACTTAAATTCTGCTGCAAAAAAAAATTTAAATGAAAAAATTAATGTGCATTTAGATGAAGTAATTGAATTTAATGATTCAATTGAATTAAAGGGAGCTGGAATAAATTTAATTGCTGTATTTAAAGACAAAACAAGAATTGGAGTAAATGCGTTGCAGGAAAAAAACAGAAAACCGGAAAAAACTGCTTTAATTGCAGTTGAAAGATTACTAAAGCAAATTAACTCAAATAAACCAGTTGATGAACATTTATCTGATCAATTAATTCCTTTTATGGCTTTAGCTAAAGGTCATTCAACTTTTGAAACATCTTTTTTAACTCAGCATACTTTAAATAATATTCTTGTAACAGAAAAATTTCTGGAAGTAAAATTTGAAGTTAAAGGAAAAATAAATGAATCCGCTGAAATTTCAGTTGAAGGAATTGGTTTTAATGGAATTAAATAAAAAAATAAAAATTCTTGTTGTAATTCTTTCATTGCTTTTAATAATTATTTTTTTTCTTGCAATTTTAGGTTTCACTGACATTATTAATTTTTGGATTGCAGTAGTTTTAGTTGGAGTTTTTGCTTTTTTTGTTTTGCCTAAATTAAATAAAAAGATTAATCATTAATTCAGGGAATGCAAGATTAATTAACACTCCAATAAAAATAAACGGGCCAAATTTAGGTAAATTCCTGTAAACAAATAATTCTTTTATTCCTGTTTTTTCTAATTCTTTTTTTTCTTTTTCTTCTATTACTCCTTTAAACCCTAAATTTAATTGTTTTATTGTTTTTTTGTCAGTAAACTCAAATGCAATTAATTCATCTTCTTCCATGTCTTTAACCTGAATTTTTTTTAAGAAAAAGTTTTTTTTAATTCCTTTTTCTAATGCAACAAAAACCAGTGAAATGCTTAAAGGAAAAAACAAAACTAAAATTAGTTTTTCTAATCCAGCAGAATAAATCATAAAAAAATAAAATGCAATTAATATTCCCAACCCTGAAGCTTTTTTTATTCCTTCAGAATTTTCTTTTAAGTCAATTCCTTTTCTTGCATACTTTAAAACATAATAAGTCCCATAAAAAATCAATGAAGTAATTCCGGCCCAGATTAAAATATTTAAAACAAAAATATTCAAAGGAAAAATTCCGTTTTCAAAAGGCAAAAGTAAAGCAATTCCTGTGAATAGTTTTACATCCCCTCCTCCAATTTTGCCTAACCAATACATTCCATAACCTAATACAAAAACAAGTATTCCAACTGAAAATAATTCCATGAATTTTTCAATTGAAATTTCCTGTACAAACTCAAATAAATTCAAGAAAATTCCTATTGCAATCATTGGATAAGTTATTTTATCAAAAATATATCCTGTTTTAAAATCAGTGTAAGCAGCAATTAAGCTTCCAATTAAAATCACTGCTTGTTTTAACAATAAAATCATTTTTTCACCTAAGCAAGTATTATTAAGTGGTTTAATTTAATAATTCTTTATGCCTATTCAAAGACGCGCAGGAAAAACTGCTTTTAAATCATTAACTAAATGGAATTTGGAGCCTAAAAGCAAAAGAAATAACAAAATATTAATTAATCTTTTAACAGGTAAAAAAATAACTAAACAACTTCATTTTATAAATAAAGCAAGAAGGTTTGGTTTAACTGTTTCAGAAGCAAATGCTTTATGGAAAAAATATTTTTCAGTTAAATAAATTATTCATAAAATTCTTTGCTTATAATTTTAATTAAAGCCATTAAAACAGCTAATTCAGTAAAGTCAGTTCTAGTGATTTTTCCTTTAGTTAATTCTCCTACTGCTCCGCCTTTTTTTCCCATGTCTTTTTCTTTGTTAAACAATTTAGCAAAAGCAGTATTTACATCGTCTTGTCCTTTAATTAATAATTCAACTGCTTTTTCAGGGTATTCAAATAGCGGACTTGAACCATAAAAATAATTTTTGCCGTCAAAAATCACTGCAATAGTTGATTCAACAAAACCTGAATTAAAAGGAAAACTCATTAACCCTGATTCAATTCCAACAGAATACTTACAGTCAATAAAACTTTTTTTTGCACGATTTTTTGCTCCTAAAATTATTTCTTTTAAATTCAATGGCTGTTCTCTTACATTAGAATTAGTTTTAATTCCTTTGACCTTAATTTCTTTAAAGTATTTGCAGAAAGCTTTTTTTACTGCATTAACTTTAACTGGATTTTCTGAACCAATGTTAACTTTCATTTAATTACCTGAATTTAATTTTTTTTTGTTTACTAAATTTTTTCATTAATTTTTCCATTGCGCCTTTTTTTTGTAATGCTTCAGGGTCATTAAATTTTCTCATCTGCTTAAACATTTTTTTCATTTTTTTGTAGTGTTTAATTAATTCTCTTACGTCTTCTTCTTTTTTTCCTGAACCTTTTGCTATTCTTATAATTCTTGAATGATTTAATAATTCTGGTTCAAGTTTTTCTTTTTTTGTCATTGAATCCATTATTACTTTGAATCCATCTAATTTTCCTTCGCCTAATTCCATTTGTTCTTTTGGAATTTGTTTTCCCATTCCCATCATATCCATTACTTTGTTTAATGGACCCATTTTTCTTGCAGCTTTTAATTGTTTATAAAATACATCTAAATTAAATTCTTTTTTCATTAATTCTTCTAAATCAATTTCTTCGTCTTCTGATGCTTCTTTTACTTTTTCTAATAATCCCTGTAAGTCTCCATAACCCATTATTCTGCTTAAATATCTGACTGAATCAAATTCTTCTAAGTCATTCATTTTTTCTCCTGTCCCAATAAAATAAACAGGAGCTTTAGTCAAAGAACAGGCAATTAATGTTCCTCCTCCTTTAGCTGAACCATCCATTTTTGTAATTATAACACCTGTTACTCCAACTGATTCATGAAATGCTTTTGCTTGTTTTCCTGCAATCTGTCCGATATCTGCGCCTAACACCAGCAAAGTTAAATCAGGTTTTAATTCAGAGTTAACTTCTTTTATTTCTTTAATTAATTCTTCATCTAATGCACTTCTTCCTGCTGAATCAACTATAATTAAATCGTAATTCTTGAATTTTTCTATTCCTTTTTTGACTACTTTTGCTGCATTTTTTTCGTTTTGAATTCCAAAAAATTCAACGTCAATTTTTTCTGATAATTGTTTTAATTGTTCAAATGCTGCAGGACGAAAAACATCAGCACAAATTAAGCCGACTTTTTTTCCTCTTTTAGAATAATATTTTGCTAGTTTTCCTGTTGTAGTTGTTTTTCCTGCTCCAAATAATCCAACCATTAAAATTCGTTTAGGTTCAATTAATTTTGTCTTTTCTCCGCCTAAAGCTTTAGCTAAAATATCATAAGTATTTTTTGTAATAAATTCTCTTCTGTTAATTCCTGATGGAAGATCTTTGAATGCTTCTTCTTCAATTTGTTTTGTTAATTTTAATACTAATTCAATTTGTACATCAGATGAAATTAAAGCTCTTTGAATTTCTTTTGTTACTTCTTTTACTGTATCTTTATCTAATGAACTGGAATTACGTATTTTTTCCATTGCATTTCTTAGTTTTTCGCCTAAACTCATTTTTCTCACTTAAAATAGAATTCTGTTAAGAAAATTAATTAAAATAAGGCTTTTATTTGATTATTCTTTCTGTAATAAACTGAGGAGTAAATTCAATTAAATCTTTATATCCTTGGCCTGTTCCAACAAATAAAACTGGTTTTTTTATTCCATTAATTAAAGAAATAGCAGTTCCGCCTTTTGCGTCAGTGTCAATTTTTGTAAGTATAAACCCATCTAATCCAATTTTTTCATTAAATTCTTTTGCCTGAGCAAATAATGCGTTTCCTGATAAGGCTTCTCCGACAAAAATTTTTAAGTCAGGTTTAACTACTCTGTCAATTTTCTTTAATTCATTCATTAAATTAGTGTTTGTTTCCTGTCTTCCTGCTGAATCAATTAACACCAAATCAAAATCTTTTGCTTCTGCTGCTTTAACTGCATCAAAAGCTACAGCAGCAGGGTCGCTTCCATACTGGTGTTTTACTAATCTTACTCCAATTTTTTCTGAATGTTTTTCTATTTGTTCAATTGATGCAGCTCTAAAAGTGTCTGCTGCAGCTAAAACAACTTTTTTTCCTTTTTCTTTAAACCTGAAAGCAAGTTTTGAAATTGAAGTGGTTTTTCCTGCTCCGTTTGGACCTAAAAAAAGTATTACAAAAGGTTTTTTGTTTTTCATTTTTTCATCTAAAGAAAAAGAAGGAATATTAATTATTTTTTCAATTATTAATGCAATTTCTTTTTTTAATTCCTGATTAATGTCTTTGCCTGAAACTTCTTTTCCAATTAAACTATTTTTGATTTCTTTAATTATTTTTTCTGCTGTGTTTTGTTCTACATCTGCTTCCATTAAAGCTAATTCAAATTCATCTAAAAAGTCTTTTACATCTTTTTCTTCTATTTTAATTTTTCCTGTAAAAAACTTTTTTATTCCTGAAGCAAGAGAAACTTTTGCTTTTATTTCTCTTTCCTTTAATAAATCAGATTCAATTTTTCTTTCAGGTTCTGCTTTAAATGCAGTTTCTTTTTTGTCTTCAAATATTTCTTTTCCAAATTTTTCTTCTGAAACATCTTTTTCTAATTTTTCTTCAAACTGCTCTTCAAATACAGGTTCTTTTTTTTCCTTTAAAACTTCTTTTATTGCGTTTTCTTTTATTTCTGCTTCTTTTTCTTTTTGAAATTCCTTTACTGCCTGTACTTTTTCTTTTTTGTCTTCAATTCTTTTTTCGTGTTCTTTTTCTGCTGTTTCTTTTTTTATTTCAATTAAAACTTCTTTTTCTTCCTGAGTTAAATCTTCTTCTAATTCCTGTTCTTCTTTTGGAATAATAATTTCATGTTCTTTTAAGTCCTGCTGAAGTTCTGTTTCTTTTTCTTCTTTAATAGTTTCAATTAATTCTGTTTTTGGTTCAGGTATTTCTTTTTGTTCTTCTCTGATAATTAATTCTTCTTTTTTTTCAAGTTTTTCTTTGACTTTTTCAGTAAATGAATTAATTTTTTTTTTCAGGAATCCAAACATATTCAATCAGTTTGTTTGTTCTCTTCTTGCTTTTTCTGCCTGTGTTACTATTTGTCCTAAAGTATTCATATTAGCGTAAATTGATTTTTGTTGTTTGTCTAATTCTTCAAGTTTTTCTTGTGCTTCTTTTTCTTTTTTGTCTAAATCTTCTAATGCTTTGTCAATTTGTGAGTCAATTATTATGTTTCCGGGAATACTTTTTTTTACTTTAGAGTTTTCATCTATTTTTACATCTAAATATAATCCTACTCCTAATGCAAGCATTGCTTTTTCTCCTTTTTTTGTTTTTTTTATTGATTTAAGGCTTTCTTTTGCAAAAAATATTTCCTGCATTAAATTCTGGACTGAAGCAATAGTTTTTTGAACCATTTCTAAATTTGTTCTTTCTTGTTTTATTGCGTGAGCGATTTGTTGCCCGCTTAAATTAACTGTTTTTCCTTCCATTTTTATCACTTCCTTCGCGATTTCGCTCGCGAGACACGTTTTAGTTCATTTAATAAACTAATTTTTGATTAAACTTTTTTTGAAAAAGTTTATTTCACTTCCTTTACTTCATTTATTTCAATAAACCTTCTTTTAATATTGTTTTTTGAACCAAACAAACTTAAGGTTGTTTCTATTGCAGTGTTTTCATTTACTGCGTTGATAGTTTTCTTAAATTTTTCATTCATTTTTTTATTTTTTATTTTTCCTTGTACTTCAAATGTTTTCATTTTTAATCTCTCCTTAATCCTTCGTCAATCATTAACATTTCTGCATTAGAAGTGTATTCTCCAATTAAAACTCCTTTAGAGTTTGCAAGAAGGTCATTTGCAACAAATACGTCTCCGTAATTTGCAGTTGAAGGGTTTCCTTTCACTTTAAGTAGTGTTTCAATTTCCTTTAATTCTTTTTCTTTTATTTCAGGATGCACTATAAATCCATTATTTGTTAATGCAATACATGAACCCACTACTTCGCTGTCTGCAATTTTAATTTGTTTAAACGGAACATTGAAAATTTTTTGTATTTCATTAAAAGTTTTTTTTTCTATTAAAGGGCTTGCTATTCCTCCGAAATCATTTACTGCCATAAGATTTCCTATTGCAGTTAATCCGTTTATTTTCTGTATTTTAATTCCTTTATCTGAAATAAAATCTATTTCAGTTTGTTCTGTTGTTTCGCCTGCAATAAATCCTTTGCTGTTTCCTTTAACAAAACTGCCGATTAATGAACTGTTTGCAATGCTTGTCTGGATTATTTCTATTTCAAAAAAGTCTTCTAATTCTTTTATTTCTGTTTTATCAAGTTGCAGAGGAAATAACCCTGTTTTTTCGGTAATGCATGCAAAAATGCCGATAAAAGGGCTTCCTTTCAGGGATTTCTTTTTAATTTTCATATTACTCTTTTGGTTTTCTTTTCATTTCTGCTTTTTGTGCATTTAATTCTTTTTGTCTTTTTTCTTCAAGTTTTTTTGCCTGTTATTTTTCTGCTTCGGTTTTTTCTTCTGTTTTCTTTTCTTCTTTTTTTACTTCAGCTTTCTTTTTGTCTTTTATTTTTTGTTTCTGCATTTCTTTTAATTCTTTTCCGTCTTTTAAAAAAACAAAAGTTTTTTCTTCAATTTTTTCTAATACTACTTCTATTTTTCTTGGAATTCCAAACATTCCTCTGGCCCAAATTTTTTCGTTTACTTCTTTTGAAATAGCTATTTGGTCTTCATTTAATCTTTTATGTTTTTTTACAAAATTCTTTAATGCTTTAATTGCATTTTTTGCTCTTCCTCTTTTTGGTTTGTTAAAAACTTTTTGTAAGGGAATTGTATAAGAATCCATTTAATTTCACCTGTTTTCTTTTCCTTTTCTTTTAATATATAATTTTCCTAAATCAACGTTTTTCCAGTGTCTTTTTTGTTTTGTATTCCATATTCTTTCGCCTTTTTTTTGTACAATCCATACAGGTGCATTAGTTAATCCTGGTCCAATCTTTTTTCTTGCTGAAATCAAAAAATCTTTTTTTTCTTTTTCTTTGTATCTTGCCATTTTTTCTTCACCTTGTTTTTTTCCGATAATTTTTTTTATTTTCTTTTAATTGTTATTTCTCTTTTGGCTGATAATTGTTCTAATAATCTTTTTACTTCCATGTCATTTAATTTTACTTGAATTTTTCCTGATTTAGCTAAATAAATTAAATTTTGTGCTGTTTTAAAGTATAATTCTTTGTTGACTAATTTCACATTAAATAATCTTGTTTTTGCTTCATCTGATAAAACTGTTTTTAATGCTAAATCCACTTGGTTTTCTAATTCAATTTGTTTTTGCTGTTGTTCTGCTTGAATTGAATATTTTTCTCTTAGTTCATTTAGTTTTCTTTGTCTTATCTCTTCCTGATCCATCTTTTCCTTTCCTTTTAGTTTCAGTTCCATGTGAAGATTTTTCTTTAATTAAAGTTAAATTTCTTTTTCTTTCTGGTTTTGGGTTTTCTTTTAAGTAATCTGAAACTTTTTTTGAAGTTTTATTTAGTAAATTAATTCCTTTTATTGTAAGTATTCTTCCTTTTTTTTCTTTTTTAATTAATTCTTCTTTTTCTAATGCTTGTAGGCAGTTTCTTATTATTTTTCCGCCTGCTTTAACTTTTTTATGGGGTTTTACTCCTCTGTTTTTTCTTCCGCCGTAATAAGTTCTTAAAGATTCAGTTCCTATTCCAGGGCCGTCTAAATAAAGTCTTCTGAGAATTGAAGCCATTCTTGTATAATACCAGTCTTCGTCTTGTGGTGCTCTTTCGTTGTGGGCTCCTGTTTTAACATAATTGACGTAGTCTGGCTGGATTATGTTTTTGTTTTGTTTTAATTCTTTTGTTATTTCTTTTATTAATTCTGTTCCGGGCACATCATACACTGTAACCATTAAAATGCCTCCATTAAAAGCATAAAAAGTAAAAATGCAAATATTAGAAAATTTGCCTTTATTTCTTATTATTTTATCAAAAATAACCTTTTTATACCTATTCTTTTTAGGCTTTATTCAGCTTTTCTTAAACAAAACAACTGTATTTCCTTTTATTTCAGCTATTTCTGTTTCTGTTGCTTTACTTAGCTCTAATGCAATTACTTTTTTTTCTTCTTTGATGTTTTTTTGGATTTTTATTTTAATTATACTGTCTTTTTTGAGTTTATCTGAAATCATTTTAATTTGATTTGAATTTAATTTATTTTTGCCTATGCTAAGTAATGGTTTAAGTAAATGCGCTTTAGCTTTTATTTCTTTTAATTTCATTTTTTTAACCTAATTTTTCTTTTAGTTTTTTTTCAATTAATTCAGGAACTAATTCTTTTGCTTTGCCTTTTAATGAAACAATTTCTTTAACTAAAGAAGAATTTAAATAGAAATATTTTGGTTCAGTCATCAAAAAAACGGTTTCAATGTTTTCATTTAATTCTCTGTTAATTGTAGAATACTGGAATTCATAATCAAAATCGCTTATTGCTCTTAATCCTCTGATAACAAACTTAAAGTCATTTTTTTTCATGTATTCTGCTAATAATCCATTTAAAACTTCAACTTTAATTTTTTTGTTTCCTTTAAATAATTCTTCAATCATTTCTTTTCTTTCATTTAAAGAAAATAAATGTTTTTTTGTTTTGCTTTCTGCAATTAAAATAATTACTTTTTCAAACAGTTTTTCTGCACGGTTAATTATATCTAAATGGCCGAAAGTAATCGGGTCAAAACTCCCTGCATAAACTCCAATTTTCATTTTAATTCCTCTTTAATTTTTTCTTCTAATTCATTAATTTTATGCTGTAATTCTTTTATAGTTCCTTTGTTTTCAATTAAATAATCTGCTTTTCTGATTTTTTCTTTTAAAGGAATTTGAAATGAAATTCTTTTCAGTAATTCTTCTTTAGTTATTTTATCTTTTTTTCTTTCAATCATTTTTTCTTTTTCTGAATAAACTACTAAAACTTTATCGCATAATTTTTCCATTCCTGATTCAAACAATAAAGGAATTTCTAAAGCAGTTTTTTTTATTCCTTTAATTTCTTCTTCAATTTTTTTCTTGACTAAAGGGTGAATTAATTCATTTAATTCCTTTAATTTTTTTTTGTTGTTAAAAACAATTTTAGCTAATTTTTTATGGTCAATTCCCTGTTTGGTTAAAACTTCTTTTCCAAACAATTCTTTAATTTCTTCTTTTATTTTATCCATTTCTTTTTTTGCAATTTTATCTGTATTAAAAACATTAAACCCTTTTTTTTCTAATTCATTTAATACAGTGGTTTTTCCTGTTCCAATTCCTCCTGTAATGCCTAACACAAAGTTTTCTTTTCTTTTTTTAAGAAAAACTTTTTTTGTGTTTCCGCATTTTCTGCATTTAACCAATAAAACTTTGTTTTTAACTCTTACTTCTTTGTCTTTTCCTTTAATCAATAAAGAAAAGCATTTTTTGCAGTAAAGTTTTTTCACTTCTATTGGAATTTTAACTTTATTTCTCATTCCAATTTTTTTCATTAATTTAAGGTATTCAATACTTCTGTCAGAATGTTTCTCCCAGTTTTCAATAGCTAAATCCATTAAACGATAAATTCTTTCTAATGCAATTCCTTGAATTAAATTCTTGTTTTTTTTGTGTTTCATTCAGTATTTTATAATAAAAAGCAAATTTAATTCTATTGAATAAGTTTTTCTCCAAACAAAAAGCTTTTATATTAGGCTTGCCTAATATTATTAGTTTATTTTTTTAGGAGGGATTTTATGGCTAAAATGTGCCCGATGTGTACTGCAGGAAATAAAAATGAATTATGCATTCATGAAAAAATGATTTTAGGATTAGTTGTTCTTGCATTTCTGTATTTTACTGCTGTTTCTTTAGGATTAATTTAATGTAACTAAAAACCATTAAAATAAATTAATAACCTGTTGCAGTGCAGTAGGTTGCTGTTTTTTGTTTTTTGCGAGTAAACTTGCGAAATGCGCCCACCGGGAATCGGACCCGGACATCGAGCTTGGAAGGCTCGCGTCATACCACTAGACTATGGACGCCAAACGTTTCGCCGTTTGAGCACGATGCACGACTTCACTTTGTTCAGTCCTGCTGTCACAAACAATTTAACCCAATTAACTTTTGTACTAAAAATTTAATAAAGGTTTTTGAAAACTTATGACCCGTTACAAAGTAAGGGTTTGGCGGTTTTTCGGTTCTCTCACTCGAAAGCAAGAAATGCGACCACCGGGAATCGAACCCGAGTCCGAAGCTAATTACAAAACCTTAATAATTAACATAAGTTTCCGCAAAGCGAAAACCTTTTTTTGGTAAAGCTTTTTTTCTAAAAAAGGTTTTTGGCAAGCTCCAATTCTACCACTGAACCATGGTCGCTTGATATAAAGAAATAAAAGGAAATAGTTTTTATTTTATTCTTTTTAATTTAGTTGATTATTCGCCAAATATATCTGATTTTTCGTCAAATTTGACCCATTTGCTTTGGCTTGGTTCTAAAGAAACTTTTGAACAAGAAGGACACTGCCATACATCAACAGTTTCTTTCCCTCTTTGTTCGGTTCTTTGATGCATCATTATTGAACCGCATCTTAAGCATTTCATTTTACATCAACTTTGACTGCAGCTTTCTCCTAACTGGCATCTTTCATGGCATTCAATCCAGTCGCATCCTATTGCGTCTGATTCAATTAATGCATCGCAGTTTGATGCACATTGTTTTGCTGTAATTATTTGTTCTTTTTGTAATTCTAATGCTCTTGTTGCTGTTCCTTGAGCATTATTTACTGTCCAAAAAGTAGTTACAATTAAAACAAAGAATACTACTCCTGCAAAAAGCATGGCTCTGTGTTTATTATCCATTAAACCCCTCCAAAATAAAACATTGAATATAATAAAGAATTAGTGCTATTTAATGTTTTGGTTTTAGTGTTTTAATTAAAATATAAATGTCAGTGGGCCCGGGCGGAATCGGACCGCCAGTCTTCACGTTGTAAACGTGACGTCATACCACTAGACCACGAGCCCAGCTGCCTCTGTCAGCTGGCACCAGTGCAGAGCGTAAAGCTCTGCTAGCACGACTTTATGTCGTGCCTCGTACCGCACAGCCGAAACTGTGCTTTTACATTACTAAAGTTTTTATTTCTGGTGTTTCTTCAATTTTGCCTTTTTTTACTCCAATAATGTATTTTACTGAATGTTTTTTTGCTTCTTCTAATAATCTTTTGGTTATTATTCCATCCAATAAAACTGATTCAACATTTTTTTGTTCTTTTAATGCTGGAAGCAATTCTCTGATATTTGTTTTTTTGATTTCTTTTCCTTTGCTGTCAAGTATTAATGCCTGCATTTTTCCTTTTACTCCTGCCATTAAAGGCTCAAATCTTGTTTTTTCTTCTGGAGAAGCAACAACTTCAGGTTTAACTGGAACATATTCTGTTCTTGGCCTGTAATCCTGTCTAAATGAATTATCTTGTCTGCTGAATGAACTTGGCCTTCTTGAATCAAAGCTTCTTGTATTTGAATACCTTGAAGAAAAAGGTTTAGTGGTTCTCATGTCTGTTCTTGGTCTGCTGTTTTGAGTAAAACCAAATCTTGAATTTCTTGGTTTGATAAAACTTTGTCCTTTTGATTCTTCTGCTGGAATTCTTTTCCTTAAAGCCATTGTAATTTCTTTTTTTGCTAATTCTTCTACTTCTTTTCCATCTGGAGCTCTTGCAATAAAATCAACTTTTGTTTGCTGCATTAATTGTCTTTTAATTAATTCTCCGCCTCTGTCTCCATCTGTAAATAAAATTATTGTTTTTGTTCTGCAGAAAGGAATAATTGAATAAGGAATTTTTGAGCCGTTCATTCCCACAACGTTTTTTACTCCGTTTTTTAGTAAATTAATAACGTCTGCTCTTCCTTCAACTAAAATTACTTCTTCTTCTTTTGCTATATCTGGACCACATGGAAGTTTTTCTGGACCCCATGACTGCACTTCTGAAGCTCTTGAGGATTCTCTTACTTCTTCTGCTAATTCAGATGAAGCTGTTCTTTCACTTAAAAATTTATTTAGTAATTCTTTTGCTCTGTTTTTAATTTCTTCTCTTTTTTGTGTTCTTGTATCTTCTATTTGTTCTACGTGAAATTTTGATTCATATGGTCCTACTTTTTCAATTGATTCAATTGCTGCTGCTAAAATTGAAGTTTGAACCATATCTAAAGAAGAAGGAACATTTAGTGTTCCATTAGTTTTCCCGTTTTCTGGTGCCGGAAAAATATCTATTCTTCCTATTTTTCCGTTTTTTTGTAGTTCTCTTAAATCTAAGTCTTCTCCGATTAATCCTTCGCTTTGACCAAAAACTGCTCCGACAATATCATGTTTGTCTACTAATCCTTGTATTTCAAATTTTGCTTTGATATTGTATTTAACTGTGTTAATGTAAGTTTTTCCCATTAATAATCACCTTTGTAATTTCTGCATTCTTTTTTTTTTTTGAATGCGTTTTTTTTCTAAAATTAGAGTTTTTTATTTTTTTTTATTAATTCAAGGATTTCTTTTTTTGTTTTGTTTTCAATTAATAATTTTTTGTTTTTTGATTTTAATCCTTGTATTTCAATTTTTGTTTTAAAGATTTTTTGTAATTTTTCTTGTAATTCTTTATTGGCTTTTCCTTTTACTGCTTTTTCTTTTGTTTTTATTTCAAGGCAGTTAGTCCATTCATTAAAGCCTATTATTTCAAATTTTTTTGAGCCTGGTTTAATATAAAGCTCGATGATTTTTTTCATTTAAAACTTTTAATTTTAATAATTTAATTTTTTAATGTGAATTAAAAAACTCTAATTTATTAAAGATTTAATAAGACAAACTCATATAAATATTATGTTGAGGTTTTTTTGTGGCTCATTACAATAAAGGTGCTAATGCTGAAAGAGAATTATTAAGAATAATTTATGATAATGGGTTTGGTTGTGTTAGAATTGCAGGTTCAGGTGCAACTATTCTGCCGTCTCCTGATATTGTTGCTTTAAGTCCTGATAAAAAAATTTCTTTTGAATGCAAGGCGTGGAATTCAAATTATTTAAATATTTCAATTACTCAGATGACTGAATTAATTTATTGGGGTAAAATTTCAGGAACAGAAGTTTTTGTTGCATGGAAAATTCCTCAAAAAGGATGGTTTTTTTTAAAACCAGAGGATTTCGTTAAAAAAGCTAAATCTTATGCTATATCTAAAAAAGATGCGTTTAAAAAATCCCAGAATTTAAGTGTTATTTTAGGAAAACAAGCTGTTTTAAAGCAGTAAACTAATGAAAAAAAGCATTGATTTAAAAGCACTTTTTTACTTAATTTTTAGTACTATTTAAGAAAAAAAGAGGGTTTTTAATGCACGTAATAATGGAAGAATTAATCACAAAAATAGATTATTTATCAACTAAAGAAAAAAGCATTAGAAACAGACTTTTACTTGAAAATGCTTCAACTAAATTAAAAGAATACCATAAAATCAAAAATGAAATTATAGAATAATTTTTTGTTATGTGATTTTTTCTTTTTTTTTAATTAGGTTTTTGAAGCCATGAATAATAATGCTAATGCTACTATTACCATTCCAAAGAAAATGCTTACAGTCCCTATGTCTGTTATTCCGTATTCTGTGTTAGTAAAAGCAAAATAAAATGCAAGAAAACCAAATATTACTCCTGCTCCAATTAAAGTAAACCTTAATAACTGTAATTTTTTTGCTGTTCCTTTTAATCTTAGTTCAGTTAAATCTAATTGAGCCATGTCAACTTTTTCGTCTATTTTTACTGTTGAATCTTTTACTTTTCCTATTACTCCGGTTAAAGCCATTATATTTGAATTAATTTTTGTTTGAAAAATATTCATTTTGCTTAAAAGCATGTCTTTAAAGCTTTCAACTTCTTTGGTTGTTTTTTGTTCGTATTCATCTAAGTCATTGCTCATTTCTCTCATTAAATCTTGTGAAAGCCTTTTTTCTTCTATTTCTGTTTCAGTTTTAATGAATTTTTTTATCCAGGGTTGTTCTGCAGCTAAGTCTTGTCTTACAATTTTTTTTATTTCTGCTTTAAGTAAATCAAAAGTGTCTGCTTCGGCTAAAAGTAATAGTCTTCTTGCTTGTTCTTCTTTTATTCCTAAAACTTTTAGTTCTGAAACTATTTTTTTTTCGTTTTTTCCTTCTCTAACCATTTTTGAAATGGTTTCAATTATGCTTGCCTCTTTTTGTACAGGCATGATATCACAATCTAACTTCTCTTATTATTTTTTTCTTTCTGTGTTCTTTTTTTTCTTTTTCTGATTCAAAATCAAATCTTATTCCATGAGTTGTTTCTGGATGACTTAATAATTTCATTAATTCCTGCATTTTTGCTTTCTTTTTTTCTGTTTTTTCTTCTGTTTTTATTTTGTCTTCTAATAAATCTTTTAATTCATTTATTTTTTCATTGAATTGTTCAGCAATATGTCCTTCTTCTTCTTTTACTATTTCTACAATTAATTTTCTGAATAATATTTCTTCTTTTTTCATGTCTTCTTTGACAATTTTTTGTATTTCTTTTTTTAGTAAAGCAAAAGTGTCTGCTTCTCCTAATAACAATAGTTTTCTTGCTTGTTCTTCTTTTATTCCTAAACTTTTCAGTTCTTTTAGTATTTCTTTTTGAGGACGGCCTTCTTTAACCATTTTTTCAATTATTTCAATTATGCTTGTTTCATTGCCTATTTTCATTTTTTCACTGAATATAAAAAGAGCTTTAGTATTAATAAATATTGTTGAATAATAAAGAAAAAAAGAAAAACCGGCAGATTATGCCAGTTAATTGTAATTTAAGTCATCTGAATTAAAATCAAAGTTGTATTCCTGCATTAATTCTTCCATTGTTTTGATTTTATCTTGGGGTACAACAAAAACTGCATCTTCAACTGAATTTAATTTAATGTTTTTTAAGGACATTTCTGCTTTGCCTACTTCAGTTGTCATTAAGAGTTTAACTGGAATGCCGTATTTAATTGAAATCCATGCTTTTGTTTTAACTGCTGTGTCTTCGTTTGAAGCTTTATATTTGAATTCAATTACTTTTGTTTTCATGTCATTAACTGTTTCTTCTCCTAATTCTTTCATTTCAATATCATTTAATGCTTGTTCAGAGAAATCTAAGAAATCTAATCCGCCGGCATTTCCTGAGTCAGGTACGTCCATTTCTAAATAAACATCTTTTGCTGGATCGTAGTTATACATGTGTGTTCCATTAAAAATTAACTCGGATTTTTGTCCTAAAATTGAAGTTTCCATTTTGTATTTTTCTTTTTTTTGGTAAACTGTTAAAGTTAAAGGAAAAGGAGTAGTCATTATAACATCATATTGAATATTGTCAATGCTTTTTCCTTTTTCCAGTATTTCCTGAATTGTTTCTGCTGAAAGTTTTTTTGCTTTTGTATTATCTTGGCTTGTTCCTTGAGTGCATCCTAAAGAAACAGTTAATGCAATTAATAAAATTAAAATTAATATTTTTTTGTTCATTTAATTCCTCCTCTGGTTAATTAAGTTAAATTAAGTTAAATCAAATTTAAAAGCCTATATTTTTATTTTTCCTTTTTGGAATTCTAATAAAAGTTGTTTTGAAACTGCATTAATATTAGGGAGTCCTTTTTTCATTAATTTTTTTCTTTTTAATGCAATTTCTTCAAGAATATTTTCCGGTTCATTTGATTTTGCACCTAATTTTTCAAGTTCTTTTGGGTTTTTTTCTTGCAGTAATTTAATTAATTTTTCTGCTGCTTCTTCAGGGTATTTTAATTTAGATGGGTTTTTTGCGCCAATTAAAACTAATTCAATTTCGTCTCTTTCTCCATATGGAATAATTCCAGGGGAATCAATTAACTTAAAGTTTCTTCCTTTAACTATTTGTTCTCCTCTGGTAAATCCTGCTGTAATTGAAGTTTTAATTTTCTTTTTGGTTAAAGAATTAATTATTGAACTTTTTCCTGTGTTTGGATAACCTATTACTCCAATTGTATTTCCTGCTTTTTTTATTTTAATTGCAATTAATTCTCTTAATCTTGTCATTCCTTGTTTTTCTGTTGAAGAAATAAAAATGCATGTTTCTTTGATTTCTTTTTTTGTTTTTTTTGCAGTATTTTTTGAAATTAAATCTGCTTTATTTAATACAATAATTAATTCTTTTCCTTTTCTTTTAATGTATTCTTCTATTTTTTTGTTTCTTGTTTTGTCTGCAAATCTTGCATCAACTACTTCAATTAATATATCTGAATTATGGATTACTGAATAAACTCTGTCAAAAAAGCCTTTTCTCATTTAAATCAGAAAAAAATATGTTTAAGAGTAATTAAATGCTTATTTGCGTTTTCTTACTTGAGAATAAATTCCTGCATAATAATATGCCCCAAACCCCATCCATATCGCAGAAAATAACATATAAATTAAACTTGAAACAAAATAGTTTATTCCAATATAACCTATGCTTCTAGAAACCACGAAAAAAATTACTCCTATTATTAATAATGCAATAAAAATGTCAATTACTTTTCCTTGAGTTAAATTCCATCCATCTCTTAAAGACTGGAATATTCCTTTGTTTGTTTCCAAGAAAACATATGGTGTCATTGAAAGCCTGATTGAATTATAGATTACTATAAACAGGTAAAAGAAAGATAAAAATAATGCAAGCAAAAGAAGTATAATGCCTATTCCGGAAATTAAAGTGATTATTCCGATTAAATATAATGCAATTATTCCAATGAAAACAAAAAAGAATCTTTTGTCATAATAAGAAATTAAAGCCAGAATTCCTGATAAAATCTGGAGGATTATCAGTTTAACATATTTTGTTGCATTAAAAGGAGCTGTTTTAATTTTGTAGAAGTTCATTCCTTTTAGTAAAATTAAAACAGAAAAAAATCCCTGGATTAATAAAATCATAAAATAACCAACAAAGGTAATTGAAATAATGGTAATTGATTCTGGAAATTGATTAAGTGTAGTAATTATTAATTGTGGTAAAACCTCTGCAATAAATTTAAGTATTTCAATTAAAGGCCGACTTCCCATAAGCAGAATTCCATAAGACATGCCATATATTTTCATTATTATTTGCACGTAAATTTTGTTTATAGTGTCTGATATTGTGAAAAAATAAACTAAAAATGAGATTAAATTTATAAGAAACCATATTTTTAAATATTTCATGGCTTCTTTATTTTTTTTCCATTTAAAACTATTATTTAAAATAATGCTATAATCCATACTAACTTTATTTGTTTTTTTAATATAAATATCTATTGTTTCTAAAAATGAGTGAATTATTGTATTTTTGTCATAATATGGTAATTTATGATCCTTAAATGCTTATTTACTTTTCCTTACTTGAGAATAAATTTCTGAATAACTGTAAACTGCAAATGCTTCCATTATTAAAAATATTAAGCAATAGAATTATTTAAAGGTTTAGTTTTAAAGTAATTTTAAGTTTTTAGTGTATTTGTTAATTAAGTTTTCAGGGCCTGGGCCAATTCCAATACATGTTTTGCTTCCTGAAGCAATTTGTGTTCTTCCTGCATCTCTGATTAATGCAGTTGGAATTTCTTTTTTTATTGATTCAAATAATTCAAGTAATTCTTTTTCTGATGAAACTTTTAATACAACTTTTTGTGTTCCTGTTTGTTTCCATTCTTCAACCCATTCAGGAAACTTTATTTTTGTTTTTTCTAAGGCTTCAACTGAAGCGTGTGATGCCTGTGCGGCAGTTTTTCCTTTCTGCATCTTTAAGTCTGTTCTAATTACAATTACTTGCTTAAATTCCATTTTAAATCAATTATTTATTCATCACTGCATTCATCATCGTCTTTGCATTCTTCTTCAAAACCGCATTCACTGCATACATATTTGTTTTCTTTTTTTTCCATTTCTTTTCCGCAGTGTTCTTTTTTTGTTTCTTCGTGTCCACAACAACAACCCATTTTTTCATCCCCTTAATTCTTTTAATGTTAAAGTTTTTGTTAATCCGTCATTTCCCCATAATTGAGAGAAACTTTCAGATGAATGTTTTTCAATCCATAACTGTCTGTTTGTTGGATGGGCGTGCCCTTTGTTTGTGTATCCAACGTCATATTCGACTAGGATTCTGTCTTTTCCTATTTTAACTAAACGAAAAACTTTTCCGCCGTTTCCGTTTGATTCAAATAATTCGCCTTCTGTTACTTCTACTTCTTTTGTTTCTCTTTCTTTCTGAAAAGGCGGATTCCAGTCTTGTTTTAGTTCTTTTATTTCAATTACTGCTTTCATTTGTGTTCCCTCAAAAAAAAAGAAGTGCATTTAATTTAATAACCTTTGCTGTTTTCAGAGGAAAAATCAAAAATACTTGATTTTAAGTATTTCAGAATAAAGGATATAATTGTAGTCTTTGATTATATCAAAGAATTTTTCTTTCATTTCTTTTATTATTTTCTTGAATTCCTTATGCGAAGAAACAACTAATTCCATTTCAAAATCAGCAAAACCAATTGTTTTGTCAACATAAATTATTTTTTCATGCTGTAATGCAAAATTCACTAATTTATTGTATTGTTTTAAATCCTTTAAATTAAAATTAACTTTATAGTAATTTAACTCAAACAAGTCAAAGTTTAAGTTTAATCTAAAACCTTGAATTAATCCTTCTTTTTTCATTTTTTCCAATGCATATTTGACTTGGATTGGGGTTATCTTCAGTTTTTTTGCAATTTCAACTGAACCAATTCTTGCATTATCTGAAACTATTTTTAAAATTTTTTTTTCTTTTTCTGAAACCTTAATTCTTTTGTCTGTTCCTGAAATAATTTTTTTTCTTTCTTCTTTTTCTGGCTTAAGAAAAGCAAGGTTAAACTGAATTAAACCTGAATAAAGTGAAACATCAATTTTTTGAAATAAATTCCTGTATTTTATCATTAATTTTTTCCAAAATTCATTGAATTCAAATGAATTTTTTGCCCAAATCACAAAACATAAGTCAAATTCGCCGTCAGTTTTTCCGACCCACCAAATCATATTATTTCCAATTAAATAGTTAGTTAATTCCTGTTCTTGTTCAGGATTAATGTACTGGTATTTCAGATAAACCCTGAACTGTTCAAACCCAAGCAAAGACATGTCAATAGCAGAATAATAACCTAAAATAACTTTTTTTTCCTCAAGTTTTTTTATTCTGTAATTGACGGTTCCTGAATTTAACTTAATTTTTTTTGCCAGCTTGTTAACTGAAATTCTTGAATTCAAATCCAATTCAAATAAAATTTCCCTGTCTTTTGAATCCAGTTCAAGTTTATTAAAAATAGCATTTAAAGACATATTTAATCAAATTAATAAAAATAGTTAAATTATTATCGTTTTGATTAAAAATCACTTAAAAACTTTTAATAGGCTGATAACACACAGTTATGTATATGTCTAATCTTTATTCTATTGATTTTATTTGGGATATTTGTTTAGAATCTCTTTATAACAAAAAACTTTATTCAAAGTCTCTTACAAAACTTTTTAATAAATATAACTCAAAAAAAATTCTTGACTGTTCTTGTGGAACAGGTTTTCCTTCAATTGAATTAAAGAAAAACGGCTTTGATTTAACTTGTTCTGATGCAAGCTTTAATGCAGTTAAAATCCTTAAATCAAAATTAAAGCAGGAAAATATTTCAATGCCTGTATTAAATCTTAGCTGGCAGAAATTAGATTCTTTTTTTAATGAAGAATTTGATGCAGTTTTATGCAGGGGCAATTCAATTAGTTATGCAGTTTCTTGGGAAAAGAATTCAGTTGATCTTGAAGAAGCAAGAAAAGAAATTATTGTTTCACTGAAAAACATATATTCTGTAATAAAAAAAGGAGGAATCCTTTACATTGACATTGCTTCACTTAAACCAAAGAATCCGCTTAATTCAGTTTTTATAAAAGAGTTTTCTTCTGGAAAACTTAAAGGAAAAAAATTAAGTATTAGTTCTGAAGTAAATAATTTAGTGACTGAAAATAAAAGAACCTGGAAACTTAATGTTTTAGTTGAACCTGAAAATAAAAGTCATTCAATTTATTCTGAAGGATATCTTTTAACTAAAATAGAATTAGTTTCAGTTCTAAAACAAATTGGCTTTAAAGAAATTCTTCCGTGCAGTGAAATCAAAGGCGAAAAAGTTTATGACGCTTTTGTTGCATTAAAATAATATGTGGTTAAATGAAGTGTTTTTTGAAATCAAAAATTCACAGGGCAAAAGTGACTGAAGCAAACTTAGATTATGTTGGAAGCATTTCAATTGATGAAAAATTAATGCAGAAAGCAGGGTTAGAAGAAAATGAAAAAGTTTTGGTTGCAAATATTTCTAATGGAGAAAGAATTGAAACATATGTAATCAAAGGAAAAAAAGGAGAAATCTGCTTAAATGGAGCAGCGGCAAAAAAATTCATGGAAAATGATTTAGTTATAATAATGGCTTTTGAATATTCAGACAAACCAGTTAAACCAAAAATTGTTTTGGTTGATGAAAATAATGGGTTTAAGGAGTTTTTGTAATCACGGCAGGTAATATTTTAATACTGTTCCGTAACTTCTGTTCATAATTTTTGCTATTTCTGAAGGAGTTTTTCCTTGGTTTTTTAATTTTTGTATTTGTTGTTTTTCTTTTTGGCTTAGAATTTTAATTTTTCCTCCTTTTTGTTTTCCTCCTTTTTTTTGCATTTCTCTTAATTCTTTTTTTGGTCTTATTTCAAGTAGTTTGTTAATGTAAAGTAGTGCGGTTGAACTTATTTTAATTCCTTTTTTTTTCATTTCTGTGGAAATTTGTCTGAGTGACTTATTTTTTTCACTGAAAATTTTGTTTGATGCAATAATTAATGTTATTGCATTAAGCGTGTTTCTTGAATTAATTTGCTGGTTTTTTATGTAGTGTTCCCATAATTTATTTCTTGTTTTTAATGGAATGTCTTTTCTTATCAAAACAAAGAATTTTTCTTTTTTCATTGGAGCTAATTTTTTTTGTAATAAATTGTGTTTTATTAAACTATTTCTGACAGTTTGATTTGAAACAGTTATTTTAAATTTTGTTTCAATTTGGTTTTGTATTTCGGCAACTGAAAGAGGTTTATTTAAAATAAAGTTTTTGTTTACCTGCCTTTTAATAGAATTAATTATTTGCGGTGAAATTTTTGGAGTATTTTTTCTTTTCATATAAATCAGAAATCTTTTGAAGTTGGAAACCTCATTTTATTCATTTTATTGATTTTTTCAATTCTTAATTGTTTTTGTCTTTTGCTCCATAAATTATTTATTTTTTCCATTAAAATTTTTTCATTTTTAATTCCTGTTTTTTCTAATTGTGCTAACACGTCAGCAGGATAATAATCCATGTTAACTAATTCACTTATTTTTATGCTGATTTCTTTTGAAACGGTTTTTGGTTTAATTTTAATTTTTGTTTTGTTTCCAAAATAAAATCTTTTTCGCATTGCTTTTTCTTCTTTAGAAAATATTTCTAATCTGGTTGAAATAACATTTATTCCTGATAAAGAAATGCTTACTTTTTTTTCAGCTAATTTTTTTTGAATTTCAATAAAAGCAGTTGGTTTTTTTGTGTTTTTTTGTTTGAATAATTCTACTGCAATTTTAATGTAATTTTTTGCAGGTATTTTGTATTTTATTTTAACTGAATTTCTTGCATATAATTTCCAAAGCTTGTTTTGTTTGTCTGCTGAAAAATATTTTTTTATTTGGTTTGGAATTGATTTTGAAATTAAATCAAAAAACCTTTTTTTTGGCATTATTTTGTTTTTTTTTCTTGTTTGTCTGTAAACAGAAAGTTTTGTCTGTCTTTTTGGTTTTTTTGGAGTTGTTCCTTTGTTTTCCCAGTAATTTTTAATTGCTATTTTGATTTCTCCGTGATGTAATTTTATTCCTTCTTTTATAAGTTTGTTTTTAATTGCATTAGCACTTAATTGTTGTTCAGTCATTTCTCCAATTTTTTTCATAGTTGTTTCATTAATTCTTTTAACTTTTGGTTTTATTTTAACTTCAGCAACCATGATTTTTTTGGTTTGTTGTATGCTAAAACTTGAATTAACTCTTGTTCTTTTGCTTAAGTGATTTTGTTTTAGCATTTTTTTTATTGGAACAGGTTTTTTCATTATTTAATTGTATTTTTCTTTCTTTTTAAATTTCACTGGCGTTTATCTTCATAAACCTTTTTAAATTAACAAAACTTTTATTTTATATGAATGTTAATTCTTTGATTAATGATGCAGTAACTAAAATTAAAGGCAATGAAGGAAAGAAAAAAAACATTGCAGGAAAATTAACTGCAGTAAAAAAAACAAATTTAAGTGAATTTAATTCAAAAGAATTATTTGAAGAAAACTTTTTTTTTGAAATTTCTCCTGCTGAATTAAACAATAAAATTGCCGGAACTGATTCAGGGTTTGTTGGAAAAAGAATGCATTCAGTTGATATTGTTTTAATTAAAACAGTTTCAGCAGTTTTTTCTTATCAAAAAAACAAATTAACTAAAGCAGAATATTTTCCTTCTCCTACTGCTTTTCCTAAACCTTTTATTTCTTCTAATACTCTGGAAAATGATGAATTTCAGTCTAATCAGTCTTTAATGAGGTTAAAAGAAGAAATTTCTAATTCAATAGAAGTAATAGAAAAATTTAAGCCTGATTATTGTTTTTTGGATGGAAGTATTATTCCGCAGTATGCTGAAACAAAAAAAGATTCACAGTTGTATTCAAATTATTCTAATTTAATTAAATTATTTCAAGAATTATATGAAACTGCAGAGCAAAACAAATGTAATTTAATTGCTACTGTGGAAGATTCAAGGGGTTCAAGATTCAGGAGTATTTTGCAGAAAGAAATCTTAGAAAAAAATAAGTTAATTGAGTCAGATGCATTAAATTCTTTTTTTGATTCAAGTTTACTTGATTATTTGCTTTCAAAAAATGAAAGAAGTTTTTGTTTTAATTACACGTCATCCATAAAAGAGCATCCGATTTTAAAGGATTTTAATGAAAAATGGGCTTCAAGAATAAAAACTTTTTATTTAAAGCCTTCAATGCTTGACAGGCCTTTAAGAATTGAATTTCTTCATAACGGAAAAAATTTAACTGAATACTGTAATGAAATTGCTTCTGTTGTTTTGTCTTTGTCTTCTTTGCATAAAGAATATGCTTATCCTTCTGTTTTAATTGAAGCAGATTTAAGGGCAAGATTAAAACCAAATGAAGTGGAAATTTTGTTTAATAAAATTCAGGATAAATTAGGAAGAGAAAATGCTTTTTTGGCTTTAAGGAGAAATTCAAGGCCGTTTTGATGAAAGGATTAATATTATTTTTCTTTCTTCTTTTTTTTAGTGAATTAAGATGGAAAAATTAAAAGTTAAAGCAGTTTTTTTTGATTTATGGAATACTTTGGCTTTTACTGATTCAAAAAAAGATTTATTCAGAGAAATGCAGGTTCGTTTTGGTTTAAATGAAATAACTCATTCTCAGTTTTTGCAGGGATGTGAAAGAGCAATAATGTTAGAGGAATTTGAAACTTTAGAGCATTTATATTCAAAGTTGCTGAATTATTTTTCTGTTCCTTCAGGAGAAATTATGTTAGGGGACTTGGATTTTTTATGGAATTATACTTTAAAGAAAAACAAGTTTTATCCTGAAACAAAAAAAGTTTTAACTAAAACAAAAAAACATTTTAAGACTGCTTTAATTTCTAATTGCGAGAATTTTGGAGTTAAAGGGTTGTCTAATGGATTTGATTTTAAGGATTATTTTGATGAAATAATTCTGTCTTGTGATGTAAATTTATTAAAACCTAATTCAAAAATTTTTCAGGTTCCTTTAAAAAAACTTAAAGTTAAACCTGAACAGGCAGTAATGATTGGTGATTCAATTCGAACTGACATGAAAGGCGCAAAAAGATCAGGATTAAAAACAATTTTAATTGACAGAAAACAAAGATTTAAAGGAAAAAAATTAGAGGTTGATGCTGTTATTTCTTCTTTAAATGAATTAGAAAAAGTAATTGAATTTTAATGAATTTAATAAGAAGAATCTCTGGTTTCTCTTATAATCCAATCAACTGCCTTAAATCCGGTTAATTGCTGTCTTTCTCTTTTGCTTCCTAATGAAAAAGTTTTTGCGTCATGTTTGAATTCTGCTGCAATTTTTTTCCATATGTCTCTTGTAGAAAGCTTGTTGTTTTTTGTTAATTCAATTATTCTGTTTTCAATCAGGTTATTTCTTATTTTTGTTTTTCCTTTAGCTGAAGTTATTTTTGGAATAGTTGTTTTAGGAGTGCTTATTGTAATTGAATTAGTGTTATATTCTTTTGCTTTAACTAAACCTGTTTCGTTTGCAATTCTTCTTAATGAAGCATAACTCATTCCATCAATTTTTTTTGAAACAGCAACTAAATTAAGTTTTCCTTTTTTTGATTCAATCCATAAAACATTAACTGCATTAACAATGTTTTCCGGAGAAATAATTTTAGCGTTTTTAACTGAATTTTTTGAATTACTTTTTATTAATTCAAATGTTTTTAATTTAATTCTCCTTGGAATTGTTTTATTAAATGATCTAAAAAATTTAGGCAGAACATTTCGCCCCAAAACAACTTTTCTCGGTTTAAGCATTTTTTGTGTTCTTGCATTTCTTCTTCTTACAGTTAAATGAGCTCGATTTTTATTCATAATTTATTTTGTTTTTTAAAGTTTATAAATTTCACTGGCGTTTTACACTGAAAACCTTTAAATAACTTATAATCATTTTTTTGTTTATGGAAAAAGAAATCGGAACAGTTATTTCAACAATGGATGCTCCTTCTCCGTCAAAATTAAGTTTTGTTGTGGATTCAAGTGAACCAGTTCACAGAGGGCAGTTTGTTGAAATGGATTATTCAGAGGGAACGTTAATTGCTTTAGTTAATAATGTAATTAAAACAAACCGTTATTTTGAAAGAGCTGATTCAGTTAAAGAATTTGAATCAAATGGTTTAAGCATGCATGAACAATTTCCTACAACTGAATGGGAATTTCTTGTAGCAGAAACAAGACCTTTAGGAGTATTTACAGAAACTCTTACAAAACGTTCAACTTTTCCGCCTTCTCCTGGTGCTAAAGTAAGAATTGCTTCTGAAAAAAACTTAAAGAAATTTTTTTCTTTTGATGAAAAAGGTTTAATGTTAGGTAAAGTTGAATACCATAATAATGATGTAAAAATTAATTTAACTAAATTAATGCAAAAACATGTTGCAGTTTTAGCTCAATCTGGTGCAGGAAAATCTTATCTTATTTCAGTTTTATTAGAAGAAATTTTAAGCAGAAAAAAAGAACAAGGAAGGGTTGCAACAATAATTCTTGATGTTCATGGAGAATATTCTTCTTTTGCTGAACCAACAACAAAAAAAGATTATTCTGATTATTCTTCTAAAACAAAATTAGTTAAAGCATCAAAAATTAAGATTGGAGTATCAAGGCTTTCTTCAGGGATGTTTGCTTCAATTCTTCCGGGTTTATCTGCTCCTCAGAAAAGAGATTTAAACAGAGTTATAAGAAAACTTCAGCAGAAAATGAAGGAAGGTTTAGGTCCTTATTCTTTAAATGATATTAAATTAGAGTTAGCTAAAGATGAAGAAGTAAAAGATGCAACAGAAAAAGCATTGGGTTCTTGGTTTGCTGAATTAGATTCTTTGAGGGTGTTTTCTGAAACTGATTCTCCTTCATTAGAAGATTTAGTTGAATCAGGAAAACTTTCAATAATTGATTTTTCTGATATTATTAATCTAAAAAAAAAGCAGATTATAGTGAATTATTTAGCAAACAAACTTTTTGTTTTAAGAAGGCAAAAAGCAATTCCTCCGTTTTTTTTGATTTTAGAGGAAGCTCATCAAATGGTTCCTGAAAAAGTTTCAAAAGAAGGGGCAATAGCAAGAAGCATTATTGAAACTATTGCAAGAGAAGGAAGAAAATTTGGTGCTGCTTTGTGTTTGGTTTCTCAGAGGCCGATTCAGTTAAGCACTACAGTTTTATCTCAATGCAACACTCATATTATTCTCAGAATAACTAATCCTTATGACTTAAAACATATTGGGGAAAGTTCTGAAGGAATTGATTCTCGTTCATTAGATATGATTACTGTGTTAAGAACAGGTGAAGCTTTAATGTTAGGGGAAGCAACAGGTTTTCCTTTATTTTTTAAAGTAAGAAAAAGAAATTCAATGGAATCAAAGCACGAAAAAACAATGGAAGAATCAGCAATTGAATTTGAGGATTCAGCAAAAGAAAACGAAGACGAAGCAAAACAATTCCTTTAATAATTAAAAAAAACACTAATTTTTTATGCTAAGAAAACTTTGGAGAAAAACCCGAAAACCTTTTGTTAAAACTGTTCAGGGATTAAAAAAAGTTGAAGGTGGAAAAGAAAGAAGAAAAAAGTTAGCTGATTCTTTAAAACATGCAAGAAAAATAGATAAATGTATTAAAATTTCAAGATGGGGTCGTTTTGGAGAATCTTTTTTAGAACGTGATAAAAAAATTCTTCTTTCAAGAATTAATAATTTGCTTAATCGTGAAAAACAAGTTAAGGTAGTTAAAATTTTAGATTTAGGTTCTGGTTCAGGCGTTTATTGGGATAAACTTGTACAGGGAAACCCCAGACTTAAGAGGAAACTTAAAGTTGTTTGTATTAACCCTACAAGAACTCTTTTCAGAGAAACTGAAGTAAAAAGTCTTGTTTTAGGAAATCTTTTAACAATGAATAAAGCAAGATTTAAAAAATTTCTAAAAGAAAAAGGAAAATTTAATTTGGTTATTTCTTCTGCAGGCTCTTATCATTACAGTTTTGAAAAAGAATTATTTGATAGAAGAATAATGGATGTTTTAATTGAAAAAAAAGAATCTAATTTTTTGCTTTTAACTTAATCAAAAACCTAATTTTTTTAGTTTTGCACTTGGATCATCATTAATATATTCTTCTAATGCTTTTTCTAATTCATCTTCTTTTTCAAAACTTAATCCTTTTTTTGTTTTACCGCTTAATTCTTCAATTCTTAATCTTACTGCATCTCTTACTGCTTCAGTCCTTGAAGCATAAAAACCATTTTTAACTAATTTGTCAATTTTTTCAATGTCTTTTTTTGAAAAATTAATTAACACAGAAATTTTTGAATTCATAATACTAAAACACAATTAAACTTAATAAATATATACTAAAATACATTATTTATATATTATTTATATATTTGTTGCTTTCTTCACCGGCAGTCAGGAGTTGGGTTTTTGTTTTTAAAGAACTTAAATTTGTTTCTTGTATGCCTTTAACTTCCAATACCTTTTATTTATCCAATGCGGAATATGTTGAAAAAAAGAAAAGAGTTTCAGTTGAATTCTCTAACTTAAATGAAACAAGAAGAATTTCTTTTCCTTTTATTCCTTATATTATTCTTCATAAAAGTTTGCTGGACAAATCTTTTTTTGATTTCCTGAAAAAAAAGAAACTTAAAACCGAAAAAATAACTAATGGCTTTAAAGTTTTTTCAAGTGATTTTTCTTTTTTAGAAAAAGTGAATTCTTTTTTTGAAAAAAAAGGGATTTTACTTCCTTCTGAAACACAGTTTTTGTTATTAAAGAACTGGAGTTTTTTTGATGGATTTGAATTAAATGAAAATAATGAATTTGAAAAAAAAGGTTTTATTGAATTCCCTGAATTAAAACCTGAGTTCAGCTATAATTCCTTAAAAGAAAATGTTTCTGAAATGCTTTCTTTTTCTGATACTTCCGGAAAAAACTTTTTAAATAAAATTATTCTTTCAAATGTTTTATGTTTAAAGCTGAATTATCTTAATGTTTCTAAATCGTCAATGCTTGATTCTTTTATTGAATTAATTTTATTTAGAAATAATTTTGCTTTTAATAAATCAAAACCAAAATTTGATTCAGGTTTTATTAAAAAATATTCAGGGAAATTAAAGGAAATTGATTTTTCTTTTGTCTGGCCTGTTTTGTTTTCTTTTCCTTTTCATAATTTAGGTTTTGATTCAGTTAATTGTTCCTGCTGTAAGCCGAAAGAATTTAATGAAAGAAATATTCTTCCTTCTTCTTTGATTGAAGTTAAATTCAATGAAGATGCCATTTATTTTGAATCATCTAATACTGACTGGAGTTCTTTTTTCCATGAAAAGGCTTTAGGAAAAGAAAAAAGAATTAAAAGAATGAATGAATGGCGTTTAAGAAACATTCCTTCAGGTCCTTTTTTCAGAAATGATGTTTTAAGAATTCCTTTAAATGATGCATTAAAACTAAAAGAAGAAGAAAAAATAGTTTTCTTAAATGATCATAATTTAGTTTGGAGCTGTACTAAAAAAGAATGTTTTATTTCAAAAGAATTAACTGAATTAAACAAAAAAACAGTTTTGTTTGATAAAAAAATAAATGAATTGGAATCCGGTTCAATTAAAGATAATGGAATTGCTTTTTCTTTGTTTCTGGAAAAAAATCCTGAATTTCATTTTTTCTCTGAATATAAAAATGTATTAAAAACAATTTTTTCTTCTGTTCCTTTTCATTTATCTTCTCATTCTTCTGCATTTTTTGATTTTGTTCTTTCAAATTCAATTAAATCTGTTTTTTCTTCGGTTTTAACTAAATTCAGGGAATTTTCAGTGTCTAATTCAAGTCCTTCTTTTATTACAAAAAAAGGTGTGTTAGTTGATTCTGATAATCCTCTTGATTTGCTTACTGAATTCTCTAAAAACCAGAATATTCCTGTTCCAGAGCTTTCTATAAAGAATTAACCCTAAAAGGTTTGCTTTTTATTTGTTTTCCTGTACTTTTAAGTATAATTTAACCGATTTTTTCTGGTTTTTATTTGTTAATTAAAGTGATTTATTATGCATGAATTTTTGACAAGATTTGAAACAACAAGATTAATTAGTGCCAGGTCATTCCAGCTGGCTTTAGGTGCTCCTCCTTTAGTTAAAACAACTAAAGGAGAATCAATGCTGGATGTAGCAAAAAAGGAATTAGAAAACAAGAAAATTCCATTAGCAGTTATAAGAAAATTTCCTTCAGGGGAAATAACTAAAGTTAATCCTTAGGTGATTTTATGGGTAAATCTGTTCCAAAAGGCGTAAAAACTAAAGCTGAAATCTTAATGAAAGAAGATGATGGTTTTTCAAGAGATTTTGAAAAAAATAAGGAAATAATTAATTCTTTTGATCTTAGTTTTTCAAAGAAAATAAGAAACCTTATTGCAGGATATGTCAGCAGAAGAAAAGGCGTAAAAGAGTAATTAATTAATTGAATTTTCTTTTGGAATTGAACTGCCTTCGTTTTCTTTGTCTCTTTCTATTTCATAATAACTTCCTGAAGCAGCTTTTTCCATTTCAGAATCATGAGTTATTATAAAAATCTGGTCAACTAAAGAAGGAAGATGTTCTTTCATCATTTTACTTAATTTTGCTGTTGCATTTTTATCTAAATTATGTGTTGGTTCATCTAAAATTAACCAGCTTAAATTCTGAGTTAATACAAGAGAAAAAGCAACTCTGATGCAGATTGCTGCAGCACTTCTTTCTCCTCCTGAAAGAATTCCTTCAACCCTGATCCATTTTCCATTTTTTTCTTTTACTTTTATTTCGTAATTTCCTTCTTCTATTTCCATTTTAGCTGAAGTAAAATCGCCGTAAGGATAAATTTTATTCCATACGTCATCCATTGCTTCATTTATTGTGTCAATCATTTCTTTTCTTAATTCTGCCTGAGTTGCATTTAAGGCATTGTTAAATAATGCTAATTCAGATAAAATTTTTTCATGTAATTCAGTTTCTTTTTTTAATTCATTAATTCTGTTTTCTTCTTTTTCTATTTTTTCAATGTTTAATTTAATGCTTTCAATTAATTCAGCAGTATTTTTGATTTCTTTTTCAGAGAATTCAACTGAAGATTTAACTGAATAAACAATTTCTTTTTTTTTGCTGAAAGCATTTTCTATATAGCCAAGTGTTTCTTTTTTTTCTGTTAATTCTGATAACTCTTTTTTCCAGTTTTTGGATTTAAAAAATTCTTTTATTAATTCAATTTCCTGTTCAATTTTTTTTATTTCGTTTTCTTTTGTTTGTATTTTTTCTTCGTTTACTTCTTTTTCCAGTTTTTCTTTTAATAAATTGCTTTCATTCAATTTTTCTTTTATTAATTCAATTTGTTTTTGTGTTTCTTTTATTTCATTTAATCTTTCTGTTAAACCTTTAATTTTGTTTTTTTCTTCTTCAAGTGAAAAAACTTTGTTTTCTAATATTGTTTTGGTTTTTTTTATTTCTTTGATTTCCAGCATGGTTTTTCTTTCATCTTCTGTTAAACCTTTGTTTATTATTCCTATTTTTTCTTCTTCTTTTTCATAAGAGTTAATTAATTCAATTTTTTTTTCCTGACTTAATTTTGTTGAACAAACAGGACAGTCTGATTCTGATTTAGTTAATTTTTTTATGTTTTCTTCTAATTCAGCAACTCTTTTTTCGTTAACTAAAATTCCGTTTTTTGTTTCAAAAACTTCTTTTTCAAGTTCTTCAATTCTTTTTTCTTTTGCTTTTTTTTCTTCCTGTATTTCTTTTATTTTTTTTTCTGTTTCTTCTTGTTTTTCTTTTATTTTTTCTTCTGAGTTAATTCCTGAAAGAAGTTCGGTTTTTCGGTTTTTTTCTTTTTCAAGAAATTCTTTTTTTTCGTTTTCTGCTTTTATTCCTGCTTTAATTGCAGAAAGTTCTCTTAATTTTGTTTCTATTTCGTTTTTTTCTTTTTTTAATTCAATTAATTTATTTTCTTCGTTTTCTGGTTCTTTGTTTTCAATGTCTTTTCCTTTTATTTTTTTTTCTGTTTCTGATATTTTTGTTTCAAGTTTAATTTCTTTTTCTTTTATTTCTTTGAATTCTTTTTCTTTTTTTTCCAGTATTTCTAATTCAGTTGCGTGTTGTTTTAATTCGTTTTTTTCTTTCTCTATTTTTTCCTGTGTTTCTTTTAGTTGTTTTTCTTTTTCTTCTTTTTTTGGTTTAATTCTTTTAATGCTTTATCATCAAATGAATCAGAATGTTTTTTGATTAAGTCTTTTTTGTCTTCATTTATTTTTTTTATTCTGTTTATTACTGAAATATTTGTTTTTCTTGCGTTTTCGTATTTGTCTAACTCTAAAATTTCATCAAACTTTTTTTTTCTTTGCATTGGACTTAATTTTAAAAAAAAGTCAATTTGGTTTTGTTCTGAATAAACAGCTCTTGAAAATAAATCGTAATTCATTTCAAGTATTTCTTCTATTTTTTCGTTTACGTCGTTTGGTTTTGGTCCTGCAATTAATTTTCCTTCTTCTAATATTTTTGCCTGATTAGAGTTTTTTCCTGCAAAAACTGTTCTTTTAATTAAATAATTTTTGTTGTTGTAGTCAAATTCTAATTCAACTTTTGATTCATCCATTTGATTAGGTTTATTCATTATTATTTCATTTAAGCTTACGGATTTAGAATTTAATGCAGGATAAGTGCCGAATAAAGCATAACACATGGCTTCAATTACTGTGCTTTTTCCTGCTCCAATTATTCCGGTTAATACATTAGTTCCTTTATTAAACTGAAATTCTGTTTCTTTATGGCTTTTCCAGTTAAACAATTTTACTTTTTTAATCATCTGTTTTATTTGTATTTAGAGCTTTTTAAAAAAATAACCAGCAGCAACAAATAATTATGTAGAATTAAAGTAGATTCATTCCAATATTTTCAAATGAACTTATTCCTGAAATTTCTTTTATTGCTTTTTCTATTTCTTCTGTTATTCCGTCATTTCCTTTTGCTTCAACTAATAAAGCAAATTCTATTGCTTCTAATCCAAACGCAATTGGTTTTCTTTGAATGTCTTTTAATTCTCCAAATAAAGGCATTTTTTCTTTTAGTGTTTGTTCTACTTTATCTGTTTCTTCAATTCCTTCAGGTGAAACCCTGTAAATTAATACCATTTTGCCCATTTTTTATCACTTAAGGCCCTATAAATCCACATTCAGTGCATTTGTATTCTTTTGTTGTTGTTTTACAGTTGTCGCATCTAATTATTTTTGTTTTACTGCATTTTGGACATTTGAATTCAGTGAAATCAAAATTCACTTCTTTATTGCATGAATTACATATTTTCATTTACAATCCCTCTTTAATAATCTTTTTTGAAAAAAGTTTAATCAAAAAACGCTGACTTTATGTTTAAATATAATCAGTTACTCAATTATTTCTGTAGTATTAAATTTAAAAGCTTTTAGGGCTCGTGGCGCAACTGGATAGCGCAGTCCGCTTCGGACGGACAGGCTGGGGGTTCGACTCCCTCCGAGCTCATTTGTGGTTTTGTCTGCGAGACAATGTACTGCTTTCAGCTGAGTTGTGTTAATTTTAGTCAGCTTTTTTCTTTAAGTAACTTGAAAAGAATTCTTTTGTTTCTTTTTCTTTATAGATTTTCATTAAATTTTTTCCTGCCAAAACCGCGTGTTTTTCTTTGAATCTTTTTGCAAGGAATTTTCCTGAATTAACTTTAATTTGTTTTTCAATGAATTCTTTTATTACGGTTTCTGCTTTAATGTGTTTTCTTTTTACTTTAGCATGGAAATGGGCTTTAATTTTTACTGCTTTTTTTCCGTGTTTTTCTTTAAATCTTTCAGAATGTGCTTTCATTTTAACAGGAGGGCCTTTAACTAATTTTTCTTTTTCTAATTTTGTTTCTTTTACTTCAATTAATAAAAGCATTTTTGTTTTTTCATCGCTCCAGAATCTTTCTTTTAATACAGTGAAATCATTTTTTTCTATTTCTTTTTTTAATTTCCTTAAAAAACTCCTTAATTGCCCAAAAGTAACATCTTCATGAATTTTTTTGTATATAGTTGAAACAACAATAATGTTTTTTCCTGAAACTTTTTTTCTGAATTCTTTTTGACTTAAAATTTTAACAGGCTTTGGAAAGAAAAAATTCATTGAAGGTTTTTTAATGAATTCTTTTGCTTTTTTCTTAAATTTAATGTAGGTTTCTTTTGATACTGCTGCAGAAACATTTCTTCTGTCATCTGTTGGATCCAAAAAAATTAAGTTTCCATAAAATTTGTTTTCCAGTTCTTTTTCTTCTTTTTTATTTAATTTTTTTGTTATTGAAAGAACTTTTTTTTCTTTCCATTTAGAAACATTTCTTAATGCATTTTCAAAAGTTGAATATTTTAATATTATTAATTCTGTTAAATAACCTGAAAACCCCTGAGTTTTAAGTTCTGCGCCGTAACAGTTTATTCCTTTAAGAAATTTTTTCATCAGACGTATTTCGTTTCTTTGTTTTTCTTTTATTTTCTCTTCTATGAATTCTGCATGAAATGGAGTTCTGTCAACTGAAGATAATAATTCTTTTGTTGATTTAATTTTGTATGCAGGAATTAATTCAATTTTGTGCCCTTTAATTTCTGTTTTAACATAAGGGTGTTCTCCGTAATCTATTTCCCAGTTTTTTGAGAATTTTTTTGCTATTCTTAATCCTTCTTTAATAAATTTTTCTTTTGGAATTTTTTTGTCAAATAAAATAAAAATATCTATGTCTTTGTCTCCTTTTAGATGTGTATTTCTTGAAAGTGAACCTGCTAATATTGCATCTAAGTGAATTCCTTTCATTGACTTGATTTTTTTGATTATTTCTCTGCTTAATTCTCTTTCTTCTTGTATTTCTTTTTTTGTTGGAGTAATTTTTTCAAGTACTTTTTCTTTTAATTTTTGGATTTTTTGTTTTAGCATAGAAACCATTAAATATTATGTTTAGTTATTTAATATATCTTGTGATTAAAAAAATATTATTTGTAATTAAAGGGATTTTATGGCTCAATTAGAAGAAATAAAGTTTGGTGAAGTCAAAGAAAAAGAAAAAAAAGAAGAAAAAACGCATATTTCGATTAAAGGCTTAAAGCCGGTTGATGATTATGATTCAATTGAAATATTTGAAAAGTATCCTGATTATTTTTATTTTGTTAAAAAACCTGTTTTATCTGATAAAGAAAAATTATTTGGTTCAATTTTACAGAATATTATTTTAAGGAAAGCTTCTATTCCTGAATTGTCTTCTAAATTAGGTTTGTCTAAAGAATTCCTTAATGATTTAAACAACGAAGTAATTCATGAAATTGAATCATTAAATTTACTTCATGTTCTTCCTGATAAAAAAGCTCTTGATTTAATTAAAAAATCTTTTTTGGTTTTAGTTAAAAAGCATTTAAGTTTTATTGTTCATCCAGAAGAATTAACTCATTTTGTTTTGGATAAAACTTTGGGTTTTGGTTTTTTGTCTCATTTAATGAATGATGCTTGGCTTGAAGAAATAATGGTTAATGGTTATAACAAAAATGTTTTTGTTTTTCATAGAAAATATGGTATGTGTGAAACAAATATTCCTGTAAAAAAAGATGGTTTTATTGGAAGGCTTGTTTATCGTATTGCCGCTACAGTTAACAGAGAGTTAAGTGATTCTCAGCCTTTGCTTGATGCAAGGCTTCCGGATGGTTCAAGAGCTAATGCAACTTCTCCTTATGCAACTCCTTTTGGTCCAACTTTAACTATAAGAAAATTTTCTACTGTTCCGTTAAGTATAATTGATTTAATTAATAATGGAACAATGACTGCAGAAATTGCTGCTTTTTTGTGGATGATAGTTGAAGGTTTTGGTGTTGAACCAATGAATTTAATTGTTACTGGAGGAAGTGGTACAGGAAAAACTTCTACTTTGAATTCTTTGTCTGTTTTTATAAGGAAAGAAGATAGAATTATTACTATTGAAGATACAACTGAACTGCATTTAGGAAGCAGAAAAAACTGGATTCAGATGGAAGCAAGACCTCCTATTTCAGGAATACCTGAGTTATCTATGGATGATTTGTTAAAGAATGCTTTGCGAATGCGTCCTGACCGATTAATTTTAGGTGAAGTGCGTGGACCTGAAGCACAGACTTTATTTACTGCAATGGATACTGGTCATAGCGGTTGTATGGGGACTGTTCATGCAAATAATGGAAGAGAATTAATTACACGGCTAAAAAGTGCGCCTATGAAAGTGCCTGATATAATGCTGCCTTTGCTTGATGTAATTGTAGTGCAGTATAGAATGCATGCTCCGGGAAAAGGAATTATCAGAAGAATAGCGCAAATAAATGAAGTAAGCAGAATGGATGAACAGACTTTGCTTGGTGAATTGTTTGTCTGGAAAAAAGAAGATGACATAATAGAAAAAACTAATACTCCTTCGCATATTCTTGAAAAAATTGCAGGATTAACTGCAAAAACAAAAAGAGAAGTAATGAAAGAAATTCAGATAAGGCAGAGAGTAATTGAATGGATGACTTTAAGTGGAATTAATGCTAATCCTGATGTAGAAAAAATAATTCAGAAATATTATTATGCTCCTTCAGAAATTTTAGAAAAAGTTTCAAATGAATTATAATAATTCAATTTTTTTTCTGAACTTTTTTTTTTAGTAATTCACTTTAATTCTTTTCTGCAGATTTTTTCAAATTTCTTTAATTGAAGATAATTTTTTTCAAGTTTTTTGTTTGCTTTTTCAAGAGCTTTTTTCAAGTATTCTTCGTTTAACAAAACTTTTTCCTTTATTTTAATTGGAAAAGAAATAACTTGTGTTCCAATTAATTCAACAATAAATTTTCCTTCTTCAACTGTCATTATTCCTGCTCTTCTTATTCCTGTTTTTCTTGTTGTTTTAAGTATTTTTTCTGCGTTTTCCAGGGTGTTTGTTCCTAAATGCAGAATAAATGGATCTAATTTAAACCATAATTCTTCTTCTTGGTGTTTTTTGTTAATTCCTTCTGTTAATTCTTTTAATTTAACTTTTCTGTGCCATTTTGAATGAAATGCGGCTTCTCTTTTGTTTCCTTCTTTTCCAACATCAAGAAGAAGTATTCTTCCTGCGCAACTGCTTGAAGTAAAAAAGTTTTTTGTTGATGAAATATACCTGCATAATGGAATCATTTGTTTATCTGCTTTTTTTTCTTTTACTGCTTTAAAAAAAGTTTTTTTATGTCTTTCTTTTATCATTTTAAATCTTGTTTCTGCTTTGTTCATAATTCAATCCTTTCTACTTTTTTTTCTTTTGTGTCAATTAAAACTATTTTTTCTTCTTTAACTGAAGAAACATTAATGCAAAAAGTTTTTTCAATGATTTCTTTTCCAAAAGCTTCATGGCAGTGTCCTGAAACACTGAATTCAGGGGAAAACTCTTCAATTATTTTTCTCACGGATTCTGAACCAATATGTTTTCCTGAAAAACTTTTATCTAATGAACAATTTTTTGGAGGAGAATGAGTTACAAGAAAAACTTTTTTTTCTCCTTGGATTAAAAACTTTAGTTTTTCATATATTTCTTGTTCTGAAAAAATCATTTCTCCAATGCTTTCAACTGCTCCGCCAAAACCAATAAACATATAATCTTTAAATTTTTCTTTTCTTGAATGCAGTGAAATCCCTTTTTTTCCATAAATTCAAGGCCTTCTTTTGTATCAAGGTTTCCTGGAATTGCAAAAATTTTTTTATTTAATTTTTTTATTTCGTCTATTACTTCTTTTATTTGTGTTTCTCCGCCAAAATTAGTTAAATCTCCTGCAATTACCACTAAATCAATTTCACTGCTTTTTTTGTTTTCAAGAAGTTTTTTTAATGATTCAATTCTTGAATGCACATCACTTAAAACCAGTATTTTCATAAATAAACCTTTTTATTTGCTTTGCGACTAAATAGTATTTAGGAATGATTATGTTTAATAAGTTTTTTTTAGTTGTCTTTTCTTTAGTTTTATTTACTTCAGGTGTTTTTGCTTTAGAAATAGTTTTTCCTGTTTCAGCTGATGTTTCTGAAAATTCAACAATTGAATTAGGGAAAATTTCTCCCGGACAGCAGTTTGAATTAATTATTTCTGATGAAAGGTTTAATGCAGTTGAAGTAACTGGTTCTTTTTCTTCTTGGAGTGAAGATTCAGTTTTTTATGAAAAAAATACAGGAATAAAAATTAATGTTCCTTTTGATGCTTCTCTTGGAGCAAAAAATATTTCTTTTAAGGCATTTAATTCTTCTTCAGGGTTATCTGAATCATTTAATGCTTTAGTTAATGTCAGGAAAGATTTATGGTCAGTTAATATTTCTGGTTTAAGTCAGACAGCAGAAGTAAATTTTCCTGTTAATTATAAATTGACTTTTTCTAATGAATCAATTGGAAAACAAAAAATTTCTGTTTCTTCTAATCTTACTTCTTACTGGATGAAAGAAAAAACTTTTGTGGTTGAACCAAAATCTGTTTTAAAAGATTTAATTGAAGTTAATCCAAGGCATTATGGAACAAGAGCATTTAATTTTGTTTTAAAATCTTCTTCTTCTGCTGAAACAAAAGAATTCCAGTCAAAATTAAGGGTTGAATCTTCTTTGTTAAGCAAGTATTCTTCTCCTTTGTATGGTTTTCCTTTTTTTACTCCTACTTTGTTTCCTTATTATTTAGTTGAGTCTTTTGTCGGCTTTTTTCTTAAATAATTTCAAAACTGATATTTTATGAGCATTAAACAGTATTCAAAAGAAATTATTGGCTTAATTTTGTCAGGAAAAATTTCTTCAAAAAAAGAATTAAGTTCATTTAAATTAAAGTTAGCAAAAAAATATTCTTTAAAGGATTTTCCGGCTAATCCTGATATTCTTTCTTTTGCAGGAAAAAAAACTGAAAAAGTAAGACATTTGCTTGCAATTAAACCTTCTCGTTCTTTATCAGGAATTGTTTCTGTTGCAATAATGCCTAAGCCTCTTCCTTGTCCTGGAAGATGTATTTATTGTCCTTCATCTTTAGTGGATGTTTTAACGCCAAAAAGTTATACTGGAAGAGAACCAAGCACTATGCGGGCAATTGCAAATAATTTTGATGCAGTAAAACAAATAACAAACAGAATTAATCAATTAAAGCGAACAGGCCATTCAACTGAAAAAATTGAATTAATAATAATGGGAGGTACTTTTCTTTCTTATCCTTTAATTTATCAGAAACAATTTATGTTAGACTGCTTTAATGCAGTAAATAAAACTAAATCTAATTCATTAGAAAAAGCAAAAGAAAAAGCACAATATTCAGATAATAGATTTATTGGAATAACTTTTGAAACCCGTCCTGATTTTTGCAGAAAAAAAGAAATAAATAATATGCTTTTATTTGGAGGAACAAGAGTTGAATTAGGTGTTCAGACTTTAGATGATGAAGTGTATAAAAAAATTAATCGGGACCATAAAGTTTCTGATGTAATTAATGCAACTTCTTTGTTAAGGGATTCTTCATTTAAGTTTGCTTATCATTTAATGCCGGGATTGCCTGGAATGACTCCAAAAGAAGATTTTAAAGTTTTCAAGGAAGTTTTTTCTAATCCTGATTTCAAGCCTGATATGCTTAAAATTTATCCTTGTATTGTAATTAAAAATACTGAATTATTTAATTTATGGAAAAAAGGAGAATATAAACCTTATTCAACTAAAAAAGCAGCAAAATTAATTTCAAAAATGAAATCAATTGTTCCAAAATATACAAGAATAATGAGAATTCAAAGGGATATTCCTTCAACTGTTGTTTCTGCAGGAGTAAAGCACACTAATTTAAGACAAATGGTAAAAGAAGAAATGAAAAAACATAACTGGGAATGCAATTGCATTAGGTGCAGGGAAGTCGGCAGAACTAAAGCTGGGATTAATCCAAAATTATTAGTTGAAGAATATGCTGCTTCAAACGGAAAAGAATTTTTTATTTCAATTGAAGACAAAAATTCATTATATGGTTTTTGCAGATTGCGTTTTCCTGCTAATCCTTTTAGAAAAGAAATAAACAAAAAAACTGCTTTGATAAGAGAACTGCATGTTTATTCTAAGGCTTTAGAGTTAAGCAGAACTCCTGAAAAAAATGAATTCCAGCATAAAGGTTTTGGAAAAAAATTAATGGAAAAAGCAGAAGAAATAACTGCTGAAAACGGGTATAAAGAATTAATTGTTATTTCAGGGATTGGTGCAAGAGAATATTACTGGAATTTAGGTTATAAAAATAAAGGCCCTTATGTGGCAAAAGACGTAAGCAAAGGTATTTAAATTAATCCAAACTATTTTTCATAAAAATTATGAACTTTTTTTATTATGGAGGGTTTTTGAATGATTATTGCAACTTTAAAAGAAGTTAAAGACAATGAAAACAGAGTAGGGTTAATCCCTGAAAATGTTAAATCTTTAATTGATTTAGGTCATGAAGTCTGGGTACAGAAATCAGCAGGAATTAATTCTGGTTTTTCTGATGAAGATTATTCAGATCAAGGCGCAAAAATAGTTGATTCAGAAGAAGAAATTGCAAAAAATGCAGATGTATTAGTTAAAGTAAAAGAGCCAGTAACAAAAGAATACAAATTACTTGAATTAATGAAAGGAAAAACCCTTTACACTTACCTTCATTTATCCGGAGTTGATCCTCAGTTAACTGAAGTGTTAATTAAAAATAATATTACTGCTATTGCTTATGAAACAATTGAAGATGAAAATGGTTTTTTGCCTTGTCTTAAACCAATGAGTGAAGTTGCAGGAATTTTATCTATTCAATATGGTGCACAATATTTGCAGAGAAAATATCATGGCATAGGAGTTACTTTAGGGAAAGTTGATGGAGTTTCTTCTTCTAATGTTTTGGTTGTTGGAGGAGGAATTGCAGGAAGAACTGCTGCAAGGACTGCTGCAGGAATGGGGTCTAATGTTGTTGTAGTTGAAAAATCTCCTGAAAGAGCTGAAGCATTAAAAAAATTTTTTGACAGCGAATTAGGAAAAACTGATAACATAAAAATTATAAGTAATTCTGCTGGAGATTTTTCAGAACAGGTAAGAAACTCTGATTTATTAGTTGGAGCTGTTTTAATTGCAGGTGCTAAAGCGCCGAGAGTTGTTTCAGAAGAACAAATTAAATCAATGAAAAATGGTTCTGTTATAGTTGATATTTCAATTGATCAAGGCGGATGCATTTGGGGTTCAAAGCCTACTTCTCATTCTGATCCAATTTATGAATTAGAAGGAAAAATTTTCTGCTGTATTACTAATATGCCTGGACAGGCGTCAAGACAGTCAACTTATGCCTTAAATAACAGTACTTTTCCTTTTTTGACTAAAATTGCAGAAAAAGGAGTAATTGAATACTTAAAAGAAAACAAGAATTTTGCTAAAGGCTTAAACACTTATAATGGAAAAATAACTTTTAAGCATGTAGCAGAAGACCTGAAAAGAGAAGCAGATTTTGAAGAATTCAATTAATGCTTTCTTTTTTTATTTTCTTTCTTTCTATTATTTTTGGTTTAAATGATTGAATTAATTTTATTTTTTTTGCTTTTGATTTCTCTTATTTTATTGTATTTCTTTTTCTCTAAATATTCTAATTTAAAAGAAAAGTTTGATGAATTATCTTTTTTAAAAAAATCTCAAAGCGTTAAATATGGAAAGTTAACTGAACAATGGATTCCTTTTTCAGATGATTTTCCTTTTGATTCGTCTTCTTTCCGTTTTTTAGGAAGTCCTGTTGACGGAGTAGCTTTTAATGATGATTCAGTTGTTTTTTGTGAATTTAAGTCAAATACTTCTTCGTTATCTGAAAAACAAAAAAAAATAAAAAAATTAATTTTAGATAAAAAAGTTAAATGGCTTGAAATGCATTTAAAGAATTAAATCCATTTATGGAAAAACTTCATTAATTTTAAGCTTGGTGAAAAACCAAAATAACCAATTAATGCGCCTATTACTATCAGTCCTCTTATTAAAACTGTCTGCAATTCGGCACTTCCAAGTAAATCAAGATATCCTCCTAAGAAAAATAATCCCATTGATAATGCAACTGAGTTAAACTGAATAAAAGTACTTTGTTTTCTTGATTTAAATGCAGTTAATGCAAGCAATACAACCATTGTAAAAGCAGAATAACCTGAATATTGAATTAATGTTAATGCTTCTGAACTAGTTAAATAGTATTTTACTGTCCAGCCAGTTAACGGCCCTATAAGCGGGACAGTTAAAATAAAATAAATGTAAATTAATCCTGTTAATGTAAAAATTGAAGGAAGAATTAAAATGCTTTTTTTCTTTAATGAAGTTGCACTTAAAAACAATGCTAATGCAACAACAGGAACCGCTGCTAAAGAAATTGACAGCATAAAGAAAAGTTTTGATAAATAAACTGAATTAAATAATCCGCTTAAATCTACTAATCCTGCAAAAAAATATATTGCTGCTGCACCCATCCAAAAAGTCCCAAAAGCAAGATTTAGTAAATTAGCTTTATTGGGTTTTATTTTTTTGACTAAAAGAACACTTAATATTACAATTAAAAAATCAATTATTACTCCTGTAATTAATTCAATCATTGTTTCGCGTCCTCAAAAAATTCTTCGGTTTGATTTTGCATTTTTTGTTTAACTAAACTCATAAAGTCTGTTTCATTGTATAATTCATTTAAATACATTGAAGCTCTTGCAAAACAAAATGTAGACAAAATAAATAAAGTATACATTGAGTATTCAATTATTTCTCCTTTAACAAATCCTGTTACTTCAAGCAAAAAATGAACTACAAGGTTTACTGCAATAATAAAAACTGAAAAAGAAAGCCATTTAACAAATTTATTCAGATTGCTTTCTGCTAAACTTCTTTTTGTCTGCCATATCCAGTAAGATGAAATAAGCATAGCAAGCATTGAAATAGTTAATAACAAAAGATGAAATTCACTTATTGGAAAAATCATTTATAATCACTTAAGTATAATGTTTTTTTGCCTTTTATATTTTTTCTTTTAGTCTCTAAACCTTAAAACAGCAATTATTCCTCCAAAACCGTTTAAGTATTCTCCTGCTTCGTGTTCTGAAGAAAAAATCATTACTTTTCCTTTGAAGTTTTCTGTTTTTTCAATTAATTTCTGTATTTTTTCTCTGTCTTCAAAAAACTTTTTATCTGAAACAATTAATTCTTCTACACTTCCTTTTTCAATTGCTTTAAGTATTTCTTTTTCGCCGTATTCAATTAAAGAATTTTCTTTTCTTGCTTCTTTCATTATTTCTTCCATTTTTTTGTTTTCTTTTATTAATAAACTTTCCCGCAGTATTTTTTCCATTGTTCCTTTTTTTATTATTTCATGTAATCCTGTTTTGCCTGTTGAATTAAGGTTTTCAAATACAGAATTTATTTTTGCATTTTTTTCTTTAAGGAATTTCTCAAAATCATTTTTTGTAAACCCCGGTCCTGCAATAATTACTTTTTCTTTTTTTTCTTCTGTAATTTTTTTTAGTATTTCTTCAAAATACTTGTTTTCTTTTGTTTTTTCTTCTTTGAATCTTTTTCCTTGTTTTCCTGATTTAATTGTTGTTTTAATTTTTATTCCTTTTTCACTTGCTTCTCCTATTGTGGCTTCTTCATCATCTATTACAATCAATAAAATTGAATTTCTTCCGGTGTTTTTAACTGCTTTTTCTATTATTTCTTTTTGAAACTGTTTTATTTGATTTTTTTTTATTTTAATGATGTTTTTTAATCCTATTTCAATTGAATGAAATGCATTTGCTTCAAAAAATTCTTCTGGTTTCATTGACTGCATTGGCCCTGAAACTCTTAAAGTATAAGTGCTTTCATGGAATTCAATTTTTTCTGCTTTAATTTCAACAAAAACAATAATTTTTTCTGCTTTTCTTCCTTCTTCTCCTTTAATTTTTCTTTCAGATTTACCGCTAACTAAATCTCCTTGTTCTAATATTCTTTCTAAATACCATAAATCATCTGTTGTTTCAGGCATTAATTCCAGATAATTGTTTTTTAAGTCCATTTTAATTTTTTTCATATAAACTTCCTGCTTAAAATTCTTTTTAATTCTTTTTAATCCTGTTATTATAATGGCTTCAAAGAAAAGAATTGCAGTAATTGATTATGATAAATGCCAGCCAAATGAATGCGGGAACTTTTTATGCATTAGAATGTGTCCTGTAAACAGAAATAATAAAGAATGCATAATTCAAAATAAAGAAAAAGAATTACCTGAAATTTCAGAAGAATTATGTATTGGCTGTAATATTTGTGTTGTTAAATGCCCTTTTAATGCAATTTCAATTGTAAATAAACCTTCTGAATTAGATTTTCCTATTCATCAGTTTGGAAAAAATGCTTTTAGAATTTACAATCTTCCTTTTCCTAAAGAATCATCTGTTATTGGTTTAATTGGAAGAAATGGAATTGGAAAATCCACTGTTTTAAAAATTTTATCAAAAGAAATTACTCCTAATTTAGGTAATTTAAAAGAAAAACCTTCAATTGAAAAAGTTATTGAAAAATTTAAAGGAAAAGAATTAATGAATTTTTTTAATAAAGTAAAAGAAAACCCAAAACTTTCATTAAAACCGCAAAGAATTGAATTATTGCCTAAAAAAGTTAAAGGAAAAGTAATTGACTTATTAAAAAAAATTGATGAAAGAAAAAAATTAAATGAATTAACTGAATTACTTGATTTAAATGAAATTATGGATAAAAACATTGAAACTCTTTCAGGAGGAGAACTTCAAAGAATTGCTATTGCAGCTGCTTCAATGAAACAGGCAGATTATTATTTTTTTGATGAACCTTCTTCTTTTTTAGACATAAAACAAAGACTTAAAATGGCTAAAGCAGTTAATTCTCTTTCTGAGTCAGCTAAAAGTGTTATGTTAATTGAACATGATTTAGCTTTACTGGATTACTTAAGTGAATACATTCATATTTTTTATGGTTCTCCCGGAGTTTATGGAGTTGTCAGTTCAGTTAAAAGCTCTAAAAATGGAATAAATGAATTTTTAAATGGTTTTTTGAAGGATGAAAACATTAAGTTTAGAGAAAAAGAATTAAGTTTTGAAGTAAAGCCTCCTTCTCAAAGTGTTAAAACAAAGACTGTTTTTGAATATCCTGAAATCAAAAAAAAGTTTTCAGGTTTTGAATTAACTATTAGTGCAGGAAATTTAAGACAAGGAGAAGTAATAGGGATAATTGGAGGAAATGCTTTAGGCAAAACAACTTTTGCCAGAATTCTTGCCGGAGAAGTAAAACCGGACAACACTAAATTAAATTTTAATTTGAAAGTTTCTTTTAAACCGCAGCAATTAACTTCAGAAAAAATGACTGTAAATGAATTATTTTCTTTACCTGAAGTAAATAAAGAAGTATTTAATTCTGAATTCAGAAAAAAACTTGCAATTGAATCATTAATGGAAATGCAGTTAGAAAACTTAAGCGGCGGAGAATTACAAAAAGTTGCAGTGGCTTTTTGTTTAAGCAAAGAAGCAGATATTTATTTATTAGATGAACCTTCTGCTTTTGTTGACATAGAAGACAGATTAAAAATAGCTGAAGTAATCAGAAGCATAATAGAAAAAAAAGGAAAAACTGCTTTAGTAATTGATCATGACGTATTGTTTATTGATTATATTTCTGACAGGTTAATTGTTTTTGAAGGAACTCCTTCTGTTTCAGGTAAAGGAAATATTCCTTCTGAAATGCATGAAGGAATGAATTTATTTCTTGAAAAAATGAATATTTCTATGCGAAGAGATCCTGAAACCGGACGACCAAGAGTAAACAAGCTTAATTCAATTAAAGACAAAGAACAAAAACAAAAAAATGAATACTATTATTCAGTTTGATATTATGAAAAAATTAAGTCAAAACATGCAGAAATACAAAAGCAAAAACCCTGTTGTAATTTGGTTTTTAAATAATTTTTACAGTGAATTAAACTTAATTTTAAATGATTTAGAAAAACCTAAATTAGTTCTTGATGCAGCCTGCGGAGAAGGATTTACAATTCAAAAACTAAAAAATCAATTTAAATCATCAGAAATATTTGGAGTAGATAAATCTGAAAATGCCTTAAAAACAGCAAAAAGTATTGCTCCTGAAATGACTATAAAAAAAGGATTAATTGAAGAGATTCCTTTTAAAGCAGATTCTTTTGATTTAGTTTTGGCTTTGGAAATCCTTGAACATTTATCTGAACCAAAAAAAGGACTAAAAGAATTAAACAGAGTAACTAAAAAATACTGTGTTATAAGTGTTCCAAATGAACCTTGGTTTAGTTGGTGTAATGTGTTGAGACTGAAGAATATTTCAAGAATCGGAAAAAATAAGGAGCATCTTAATTTCTGGAATAAAAACGAAAGTATTGCTTTAATCAGCAGGTTTTTTGAAATAAAAAAAGTTGCAACCCCTTTTCCTTGGGTAATGCTTTTATGTGAAAAAAAACAATAGTTCTTTTTAATTTTTTTTTCTCTTTTTGCTTTATTTTAAATAGTTTTTGAAGCAATTGTTTCTTTTGGAGAACTATGAACGATGGCGTATTATCTGTTTTTCTTGAAAAACAAAGACTGAAGAAAGTTTTTCCTTATATTAATGGAACTGTTTTGGATTTAGGTTGCGGTAATGCTAATAGTTTATCTCATGTTTCAGAAAATTATGTTGGAGTAGATATAGACCAGAATAAAATAGATTTTTTATCAAAAAAATTTCCTAAATTTACTTTTATTGTTTTGGATTTGAATAATGAAGAAATATGTTTTGATGTAAAACCAAATACTGTTTTAATGCTGGCTGTTTTTGAGCATTTAAAGAATCCAAATAAAGTTTTAAGCAATTTAAAGAAAATAATGAATAAAAAATCAGTGTTAGTTATTACTTCTCCTTCAAAGTTTGGAGGATTAATTCATGATTTAGGATCTAAAATTGGTTTATTTAATTCTGAGGCGGCAAAAGAACATGAAAAATTTTATTCAATTAATGAAGTTAAATTAATTTTAGAAAGAAATGGTTTTATAGTTAAAAAAGCTTTAAAATTTCAGTTTGGTTTAAACCAGTTTTTTTTAGCTGAACTAAAATGATTTTTTTTTCTCATCATTATTTTTAAGTTAAACTGATATAATTAATACAATACTTAAATAAAAAAAGTGGTATTTTGTTTGAATTTATAGCTTTTCTGATAACTTTAACAATTCCTGGTTATTTGTTGGTTGAAAAGCATTTTTTTGGTTTGGA